>NZ_JBVJHK010000002.1:0-700439 GCF_055586845.1 Micromonospora sp. NPDC049139 | reverse complement strand
AGAGCCGTGCTCGACGCCACCCACCGGACCAGCCGGGATGCTCATGCAACCCCAGGACCACCGGGCTGATCAAGCACCGGAGTCCTTTACATGAGCCCGCCGGGGTCAGCTGAGCCCGCCGGTCAGCTCAGCGCCGCGAAGCTCTGCACCTGCGCGATGTTCCCCTCGATGATCAGCATGCTGCCCGCGGAGATGACGGTGGCGTCGGTGGCGTACCGGAAGCGTTCGCCGGGCAGTTTCACGCCGACCACCCGCACCCCGTAGCGCTCGGTGGGCATCAGGTCCGTCAGCGGCCGGCCGACCATCGCCTCCGGAACGCACACCTTGGCGATGGCGAAGTCGTCGCCGAACTCGATGAAGTCGAGCATCCTGGTGACGATCAGGTGGGCCACCCGTTCGCCGGTCTCCGCCTCGGGAAAGATCACGTGGTGCGCGCCGACCGAGCTGAGGATCTTCGCGTGCTTCTCCGAGGTCGCGCGGGCCCAGATCTGCGGCACGCCCAGCTCCGTCAGCGCCAGCACGCTCAGCACGCTCGCCTCCACCGAGGCGCCGATCGCGACCACCGCCCGGCCGAACTCCGTCACGCCGAGCTGGCGCAGCGCCCCCTCCTCGGTGGCATCGGCCTGTACGACGCGGTCGAGCTCGGCCGACCACCGCTGCACCTGGTCCGGGTTGCGGTCGATGGCCAGCACGTCGTGGTCGAGCGCGGTCAGCGCGCCGGCCAGGTGACAGCCGAACCGGCCCAGCCCGATCACCAGGACGCCGCCTTCGTTCGTGTTCCTATCCGACAATGGGTTGCTCCTCCGGGTAGCGGTACAACCGCCGGCGGGTGTTCAGGGCGATCGCCGACCCGAGGGTCAGCGGCCCGACCCGGCCGACGAACATGAGGACGATCAGGGCGAGCTGGCCGCTCTCCGGCAGTGCGGAGGCGACCCCGACGCTGAGGCCGGTGGTGGTGAACGCCGAGGTCACCTCGAACAGCGCCTGGTAGTAACGGACCCCCTCGGTGAGGAAGACCAGCAGCACCGTGCCGACGGCCACCAGCGCGACGCTGAGCAGCGCGACGGTGATCGCCTGGCGTTGGCTGGCGGTGGCCACCCGGCGGTTCCCGACCGTCACGTCCGGCTCGCCCCGCAGCTCGGCCCAGATGACGAAGGCGAGCAGGAAGAAGGTCGTCACCTTGATCCCGCCGGCGGTGCTGGCGCTGCCGCCGCCGATGAACATCAGCGCGATGATCAGCGGATAGGTCTCGTCCTCCAGGGCCTCGACGTCGACGACGTTGAAGCCGCCGGTGCGGATGAACGCGTTCTGGGTGAACGCCACGAGGAGCTTGTCCGGCCAGGCGTAGAGACCCAGCGTGCTCGGGTTGGCCCACTCGATGACCAGCAGGCCCAGGAAGCCCGCCACCAGCAGCGTCAGGCTGCCCCAGATGGTGAGCTTGGTGGCGACCGCCCAGCGACGCGGCTGCCGCCACTCCCGGGTCGCCTCGAACAGCGCCGGGAAGCCGAGCCCGCCGATGACGGTGCCGATCGCCAGCGGCAGGGTGACCCAGGCGTCGGAGGAGAAGCCGATGAGGTTGTCGGTGTAGAGGGCGAACCCGCCGTTGTTGAAGGCCTGGACGGCGTGGAAGACACCGTTCCAGAGGGCCTGGGTGAACGGGTAGTCGTAGGTGATCCACAGCCGGGCCGTCAGGATCGCGGTGATCACCGACTCGCAGGCCAGGGCGAGGCCGGCGATGCGCAGCAGCAGCCGGCGTACGTCGCCGATGCCGAACTCGGCGGTCTCGGCCTGCACCAGCAACCGGCTGCGCAGCCCCAGCCGCCGGGCCACCACCAGGATCACCAGCGTCGCCCCGGTGACGATGCCGAGGCCGCCGACCTGGGTGAGCACGGTGATCATCACGAGCCCGAAGTCGTTCCAGTAGTTCGGGGTGTCCACCACCGCCATGCCGGTCACCGAGACCGCCGAGGTCGCGGTGAACAGGGCGGTCAGGAACGGGGTGTAACTGTGCTCGCTGGTGGCCCAGGGCAGCATCAGCAGCCCGGTGCCGAGCAGGATCGCCACCAGGAAGCCGAACGGCACGATCCGTACGGGGTGACGGAGAAGCCGGCGCACCAGACAATCTTCCTTTTCCATCGCGATCCGGGTGTCGAAACCGGCATGCCCAGGGTTCATCCGCCCGTCAGCCGCCGACCAACTCGCCGTCAATCCGGACAGGTCTGCTGAGGCGGATCCCTCGACGACAGGAGACGGCGTTGCGACGTACCCTTTCCGCCCTCGGAGTGGCCGGGGCCCTGCTCGCGGCCGCCGTGGCCGTGCCGACCGTGGCCGCGTCGGCCGCCCCGGCGCCCGCCGCCGAGCGGGCCCGGGCGACCGACCGCCCCCTCGTCATCGCCCACCGCGGCGCCAGCGGCTACCGGCCGGAGCACACCCTGGAGGCCTACCGGCTGGCGATCCGGCAGGGCGCGGACTACATCGAGCCGGACCTGGTCGCGACCCGCGACGGCGCGCTGGTCGCCCGGCACGAGAACGAGATCAGCGGTACGACCGACGTGGCCGCCCGCCCCGAGTTCGCCGCCCGCAAGGCCACGAAGACCATCGACGGCGTCGCGGTCACCGGCTGGTTCACCGAGGACTTCACCCTGGCCGAGCTGAAGACGCTGCGGGCCAAGGAGCGGCTGCCGCAGGTGCGCGTCGGCAACACCGCGTTCGACGGGCGGTTCGACGTGCCCACCCTCCAGGAGGTCATCGACCTGGCCCGCGCCGAAGGGCGGGCGCGGGGGCGCACGATCGGCGTCTACCCGGAGACCAAGCACCCCACCTACTTCGCGTCCATCGGGCTGCCGCTGGAGGAGCCGCTGGTCGAGGTGCTGCGGCGCAACAAGCTGACCCACCGGAACTCGCCGGTGATCATCCAGTCCTTCGAGACGGCCAACCTGCGCAAGCTGGACCGGATGATCGACGTCAAGCTCGCCCAGCTCCTCGACGCCACCGGCCGCCCGTACGACTTCACCGTCGCCGGCGACGCCCGCACCTACCAGGACCTGGCGAAGCCGGCCGGCCTGAAGTGGATCGCCGGCTACGCCGACGGTGTCGGCGCGCAGAAGAACCTGATCGTCCCGCGCGACGCCACCGGCAAGCTGCTCGCCCCGACCACCCTGGTCCGGGACGCGCACCGGGAGCGGCTGGTCGTGCACGCCTGGACGTTCCGGGCGGAGAACCAGTTCCTGCCGGCCGACTTCCGGATCGGCACCGACCCGAACGCCCGCGGCGACATCCAGGCCGAGTACGAGCTGTTCCTCGGCCTCGGCTTGGACGGCATCTTCAGCGACCACCCGGACACCGCCGTCGCCGCCCGGGAGGGTCTCGCCCGACGCTGACCGATCCCGCCGCCCCGTCGCCGGCCCGTCACCCTCCCCCGGGTGCCGGGCCGGCGTCGTTGTCGGGGTGCCCGTGGTGCCCGTGGTGCCCGGGGTGGCCGTGGTGCCCGGGCGGGCTGTCCGTGCCCCGCGCACCTGTGTCACGTGCCTGTCGAGCTGATGTCGCAGACGATTCAGGTGTGCCGGGTGGCTGCGTGGACGCTGTCGAGCTGCCCCATGTATAGGGCAGCCCCCGGCCCGATGACGTCCACCCCGACCGGTGACCTGAGGGGCAGCGGACGCCGAAGATCTTGGTACGAAACGGCCCCTCCAGGGGCGTCTTCGTACCAAGATCTCGCAGGCGGTCCAGCGAGGCAGGTGCCTGACGGGGAGGCGCGGCCGGCGGGCGGCGGGCGGAATACGGCATTCGGTGGGTGTCGGTGGCGCGGGGCGACACAGGAGCGTTTCCATCGATGGCCCGGAGACCCATCGCGGACGTGCGCCGTCACTGCCGGGTCGTGACCGTTGTAACTCTCGGCCACCCCACCCCTGTTACTTGTGTGTTTCGGCCACATAGCCCGTGCGTGACGTCACTTCTAGCGTGAGCCGTCACATGTAGTTCCCTACCTCCGAGTCCTCACGTGGAGTCGCAATGACGGTCCGGACGACGCGGCGGGTGTTCCTCTCCGCCGCCACCATGATGGCCGCGGCGCTCGCCGCCACGGCCTGTGGCAGCCCGCAGGAAACCGCCTCCGGCGGCGGTGACAGCGCCGCCCCGGTGAAGGTTGGCCTGGTGTACTCCCAGTCGGGAGCCCTCGCCAGCTACGGCAAGCAGTACATCGAGGGGTTCAAGGCCGGCCTCGACTATGCCACCAAGGGCACGAACAAGGTCGGCGACCGGACGATCGAGATCACCGAGGTCGACGACGCCGGTGACCCGGCGAAGGCGGTCTCCGCGGCCAAGGACCTGATCGGTAAGGGCAACAAGATCATCGCGGGCTCGACGGCGTCCGGCGTGGCGCTCCAGGTCGCCCCGATCGCCGCGCAGAACAAGGTCCTCTTCATCTCCGGGCCGGCCGCCACCGACGCGGTGACCGGCGCGAACAAGTACACGTTCCGCTCCGGGCGGCAGTCGTACCAGGACGTGGTCACCGCCAAGTCGTTCATCGGCGACCCGGCCGGCAAGAAGGTCGTGGTCTTCGCCCAGGACGGCGCCTTCGGCGACGCCAACGAGGCCGCCGTCAAGACCGTCATCGGCGGCGCGGGCGCGACCGTCAGCAGCGTCCGGGCCCCGGCGAGCGCCACCGAGTTCACCCCGTTCGCCAGCCAGATCAAGTCCGCCAAGCCGGACCTGCTCTTCGTCGCCTGGGCCGGCACCACCGCCCCGGCCATGTGGCAGACCCTCGACCAGCAGGGCGTGCTCTCCTCCACCACCGTCGTCACCGGCCTGGACATCCGCGCCTCGTGGCCGACCTTCGGCGCCGCCGGCGCCAAGATCTCCTTCCTGTCGCACTACTTCGACGGGGCCTCCGACAACGAGGCCGCCAAGGCGCTGAAGGCCAAGGTCGGCACCGTCGACCTGTTCCACCCGGACGGCTTTGCCGCCGCGCAGATGGTCGTGCGCGCCGTCGAGGAGGGTGGCGACGACGTCGAGAAGATGGTCAAGGCCCTGGAGGGCTGGAGCTTCGACGGGGTCAAGGGCAAGATGAGCATCCGCGCCGAGGACCACGCGCTGCTCCAGCCGATGTTCCAGGCCAAGCTGACCGGCAGCGGCACCACGTTCACGGCCACCGCCCAGAAGGCGCTGACCGGGGACGAGACCGCGCCGCCGGCCGTGGCGATGAAGGGCTGACAACAGATGCTCGCCACCCGCGGTCTGACCTGGCGGATCGGTGAGGTCGCCATCGTCGACAGCGTCTACCTCGACCTGGCGCCCGGGGAGTTCCTCGGCGTCATCGGGCCGAACGGCGCCGGCAAGACCTCACTGTTCAACCTGATCACCGGCGTACGCCGGGCCACGGAAGGTCGGATCACCCTCGACGGGGAGGACATCGGCTCCCTCCCGCCGCACCGGCGGGCCCGCCTCGGGCTCGGCCGTACCTTCCAGGCATCCTCGGTCTTCGGTTCGCTCAGCGTGCGGGAGAACGTCCGGCTCGCCGTGCAGGCGCACCGCGGGGGCTCGATGAAGCTGTGGCGGCGGGCGGCGGCCGACCGTGAGGTCGCCGCCGCCGCCGACGCGGCGCTCGACCGGGTCGGCCTCGCCCACCGGGGCGAGGCCCTCGCCGGCACCCTCGCCCACGGCGAGAAGCGGAAGCTGGAGATCGCCCTGCTGCTCGCCGGGGAGCCCCGCGTCATGCTGCTCGACGAGCCGATGGCCGGCGTCAGCGCCGAGGACGTGCCCGAACTCGTCTCGGTGATCCGCTCGCTGACCGGCGACAGCGGCCGGTCGGTGCTCATGGTCGAGCACCACATGGACGTCATCCTGGAGCTGGCCGACCGGATCGCCGTGATGCACCACGGCGCGCTGCTCGCCTGCGACACCCCGGAGACGGTGATGGCCAACCCCACCGTGCAAGAGGCCTACCTGGGGGAGTCGCTGTGAGCGCGAGGAATGAGCCGGGTTTGCGAGTCCCGCAGTCGCGAACGGAGACGGCACTGTGAGTGAACCGATTCTCAGCGTGGAGAACCTGTCGGTCCGGATCGCCGGGCTGCACATCCTCCAGGGGGTGTCCTTCACGGTCGCCCCGACCGGCGTCACCGTCCTGCTCGGGCGCAACGGCGTCGGCAAGACGACCACGCTGCGCGCGATCGTCGGCCTCACGCCGCGTGGCGGCGAGGTCCGGGGCGCGATCCGGATGGGCGCGCAGAGCCTGCTGGCCCGGCCGACCCACCGGCTGATCCGCGGCGGGCTCGGCTACGTGCCGGAGGACCGCTGCGTGTTCGCCGGGCTCACCGTCACCGAAAACCTGCGGCTCGCCGAACGCCGGGGCACCACCCCGGCGTACGACAAGGTCTACGCCCTCTTCCCGGAGCTGGACCGGCGCGGACGGCAACGGGCCGGCTCGCTCTCCGGCGGGCAGCAGCAGATGCTCGCGATCGGCCGCGTGCTGCTCAACGACAACCGGCTGCTGCTGATCGACGAGCCGACCAAGGGCCTCGCGCCGAAGGTGGTGACCGAGGTGGCCGAGGTGCTGGAACGGGTCGCCGAGTCCGTGCCGGTGCTGCTGGTCGAGCAGAACCTGGCGGTGGTCCGGCGGCTCGCCCGGGACGCGGTCGTGCTGGCCGCCGGGCAGGTGGCCTGGACCGGCGACGCCCAGGAGCTGCTGCTGGAGACCGCCCTGACCAAGTCGTTGCTGGGCGTGGGCTCGGCTGAGGGGCACGCGCCGAGCGCGAGGAGTGAGCTTGCGAGCCCCGCAGGCGCGAGGAAGGACCAGCACTGATGGACACCGTCATCCTGTTGGCGCTGACCGGGCTCGGCCTGGCGGCGCTCTACTTCCTGGTCGCCAGCGGGCTCTCCCTGGTCTTCGGCCTCGCCGACGTGCTCAACTTCGCGCACGGCGTCTTCCTCGGCGTCGGCGCGTACGGGACCTGGTGGGCGGCGCACAACCTGCCCGGCGCCGGCTCGGACGGCTTCGGCTTCGTGGTCGCCGTCGCCTTCGGGGTGGCCGCCGGCACGCTGGTGGCGATGCTGGTCGAGCTGGTGCTGATCCGGCCGCTCTACTCCCGCACCATCGAGCAGGTGCTGGTCACCGTCGGCCTCTCGCTGGCCGGCGTGGCCCTGCTCCAGGCCACCTGGGGCGCGGACGCCCGGCCGTTCCCGCGCCCCGAGTGGACCCGGCAGGTCACCTCGATCCTCGGCGCGAACGTGCCCAACGGCGGCCTGCTGTTGATCATCGCCGCGGTGCTGGTGCTCGGCGCGATCCTCGCCTTCCTCCGCTGGACCCGCTACGGCCTGATCATCCGGGCCGGCGTCGAGAACCGGGAGATGGTCACCGCACTCGGCATCGACGTGCGCAAGGCGTTCACCCTCGTCTTCGCGATCGGCGGGGCGGCGGCGGCGCTGGCCGGCGCGCTCGGTGGCGTCTACTTCGGCACCGTCTCGCCCGGCCAGGGCAGCTCGCTGCTGATCTTCGCGTTCATCGTGGTGGTCATCGGCGGGATGGGCTCGGTGGTCGGCTCCGCGTACGCGGCCGTCGCCGTCGGGCTGACGCAACAGTTCGTGAACTACTACGGCACCTCCGGGCTGGGCGACATCTGCGTGGTCGCGCTGCTGGCCGTGGTGCTGCTGCTGCGCCCGCAGGGCATCGCCGGAAAGGTGGCAACGGCATGACCGAGGTCAAGAGCCCCGAGGTCCCGGCTCCGCCCGCGGCGGTGCCCGACGAGCTGGACCCGCGCCGGGGACGCTGGCACGGACTGCGCCCGTTCCTGCCACTGGTCGCGCTGGTGGTCGCGCTGATCCTGCCGTACTCCACGCTGCACCTGCCGGGCATCTTCGAGGGGGCGCTCAACTCCCCGGGCACCCTGCAACTGCTCGCCGTCTGCCTCGTCTTCGGCGGCCTGGCCGCCGGGTACGACCTGCTCTTCGGCCGCACCGGGATGCTGTCCTTCGGGCACGCCCTCTACTTCGCCGCCGGCGTCTACGGCACGGACATCCTGATCACCAAGGCGGGGCTGCCGCTGTGGCAGGCGGCGCTGCTGGCGATCACCGGCGGGTCGATCCTCGCCGCGCTCCTCGGCGCGGTGGCGCTGCGCACCGTCGGCATCGCGTTCGCTATGGTGACGCTGGCCTTCGCCCAGGTCGGGGCGATCCTGGTGGCCCGCGACTTCGGCGGGCTGACCGGTGGCGAGGAGGGCCTGCCGCTGGACGTCTCCGGGCTGCCGCAGGGGCTGGTCGGGGTCACCAACACGGTCAACCTCTACTGGCTGGCGCTGGCGTACCTGGTCGTGGTGGTCTTCGTGGTGCACCGGGTCTCCGGCTCGCCGACGGGGCGGGTGCTCGCCGGCCTGCGCGACGACGAGCGGCGCATCGGGGTGCTCGGGCTCGACCCGTACCGGTTCAAGCTGGTGGCGTTCACCCTGGCGGGTGGGCTGGCGGCGGCCGGCGGCGTGGTCTACGTCCTGATCGTCGGCGGCGCCTCGCCGCACATCACCTCCTCCGAGTGGACCCTGGCGCTGCTGGTCATGGTGGTGCTCGGCGGGCCGGGCACCCGGTGGGGCCCGGTGATCGGCGGCATCCTCTACATGTACCTGGACCACCGCCTGGTCGCGTTCGGCACCTCCGACGCGGTGGAGGCGCTGCCCGGGTTCCTGAGCCGCCCGCTGTCGCAGCCGCTGTTCGTGCTCGGCACGGTCTTCATCCTGGCCGTCTACTTCTTCCCCGGCGGCCTGGCCAGCCTCGCCCCCCGCGTGGCACTCCTACGCCACTCGCTCCGCCGCCCCCCTCGCCCCTGACCCCCCTCCCCCTGACCCCCACCCACCCGGCCTCCGCCCGGGCCGACAGACCCCGTTGATCATGAAGTTGTTGCCGCGAAACGCCGTTGACGGTGGCAATAACCTCATGATCGACGGGGTCTCTGTCGTGGGGCGACGCTGGTCGGGCGGGCCGGCGTACCGGACGACATCGCCGAGGCCGTCCGGTACCTGGCCGGCTACGTCACCGGCCGGGTACTCGGCGTCGACGGCGGCTCCGCCCTCGGGCGCTGACAGCTGCGCGACGGGCCGGGATATCCAGCGGAGCACAGAGCGACCGGGTGTCGCGGCCCCCCGTGCGGCCGCGACACCCGGTCGCCTGCGCCGTCGATCAGCCGTTGAGCATCTCGTACGCCAACTTCGGTGCCTGCTGCGCGGCGTCGCCGCTCGGCGCGGCGAGCTTCGGCGCCGCGCCGTAGTCGAGGTACTTCACCACGTACGTCCAGGCCTTCGCCTTGCCGGCGGCCGGCACGTCCAGGGTGAGCGAGGCGAGGTTGCCGTCGGCGCCGACGACGGCGGTGAAGGGCACTTGCCGGGCGGCGTCGCCGAGGGCCGCGACCTCCTCCTCGCCGACCGCCTCGGCAGCCGCTCACCGGTGGCCAGGGCAGTGCCAGGGCCCGCGCCGAGGAGGAGCGGCGGATCCGCCGTGAGCACGCCCGTTACCTGCTCTACCACTACCCGGCCGCCCGGAACGAGTTGCGCATCGGGCGGCCCGACCTGTCCCGGACGTTCGACGACGGCGGCCTGGTCGACGTCAACACCGTTCCCGAGGTGGTGCTCGCCGGCCTGCCGGGGCTCAGCGCGGACCAGTGCCGCCAGATCGCGGTGGACCGCTGGCTGCGCGGCCCGTACGCCTCGATGGAGGAACTCGCCGGCCGTTGCCTGCTGCCGCCGACCGTCACCGACCGGCTCCGTGAGCTGCTGTTCTTCCTGCCCCCGACACGGGCTCCCACGCCGGAGCGACCGCCACCGGCCGGATCGTGACCGGAACCTCCCGCGTGAACCGGGGCGCGGTCGTCCGGCGCTGGTAGAAATGCCGGATGAGCCAGGATCGGACGGCGGTACGGGAGCGGGCCGAGGCGGTGCTGCGGCGGTTGGCCGGCGAGCACGCCCGGCTCCGCGAGGACCAGTGGCGGGCGATCGAGGCGCTGGTGGTCGACCGGCGCCGGGTGCTCTGCGTGCAGCGCACCGGGTGGGGCAAGTCGGCCGTCTACTTCGTGGCTACCGCCCTGCTGCGGGGGCGCGACCACGATGCCGCCGCCGGACAGGGCGACGGGGGCGGCACCGGCCCGACCGTGATCGTCTCGCCGCTGCTGGCGCTGATGCGCAACCAGGTCGAGTCGGCGGCCCGCGCCGGCATCCGGGCCCGCACGATCAACTCGGCCAACCTCGACGAGTGGGACGAGATCACGGCCGAGATCCACGCCGGGGCCGTCGACGTGCTGCTGATCAGCCCCGAGCGGCTCAACAACCCGGATTTCCGGGACACGGTGCTGCCGAAGCTGGCCGCCACCACCGGCCTGCTGGTGGTCGACGAGGCGCACTGCGTCTCCGACTGGGGGCACGACTTCCGGCCGGACTACCGGCGGCTGCGTACCTTCCTCAACAACCTGCCCGAGCGGACCCCGGTGCTCGCCACCACGGCCACCGCCAACGCCCGGGTCACCGCCGACGTCGCCGAGCAGCTGGGCGACGCCCTCGTGCTGCGCGGCAGCCTGGACCGGGAGTCGCTGCGCCTCGGCGTACTCGACCTGCCGACCCCGGCGCACCGGCTGGCCTGGCTCGCCGACCACCTGGACCGGCTGCCCGGGTCGGGCATCGTCTACACGCTCACCGTCGCCGCGGCGGGGGAGACCGCCGAGTTCCTCCGTTCCCGGGGCTACGCGGTCGCCTCCTACACCGGCCAGGCCGAGGACGCCGACCGGCGCGCCGCCGAGCAGGACCTGTTGGACAACAAGATCAAGGCGCTGGTCGCCACGAGCGCCCTGGGCATGGGCTTCGACAAGCCCGACCTGGGCTTCGTGGTGCACCTCGGCGCGCCGCCCTCGCCGATCGCGTACTACCAGCAGGTCGGCCGCGCGGGCCGCGCCGTCGCGCACGCCGAGGTGCTGCTGCTGCCCGGCGTCGAGGATGCCGCGATCTGGCGCTACTTCGCCTCGCTGGCGTTCCCGCCGGAGGAGCAGGTCCGCGCGGTCCTGGCCGCCCTGCACACCGACCGCCCGCTCTCCACGCAGGCCCTCGAACCGATCGTCGACCTGCGCCGGGCCCGGCTGGAGCTGATGCTCAAGGTGCTCGACGTCGACGGCGCGGTCCGCCGGGTGCGCGGCGGCTGGCTCGCCACCGGCGAGCCCTGGGTCTACGACGAGGCCCGGTTGCGCCGCGTCGCCCAGGCGCGCACCGCCGAGCAGCAGGCCATGCGGGAGTACGCGACCACGCCCGACTGCCGGCTGCGCTACCTGCGCGAGTGCCTGGACGACGCCGGGGCGACCGGCTGCGGCCGGTGCGACCGCTGCGCCGGCCCGCTGTTCACGCCCGAGGTGTCCGACGTCGCGCTGACCGCCGCGCAGACCTTCCTCGGCCGACCCGGCGTGGAGATCGCGCCGAAGAAGCTCTGGCCGACCGGGCTGGAGGCGGTGGGCGTACCGCTCAAGGGGCGGATCGCCCCGGCGGAGCAGGCGCTGCCGGGGCGCGGGGTGGGGCGGCTGTCCGACCTGGGGTGGGGCGGCCGGCTGCGCGACCTGGTGGCGCCGGAGGCGCCCGACGTCGCCGTCCCCGACGACGTGGCCGCCGCCGTGGTCGAGGTGCTGAAGGCGTGGGCGCACGGGGACGACCCGTGGCCGCGCCGCCCGGTCGGCGTGGTCGCGGTCGGCTCGCGCAGCAGGCCCCGGCTGGTCGGCTCGCTCGCCGAGCGGATCGCCGCCGTCGGCCGGCTGCCGATGCTCGGCCGGGTGACGGCGGCCGGCCCGGCCGGCGGGGGCCCGCGCGGCAACAGCGCCCAGCGGGTACGCGCGCTGCACGGTGCCTTCAGCGTGCCGGAGGACCTGGCCGACACCCTCGCCGGCCTCGACGGACCGGTGCTCCTCGTCGACGACCTGGTCGACTCGGGTTGGACGATGACGATGGTCGCCCGGGAGCTGCGCCGGGCCGGCGCCCCCGACGTGCTGCCCCTTGCCCTGGCGGTGGCCGGCTGAGCCGCGCGTCCGTGTCGCAGACCGGGCGGGGAAGTTCCCGGGCGGGCGGGATTGCGACCGCCGCCACGCCGAGTCGCCGCCGGGGCGGCGCGACCGTGACGGAGGGTAGCGTGAGCGGCATGACCGATCAGCAGCCCGGGCGTGAGCGGGACGGCGGCGGTGCCTGACCGGGCGTCGGCCGTGCCGGACCAGGGATCGACGGTGCGTGAGCAGACCTCGGCGGTGCCGGACCAGTCCCCGGCCGGGCCGGACCAGGTGTCGGCCGGGCCGGACCAGTCCCCGGCCGGGCCGGACCAGTCCCCGGTCGGGCCGGAGCAGGTGTCGGCCGTGCCGGACCGGAGCACGCTCCGGCTGGCGCTGGTCGTCGGCGGCCTGGTGCTCGCGGTGCTGCTCGGCTTCGGTCTCGGCCGGCTCAACGGCGGTGGCCCGGCAGGGTCGGCGGGGCGGGACAGCGCCCTGGCCGATCACGCCCACGCCCCCGGGACGGGCGCGCACGAGCACGGCGCCGACCAGGGCGCGGCGGCGGAGGCGGCGGGACTCTCGGTCACCTCGGCCGGCTACACGCTCGCCCCCGTGGCGTCGTCGTTCACCGCCGGCCGGCCGGGCGAGCTGCGCTTCCAGGTGCGCGACGCGCAGCGCCGCCCGGTGACGCGGTTCGCCGTCGTGCACGACAAGCCGATGCACCTGATCGTGGTGCGCCGCGACCTGACCGGCTATCAGCACCTGCACCCGACCATGGCCGCCGACGGCACGTGGTCGGTGCCGCTGACCCTGCCGCAGCCGGGCGTCTGGCGCGCGTACGCCGACTTCACCGCGCTCGCCGACGACGGCCGGCAGACGGCGGTGACGCTCGGGGTGGACCTGGTCGCGCCCGGCGGCTACCAGCCGCTGCCGTTGCCGGCGCCGGCCACCTCGGCCACGGTCGACGGGTTCACCGTCGGCTACCAGGGCACACCGCAGGCGGGTCTGACCGTCCCGCTGACCTTCCGCTTCGGCTCGGCCGCCGGCGGCACCCCGACGCTGGAGCGCTACCTCGGCGCGTACGGCCACCTGGTCGCGTTGCGCGAGGGCGACCTGGGTTACCTGCACGTCCACCCGGAGCCGCAGACGGTCGACGGGGCGGTGACGTTCTGGGTGACCACGCCCGGCCCGGGCCGGTACCGGCTCTACCTCGACTTCCAGGTCGGCGGCGTGGTGCGGACCGCCGAGTTCACCCTGACCGTGCCCTGATCCTCCGGCGGCCGGCCCCACCGTGGCCGCCGGCCGCGCGGTCGTCATCGCCGCCGGCACTGCGGGTGGTGCCTCGGCCCGCGCTGCGGGTGGCGGTGGTGCGGGTGGCGGCTCAGCCGGCGCGCCGGATCGGGCGGCGGGCCAGGTAGCGCAGCAGGTCGCGGATGTGGTGCTTCTCCTCGGCCGGTACGGTCGGGTCGGCCAGCCGTTGCAGGATCACCCGGACGTCCGCCTCGACCGGGCCGTCGTCGACGCGTCGACGGGGCGCCGGGCCGGCGTCGGGCAGGCCGAGCGCGCGGAACGCGGCCGCGACCGGCAGGTCCAGCGCGGCGCAGAAACCCCGCACCTTGGCGAGCTCGGGGTAGTCCTGCCAGTCCCCGGCGAGCCAGCGGAACACGGTGGAGCGACCGACGCCGGTGTGGGACGCCAGGTCCGTCACGGTCCACCCGCGTTCCTCGCGGGCGTCGTCGATGGCGCGCCGCACGAAGCGGGCGAAGGCCATCTGCGGCGATACCTCTACCGAACCCATCCCTGCGGGTCTTCCCTCCCGACCGGCACCCGGCGGTGCGCCTCTGAGGGTAGTACGAAAAGGTATGGAAACAATTGACTGACCGACCAGACCGTCCCGTGGGCGGGACTTTTTCGCCGGAACAATGACGCGAATCACCCGGGACCGAGCGATGGTTGTCGCTTCTCAACCAATCTGTGAGCGGCTGGGGCGCCGCGGCACCGGCGCGCCCGCGCGGGACCGGGGCGGCGGGCGACGGCGTTGGCCGAGGACGCCACGCGACGAGGGGCCGCGAACAGCGGCGCCGGCGCGGTGACGGTCGGCGTCCGGGCCGCGATCGGCCGCGCCGGCGCGGTGCCGGGCCGGCGTCGGGCGATCGCGCTAGCGCGGTGCGGCGCCGGCGTCCGGGGTGGTTGCGGGGAGCAGCGTCGCCAGCCGTGGGGTGACGTCCCACTGGCCGACCAGGTCCCGGTACTCCGCCCGCTGGCCGTCCGTCGGGGCGGTGCCGGTGCGCCGGGCCCGGATGAGCAGGTTGCGCGGGGTGTGTCGGGAGTCGACGAACTCCACCACCTCGGCCCGGTAGCCGTGCAGCCGGAGCAGCCCGGCCCGCAGCGCGTCGGTGAGGACGTCCGCGAAGCGCTCGCGCAGGATGCCCTGCCGGGTCAGCAGGTCGTACGGCGCGGGGGCCGGCCTGGCGCGCAGCTGGGCGGCGACGTCGTGGTGGCAGCACGGCGCGGCGAGCACCCAGCGGGCCCGCCAGCGCACCGCCCGAGCCAGCGCCTCGTCGGTGGCGGTGTCGCAGGCGTGCAGCGCCAGCACCAGGTCGGGGGCGGGCTCCACGACGGCGTCGGCGATCGTGCCGGCCACGAAGCTGACCCGCTCGGCCCAGCCGAGCCGCTCGGCCAGCTCGGTGTTGCGGCGGCGCTGGTCCTCCCGGACGTCCACGCCGACCAGCTCGACGTCGAGCCCCCGCCGCGCCAGCCACCGGTACGCGGCGAAGGTCAGGTACGCGTTGCCGCACCCCAGGTCGACGACGCGTAGCGGCCCGGTCAGGTCGTCGGGGAGGGTCGCCGCCAGCGCCCGCAGGAACGCGTCGACCTGTCGGCGTTTGGCCGCGGAGCCCCCGATCTCCGCGAAGATCGGGTCGCCCGGGTCGAGCAGGTACTCCTTCGCCCGGTCGTGCCCGCCCGGCTCGGCGACCGGCCGGGCCGCGGCGGCCCGGTGCACCTGCGCCTCGCCCGACTTGGTCACCCGCAGTTGCAGCGTCGCGTCGGCGGTCTCCACGTGCCAGTTGCCGAACGGCTCGGCCAGCAGCGCGTCCACCGCCGCGTCCGCCTCCGGGCCGGGGGCGACGTTGCGGGTGTACGGCCGGGAGCCGTCGGAGGTGGAGATCTGCAGCCGGGGACCGGCCTTCAGCGCGACCGGCCGCAGTTCGGCGCGGACCATCGAGGGGCGGTGCCCGCGCCGGCGTCCGGCGGCCACCGCCCGCGTCAGCGCGGGGTCGAGCAACAGCGCCCGAACCTCGGTCAGGGCGGCATCCAGCGGTTCGGGCATTGCTCCATCTTCCTCGTCGTCGGCGGCGCACCGCCGGGCGGCCCGACCCTCTCGGGCACGCTGCGCTCCCGCGGACGCGCCGCGTGCGCCCCGACCACGCGCGGTGGTGCGGTGGGCGGGTGGGGGCCGGTCGCGTTCGGTCGTCCGGTCGCGCGGGCCTTCATCCGGTCACGACGGCGACATCCCCGCACCGGGGAACGGTACGGGGATGTCGGGTGTCGTGCTCGGGTCAGTCGGCGGTCGCCTCGGCCGGCGTACCGGCGGCGGAGCCACCGCCACCACGACGGCGCCGGCGGCGGCGCGGCTTCGGGGCCTCGCCCGCGGCGGGGGCGGGGGCGGGGGCGGCGGCGGCCTCGGTGGTGATCACCGCGGTCGGCTCGCCCGAGACGGTCTCGCCGGCGCGGCGACGCCGGCGGCGACGCGGGGTGCGGGTGCCTTCCTCGGCGGCCTCGGCCGGCGCGTCGGCGCCCGGCCCGCCGGTCTCCCCGGTGGCGTGGCCCTGGCGGCGCTCGCCGCGACCGCGACCGTCGCCGCGCCGGGAGCCCCGGCCCTCGCCCCGGCGGGACCGGCCACCGCCCAGGTCTTCCTCCACCTCGGCCGCCAGGCCGGCGCGGGTGCGCTCGGCCGTCGGCAGGGTGCCGGTGATCTCGGTGGAGATGTGCAGGTCGGTGTAGAGGTGCGGGGACGTGTGGTACGTCTCCGGCGGCTCCGGCATCTCCAGGCCCAGCGTCTTGTCGATGATCCGCCAGCGGGGCATGTCGTCCCAGTCGACGAAGGTCACCGCGACGCCGCTCGCCCCGGCCCGGCCGGTGCGACCGATCCGGTGGGTGTAGGTGTCCTGGTCCTCGGGGCAGTCGTAGTTGATCACGTGCGTGACACCGCTGACGTCGATGCCCCGGGCGGCGACGTCGGTGGCGACCAGGGTGTCGATCTTGCCCGCCCGGAACGCCCGCAGTGCCCGCTCGCGCGCGCCCTGCCCGAGGTCGCCGTGCACGGCGGCGACGGCGAAGCCCCGGAAGTCGAGGTCCTCGGCGACCCGGTCGGCGGCCCGCTTGGTGCGGGTGAAGATCATGGTCAGCCCGCGACCCTCGGCCTGCAGGATGCGGGCCACGATCTCGATCTTGTTCATCGAGTGGGTGCGGTAGGCCAGCTGCTCGGTCTGCGGCGACGGCCCCGTCTCGGCGGTGTGGCCCGCGTGGATCGTCACCGGGTGGCGCAGGAAGCGCCGGGAGAGGGTGACGATCGGGTCGGGCATGGTCGCCGAGAAGAGCATCGTCTGCCGGTCCTCCGGCAGCATCGCGAGGATCCGCTCGACGTCGTCGAGGAAGCCCAGGTCGAGCATCCGGTCGGCCTCGTCGAGGACCAGCGCGTGCACCCGGTCCAGGCGCAGGTGCTTCTGCTTGGCCAGGTCCAGCAGGCGGCCGGGGGTGCCGACCAGGATCTCCACACCCTTGCGCAGCGCGTCGACCTGCGGCTCGTAAGCCACGCCGCCGTAGATCGGCAGCACCCGGACGCCCCGCGTCCGGGCCGCGGCGGCGAGGTCCTTGGCGACCTGGATGCCCAGCTCGCGGGTGGGCACGACGACCAGCGCCTGCGGCACGCCGTCGCCGCCCTCCTCGGGCGCGAAGACGCGCTCCAGCAGCGGTACGCCGAAGCCGAGGGTCTTGCCGGTGCCGGTGGGCGCCTGGCCGATCAGGTCGGTGCCGCGCAGCGCGATCGGGAGCGCGTACTCCTGGATGGCGAACGCGCGGGTGATGCCGGCCGCGGCCAGCGCGTCGACGGTCTCCTGACGCGCGCCCAGCTCGGCGAAGGTGGGTGCCTCCGGACGCACCGGAGCGGTGGCGGCCAGCTCCTGGCCGTCCATGAGTTCTTGGGTCAGCTCGCTCATATGGATTTGGGGGTGCCCTCTCGTGGGTGCGCCCCGTCATGTCCTCAGGGCGCGATCGGTGTGGCGCGGGCCACACGGTCGGCGGCAGAATGCCTGGCCGGACCGGGCCGCACGCGCGCCGTGGAGTCGGACTTCGATCGGACCGACCGGTCTGTTGGACCGGCCTGGCCAGCTCGGCGCCCACGGCAACTGCTCCATGTTACCTGAACAGCACGCCGGTCGTCCTGATTCCTGGCGCAGGTGGCGGGCGCGGGGGCGCCGGGTGTGACCTGCGCCACTCCCCCCGGCGCGTGCGGGCGGGCGGTAGCCTGCGCTCGTGCCCGACCCCGACCAGACCGGCCCTGCCGTCCCTGACCTGCCCGGCCCTGCCGTTCCGGACCCGCCCGACCCTGCCGTCCCGGATCTGCTCGGCCTGGTCGCGTTCGGCGAACTGCTCGCCTTCGAGCGGATGGCCGTCGACGCCCGGCTCGCCCCCGACCTGCGCCGCCGGGCGGCCCTGAGCGAGATGGCCGCCGCCGAGATCGGCAACTACCGTCGGTTGGCCGACCGGCTCGCCGCGCTCGGCGTGCTCCCCGACGACGCGATGGCGCCGTACGTCGCGCCGCTGCAGGCGTACCACGACTCGACCGAGCCGCGGGACTGGGCGGAGGCGGTGACCAAGGCGTACGTGGGCGACGCCATCACCGACGACTTCATCCGGGAGATCGCCGCGGCCCTGGCCGAGCCGGACCGCCGGCTCGTCCTCGACGTGGTGCACGACTCCGCGTACGCCGACTTCGCCGTCGCCGAGATCCGGGCCGCCATCGCGGCCGACCCGAAGGTGGCCGGCCGGCTCTCGATGTGGGCGCGGCGGCTGGTTGGGGAGGCCCTGTCGCAGGCCGGTCGGGTCGCCGCCGACCGGGGCACGCTGACCGCCCTCATCGCGGGCAGCGACGGGGTGGACGTGCAGGGATTGTTCCGGCGGCTGACCGCCGCGCACACCACGCGGATGGCCGCCGCCGGGCTGAACAACTGACGTGCGGGCCCGACGACTGACGCACCGGCACACGGAGTGCCGGACGAGTCGGCGTGCCGGGCCGGTGGGCGGGGTCCGCGACGGGCGACGCCGTCACCCGTCGCGGGCTGCCGACCGGGTCAGCGGACGGTGAAACCGACCGCCCGCGGCGACGCCTCGGCGATCTCGACGTAGGCGACCTTGTTGACCGGCACGATCACCCGCCGGCCCTTCTCGTCGGTCAGGGAGAGGGTGCCCTCGTCCTTGGTCATGGCGTCGGTCACGATCTGCTCGATCTCGGCCGGCGACTGCGCGCTCTCCAGCACCAGCTCGCGGGGCGCGTACTGCACGCCGATCTTGACCTCCACAGTGCCTCCTCGTTCGGGCGAAAGAGCCGCCGAGGGGAAGGCTATCCGATCTCGCGCCCCGATGCTCAGGCTGACTCACCTTGCAGCGGGAAGCTGGCGATGCCCCGCCAGGAGAGCGCGGCGACCAGAGCCTCGGCCTCGGCCTTGGGCAGCTGCCGGCCGCGGGCCAGCCAGAACTGCGCGGCGGTCTCGGCCGCGCCGACCAGGCCCGAGGCGAGCAGCTCGGCGTGTGCCCGGCTGATCCCGGTGTCGGAGATGATGGTGTCGGTGATGGCCGCGATGCAGCCCTGCTCGACCCGCTCGACGCGCTGCCGCACCGCCGGGTCGTTGCGCAGGTCGGACTCGAAGACGAGGCGGAACGCCTCGCTCTCGTGGTCGACGAAGTCGAAGTACGCGCGCACCGACGCGCCGACCCGCTCCTTGTTGTCGTTGGTGCCGCGCATGGCCTCGTCGACCTTCGCGAGGATCGCGTCGCAGTGCGTGTCCAGCAGCGCGAGGTAGAGGTCCATCTTGCCGGGGAAGTGCTGGTAGAGCACGGGCTTGGAGACTCCCGCCCGTTCGGCGATGTCGTCCATCGCCGCCGCGTGGTAGCCCTGGGCGACGAACACCTCCTGAGCGGCGGCGAGCAGTTGCTTGCGGCGCGCCGAGCGGGGCAGGCGGGTGGGCCGGCCGGCTGTCTGTGCACCGTTCCCCACAGCGGTCATGGGAACCTCCGAGTTTCTTCGTACGAGCCGGCATTTCACCCGAACCGGTCTGGGCTCATGGCCCGTCGCGGAATTGGCCCGCCGCTGTAACTTATCGCCACTGTCACCACACGGTAGCCTCAGCGGGGGCGACCAAGGAGCGCGCGGTGAGTGAAACAGGGCAACCCGGTGCCGCCACCCCGGGAGAGCACGGCGACGGGACGGGTCAGCAGGACGACCTGGGCCGGGCCGGCAGCGGGTGGGCGCCCTCGGCGGCCGGATGGTCCCGGGGCGAGGAGATCTCCGGGGCCCGCGAGCAGGCCTCGGCGTGGGGTCCGCCCGACCCGGGTCTCGGCTGGGCCGCCTCCTCACCCCGACACGGCGACCTGCCGTCGCCGCTGCCCGGTCCGCCGGCCGCAGCCGAGCCGCCGGCCCGGGCCAACGGTCACCACGTCAACGGCGTCAGCCACGCCGACGACTCGCCGGTCGGCCGCCAGGCCCCGGTGAGCGCCCCGCCCGGCATCCTCGGCGAGCAGCGCCGCGACCCGGGAGGCGACCGGCTGGTGGTGCCCGCGCAGCGGCCGGCGCCCGCGGCCGAGCAGCCGTCGGTCCCGCAGCCCGGGCTCGCCGAGCCCGAGTCGGGCCCCGCCCGGCACTCCTCCGCGGACCCGTCGGCCGGCCGCCAGCCGCGCTGGGCCGACCCCGGCCTGCCGACCTCGGCCCCGCCGGCCACGCAGGTGCCGCCCGTCGGCACGGCGGCCAGCGGCTTCGAGGTGCCGCCCGGCTTCCACGCGCCGACCGTCGACCGTTCCGCCACCGAGGAGCCCTCCCCGGCCGCCGGTGCCCCCGGCTGGGTCGACCCGTTCCCGCCGGAGCCGCCGTCCCCGGCCCCCCGCCCGTTCCCGCCGGCCGGCGAGCGCCCGTCCGCGCCCGAGGCGTCGGCGGGCGACCGGCCGGTGACCGGCGACCGGCTCTCCGGCGTAGACCGCGCGCTCGGCGCGGAGCGCGCCTTCCGGCAGGAGCACGGCTCCGACCCCGACCGTGGCCCGGTCGCCGGGCAGGACCCCGCGCCGGCCCCCGCCGGGCAGGCCGGCACCTCGGGTGCCACCGGTGACCGGGTGCCGGGCGTCGGGCAGGTGGCCGCGGAGCACGCGCCGGGCGCCGACCGTGGGCCCGGTGCCGGCCGGGAACCGGGCGACTCCCACGCGCCCGCCGCCGAACGGCCACCGGCGACCGAGCCGGACTGGTCCGGCCCGAACTGGAACCGGCCGAGCTGGGGCGGTGGCTGGGCGCCCCCCTGGTCCCGTGAGGAAGGCGAGCCGGCCGGCCGCCGGGCCTGGGACGAGCCCGCCACCACCGGCCGCCGGTCCCGGGCGGAGGACGAGCCGGTCGGCCGCCGGGCGCGCGAGGAGGACGAGCCCGTGGGCCGCCGGTCCCGGGAGGACCGGGCGTCGGGCTGGACCGCCGAGCCGCACCGACCCTACGAGCCGCCGCGCGCCGAGCCATCCGGCCGGTCCTACGAGCCGCCGCGTGCCGAGCCGGGCCGCCCCTACGAGGTCGGCCGAACCGAGTCCGCGCCGCGCCCGGCGTACGAGCCGCCGGCCGATCCCGCCGGGCGGGCGGCGTCGCCCGCGACCGACCGGTCCATCCCGGTCCCGGCCGAGCGACCCGCCTGGGCGGGCGGGGGGCCGTCCGGCGCGCCCGCGAGCGCGCCCCCGGCTGCCTACGACCTGGCCGGCACGGCGGAGGGCACCACTCCTGCGCCGGCCGGGGACGAGGCCGCGGTCCGGCCGTTCCGGCTCCGGTCGGTGAGCGAGGAGCCGCCCCCGGTGCCGCCGGAGGCGTCGGTCGGCCCGCAGGTCGCCTCCGGTCCCGCCGCCGCGGCCGCCGCGAGCGGGCCCGGGCGACGTGACCGCACCCCGTCCGCGCCCGCTCCGACGAGCGCACCTCCCTACGCGGCCCGCCGATCCGCCCCCGAACCGGCGTCGACGGCCGAGCCGGCCGGCGACGACCGGCTCCCGGACCGCCCGTTGGCGGTGTTGCCGCAGCGCGTCCCCGCCGAACCGGACGTGCCCGTCGTGCCGGAGCCGCCAGCCGTGGAGCCACCCGCCGAAACCCCGGAACTCGCCCGCATCGCCACCCATCTGCGCCGTGACGACGAGCCCGCACCGCTGCGGGAGCGGCCGGAGGGCTTCGACGTCAACGCGATCCTCGACGCCGTACGCGGGGTGGCCGGCGTCCGCGACGCGGCCCTGCGCCGCACCCCGGCCGGCGCGCACAGCCTGCGGCTCGACCTGGCCGACGGGGCCGACCCGGCCGAGGTGAGCCGGCAGGTCGCCCGCCTGCTCCAGGAGCGGATGGGGCTCGCCGCCGCCCCGCGGAACGTGCCCGGCATGCCGGCCGCCCCGGCCCCGCCGGTACGCCGCCGGTCGGCCGAGCCGCGCGCCGCCGAGACCAGGTCGCCCGGCTCCGCCGGGCCGCGGAGCGCCGAGCCGCCGGCCGCCGAGACCCGGGTGCCCGGCAGCCGCGCGGCCGGCAGCCCGACCGAGGCCCCGCAGGCCCGCGCCGAGCAGCGCCCCGAGGCGGCGCCGGAGCCCCCGCGCCGGCGCCGGCAGTCCGCCGCCCCGCACCGGGGCCGGGCCACCGTGGAGGAGCCGGGCTCGGTGTCGGCCGCCCCGGCCGGAACCCCCACCGGCAGCCCGGCGACCGTCGGCACGTCGTACTCCGGCGGGCAGGTGACCACGACGGAGTCCGCGCCGTCCCGGCCGTTGGACACCGGCGGCGCGGCCGGTCCCCGGGTGGTGATCGACCACGTCCAGGTGAGCACCTTCGGGCTCGACGCCACCGTGGAGGTGCGCCTCGTCGCCGGCGGGGAGAGCGCCGCCGGCTACTCGACGGGACCGGCGGTCGACGGGTACGTGCTGCGGCTCTGCGCGGTGGCCGCCGCGGCGGCGGTGGACGAGCTGCTCCGCGGCGGGGATCCCGGGCCGGAGCGGGGCCGCTGCTTCGTGGAGCACGCCGCGGTGGTGCCGTTCGGCAACTGCGAGGTGGCCACGGTCGTGGTGCTGCTCGTCTGCGACGGCTGGGTCGAGCAGCTCGTCGGCTCCGCGCTGGTCGCCGGCGATCCCCGGCAGGCGGTCGTCCGGGCCACCCTGTCCGCGGTCAACCGCCGGATCGAGGCGCTGCTGGCCTGAGCGCGGGGGTGTGGTCCCGACGCGCCGGGGGAGCGGTGCGGGCAGCTCGCGGCCCGCGCGCCGCAGGCGTGGTCCGAACGCTGCCGCGCGCCGCGGGCGGGGTTCGACGCGCTGCCGGGCGGCGCGGGCACGGGCAGACTGGAGCGATGAAGCCCGCCACCCTCTGGCCGGACCATCTCCTCCCCGAGCACTCCGTTCCGCCGCCCTGGCCGGGGCGCGAGGTGCGCCTCGACGGCACCGTGACGTACGTCCGGGACACCCCGGCCACCGCTCCCGGCGCGGAGCCGGCGCTCTACGTGCACGGCCTGGGCGGCTCGTCGCAGAACTGGACCGACCTGGCCGGCCTGCTCGCCGACCGCCTCGACGGGCAGGCCATCGACCTGCCCGGGTTCGGCCGCAGCGAGCCGGGGCGCCGCTACACCATCCCGGCCTTCACGGAGCGGGTGATCCGCTGGATCGAGCACTCCGGCCGGGGGCCGGTGCACCTGTTCGGGAACTCGTTGGGCGGGGCGATCTCGGTGCAGGTGGCGGGGCTGCGGCCGGAGCTGGTCCGGACCCTGACCCTGATCTCGCCGGCTCTGCCGTTCCTCGACTTCCGGCGCTCGTTGCAGGGTCGGATGCTGCCGCTGCTGGCGATCCCCCGGGGCGAGCGCCTGGCCGCCCGGCAGCTGGCCAAGCTCGCCCCCGAGGTGATGGCCCAGCAGGTCATGGAGGCGTGCATCGGCGACCTGAGCCGGATCAGCGAGCAGCGCCGGCAGGAGGCGCTGGAGGAGATCCGGGTGCGCTACGAGGCCGAGCACTACGCCGCCGCGTACGTCCGGACGTTCCGCGGCCTGGTCTCCAGTTTCCTGCGGTCGTACCTGCCGGGGTCGGGGTCGCTGTGGCGGCTGGCCGGTGTGGTCCGGGCGCCCACGCTGGTCATCGGAGGGCGGCACGACCGGCTGGTGGACGTCCGGGTGGCGCCGCAGGCCGCGCGGGTCGTCCCGGACAGCCGCCTGCTGATGCTCGACGGCGTCGGGCACGTGGCGCAACTGGAGGTGCCGCGCCTGGTCGCCCGTGCCGTGCTGGGCCTGCTCGCCGAAACGGGGGACACCGCGAAGCGGTCCGACATGGCAGGCTGACCGGGATGTCCTCCGCCCGCCGCCCCGCCCCGCCCCCGACCCGGGGCCAGCGGGCCGCAGCCTCCGCCGGCGGGCGTCGGCGCTCGACAGGGCGGGCGCCGGCCGCCGCCCAGGGCCCCGACCTGTCCCGTCCCCGGCACCGCCGGCCGGCCCGCCGGCGTCGCCTCGTCGAGCTGGTCGCACTCCTCCTCGCGGTCGGCGCGGCGGTGGCGGTGGTCGCCGACCGGCGGGGTGCCGACGTCGACGCGGAGGTGCTCACCGCCGAGGAACTGGCCTCCGCGCCGGCGGTCGCGCCGGTGTCCGCCTCGCCGGTCCCGGCGTCGCCCGCCGCCGCGGCCACCACGCCCCCGTCGCCGGTGCTGCGGCTGCCCGGGCCGGTGCCGTCGGCGGGCCGGGGCAGCTTCGGCTACGACGACCGGGTGCGCCCGGTGCTGGGGGAGGCCGGCAGGCTGCACCGCTACCGGGTCGCCGTGGAGTCGGGCGCCGACGAGGACGCGGGCGAGTTCGCGGCCGCCGTCGAGGAGGCGCTCACCGGGCCGGGGAGCTGGGTCGACGGCGGGCTGCGGTTGCAGCAGGTACGCGCGGACGCCCGGCACGACTTCACGGTCTACCTGGCCACCGCCGCCACGGCGGGCCGGATGTGCGCGGCGGGCGGGGTCGACATCCGGGTGGGCGGGCGGCCGTACACGTCGTGCCGGGCGCCCGGCAAGGTGATCATCAACCTGGACCGTTGGCGGCTGTCGGTGCCGCACTACGTGAGCGCCCGCATACCGCTCTCGGTCTACCGGACGTACGTGGTGAACCACGAGGTCGGGCACCAGTTGGGGCACCGGCACGAGCGCTGCCCGGGCAGGGGCCGCCCGGCGCCGGTGATGATGCAGCAGACGCTCTTCCTCAACGGCTGCGTCGCCAATCCCTGGCCGTACCGCGACGGTCGGCGTTACGCCGGGCCGCCGCTCTAGCCGCCGCCGACGGGGCAGAGGAGCGACCACCGGCGCCGTCGTCGACGGCCGGGACTGGCTGTAGCCAAAATCGCGGCAAAAGCGCGGAAATGCCCGGATTGGCGTGGGACGCTCAGGTCATGACGTCGTCGTCCCCTTGCGACCCGCCTGGTCCGCCGACCCACCGTCCGTCGCCGTCGCCGACCCCGCGACCCCTGTCCCGGGACCGCCGCCTGCTGGCCCTGCTCCGGGACCGGCGCGCCCTCGGGATCGGTCTGGCCCTGCTGCTCGCGGCGGCCGCCGTGGTGACGCTGGCCCCCCGGCCCGACGGGCAGGCCGGCGAGCCGCCCACGGGCGACCCGGGCCGGGCGGCGTACGGGGCGGCGGCGGGCGAGCACGAGCAGCGCCCCACCCCCACCCCCTACCCGCGGGAGGGCACGGGCAGCTTCGTCGCCGCGACCGGGGACTCCCCGGTGCGGGGCACCGACGGGCCGGTCCGGCGCTACCGGGTGGCCGTGGAGTCGGGCACCGGCCAGGACGTCGCCGCCTTCGCCGCCACCGTCGACGAGGTGCTGGGCGACCCGCGCGGCTGGACCGCCTCGGAGGAGTTCCGAATGCAGCGGGTGGCCGAGGCGGACGACGCCGACTTCACCGTCTACCTCGCCACCCCGGACACCTCGGAGCGGATGTGCGCGGAGGGCGGGCTGAGCACCGAGGGCTACACCTCCTGCCGGCTCCCCGGTCAGGTGATCATCAACCTCGCCCGCTGGTTGGAGGCCGTCCCGGACTACGGGGCGCCGCTGGAGATCTACCGCGCCTACGTGGTCAACCACGAGGTGGGCCACGAGTTCGGCGAGGAACACCAGGCCTGCCCGGCCCCGGGCGAGCCGGCGCCGGTGATGCAACAGCAGACGTACGGACTGGACGGCTGCGTCGCCAACGCCTGGCCCTACGTCGATGGCTCGCGCTACGAAGGCAAGCTGGTCCCCGGGATCTGAATATTCCCGCTCCCGCAGTTCGGGCGACGTGTCCCTCCTCATGGCCGACCGGCCCCACGACGGGCGACAATGGCTCGGTTCGCCATCAGCCGATCCCGGGGAGTCCACCGTGTCGTTGCCCCCGCTCGTCGAGCCCGCCGCCGAGCTGACCGTTGACGAGATCCGCCGCTACTCGCGCCACCTGATCATTCCGGACGTCGGGGTCGAGGGGCAGAAGCGGCTGAAGAACGCCCGGGTGCTCTGCGTCGGCGCCGGCGGTCTCGGCTCGCCGGCCCTGATGTACCTGGCCGCCGCGGGCGTCGGCACCCTCGGCATCATCGACTTCGACACCGTCGACGAGTCCAACCTCCAGCGCCAGATCATCCACGGCGTCTCCGACATCGGCCGCTCCAAGGCCGAGTCGGCCGCGGCGTCGATCCGGGAGATCAACCCGCTGGTCGACGTGGAGATCCACAACACCGCGCTGGACCGGGACAACGTCCGCGACATCTTCTCCCGGTATGACCTGATCGTCGACGGCACGGACAACTTCGCCACCCGCTACATGGTCAACGACGCGGCGGTGCTGCTCGGCAAGCCGTACGTCTGGGGGTCGATCTACCGCTTCGACGGCCAGGCGTCGGTGTTCTGGGCCGAGCACGGCCCCTGCTACCGCTGCCTCTACCCGGAGCCCCCGCCGCCCGGCATGGTCCCCTCCTGCGCCGAGGGCGGGGTGCTCGGTGTGCTCTGCGCGTCGATCGGCTCGATCCAGGTCAACGAGGCGATCAAGCTGCTCGCCGGCATCGGGGAGCCGCTGGTCGGCCGGCTGATGGTCTACGACGCCCTGGAGATGAGCTACCGCAAGATCAAGGTCCGCAAGGACCCGAACTGCGTGCTCTGCGGCGAGAACCCGACGGTCACCGACCTGCTGGAGGACTACGAGGACTTCTGCGGCGCGGTGTCGGTGGAGGCGCAGGAGGCGGTGGTCGACTCGACCATCACCGCGCTGGAGCTCAAGGAATGGCAGGACGCCGGCAAGGACATCTTCCTCGTCGACGTCCGCGAGCCGGCCGAGTACGAGATCGTCCGGATCCCCGGCGCGACGCTGATCCCCAAGGGCGAGATCATCTCGGGCGAGGCGCTGGCCAAGCTGCCGCAGGACCGGCAGGTCGTGCTGCACTGCAAGTCCGGGGTCCGCTCCGCGGAGGCGCTCGCCGCGCTCAAGGCGGCCGGGTTCCGCGACGCGGTGCACGTGCAGGGCGGCGTGCTCTCCTGGATTAAGCAGATCGACCCGTCACTGCCCGCGTACTGACCGGTCGCACCAGAGGCCCTTCCGCCCGCGCGGGAGGGCCTCTGTGCCGTGCCGCCAGCCCGGCACACCGGACCCGGTCCGCACGTCGCGCCGGTCGACGGTGGCTGCCCGGTGGACCCGGCCGAGCCGTTTCCCGGAGGCGGGACCGACTTTTCGCAGGTAGCGTGTCCGCCGTGATCGACATGGACGCCGCGATCGGCTTCGTCGTGGCGCACGGGGACGCGGTGGACCGCGCCCGTCTCTCCCGGTTGCGCACCGGCGCGCCGGTGCCGGTGGAGCTGCTCGACGAGGCCGAGGCCGGGCAGGCGCCCGGCGGTGGCTGGCCGGCAGTGCTCGGCGGCGAGGTCGCCTCGGTCGACGCGACCTGCTTCCGCCTCGCCGAGCTGGACGACCTCGGCGCGCTCGGCCGTCCCGCCGCCCGGCACGCGCTGGACTGGCTCGCCGCCCGGCAACTGCCCGACGGCGGCTGGGAGGAGGACCCGCGGCTGGCCGGCCTGGCTCCGGAGTGGGCCCGCCCCGGTGACCCGGAGGCCCGGCTCTACCTGACCGCCAACGCCGGCTACTGGCTGACCGTCGCCGGGCTCGACGCCCGGGCCGCCGGCCCGCTGGACCACCGGGTCGGCGGGGCGTACGCCGGGGTGGTGCAGGCGGCGGCGCACGCGCTGGCCGCGGCGCTCGCCCCCGACGGCAGCTGGCCGTCCTTCCTGCCGGCCGGCTGGCTGAGCGCGGCCGTGCTGCACCGGCAGCAGATGTACGACGAGTCGGCGCGTATCCAGGCGGTGCTGGCCGAGCGGGTGCCGAAGATGTCCCCGGCCGACGTGGCCTGGCTGGCCGCCACGCTGCGCCGGGTCGAGGTGGGCGAGGAGCAGTGGTTGCTGGTGTCCGCCCGCAGGCGGCTCACCGAGACCCAGCGCAGCGACGGCGGCTGGGACAGCGACGACGGACACCAGTTCGACGTGCACACCACCCTGACCGCGATCCGGGCCTGCCGCCCGGCGGTCACTTCAGATGGCTGATCACCAGCGGCCACCAGCCGTCCGGGGTGAACGCGGCCGGGTCGATGCTCTCCAGCACCATCCGTAGCTGCTCCGCCCGTTCGGCGCGGCCCGGCTTGCCCTCGTCCGCCTCGACGAAGAGCGCGAACTGGTAGAGGAACTCGAGGAAGGTGCGGAAGTTGCCGTTCACCGGCTGCACGTCCGGCTGCTCCAGGTCGCACTGGAGGATCTCCCCGGTGCGCGGGTCGAGCACGTAGAGCAGGTCGGTGTTGTCGGCCACCGCGCCGACCACGATCAGCCGGACGTCCAGCGAGCCGTCCTCGGTGGTCAGCTGGATGGTGTCGTACAGCTCGATGTCGCCTTCGAGGAAGGCGGTGAAGACCACCGCCACGTCGAGCGGGATCTCGTCGCCCTCGGGGAGCATGTCGGGGGTGAAACCCCCCTCCAGCCACGCCTCGCGCGGGTAGGGGATGAGCTCGTCCTCGTTCCACAGCGCGGTGAACCGGGGATCAGCAGCCATGACGGTCCTTCGCAGGGTCGACGGGTGGGTCAGGAGGACAGGCCGGCGGCGATCAGCAGCCGCCGCCAGTTGTCGGCGTACTCGCCGGCGTGCCGGCCCTTGCGTAGCCGCTGCTCGGGAGCGGCGGGACCGAAGACGGCGGCGACCAGCTCCGGATAACGGGGGCCGAGCACGTGCTCGTCGAAGAACGTGGCGACATCGGGGGCGATGACGGCGAACTCGACGTCCTCGTCGGGGTGCTCGTACTGGTAGACGTAGGCGGTGGACTCCATGTAGTACACGTCCAGGTCTTTCCGGTCGAGGTAGATCGGATCGCCGCCGCGGATCTCGGCGCGTAGGCCGGAGGGGACGCTGTCCATCTCGTAGCCGACGATCAGCGGGCTGCCCATCGGGTCGTTCGGGTTGACCTCGTCCTCCTCCCACGTCTGCGGGGTGAGGATCTCCTTCGGCGCGTGGAACCGGAAGTTGTCGCCCCCGATGCGCCGGAACAGGCTGTAGACCTCGGCGACGCCGGGCAGCTCGGCGATCGGCTCCAACGGAGCCGGCCCCTCGATGCGCACGCCGAAGCCGTGCTCGGCCTCCACCCGGGTGAGCAGCTCCAACTTCTCGGCGATCCGGGCGAGGACGGTCGGGTCCGGGCGGGTCACGCCAGGACCTTCACGACGACCTTCGTGCCCGGGTCGACGTCGCGCAACGCCACGGAGATCTCGCGGCCGATCTCGCGGTTGGTCCAGGCGTCCATCGGCCTGAGGTTAGCGTATTCGTCCTTTCTGTCGAGTTGCAGCTCGTGGACGTGGTCCGGGTCGAGTCCCTCGCCTCGGGCGCTGACCGGCCCCCGGCCGCCGTAGAGGCGGTCGACGAGGTCCTTGTTGGCCAGGTACTGGTTGGTCTCCGGGGTGCCGTGCTGCTGGGTCAGCCGCTTGTTCCCCGTGGCGGCCGTGCCAACCGGGCCCAACGTGGCGATCCGGGACAGCTCTCCACTACGGAGGGTCAGCCGCGCAGGTGGCCGTCCCCGGTGACCACGTACTTGGTGGAGGTCAGCTCGGGCAGGCCCATCGGGCCGCGGGCGTGCAGCTTCTGCGTGGAGATGCCGATCTCGGCGCCGAAGCCGAACTCCCCGCCGTCGGTGAACCGGGTCGAGGCGTTGACCATCACGGCCGCCGCGTCCACCCGGGCCACGAACTCCCGGGCGGCGGCGGCCGAGTCCGTGACGATCGCCTCGGTGTGCCCCGTGCCGTACCGCCGGATGTGCGTGACCGCCGCGTCGAGCGAGTCGACGACGGCGACCGAGATGTCCGCGGAGAGGTATTCGGTGGCGAAGTCCTCGTCGGTGGCCGGCACCACCGCCGGCGAGTGGGCCGCGACACGGTCGTCGCCGTGCACGGTCACGCCCGCGTCGGCGAACGCGGCCAGCACCGGCGGCAGGAAGGCGTCGGCCACCGCCGCGTGCACCAGCAGCGACTCGGCCGTGTTGCAGGTGGACAGCCGCTGCGTCTTGGCGTTCAGCGTGATCGCGACCGCCTTCGCCGGGTCGGCGGCGGCGTCGACGTAGACGTGGCAGTTGCCGACGCCGGTCTCGATGACCGGCACCGTCGACTCCTCCACCACCGTGCGGATCAGGGACGCGCCGCCGCGCGGGATCAGCACGTCAACCAGGCCACGGGCGCGCATCAGTTCCTTGACCGAGTCGCGGCTGCTGGCGTCGAGCAGTTGCACCGCGTCCGCCGGCAGGCCCGCGCCGGAGACGGCGTCGCGCAGCACCGCGACCAGGGCGGCGTTGGAGTGCGCCGCCGACGACGAGCCGCGCAGCAGCGCCGCGTTGCCGGACTTCAGGCAGATGCCGGCGGCGTCGACGGTCACGTTCGGCCGGGCCTCGTAGATGATGCCCACCACGCCGAACGGCACCCGGATCTGGCGCAGCTCCAGCCCGTTGGGCAGGGTCGAGCCGCGGACCACCTCGCCGACCGGGTCCGGCAGCGCGGCCATCTGCCGCAGCGCGTCGGCGATGCCCGCCACCCGCCCCGCGTCGAGGGCGAGTCGGTCCAGCACGGCCGCGCTCAGCCCGGCCGCGCGCCCGGCCGCCAGGTCCGCCTCGTTCGCCGCCAGGATCTCCGGCGTACGCGCCACCAGCGCGTCGGCCATCGCGACCAGCGCGGCGTCCTTGGCCGTACGCGTGGCGACGGCCAGCGCCTCCGCCGCCGTACGCGCCCGCCGGGCCTGCTCGCTCACGCTCATCGCCGCACTCATCTCCTCAGTCGTTAGGAAGGGCCCCTTGCTATACAGAATCCGATAACAAGGTGCCCTTCCTTACAGCAGTACCAGGTCGTCGCGGTGGACGACCTCCCGTTCGTACGCCGGGCCGAGCGCCGCGGCGAGTTCCGAGGTCGACCGGCCGAGCAGCCCGGGCAGCTCGACCGCGTCGTAGTTGACCAGCCCCCGGGCGACCGGCGCGCCCTCGACGTCCACCAGGTCGACCGGGTCGCCGGCGGTGAACGCCCCGTCCACGGCCGTGATCCCGGCGGGCAACAGCGACTTGCGCCGGCCCACCACCGCGGCGACCGCGCCCGGGTCGAGGTGCAGCCGCCCCCGGGGCGAGGTGGCGTGGGCCAGCCAGAAGAGCCGGGCCGCCGGGCGCCGGCGGCTCGGGTGGAACAGGGTGCCGACCGGCTCGCCGGCCAACGCCGGGGCGGCCAGCGGCGCGGCCGTCAGCACCACCGGGATGCCGAAGCCGGTGGCGATCCGGGCCGCCTCCACCTTCGTCACCATGCCGCCCGTGCCCACCCCGGCCCGCCCCGCGCCGCCGATGTCGACGCCGCTGAGGTCCCGCTCGTCGCGCACCTCGCTGATCCGGCTGGAGCCCGGGCGGGTGGGGTCGCCGGTCCAGAGGGCGTCCACGTCCGAGAGGAGCACCAGCAGGTCGGCGTGGACCAGGGCGGCGACGAGGGCGGCCAGCCGGTCGTTGTCGCCGAACCGGATCTCCTCGGTGGCCACCGTGTCGTTCTCGTTGACGATCGGCACCGCCCGCAGGTCGAGCAGCTTGCGCAGGGTGCGGTACGCGTTGCGGTAGTGCGCCCGCCGGGTCACGTCGTCGACGGTGAGCAGCACCTGCCCGACGGTCAGCCCGTGCCGGGCGAAGGCGGTCGCGTACCGGCCGATGAGCAGGCCCTGCCCGACGCTGGCGGCGGCCTGCTGGGTGGCCAGGTCGCGCGGACGCCGGGCCAGCCCGAGCGGGGCGAGGCCGGCGGCGATCGCGCCGGAACTGACCAGCACGACCTCGCGGCCGTCGGCGGCGAGCGCCCCGAGGGTGCCGACGAGCGCGTCGACCCGCTCGTCGTCCAGCCCGCCGGCGGCGGTGGTCAACGAGGAGGATCCGATCTTGACGACGACCCGTCGGGCCGCCGTGACTGCGTCGCGCACCCGCCTATTCTGCGTGGTCGGTGCGGGCGCGCCCCGTCGCGTTCTCATATCGTGGCCGCTCGTGAGACCTGACGAGTACGTCGAGGCGGTGCTGGAACTGGTCGAGCGGATCCCGCCCGGCCGGGTGATGTCGTACGGGGCGGTCGCCGACGCGCTGGCCGAGCGCTCGGGGCGGGCGTCGGCCCGGCTGGTCGGCTCGATCATGGCGCGGCACGGCGGCGGGGTGCCCTGGCACCGGGTGGTGAACGCGGCCGGCCGCCTGCCGCCCGGTCACGAGCGGGAGGCGCGGGCCCGGCTGCGCGCCGAGGGCACGCCGCTGCGCGGCGACGGGGTGGACATGCGGGCGGCGGGCTGGTCCCCGGAAGAGGGGATGTGACCAACGCCATAACGTGAGTAACATTCGGCCCCATGGACGCGCCGCCGGGTGGAGCCGGCTCCCCGGGCGTGGCCGCGCCGGCCGTCCCGGTGCCGCCGGCCGCCGGCCCGCCCGCGCCGGGTGGGCTGCCGCGCCGGGTGCACGCGGGGTACGCGCTCGGGTCGCTGGCCACCGGCGCGTTCGGCACCGTGCCCGGGCTGCTCCTGCTGCCCTACCTGACCGACACCCTCGGGGTCGCGGCGGGCGCGGCCGCCCTGCTGGTGCTCCTGCCGAAGGCGTGGGACGTGCTGGTCAACCCGGTCGCCGGCCGCGTCTCCGACCGCACCCGGTCGCGCTGGGGCGCCCGCCGGCCGTACCTGCTGGGCGCCGGGGTGGCGCTCGGCGTGCTCTTCGCCGCCATCTTCGCCGCGCCGTTCGGGGCCGGGCCGGCCGCCGGGGCGTACGTCGCCGTCGCCTTCCTCGCCACCGCCACCGCGTTCGCCTTCTTCCAGGTGCCGTACGTGGCGATGCCGGCCGAGCTGACCGGCGACCACGCGGAACGTACCCGGCTGATGAGCTGGCGGATCGCGGTGCTGGCGCTGGCCATCCTCGTCTCCGGGGCGGTGGCCCCGCTGGTGCGCGACGCGGGCGGCGGTGGCGTCGCGGGGCACCGCTGGATGGGGCTCTTCGTCGCCGGGCTGATCGTGGCCGGCGCGCTCGGCGCGTTCCTCGGCACCCGGTCCGCCCCCGAGGGCACGGTGGGGGCGAGCGAGCCGACGCTGCGCGCCCAACTCGCCGTCGCCGGGCGCAACCGGCCGTTCCGGGCGTTGCTGGTCTGCTTCGTGGTGCAGTCCGCCGGGGTGGCCACGATCCTCGCCGGGGTCAACTACTTCGCCGACCAGATCCTGCGCGACCCCGAGGGCGGGCCGACCGTCCTGTTCGCCTGCTTCGTCGGGCCGGCGCTGCTGGTGATGCCGGTCTGGACCCGGGTCGGCGCGCGCGTCGGCAAGCCGACCGCCCTGGTCGCCGCGTCGCTGACCTTCGCGGCGGGCGCGCTGGCCCTGGTCGCCGCGCCGGTGCTGCCGGGGGCGGCGGTCTACCTCCTGGTCGCGCTGGTCGGCGTCGGGTACGCGGGCCAGCAGGTCTTCGCCCTCGCCATGCTCCCGGACTGCATCGCGTACGACACGGCGCGCACCGGCCGGCGGCAGGCCGGCGTGTTCACCGGCCTCTGGACGGCGGGAGAGACCCTCGGGCTGGCCCTCGGTCCGGGCATCTTCGGCCTCGTGCTCCAGCTCAGCGGCTACGTCTCCGCCGACACCGGCACCGCCGCCGCCCAGTCCGACGGCGCCCGCCTCGGCATCCTGCTCGGCTTCACCGTCCTGCCCGCCCTCCTGGTGGCCCTGGCCGTTCTCCTCCTGCGCCCCTACGACCTCACCCCCGCCCGCCTCGCCGAAGCCGAGGCCCAAGCCCAGGCCGCCCGTCGCCCCGCCGTCGATGCGGTCGGGGCGGGGACAAAAGCCGCTGAATCCCACGGAAAGGGCATTACGACTCCATGATCGACGAGAGGTCGGGCCGGAGCGCGCTGCCCGGGAGCGGGGTGCCCGCCGAGCGGGTGCTGGCCGAGCTGCGGGCGCTGCGGGGCGCCGACCGGCCCACGCACGGGGGGCGGCTCTTCGCGTACGTCTACGACCCGGCGGTGCCGGGGCTGGACGAGCTGGCCGCCGCCGCGCACGCCGGGAGCGCGCACGTCAACGGGCTCGACCCGACCGCCTTCCCGTCGCTGTTGGCGATGGAGAACGCGCTGGTCGGCGCGGCGGCCCGGCTGCTCGGCGGCGGCCCGGGCGGCACCGCGCCGGACGCCGTCGGCAGCGTCACCAGCGGCGGGACGGAGTCGCTGATCCTGGCCGTGAAGGCCGCCCGGGACGCCCACCCGGCGATCACCGCGCCCCGGATCGTGGTGCCGGCCAGCGCGCACGCCGCGTTCGCCAAGGCGGCGCACTACCTGCGGGTCGCGGTGGACCCGGTGCCCGTGTCGGCGGCCACGCTCCGGCCCGCCGCCGCCGACGTGGCCGCCGCCATCGGCCCGGAGACCGTCCTCGTGGCCTGCTCCGCCCCCTCGTACGCGCACGGCGTCGTCGACCCGGTCACCGAGATCGCCGGGGCGGCCGCCGAGGCCGGGGTGCGCTGCCACGTCGACGCCTGCTTCGGCGGCTGGACCCTGCCGTACCTGCGCCGGCTCGGGGCGTCCGTGCCGCCGTTCGACTTCGCCGTCCCCGGGGTCACCTCGATCTCGGTCGACCTGCACAAGTACGCGTACGCCCCGAAGGGCGTGTCGGTGCTGCTGCACCGCGACCCGGCGCTGCGCGCCCCGCAGTACTTCGCGTACGCGGACTGGCCCGGCTACACGATGGTCAACCCGGTCATCGCCTCGACCCGCTCCGGCGGCCCGATCGCCGCCGCGTACGCCACCCTGCGCCACCTCGGCGACGACGGCTACCTGCGGCTCGCGGCGGCGACGCGGGACGCCGTGGCCGGGCTGGCCGACGCCGTCCGGGCGGTCGACGGGCTGCGGCTGATGGCCGAGCCGGAGTCGACCGTCGTCTGCTTCACCGCCACCGACCCGGGGCTGGACCTCTTCGTGCTGGTCGACGAGCTGACCGCCCGGGGCTGGCACACCCAGCCCCAGCTCGCGTACGCCGACCTGCCGCCGAGCGTGCACCTGACCGTGACCGCCGCGGTGGCGCCCCGGGTGGCCGAGTTCGGCCCGGCCCTGGCCGACGCGGTGGCCGCCGCCCGGGCGGCCGGGCCGGTCGCGCTCCCCGGCGAGCTGCTCGCCCTCGCCACCACGCTGACCCCCGACGCGCTCACCCCGGACCTGGTCGCCGGACTGGCCGCGGGGCTGGGCCTGGGCGACCCGGCCCCGACCGGTGCGGACGCCCCGGCGCGCCCGGTGCCGGGGCGGACGGCGGTGGTGAACACGCTGCTCAACGCCGCGCCGCCCGCGCTGCGGGAACGGCTGCTCGTGGAGTTCGTCGGCCTGCTGCAACGCCCGACCTGGTGACCGGCAACGCCGCCGGTCACCCACGCGGCCGACGCGGTCACGCGGCGGGCAGCCTGAGGTCGGTCGGAGCGGTGTTGTCGGCGGGGGTGCGGTCGGCGGGGAAGGCGCCCCGCACGTTTGCCCGGACGGTCAGCGCGAAGCCGGTGAGTGTGCGCGCCGGCCCGCCCGGCGCGACGTCCACCCGCACCCGGAACCGGTACGACCGGGAGCCGCCCGCCGGGATCTGGCTGTCCCCGGTGCAGAACATCGTCTTCGTGTCGTCGTCCCCGCCCTGGTGGAAGCAGCCGCCGACGCCGGTGCCGTCGAGGTTGATCGTCGCCTCCACCGGCAGCACCACGATCAGGTCCCCGCTGTCGTAGGCGCGGGTGCCGGCGTTGGCCATGGTGACGTCGAGCCAGCCGGCGTAGGCGCCGCCGGACGGTTGCAGGGTGAGGGTGCGCGGGGCGTCGATCGACAGGTCGACGTACCGGGCCGAGGTCGCCGACGGCGTGCCGCCGGGGCGGGGCCCGGACGGGGCCGGCGCGCCGGTGGTCGGCGCCGGCGTCGCCGTGCGGCTCGGCGTCGCCGAGGGGGTGCCGCTCGGGGCCGCGGACGGGCTGGACGGTGACGGGTCGGGCGGGGTCGATCCGGTCGAGGGCCAGGCGGAGGGAAGGTCGGTGGGGTCGGTCGCCGTCACCGGCGCGGGCGGCAGACGGACCGCGCTCCCGGCCAGCCCCACCGCGCCGGCCAGCAGGACGACCGCCGTCGCCACCGCCGGGACGGCGGTCCGGTTGCGCAGTCGGCGGTACGCCCGACGGCGCGGCTCGTCCGGATCAGGGTCGGTGACCTGACGCAGACTGGCGGAGCGCAGTTCGGCGAAGGCGCCCGCCAGCCGGTCAGGACCCAGGTCCCGCTGGTCCATCTCAGTCCACCGTCCTTCGGGTCGGGGGTGCCGCCGGGCGGCTGCCGTCCGGATGCTCCGGGCCGTTGTCGGAGAGGCTGGCGGCGAGTGTCGTGCGGGCGCGGTGCAGCCAGGACTTGACCGTCCCGGGGGCCACCGCGCATTCCTCGGCGATCTCGCCGACAGTCAGTTCGGCCAGGTAGTACAGCACCACCGCGCGTCGCTGCTGGGCCGGCAGCGTACGGAGTGCGGTGGCGAGCGCGACCCGGTCCGGGCCCGGACCGTCCACCACCTCCAGCCGTTGGCGCTGGTGGAACAGCCGGGCCGTGCGCAGCCGGCGCCACCGGCTGACGCCCGCGTTCCAGGCCACCCGGCGGACCCAGGCCACCGGGTCGTCGTAGCGGGCGATCCGGTGCCAGCGCGGCCACGCCCGGCTGAACGCCTCCTGCACCAGGTCCTGGGCCTCGCCCATGTCGCCGACGAACGCGTACAACTGCACCACCAGGGGCTGGAAGTGGTGGCGGTAGACGTCGTCGAAGCCGGGACCGGCATCCTCCACCACCGCGGCCCTCACCTCGATCGTCGGTCGCTCCGTCCCGCGTGGCGGAGGGGTGGTGCGCGGCCGTGGGGTCACCCACGGCCGCGCATCGGTCTGCGTCATTGTCGTCAGTCGACGGCGGTGACGGTGAACGCGGCGGTGTTGTCGGCCGGGTCGACGTCGAGCCGCTCGCCGTCCCAGCCGAAGACGGCGTACAGCCGTACCGAGCCCGTGCCCAGGTCGCCCGGGGCGACCTCCGCGGGCGCGCGGAGCAGCAGCGACACGGTGCGCTCCTCACCCGGCACGAACCGCCCGCCGGGCACGGTGCAGGCGCCGGCGCAGGTCTCCTCCGGCTCGATGCCGGCGAGGCTGACCCCGGCCGGCAGCGTCGGCTCCAGCCAGTACGCGTCGTGCGCGGCGTCGCCCGCGACCCGTACGGTCACCGGCAGCCGGCCCCGCCAGCTCCCGTCCTCCTGCCGGGTCATGGTTGCCGCCCCCACCGCCAGCGACGCGTCCGTCAGGGTGTCCCAGACGTACGGCTGCGGGTCGCGCAGCGAGCCGGTGGTGGAGCGGAACAGCGTGCTGAACTCGCTGGTGTCGTTGGTCGGGTTGGCGTCCCCGGTCTCCACCGTCACCCGACCCGCCGGGGCGGACATGGCGTGGTCGCGCAGGGTGGTCGACACCCGGAAGTCGACGGTGAACCGTCGGCGCTCACCCGGCTGGAGGGCTCCGCCGGGAACCGTGCAGTAGATCGTGCGCACCGGGTTCGGGCTGCCGGAGAAGCACGGTTCCGCCGGGGTGAGCCCGGCAAAGGCGCCCGGCACCGGTTCGGTGACGGTCAGGTTGAGAGAGCTCGCCTGGGCGCCCCGGTAGGTGACGGTCACCGGCAGGCCGCCGGCGTACCCACGATCGGTCGGTTCGAGCACCAATTGGCCGACCGACACCGACGTGTCGGCGGGCACGGCTGCGGCCTGCGCGGCGGGCGCTGCCGCGCCGAGCAGGGCGAGCCCCGCGCCCAGAACGCCGGCGGCGAGCCGACGGGCGATGGTACGTGCCATGTCCGTGTCCTCCAGTTCCCCGTGGTTCCGCCCGCGGCCCTTGCCGTCGGGCGGTGTTACGGGCAAGACACCTGCCACCCCCGGGAACGGTTGCGGCCGGACGAACACGAACCGACGTCGCCTAGCCGACAGTGGGCGGCCGAGGTCGCGCGGACCGAGCGACCGGTCGGCGTGCCCCGGGGCTGTGGTTGACTGGTGGCGGGCTCGGGGAAGGGGGCGGTCGTGCAGGTGCCGGGAGTGCTCGGCGAGCCGATCCGGTTCGTGCTGAACTGGGGCCGCCGCTACTCGCTCTGGGTCTTCAACTTCGGCCTGGCCTGCTGCGCGATCGAGTTCATCGCCACCAGCATGGGCCGGCACGACTTCATGCGGCTCGGCGTGATCCCGTTCGCGCACGGCCCCCGGCAGGCCGACCTCATGGTCGTCTCCGGGACGGTCACCGACAAGATGGCCCCCGCGATCAAGCGGCTCTACGACCAGATGCCCGAGCCGAAGTACGTGATCTCGTTCGGCGCCTGCTCCAACTGCGGCGGCCCCTACTGGGACTCCTACTCGGTGACCAAGGGCGTCGACCAGCTCATCCCGGTCGACGTCTACGTGCCCGGCTGCCCGCCCCGGCCAGAGGCGCTGCTGCACGGCATCCTGCGCCTCCAGGAGAAGATCGCCGCCGAGCAGTCCGGGATCGGCGGGGTGCCCCGGCCGGACGCGCTCGCCGCGCCGGTCGACGCCCCGCCCGCCGACGCCGGGTCCACCGGCGCGGTCCCGCGCTCGGCGGAGTCGTTGACCGCCCCGCCGGTCCGCCCGCCCACCCGCTGAGGCGCGTCCCCGCCCGCGCCGACTCCGGCCGTCGGGTCGGGAAGGCCGGTCGGTCGGACGACACCCCCGGGTGGTCGGCGGGGGCTAGCCTGCGCACCATGAGCCAGTCCGCGGACCAGCGTTCCGCCCACATCGTCCACGTGCTCACCGAGGAGTTCGGCGAGTCGATGGCGCTCGACCCGGCCGCCTTCCGGCGCAAGTTCCGCAAGATGGCCGCGTCGCCGTTCGCCTTCTACCGGGGCAGCGCCTCGCTGTTCTACGCCGACCAGCTCGGCGACTTCGCCGACGACCGGTTCCTCGACGAGCGGACCAGCCGGGTGTGGATCCACGGCGACCTGCACGCGGAGAACTTCGGCACGTACATGAACGCCTCCGGGCAGCTCGTGTTCAACGTGAACGACTTCGACGAGGCGTACGTCGGGCCGTTCAGCTGGGACCTCAAGCGCCTGGCGGCCAGCGTGGCCCTGCTCGGCTACGCCAAGGCGCTCTCCGACCGGGCGATCAGCGACCTGGTCGCCGGCTTCGCCGGGTCGTACCTGACGGAGCTGCGGGCCATCGCCGCCGGCGGCGACGACGCGATTGGCTCGATCACCCTGGACAACGCCGACGGGGTGCTGCGCCGGGTGCTCCAGCAGGCCCGGCTCAACACCCGGGTCGACCTGCTCGCCACGCAGACCACCATCGACAACTACGAGCGGCGGTTCTCCCTCGGCGACGGCGTCTTCGAGGTCGACGGTGAGACCCGGGCGAAGGTGTGCGCCGCGTTCGAGCACTACCTCGGCACGTTGCCGGTCTCCTCGGCCCGGCTGCGCCCGGTGGCGGCACACATCAAGGACGTGGTGCTGCGCAAGGGGGTGGGCATCGGCTCGGCCGGGCTGCCGTCGTACAACCTGCTGCTGGAGGGGCACACCCAGGCGCTGGAGAACGACGTCGTCATCTACATGAAGCAGGCCCAGGTGCCGGCGGTCGCCCGGCACATCGCCGACGAGTCGATCGCGGGCTACTTCCAGCACCAGGGGCACCGCACCGCCGAGTCGCAGCGGGCGCTCCAGGCGCACGCCGACCCGTGGCTGGGCTTCACCGAGCTGGACGGGGTCGGCCAGCTCGTCGCCGAGGTCTCCCCGTACGCGGCCGACCTCGACTGGGCCGACGTGAACGAGCCGGAGGAGCTGGCCGGGGTGCTGGCCGACCTGGGCCGGGCGGTCGCCCGGATGCACTCGGTCGCCGACGACGAGTCGAGCCACGACCTGGTGGACTACTCCACCGAGGAGGCCATCGTGGCGGCGGTGGACGCCGACGAGGCGGGTTTCGTCGCACACCTCGTCGACTTCGCCCACGCGTACGGGGTGCGGGCCCGGCAGGACCACCAGCTCTTCGTCGACCTGTTCCGCAACGGCCGGCTGCCCGGCCTCTGAGCGGCGTCAGGAGGCGAACTCCAGCACCACCTTGATGTCGTCCGGTTCGGAGGTGTACGCCTCGGCGTACACCTCCACCGGCACGCGGCGGGTGATCAGCGAGCTGAGCCACGACTGGTCGGCGCGGGTCAGCGCCTCCGCGGCCATGTCCCAGTGCCGCCGGTTGGCGTTCACCGACCCGAACACCACGTTGTTCTCCAGCACCAGGGCGCGGTTGAGCGCCCCCGCGTCGAAGTCGATGGTCCGCCCGCCGCTGGACACCCCGGTCAGGCAGACGATGCCGGTCGGCCCGGCCTGGCACATCACGTCCAGGACGACGACCGGCGCCCCGGTGCACTCCAGCACCACGTCCGGTGCGAAGTCCAGCTCGCTGACCGGCCCGGTGTGGTAGGTCGCCCCGAGCGCCCGGACCAGCTCCGGCTTCGGCCCGGTGGTGCTGCGGTCCAGCACGTGCACGGCGAGCCCGCGCTGCGTGGCCAGCAACGCGGCCAGCAGGCCGATCGGCCCGGCCCCCGTGACCAGCACGGTCTGCGGTTGCCACTCGGCGCGGGCGCCGATCCGCTCGATGTGGTCCCACGCCTTCGCCACCACGCTGGTCGGCTCCAGCAGCATGCCGACCGGGGCGAGCGCCCGGTCCAGGCCGACGGCGAACCGGGGTTGCACCCGCCACCGGTCCCGGGCGAAGCCGGGCAGCGCCTTGATGCCGTGCTCGGTGAACTGCCCGTTGCGGCACATGTCCCACTCGCCGACCGCGCAGTTCGGGCAGGGCACCGGGTCGGGGTGCCGGACGATGCCGGCCACCAGGTCACCCGGTTGCAGGGTGCCGGTCGGGTCCTCCAGCACCCGGCCCAGCGACTCGTGCCCCAGCACCAGCCGGTCCGTGCCGGGCGGAGCCTCGCCGTACTCGCCCGCGATGATCTCGTGGTCGGTGCCGCAGATCCCGACCGACAGCGCCTCGACCAGGATCGAGCCCTCCTCGGGCGACGGCTCGGGATGGTCCTCCACCAGCCGCAGGGAGTCGGCGACACCAGGGGCGACAGTCACAGCACGCACGGCCTCATCCTCTCCCGCCGGCCGGCCAGCCGCCGGGCAAAGCGGCCAGATCGCCCGCGAACCGGCGGGACCGGCCGGGGCCGTCCGCCGTCCGGGGGCCTCGGCTCGCTCCGGCGGGCCCCACGGGAGAGGCCCTAGGATCAGCGGCATGACTCCGGAAGAGGTCGGCCAGCGGATGGTCGCGCTGCTCGCGCCCGCCGAGGCCACCCCGTCGGTCTCCGGCGGTCAGGCGCACGCCCGCGCCACCGTCGACGTACCCCCGGCGACCTGGCCGGACGCGCTCCGCGCGGCCCGCGACGACGCGGAGCTGGCCTGCGACTTCTTCGACTGGCTCTCCGCCGTCGACGAGCTGGCCGGCGGCTTCGACGTGGTGGCGCACCTCTGGTCCACCACCCACCGGCACGGCCTCCTGCTGCGCACCCGCGTGCCCCGCGAGGCGCCGGCCGTCGCCTCGGTGGTCGACGTCTACCCGGGCGCCGCCTGGCACGAGCGGGAGACGCACGAGATGTTCGGCATCGACTTCCCCGGCCACGCCGGGCTGGCGCCGCTGCTGCTGCCGCCCGAGTTCGAGGGGCACCCGCTGCGCAAGGAGTTCGTCCTCGCCTCGCGGGTGGCCAAGCCGTGGCCGGGTGCCAAGGAACCGGGCGAGTCCGAGGCCGGAGGCGGGCGCCGACCGATCCGCCCGCCGGGCGTACCCGCGCCGGGGGAGTGGGGGACGACGCCGACGCCGGCCGGCGCGGGCGGCGCCGGCGAGGGTCCGCGCGGCGGCGTCCCGGCCCGCCCGGCCCGGGAGCGGCCCGCCCGGCCGGCCCCGGGGGCCCGTCCGGCCCGTACCGCCCGGCCCGCCGGCGCCGCCGACGGCCCCGCGCCGGCCGGCCCGACCGCCGAGGCTCCGGCGCCGGCCGACCAGACCGCTGCCGACGGTCCGGGGGCAGCCGGCCCGACCGGTCCACTGCCGGGTGCGCCCGGCGGTCGCGGCGAGGGGGCCGCCCGCTCCGGACCGCCGGCCGACCGGCCGTCCCGGCAGGGCCCGGCCGCGACCGAGCGGGCCGACGACGGAGGTACGCCCTGATGCCGCTGTGGTTGGAGCTGGTGATCCGGGTGGGCGGTGTGCTCGTCGCCTTCCTGACCCTGCCGCTGCTGGTCGGCCAGGCCGAGCACAAGGTGATGGCGCACATGCAGGGCCGGCTCGGCCCGATGTACGCGGGCGGCTTCCACGGCTGGGCCCAGTTGGTCGCCGACGGCGTGAAGTTCGTGCAGAAGGAGGACGTCACGCCCCGGGAGGCGGACCGGGCGGTCTTCCGGCTCGCCCCGGCGGTCGCCCTCGTGCCCTACCTGCTGGTCCTGCTGGTGATCCCGCTCGGCCCGGACGACCTGGTCGGGCAGCCGCTCGACATCGGCCTCTTCTTCGTGCTGGCCGTCGTCGGGGTGGGCGTGCTGGCGGTGCTGATGTCGGCGTGGGCGTCGGCCAACAAGTACAGCCTGCTCGGCGGGCTGCGCGGGGCGGCCCAGCTGCTCGGCTACGAACTGCCGCTGGTGCTGGCCGCCGCGTCGGTGGCGATGGCGGCCGGCACGCTCAGCCTTTCCGGCATTGTCGAGGCGTGGCAGCCGTGGTGGCTGCTCTGGCAGGCCCCCGCCATGGTCGTCTTCTTCCTCGCCGGGCTCGCCGAGATCCGCCGCCCGCCGTTCGACATGCCGGTCGCCGACTCGGAGCTGGTCTTCGGCTACATGACCGAGTACACGGGCCTGCGGTTCGCCTTCTTCCTGCTCGCGGAGTACGTCGGCATCGTCGTGATCGCCGCGCTCACCACCGTGCTCTTCCTCGGCGGCTGGCAGGGCCCGTTCGCCGACGCGCAGCTCGGCTGGCTGTGGACCCTGCTGAAGGTCTTCGCCGTCTCCTTCGTGATCATCTGGCTCCGGGTGTCCTATCCCCGCCTGCGCGAGGACCAGCTCCAGCGCCTCTGCTGGCTCGTCCTGGTCCCCGTCTCCCTGGGCCAACTCGTCCTCACCGCCGCCGTCCGCGTCGCGCTGTAAGGAAGGGCACCTTCCTAACGTATTCGGTATAGGAAGGGCCCCTTCCTTACACCTCGGCCGGGTGCCGGCTCAGCGCAGCGGGGTGTGGGCGGGGTCGACCCGCTCCTCGGGCGGGGGCGGCGGGGGCGGGGTGCCGTCGCCGAAGGGGCGACCGCCGAGGGCCTCCCGGCCGTGCGGGGTGAGCCAGCTCGCCAGGTCAGGGCCGAGCGGCACCACCCCGGTCGGGTTGATGTCGCGGTGCACCTCGTAGTAGTGCCGCTTGATGTGGTCGAAGTCGACCGTGTCGCCGAAGCCGGGGGTCTGGAACAGGTCCCGGGCGTACGCCCAGAGCACCGGCATCTCGGTCAGCTTGCTCCGGTTGCACTTGAAGTGGCCGTGGTAGACCGGGTCGAAGCGGACCAGCGTGGTGAACAGCCGCACGTCGGCCTCGGTGATGGTGTCGCCGACCAGGTAGCGCTGCCCGGCCAGCCGGTCGCTCAGCCAGTCCAGCCGGTCGAAGAGCCGGTGGTACGCCTTCTCGTACGCCCCCTGGTCGCCGGCGAAGCCGCACCGGTAGACGCCGTTGTTGACGTCCCGGAACAGGATCGCGCTCAGCTCGTCGATCTCGTCGCGCAGCCGCTCCGGGTAGAGCTCGGGCGCGCCCGCCCGGTGGTACGCCGTCCACTCGGTGGACAGGTCGAGGCTCATCTGCCCGAAGTCGTTGGTGACCACCTGCCCGGTCGGCACGTCCACGATCGCCGGCACGGTGATGCCGCGCTCGTAGCCGGGGAACCGCGCGAAGTACGCCTCCGCCAGCCGCTCGATGCCGAGCACCGGGTCGCGCCCGCCCGGGTCCAGGTCGAACGTCCAGCTCCGCTTGTCGTGGGTCGGGCCGGCCACCGCCATCGAGATCGCGTCCTCCAGGCCGAGCAGCCGCCGGACGATGATCAGCCGGTTCGCCCACGGGCAGGCGCGGCTGACGGCGAGCCGGTACCGGCCGGGCTGCACCGGCCAGCCGTCCCGGCCGTCGGCGGTGATCCGGGTGGCGATGTAACGCTGGTCCCGGGTGAACTCGCCGCCCGGCTCGACGTACCTGCCGCCGGTCCGCATCAGCACCTCGTCGCCGCTGGCCGTGCCGCCGCCGCGGTCCTCGGTGGTGTCGCCCACGCCCGCTCCCTCCGCCGTCGCCTGTCGCTCGTCCCATCATGGCGGGTTCCGCCGCCCGCCGGTGTACCGAGCGCCAGCCCACTGCGCCCGCGGGCTCCTCCCCGGTGCGGCCGGCGTCCGGGTCGGGCGGCGCGGCCGGCGGTTACGCTGCCGCGGTGACCGATGTGGAGGCGACGGCCCGGCGCTTCATCGCCGACGTGTGGAACGCCGCGCGGGAGGAGTCGGCGTACGAGCTGGTCGCGCCGGAGTGCCCGGGGCTGGGCGGCGCCGGCCCGGAGGCGACGCTCGCGTGGCACCGGGAACGCCGCGCCGCCTTCCCCGACCTGCGCTACAAGATCGTGGACGTGGTGGCCGCCGGGGACCGGGTGGCGGTGCACTGGCGGGCGGCCGGCACCCAGGTCGGCCGGTTCGGGCCGGTGCCGCCGACCGGACAGGTCGTCAGCTACTCGGGGGCGAGTTTCCTGCGCTTCGACGACGCCGGCCGGATCGTCGACGTGTGGAGCTGCAACGAGCTGTTCCAACTCCTCCAGCAGCTCGGCGTCGAGATGCTCCCGCCCGCCGCGGGTGGGATCAGCGGGACCTCGGCATGATCCTGCTGAGCGGGATGTCGATCTCCCAAGGCTCCGGAACCAGGATGCCGTCGGTCATCCGGGCCTGCTCGACGTAGACGCGCTTCGCCGGGTCGAGCTTGTGGGCATGCACGACGATCCCTGACTCGGTCTCGATGCGCCAGAAGTAGGGGATGTCCGCCTCGGCGTAGAGCGCGGGCTTGAGCACCCGGTCGATGCTCCGCGATCCCTCCGAGACGATCTCGACCACCAGCATCACCTCGTGGGGCCGGTAGTGCGAGGGGTTGCGCGAGGCCGCGTCCAGCTCGGTGACCAGCACGTCGGGGATGAACGCGCGGGTCCGGGACAGTCGCACCTCGACGGCCTGGGTGACGTCGAGGTCGGCGGGGCAGCTCTCCTGGAGAGCAGCACCGAGCATCAGGGCGATCGACTGGTGGAGTCGCGTGGGGGAGGGCGACATGATGAGGTTTCCGTCCAGGAGTTCGTGGCGGCGGCCGTCGTCGGGCAGGCGGTCGAGATCGTCGGCCGTCCACTCGCCCGGCGGCGGAAAGTCGTCGTGCAGCGCGGCGGTCATGGCGAGCCCTTTCCGGTGCGTCGTTCTCCCCACGCTCACGGTACGCCGGTCAACCCCGGGTGGTGGTCGCGCGCGCCGGGGCCACAGGGCAGGATGGTCGGCATGACCGACCGCAGCGAGCGCAGCGAGCCGGGCGGCGCCGGCCCAGATCGTGGCCTGCCGGGCGCGGGCCTGGTCAAGGGGCTCGCGGTCACGCTGAAGACGATGACCCGCCGCTCGACCACCCAGCAGTACCCGGACGTCGCCCCCGAGCTGCCGCCCCGCTCGCGCGGGGTGATCGCGCTGCTGGAGGAGAACTGCACGGTCTGCATGCTCTGCGCGCGGGAGTGCCCGGACTGGTGCATCTACATCGACTCGCACAAGGAGGAGGTGGCGGTGCCCGGCGCCGCCCGCCCCCGCCAGCGCAACGTGCTCGACCGGTTCGACATCGACTTCTCGCTCTGCATGTACTGCGGCATCTGCGTGGAGGTCTGCCCCTTCGACGCGCTCTACTGGTCGCCCGAGTTCGAGTACGCCGAGTACGACATCAAGGACCTGCTGCACGACAAGGACCACCTGGGGCAGTGGATGGGCACCGTGCCGCCGCCGCCCGCGCACGACCCGAACGGCGAGCCGGCCAAGGAGGAGACCACCGCCGCGCGTAAGGCCGCGGTCCCGGCGGCCCCCGCCGCCCGTCCCGCCGCCCCGCCCGTACGCCCCGAGCCCGAGGCCGGCGCATGACCGGTGCGGACGTGCTGCTGCTCGCCCTCGGCGCGGTGGCGGTCGGTTCGGGGGTGCTGGTGGTGGCTACCCGGCACCTGGTGCGGGCCGGCCTCTACCTCGTGGTCTGCCTCGGCGCGCTGGCCGGGATGTACCTGGTGCTCACCGCCGAGCTGGTGGCCTGGGTGCAGGTGCTCATCTACGTCGGCGCGGTGGTGGTGCTCCTGCTGTTCGCGGTGATGCTCACCCGCGCCCCGATCGGCGCCTCCGACGACCTGGACCGGCCCGGCTGGCCCGCGGCGCTGATCGGCGGTGGCACCGGGTTGGGCCTGGCGGCCCTGCTGGTCGACGCCTACCGCTGGACGGCCGTGGACCTGCCCGACGCGGGCACCGCGGAACGCCTGGGCGACCAGATCTTCCGGAGCTGGGTGCTCCCGTTCGAGGTGCTCTCGGTGCTGCTGCTGGCCGCCCTGGTCGGCGCGATCGTGCTCTCCCGCCCCGACATCGGCCGACCGGGCACCGACCGGTCCGGCGGGCGGCCGGGGACGGCGACCACCGGGAGCGGTCCGGGCGGCGATGGCGGGCGGTCGCGGTGAGGCCGGTCATCCCGTACGTCACCGCCGCGCTGCTGTTCGGCCTCGGCGTCTACGGCGTGCTGCGCCGGCGCAACGCGGTGCTGGTGCTGATGGCCGTCGAGCTGATGCTCAACGCGGTCAACCTGATCCTGGTCACCGCCGACACCACCGTGCGGGCGCAGTTGCCGCACGGCGGGCAGGTCTTCGCGCTCTTCGTGATCGTGCTGGCCGCCGCCGAGATCGGGGTCGGCCTGGCGATCGTGCTCCAGCTCTACCGGCTGCGGGCCAGCGTCGCCGTCGACGAGGTCCCGCTGACCGAGCGCCCGCCGACCGCACGTCCGGCCGGGCCGGCCGTGGCCGGGGTCGCCGCCGGGACCGACGCCCGGCCCGGGTCCGGCGCCGGGACCGACGCCCGGCCCGGGTCCGCCGCCGGGACCGGCGCCCGGCCCGGGTCCGGCCGTCCGGAGGGGGAGCGGTGAGCACGACCACGACGCTCGGCGCGTTGCTGCCGGCCGTACCGCTGGTCGCGGGCCTGCTCGGCCTGCTGCTGCCGCCCTCGCCGCGCGGCGCCGGGACGGGCGGGGACCGGGCCCGCCGGGTGGCGATCGCGCTCGGCGTGGCCGGGGCGGCCGGCGCGCTGGCGCTCGCCGTCGCCCTGCTGGTCGCCCTCGACCGGCCGGCCGAGGCGTCCACCACCTGGGTCGACCTGGGCGGGCTGACCGTGACCCTCGGGGTCCGGCTCGACTCGGCCGCCGCGCTGGTGGCCGTCGCGGTCGCCGCGGTGGCCCTGGCCGTGCAGGTCTACTCGATCGGCTACCTGCGCCGGGGCCCGCACGACGACGTCGACGCCGACCACCGCTACCCGCCGTACGCGGCGCAGATCAGCCTCTTCACCGCCGCCATGCTGCTGGTGGTGGTCGCCGGCGACCTGATCCTGCTGCTGGTCGGCTGGGAGGTGATGGGCATCTGCTCCTACCTGCTCATCGCCCACGACCGCCGGCTCCCCGAGGCGCCGGCCGCCGCGATGAAGGCGTTCCTGGTGACCCGCGTCGGCGACGTCGGCTTCCTGCTCGGCATCGCGCTGCTGGGCGTCTCGGCCGGCAGCTTCCGGATCGCCGACGTGCTCGCGCACGACCACGGCACCGGCACGCTGACCGCCGCCTGCCTGCTGCTGCTCGCCGGGGTGGCCGGCAAGAGCGCCCAGTTCCCGCTGCACACCTGGCTGCCGGACGCGATGGCCGGCCCGACGCCGATCTCGGCGCTGATCCACGCCGCCACGATGGTCGCCGCCGGCGTGTACGCGGTGACCCGCCTCTACCCGCTGTTCGAGGCCACCCCGGTCGCGCTGGCCGTGCTGGGGGTCATGGCCTCGGTCACCCTGCTGCTCGGCGCCTTCGCCGCCACCGCCCAGGACGACCTCAAGCGGGTGCTGGCCTGGTCGACGGTCTCCCAGATCGGCTACATGACCGGCGCGCTCGCGGTCGGCTCGGCTCCCGCCGCGCTGTTCCACCTGCTCACCCACGCCGCGTTCAAGGCGCTGCTCTTCCTCGCCGCCGGCGCGGTGATCCACGCGGTGGGCACCACGCTGATGTCCCGGATGGGTGGGCTGCGCCGCGCCATGCCGGTCACCTTCTGGTGCACGGTGGTCGGCCTGGGCGCCCTGGCCGGGCTGCCCCCACTGTCCGGCTTCTGGAGCAAGGACGGCGTGCTCGCCGCCGCCGGGGACGCCGCCCTGCACGGCGCCGGCCCGGCCCCGTCCTGGGTGGGCTGGCTGGTCTGGCTCGCCGGGCTGGTCGGCGTCGCCGTCACCGCCTGGTACGCCACCCGCCTGCTGCTGCGCACCTTCTTCGGCGAGACGCGGATCCCGCTGGCCCACCCGCACGACCCGCCCGCCGTGATGCGCTGGCCGGTGCTGCTGCTCGCCGTGCCGGCCGCCCTGCTCGGCCTCGCCGGCTTCGACTGGGCCTTCGCCCGCCGGCTGCTGCTCACGCCCACCGCCGGCGCGCCGGCCGGGGAGCACGCCCTGATCCACGTCGGCCCGGAACTGCTGCTGCCGCTGGCGCTGCTGGCCGTCGGGGCGGGGCTGGCCTGGCTCCGCTGGCGGCGGGACCCGGCCGCCGACCCGGCGGCCGCGCTGGGTCCGCTCCGGCCGGTGTTCGCCGCCGCGTTCCGGCTCGACGACGTTCAGCGTGCCCTGGTCGTACGCCCGACGACGGCGTTGGCCCGGGCGACGCGTACGGCGGACGAGGTGGTGGTGGACGGCGCGGTCGAGGGCAGCGGCCGGGCCGCGCTCGGCCTCGGCGGCGGGCTGGCGGCCCTGCACCGGGCCGCGCTGCCGCGCGCGGCAGCCGGGGTGCTCGCCGGCGCGCTGCTGATCGGGCTGGCCGCCGCCCTGATCGGAGTGGCCGCATGAGGTTCGGGGAGTTCCTGCTGGTCGCGGTGCTGGCGCTGCCGGCGCTGGGCGCGCTCGCGGTGGCCGCGACCCCTCGGGAGCGGGGGGCCCGGGCGCTCGGCACGGCCGTCGCCGCGCTGACCCTGGTGGCCGCCGCGCTGCTCTTCCTCGGTGAGCGCGGTTGGACCACCTACGCGGCCGGCGTGCCCGCCGTGCGCCCGTGGCACCGGCTCGACCTGCCCTGGGTGCCCGGTCTGGACCTGCGCTTCCACCTCGGGGTGGACGGCATCTCCTGGCCGCTGGTCGTGCTGACGGCCCTGCTCACCCTGCTCTGCTGCGCCTACACCCTGTGGCGGGTGCCCGAGGGCGGCAGCGGGCGGGCGCTGGTGGCGCTGCTGCTGGTCGTCGAGGTCGGCATCCTCGGCACCTTCCTCGCCCTCGACCTCGTGCTGTTCTTCGTGTTCTTCGAGGTCGTCCTCCTGCCGATGTACGCGATCATCGCCGGCTGGGGCGGCGCGGACCGGCGACGGGCGGCGGCGAAGTTCGCCCTCTACACGCTGTTCGGCTCGGTGCTGCTGCTGGTCGGCGTCTACACGGTGGTGGCCGCCGCGGGCACCGCCGACATCGTGGCGCTCACCGGCGGAGCCGGGCTGTCCCGGGGCACCCAGCTCGCCGCGTTCACCCTGCTCGCGCTGGCGTTCGCGGTGAAGAGCCCGCTCTGGCCGCTGCACTCCTGGCTGCCCGACGCGCACACCCAGGCGCCCACCGTCGGCAGCGTCGTCCTCGCCGGGGTGCTGCTCAAGATGGGCACGTACGGGCTGATCCGGATCGCGGTCGGAGTGGCGCCGGAGGGCGCCCGCTGGGCCGCCCCGGTGCTCGGCGTGCTCGCGGTCGCGGCGATCCTGGTCGGGTCGCTGGTCTGCCTCGCGCAGCGCGAGCTGAAACGGCTGATCGCGTACTCCAGCGTGGGGCACATGGGCTTCGTGCTGCTCGGGGTCGCCACGCTCACCACCACCGGCATCCAGGCGGCCCTGATCGGCAACGTCGCGCACGGGGTGATCACCGGCCTGCTGTTCTTCCTCGCCGGCGCGATCAAGGACCGTACGCACACCGGCTCGCTCGACGAGCTGTCCGGGCTGCGGGAGACCGCGCCCCGGCTCGCCGGGCTGCTCGGCTTCGCCGCCGTCGCCTCGCTCGGCCTGCCCGGGCTCGCCGGATTCTGGGGCGAGGCGTTCGCGGTGGTGGCCGCCGTCGAGGTCGGTGGGGCGCTCTGGACCACCCTGGGCGTGCTGGCCGCGCTCGGCGGGGCGCTCACCGCGGCGTACTTCCTGCGGCTGCTGCGGCGGGTGACGCACGGGCGGCCCAGCCCGGCGGTCGGGCGGCTGACCCCCGGCCTGGCTGGCGCGGAACTGGCCGCGTGGGCGCCGCTGGTGCTGCTGGCTCTCGCGGTCGGTCTGGCCCCGACCCTGGTGCTCGGCGTCGCCGAGGCCCCCGTGGACGCCCTGGTGGAGGTGCTGCGATGAGCGAGCCGGGCCGGCGGAACCGACGCGGCGGAGTGCCGGCATGAGCGTGGTGCAGAGCGTCGACAACGTGGCGCTGCTCCCGGCGTACCTGGCCGCCGGGACGGCCGTGCTGGTGCTGCTCGCCGACCTGCTGGTGGCCCGCTCCCGGGTCACGTTGGCGACGGCCGCCGTCGGCGCGGTCGCCACGGCGCTCGGCGCGGCCCTGGTCGGCGCCGGGGACGAGCGGCGGACGTTCTGCGTCGGCCCCGACTGCTCGTACGTCTTCGGCGGCCGGGCCGCCCTGGTGGCGGCGGTCGTCGCCCTGCTCACGCTCGGGGTGCTCGCACTGTCGGGGCCGCTGCTGCGGGCGGGGCAGTCGCCGACGGGGGAGTACTGCTTCCTGCTCGCCTGCTCGATGACGGGCGGCGTGGTGCTCGGCGCGGCCGGCGACCTGATCACCCTGGTCGTGGCGCTGGAGACGCTCACCCTGCCGCTCTACGTGCTCGTCGGGCTGCGCCGGGGCAGCCTGGCCAGCGCCGAGGCGGCCGTCACCTTCTTCGTGGTCAGCGTGGTCGCCACCACGCTGACCCTGCTGGGGGCGGCGCTGCTCTACGCGGCCACGGGCGGGCTGCACCTGGGCCGGCTCGGCGCGATCCTGACCGACCGGCCGGACCTGCTCGACCTGCCGTTGACCACCGCCGCCGTGGCGCTGGTCGTGCTGGGGCTGGCGTTCAAGGTGGCGGCGGTGCCCTTCCACGCGTGGGCGCCGGCCACCTACGACGGCGCGCCGCTGCCGGTGGCGGCATACCTCTCCACCGCCTCCAAGCTGGGCGGCGTGGTCGCCCTGCTGGCCGTCGTGCAGCACGCGCTGCCGGCCGACGTGACGGGGCCGGTGCTCGCCCTGCTCGCGGTGCTGACGATGACCGTGGGCAACCTGGTGGCGCTGCGCCAGCGGCGTACGGTCCGGCTGCTCGCCTGGTCCTCGGTGGCCCAGGCCGGCTACATCCTCGCCCCGCTGGGCGCGTTGGCGCTGGCCGCCGGACGCACCGCCGACGCCCGCACCGTCGCGTACGCGGCCGCCGTCGCGTACGCCGTCTTCTTCGTGGTGCTGGAGCTGGCGGCCTTCGCGGCCGTGGTGGCGTTGCGCCCGGCCGGCGCAGACGGCGGCACCGTCGACGACCTGCGCGGCGCGGGCCGGCGGCACCCGTGGCGGGCGGCGGCGCTGGGACTGGCGCTGATCGGGCTCGCCGGTCTGCCGCCGGGCCTGGCCGGTCTCTTCGCCAAGGTGACCGTGGTCCGTTCGCTGCTGGACGGCGGCGCGGGCTGGCTGGCCCTGGTGGTGGCCGTGAACGCGGTGCTCGGCCTCGCCTACTACCTGCGCCTCACCGCCGCCCTCTGGGCCGCCCCGCCCGTGGCTCCGACGGCCCCGGTCGCCGGGCCCACCGCCCCCGCCGGTGGGGACGCCACGCCGGTCGGTGCCCCGGCCATCGCCGCCGTGCGGGCCGGGGCGGTCGGCGCGGCGCTGGTCGTGGCAACCGTGGTGGCAGTGGTGATCGGTTTCGCTCCGCAACTCGTGCTCGACCTCGCCGCCCGCTGAGCGAACCAGTCAGCCGGCGGCTCCCGCGCTGCGAACCCGTCAGCCGGCGGGCTCCGCGCCCGGATTCCAGGCGGCGGGCTCCGCGCCCGGATTCCCGCTGATCGTGGCGGTAATCGCAGGCGGGCACTCCGGACATCCCAGGCAACTCACAGCCATGAGACGGATGGTTGACGGGTACCGGGTTGTTGAAACGGTCAGCGGGTCCCGCGTGGATCCGCGCACCGAAGGAGTGATCGTGCACCACAACCGTCTGAAGACCGCCGCGTTGCTCGGCCTGCTCACCTCGCTGATCCTGGCGGTGGGCTACTGGTTCGGCGGCAGTGGCGGACTGGTCATCGCCGTCGTCGTCTCGCTGCTGATGAACGGCGTCACCTACTTCTACTCCGACAAGCTCGCGCTGCGCTCGATGCGGGCGCAACCGGTCAGCGAGGCACAGTTCCCCGAGCTGTACCGGATGGTCCGCGAGCTGGCCACCGAGGCCGGGCAGCCGATGCCGCGCCTCTACGTGAGCCCGACGTCCCAGCCCAACGCGTTCGCCACCGGGCGGAACCCGCAGCACGCGGCCGTCTGCGTGACCCAGGGGATCACCGAGATCCTCGACTACCGGGAGCTGCGCGGGGTGATCGGGCACGAGCTGTCGCACGTCTACAACCGGGACATCCTCATCTCCAGCGTGGCGGCCGGTCTGGCCGGCATCATCACCATGCTGGCGAACATCGCCTGGTTCATCCCGCTCGGCGGTGGCGACGACGAGGACTCCCCGAACCCGATCGTGCTGCTGCTCACCATCGTCCTGGGCCCGATCGCGGCCACCGTCATCCAGCTCGCGATCAGCCGCAGCCGGGAGTTCCAGGCGGACGCCTCCGGCGCCCGGCTGACCCGGGACCCGCTGGCCCTGGCCAGCGCTCTACGGAAGATCCACATGGGCACCCAGCGCCGGCCGCTGCCGGCCCAGGGGCAGCTCACCAGCACCGCCCACCTGATGATCGACAACCCGTTCCGGGGCGGCGGCGTGGCCGCGCTCTTCTCCACCCACCCGCGGATGGAGGAGCGGGTCGCGCGCCTGGAGCAGATGGCCGCGAGCAGCGGCCCGGTGCAGTTCCAGCGCTGAGGCGTTGATCACCTCTCCGCCCGTGCCCGGCCCCGCCGGGCACGGGCGGACCGCTGTGTGAGCGTGTTAACCGTTTCGTCCCGAGGCTGGCCGGCGTTAGGGTCGGAAGGGGTTCCCGCTCATTACACTCCCTTGGAGGTCGACCGTGGCCGCACTGCGCCAGTACCTGGGCGTCTGGCGGATCCCCGGGGCACCGATGCTGCTGGTCACCGGCATCATCGGGCGGCTCGGGATCGGGATGACGCCGCTGGCGCTGCTGCTGGTCGTCGAGCAGGTCACCGGGCGATACTCGCTGGCCGCCGTCGCCGGGGGCATCTACGCCCTGGCCGGTGCCGCGCTCAGCCCCGTGGCCGGCCGGATCGCCGACCGGATCGGCCCCAGCCCCGTGCTGCTCGGCACGGCGGTCGCCCACCCGCTCGCCCTGATCGGCCTGCTCTGGTCCGCCCGCGCCGACGCCGGCAGCCTGGCGCTGGTCTTCGTGGCCTCCGGCGTGGCCGGGGCGACGTACCCGCCGCTGACCGCCGCGATCCGGGGCGCCTGGAACGACCTGACCTCGCCCGCATCGGGCCGGCGACAGCTGCGCAACACCGCGCTCGCCGCCGAGACCACCCTCTTCGAGATCGTCTTCGTGCTCGGCCCGCTGCTGGTCGCCGGCTTCATCCTGGTCGCCGACGCCGGGGCCGCCCTGGTCGGTTCGGCCGTGGTGACCCTCGTCGGCACCACCGCCGTGGCGCTGGGCCGGGTGATGCGGGGGTGGCAGCCGCACCCGCGCGAGCACCACACCAGGGGGCTCGGGCCGCTGCGCGCCCCCGGTTTCCCGGCGCTGCTGCTCTGCGTGGCCAGCCTCGGCATCGCCTTCGGCGCGGCCGGCGTGACCGTGCCCGCGTTCGCGACCGACTACACCTCCGACGACCCGGACAGCCTCGCCGGCGTGCTGCTGGCAGTCTGGGGCGTCGGCAGCGCGGTAGGCGGGTTCTGGTTCGGTGTCCGCAAGCCGGCCCGGAACATGACCCGGCAGTTCGCGCTGCTGCTCGCCGCGGTGGCCGGCAGCTTCGCCGTCTTCGCGGTGATGCCCACCCCGGCGGCGCTGGGCACCGCCCTGGTGATCGGCGGCGCCACGATCGCGCCCGCGCTCACCCTGGAGAACACCCTGGTCGGCCGGATCTCGCCGACCAGCATGCTCAACGAGGCGTACACCTGGGTGGTGACCATGTCGGTGGGCGCCAGCGCCGCCGGCGGCGCGGTGGCCGGCCTGATCGTCGACCACGCCGGCGGGGTGCCGTGGGCGTTCCTCTTCGCCGGGGCGGCGGTCGCCGTCGGGGCCGGGATCGCGGCCCTGCCCACCGGCCCCATCGCCCGCGCGGAGGCCACCGCGGTACGCGCCGAGGATCTCGTGCCCGCCTGACCCGCACCACCGGCCGCCGCTGTTCAGGTCACCGGTTCTTCCGGCACCGGCTGTTCCGGCCGCCGGTTGTCCCGGCACCGGCTGTCCCGGCCGCCGGCGGGGTCAGCGCTGCTGCGTCATCCGGTCGGCGAGGCGACGCAGCGCCGGCGCGGCGGCGAGCAGCGCCTCCCGGTCGGCGTCGTCCAGGCCCGCCAGCGCGGCGCCGAGCAGGTCCCGCCGGTGCCGCCCGTACGCGGCGATCCGCTCCCGCGCCGCGTCGGTCAGTTCCAGGCGGACGGTCCGCCGGTCGACCGGGTCCCGGTCCCGGTGCAGCAGCCCGGCGGAGGTCAGCTCACCGACCAGCGTGCTGACCGTGTTGGGCGCGGTGCCCAGCCGCTCCGCGGCCTCACGGACGCCGACGCCCGGCTGCCGCTGCACCAGCCGCAGCACCTCCACCTGCGCGTCCGGCAGGGCGACGCTGCCGGCCCGCTGGCTGGCCGCGCGGCGCAGCACCCGGTGCAGATCGCCGAGGGCTCCGCTGAGCTGGTCCACCGTCTCGTCCGTCACAGGACACTCTCCCCGCTTCAACAACTCTGTTGGCAGAGCTATCGTATGCGGGCCGCCGCCACGGAGGGGACCGCCATGCCGCACGCCACCGCGCCGCCCGTACGCCCGGACGAGCGCGTCGCCGTGCCGACGGGACGGGCCGCCGCGGTGCTGCTGGTGCTGCTCGGCACGATCACCGCGTTCGGGCCGCTCTCCCTGGACACCTACCTGCCGGCGTTCCCCGAGATGACCCGCGACCTGGCCGCCAGCCAGGCACAGATCCAGCTCTCCCTCACCACCTGCCTGATCGGCATGGCGCTCGGCAAACTCGTCACCGGTCCGCTCAGCGACCGCTGGGGCCGGCGCCGACCGGTGCTCGTGGGCGTCGGCGCGTACACCCTGCTGTCGCTGCTCTGCGCGGCCGTGCCGTCGGCCGAGGCCCTGGCCGCGGCGCGGTTCGCGCAGGGCTTCGCCGGCGGCATGGGTGTGGTAGTCGCCCGCGCCGTCGTCCGCGACCTCTACGCCGGCCGGGACGCAGCGAAGTACTTCTCCCGGCTCACCCTGGTCTTCGGCATCGCCCCGATGGCCGCGCCGGCCTTCGGCAGCCTGGTGCTGCGCTTCGGCTCCTGGCGTACCGTCTTCGTCGCCCTCGCGGTGATCGGCGCGCTGCTCGCCGCCGCCGTCGCGTGGCGGCTGCCGGAGACGCTGCCCGCATCCCGGCGCAGCACCGGCGGCCTCGCCGCCACGGCCGCCGCCGGCCGCTCGCTCTTCACCGACCGGATCTTCCTGGGGTACGCGTTGGCGCAGGGCCTCGCCTTCGCCGGACTGTTCGCCTACATCTCCGGATCGTCCTTCGTCTTCCAGGACGTCTTCGGCGTCTCGGCCGGCACGTTCAGCCTGATCTTCGGCGTCAACGCGCTCGCCCTGGTCGCCGTCGGCCAGGCGAACGCCCGCCTGCTGGACCGCTTCGAGCCCCGCAGGCTGCTGATCGGGCCGCTCGGGGTGGGGGTGCTGGCCGCCGCCGCGGTGCTCGCGGGCGCACTACTCGACGCCCTGCCGCTGGTGGCGGTGGCCCTGTTCGTCTTCGTCGGATCGCTCGGCATGGTGACGCCGAACGGCACCGCGCTCGCCCTGGACCGGCACGCCGCCCACGCCGGCACCGCCGCCGCCCTGCTGGGCGCCATCCAGTCGGTGGTGGGGGCGGCAGCGGCGCCGCTGGTCGGGCTGGGCGGGGAGGGCAGCGCCGTCCCGATGGCCGTGGTGATCACCGGTGCGACGATCGCCTCCCTCGCCGTCGTCCTCACCCTGGCCCGCCCGCGCCGGTCCACCACGGCGACCTCTGCCGAGGGCAGCCTGTGAGCATGGCGGGGCCGGTTCCGGCGGTGGTGGGTGGCGGCGTCAGAAGGTGAAGTCCCGGATCGCGGCGCCGCCCGACGCGTAGAGGTTGACCCCCACCTCTGCCCCGTCCAGCAGGAACTGGAGGCCGGCCCAGGCTTGTCGAGGCAGCAAACCGGCCGATCCTCGTCGTCGACCACGTGCTCCGCGGCCCACTCCGGGGCGCCCGGCCCGGCTCCTCCGGGGTCACCCGGAACGACAGCACACTCCCCATGGATCGACCACTCCACATCGGCCCGGTCGAATCGGCGGCCAGTCTGACAGCCTCCTTCGACGACCGGCGGGCACCGGGCGAGCACCACGGAGCCCGACCGCAGAGGTCCAGGCCGTCGCCGGGCCGCCGGCCATCAGACGGAAATACCGAACGACGACCGACGGCAACGACGTCTGCCAGGCTGCAGCAGGTCGACGACCTGATGATCAGCCAGGGCGGCTGAGGCTTACCGGTAGTTCGTGAACTGGAGGGCGACGCCGAAGTCCTCGCCCTTGAGCAGCGCGATGACGGCCTGGAGGTCATCCTTCTTCTTGCCGGTGACGCGGAGCTGGTCGCCCTGGATCTGCGCCTGGACGCCCTTCGGGCCCTCGTCGCGGATCTTCTTGCTGATCGCCTTGGCCTTGTCCGAGTCGATGCCCTGGATGACCCTACAGTCGATCTTGAAGGTCTTGCCCGACGAGCGTGGGTCGCCGGCGTCCAGCGACTTCAGCGAGATGTTCCGCTTGACCAGTTTCTCCTTGAAGACCTCCAGCGCGGCCCGTACCCGCTCCTCGGTCTCCGCCTGGAGGCTGATCGCCTCCTCGCCGGACCAGGAGATCTCGGCGCCGGTGCCCCGGAAGTCGAACCGCGTCGCGAGCTCCTTCTCCACCTGGCGGAGGGCGTTGTCGACCTCCTGGCGCTCGACCTTGCTCACGATGTCGAACGACGGGTTCGCTGCCATGCTCATGCTCCTGCTGTCCGGCGGTTTGTGGTCCTGTGTCCCCCGCTGACCAGCGGTACGACCCCCTGACGGTACCCGGTTGCGCTCCTGCCGGGGGGAGCCGCTATCCTTGCTTCCGCTACCGCGTTACGACGCGGTGGGGTGCCCTGGCGGGTTGCCCGAGCGGCCAATGGGAGCGGACTGTAAATCCGTCGCGAAAGCTACAGAGGTTCGAATCCTCTACCCGCCACCAGGTGCGAGAACGGCCCCTGACCAGCAGGAATGCTGATCGGGGGCCGTTGTCGTTCGTCTGACCGAGTCTGGCTCAGTCCAGCCGTTGACGACTGGCTGTGGGCAGATGGTGGGCAGGTCGATCTTGCCGCTGAGGGCTCTTCTGGGCTGCGCCTGTTGGTGTTGGCGGCGCTTGCTGGGCTGGCGCGGGCCGTGAGCATAGGGGCTGCCTGAGGACTCCGGGCTGGCGTGTCGCTGACTACGGGAGGCAGGCCGGGGGCAAGCCAGTCCCGGGGTTGGACTGGCGCGGCAGTCGGAAGCCCCGACTATCGATCACGGCGGCCCCTTCGGCTTCCGTACCGCTTGGCCGTGCTCGTGCCGCTCTTGTACATCAGCTGAGTTCGGGGGCGGCGGTCCGGCGGCAGTCGGTGGCTCTCCGCGCCGGCGCCGAAGGCGGCCGGGGCGGCTTGCCGCCGGCCGGCTCACCGCCCCCGCGCCGCGCGGAGCGCGGCGCCTTGATTCAAAAAAGACCAATTCGGCAATTGATCGACTCGCTGACTCGCTGATCCTCCAGCAGAAGGCCCACTTTCGCCTGCTGCCGCGGGGGTGGTTTTGTCCGTGGACGGTGAGCAGCCACTGTTGAGGGCTTGTGGTTGTGTGGACCAAAGAAGACGACTCACAGCTGCCGCTGTTGGCCGCGCAGACCCGAGCGCGAGTGTCGGCAACTCGACAAATCCAATGAGCCGAGTCCTATCGAGGCCAGTCTTCCCAGGTCAGACGCTTAAAAAGTCTGATCTTCGTCGATCTATGGCAAGGATGGGGAACCAAAGGTGCCGTATTGTCGCGTACTGAGCTGCTTGCACGGGATGAGCCGCGCAGTTGTGGCGTTTGGTCTGAGCGAAGCTACATGGTTGCCCAACGAATATGGCTACGGGAGGAGACCCAGTGGAAGAGATTGCCTTCCCGGTCTTGGTAGGCGCTGCGTTGGTTGAGGGCGTCAAGTTCACCTACCATCAATTCGACCTCTTTCTTGAGCGTCGGCGTTCGAGCCGACAGGGCGAACAACCGCCGGCGCTGGAGGCTCCGGAAGTTCCTCCATCGATTGAGGTCAACGGGCCACTGCAACTCAATGATGATGTCGTGGAGCAACGCGAGTCTGAAATCGAAATCCTGCATGCGTTGCTGAAGGTTTCGCAGAGTTACGAGAACCTCGACGGAAGGGAAGCCCAACTCCGAATAGTTCTAGGCAAAGCGAAGTCGATCCTTGACGCTGTTTATGGCCAGGAATTCAAGTTCGGCAAGGGCGATGACGCAACGTTTAAGGTGCAGAACCGCCTCGAAGATGTGCATGGAAGAGTTGTCGGTGCAGATGTGGGTGAAATCAACCACGGCGGTCATGCAGAAGTAGACAACCAAGTCGCGCGGGTCCATGAGTCGGGCGAATTCACCGGGGCCCGCATCGATCGGATCGGGTGATTCAGCGATGCTCGCACAGGCGATTCACGAATTTGGCGATCTGGCGAAGCAGTTGAGCGTCAAGGTGGATGTCGGTACGCAAAGTGGCGGCACCACGATTGGGGCCCAGGTAGTTCTTGGGTTTATCCAAAAAGACCATGCCTCCGAGACCATAACGCCGAGTCAGCTTCAATCGGTAGGGTCCATCTTTGCGCGGTCGGCGAGTTATTACGAGCTCCTATTGGACTTTCTGGCTCCTGGGTCCATTGTCGTAGTAACCGGTGCACCGGGTGTCGGCAAGTCGATTACGGCCCTTGCATTGCTGTCTGACATAAGCGAGATCGTGCCAGGGCTGGGGCGATTTAGGAGGCTCGGCTACGGCGCGGAACGCCTCATCGACGTAGACCGACTAAGAGATTCCAGCGACGTCTGCACAATCCTCGAGTTGCCGCCAGACGACGATGGGCGCAGCGGGGAACGGTCTTCAGCGTCGCCAGGATTTATGGTATCGAGTAAATTCGGGGACCATCTGAATTCGATGGCCGCCATCATGTCCAAAAGTGGTGGTCGGCTCGTAGTCGTTGTTGATGAAAATCAGTGGGACAGGATCGGCGTTGGTTCGCCTTTCAAGGCGCACCATGTTGTCCCGGCCCCCGGCGCAGAAATCATGCGAGGCTGGCTCGAACGGTACGGGAACAGGGACGTTGACCGCTGGCTCCGTGATGATGAGATCGTGCGCCTCATAAGGGATGAATCGCCCAGAGGCGTGATGAGCGTAATGCAACTGATCATGCGAGCCGACCGAGCTCCTGTGGAGCAGCTTCCTGCCGTCTTGCATGATCGCTCACTTGCGGAACTGGAAGTCGGCGACGAAATATTCCAGCGACGCGTTCTTAGCGTGGTTGCGGCGCGGCGCAGTTGGCACAAAGAACTCCTTGCATGGCATTCGCAACCTGGAAGGAGTAGTTTCGAGCGCAACTTCATGCTCATCGCGGCCGCGTATGGTAATGCCCCTGTGGGCGACGTGTACGACGCCGCTCAACGTTTGGGTAAGCATTTCGGGGAGCCTTCTGCGGAATTTTCTACGAACGGTCAAGAGGGAGTTGGCGTTCTTCAAGTAGTCGACCGAGTCGGGGCGGACCTGGCAGAGGACGTAGTCTCTTTTACCCGTCCAGGCTGGGAAGATGCTGTTGTTAAGTACTTCTGGGCAGACCGCCCGCGCTGCCGCGACGAATTTCTTAGTTGGCTAGTGAACGACGTAGTCCGTCCGGCCAATGGCGAGACAGAAAGCAAGGAATCCAGAGCCAAGAGGGTAGTAGAGTTCTCATTAGCATTCATGGTCCGTTTTGACAAGCTGGATCTTCTCGACACAATCGTCAAGTCTTGGCATGGTGACGAAACCCTCTACGAAGAATCCATTCGGTTGGTGTCGCTGGCGTGCTTCGATCAATCAATTGATCGAAAAGTGCACCATAAGCTGCGCCTGTGGGCTTCTGGAGGGGACGCGAGATTGATAGAGGCGAGCGCCCGCGTGTGTGCCGGGGCATTCGGACTCGCTTACCCCGGAAAGGCTCTGGTTCGACTTCGGCATGCGGCGAGGTCGAGTGACCCTTCTGTTCTTAAAGCAGTTAAAGAGGCTGTCAAGGCTCTGTGGAATGAAAAGACAACGCGGTCAACCCTTCTAAAGCAGGTCGAAGCCTGGTGTAGCGGCAACGACTCGGCTGGTCCGCATATCTTCGGCGCGCTAGCGGCAATCATGGATGATGTGCACCACAAGCCGTCCGTCCTTATAGCTGGCCGAGATAACAGCTCAACCGCGAACTTGACAGCAATTTTGAGGTGCTGGCAGACGTTCCTGGCTGCGCCCGTTGATGAGAATGAGTTAGACGAAAGCATTTGGAGTTGGTTCGAGGCGTGCCTAGCCTCCACCGATGAACGCAGTTTCGTCCTCCAGCTTTTCAGAGATGTAGTCAATGGATCTACCACACCAACTTTGCTTCGTCATCGACTGGACGACTCGTTGCAGCGCTGGTCTCTGGCATTGAACCTCAGCCCGGGGCGCAAGGACCTTCGTCGAGAGCTAGACGAGCTGCTCTATGCGGACCGTTACGCTGCAGGTCAGCGTGACGCCTCTGTATACGCGACTCTCCATGGGCGGTCTACAGACTACCCCACGGATGATGCGGTGAGTCACTCCACTACCGCCACTGCAGCCACGTCTTGGTTCGAAGAGGATTCATCCGGATGTGATGCCCCGCCATCGGGGCCGCCGGACGTATCGATGGTGGGCAGACAGCTATCTAGCGCCGGACCGGATCTATCACAAGGTATCGCGCGGGCAGATATGGGTGCCGTAGTGCCACCACCGGTAGTCGAGTTACTTCCGACGAGGCATGTTTCGTCCCTTGGCGGGAAGGATGAGAGCGGCACTACTGGGATTCACGACCCAACTCGCACACCGTGAACCTAAAGGCCCTTCTTGGCATTCGGGCCCGTCCTCGATTCGGTGACACTTTGACTTTTGAGTTCACGGATCAGGCAGACAGCACTCGAAAGGGTTTTCCTTTCGACGTCCATGTGACGTTGTCTTGTCGTTCGGCCGCTGAGATGAGTCGTCAGCAAACTGTTGCTCTGGCAGCTCGTCGTGCACGGCAGATAGTCGAGCCAGTTGCGGAGCGCTTCAATGTGCTGCGCTCCTCAGCGACAGAGCAGGAGATCAACTATGTGCTGGGCCGCGATTTCCCTGGGACCACGGAACAAGTAATATTTGGTTCTGCTCATGTCGTTGTCTCCGTGGCTGACGCTGTCCAAAGGGCTGCTGAGCTTTATGAGGAGTCGGTCCGCGAGATTTCTCGGGAAAGGCTCGATAGGGACAGAGTTCGAGCCGAGTTGACCTTTCTTAGGGACGATGTTTTCTGTGATCCTGCAACAGCCCGGCTGTACTGGATCACAAAGCATGGCAACCTTCCGGTGCCAGACGACTTCCACGAGATCATGCGGTCGGTAAGTCAGTGGGCGCCTGGTAGTGAATGGGTGGTCATTGCGCAATGCATCCAAAAATTTCTCGAGCAGTTTCCGAGGCAGAACGCGCGCGATCTAGTTCGCATGCTGGAACGACTCTTTCGTGAGAACGACAGGACGGACTTGGCTCAAGAGTTGGCGAGAGTATTGGATCAAGCGTAGCTGACCCCACTGGACCTTCGGCTAGAGGCTCCGAGGGCCGCCAAACGCGTACCGTTCCCACGTAACGATGCAGAAGTTTGCTAGATGCGCAGCAAGCCCGGCTGAGCCTTTGTAGTTGAAGTCGGCCAGGGTGGGCAGGTCCAATTCGGTGAGCGCCCTTGGGCCGTCACCTGATGATGCGGAGGATCCTTCTGGTCGGAGGGCCGCCCTGCACCCATGGCGTCGCTATGCCACCAGCGCTGGCGCTGACTAGCCTTCGCAGGCGCGACAAAATTACCACTGTACGCGCCAACCGGCCGCCCTTGCGCATTTAGCAACAGGGGAAGTGTCGGACGCGCGCCAACGCGTTAGAGAGTGTGGCCCACCCAGGGGTCGCCTTAAAGCCGCATCGAGGGCGTGGACGAACGCTATTGCCCTGGTCGAAGCAGCCGGTAAGTTCTGATTACTGGCGCGACCGCTCCATCTGTTCAAGTAATGCTTTGTTGCTCGAACAGGAGGGTCCCGACTTCGACAGCGAATAGGGTTGCAAGCTCTGAGTCAGCGGCGACTTGGCGTCGTCGTGTCTCCGTTTTGGAATCCTCGTCTGGTCTATTGTCGTCCTGACTCAAGCCGCTGCACATCGAGCTGAACGACTCCCCGGACCGGCTCGCCGCCGCCCTGCACGGACTGGCGCACATGGTCAACCGCCGCCGCGACCTCGACGGGCAGCACATTCACATCACCCTCACCGTCCGCAGCCCCCGGGGTGGCCGATGATCCGCCACCGGGCCGAGTCCGGCGTACGGGTGCTGATCCTGCTCGCCATCGGCACCATGGCCGGCGCTGCCGCCTTCACCCACGTCCACGATCTGACCGTTGCCCACGGACAGCCCGACTGGATCGGCTGGGCCAACGCCGTAGCGGTCGAGCTGATGGCCATCTACCTCGGCTTGGAGATCCGCGCACGCCGTCGCGACGGTCGTCCCGTCGGCTTGGTCGGCGTGCTCCTGGTCGCGTTCGCGCTGCTCTCCCTCGCTGCCCAGGTCGCGGAAGCCGAACCGTCGGTGTGGGGCTGGATCGTGGCGGCCGTTCCGTCCCTGGCGTTCCTCGCCCTGGTGAAGGTCGTCCTGTCCAGCGCACCCGCGGCCGTCCCGGCTCCCGAGCCGGACCAACCGCCGGTCGACTGGACCTACGACGTCCCGGAGCAGATCGTCACCGAGCCTGAGCCGCAGCGACCGGCTGAGCCGATCGTGTCCGCCCCGGCGGCCCGCCCGGCCCCGTCGGCGGTGCTGCCTCCGCTCGGCGTCGTCCAGCCCAACCGGCCCCAGGTCGTCGGGATCATCCGATGACCGCCATGCCCGCCGCCGACCGGCTACCGGAACTCGTGTATGACCTCGATCAGCCCGACGAGGTGCTCGTCCTGCGATCACGAGAAGGTCGAATACCGCTGGGGCCGCCTGGTGCTCGCCGGAACCGCCCCGCGCGCCGGCTCGCACTGGACCGATGACGGCGGCTCCCACGAGCGGCGCGGACTCAAGCACCGGGGCCGGCAGGAAACCCGAACGGTCCCCATCCCACCCCGGCTCGTCGAGCTGCTGTGCGCGCACGTCGAGAATCACGGCGTCGGCCCGGATTGGCCTGCACGGTGGGCCGCTCTCCGAGTCGGTCTACGACCGGTGGTGGAAGCTCGCCCGCGAGAAGGCGCTGACCGAATCACAGGTCGCCTCGCCCCTCGTACGCCGTCCCTACGACCTGCGTCACGCGGCGGCCTCGCTGTGGCTGAACGCTGGCGTCCCGCCGACCGAGGTCGCCCGCCGCCTGGGCCACGGCGTCGCCGTCCTGCTCCGCGTCTACGCCAACTGCATCGACGGGGGAGACGACACCATGAACGACAAGATCGGCGACGCGCTCGGATGATTCAACGCGTTTTCGTTGTCGCTGACACCGCCGTGTCAGGCGAGAATGTCCGAGTGTCCGGCGGTATCCAGGTGACGGAGTTGAAGGCCGTCGGCAGACGGTCGGCGCGGCGTGAACTTTCTCCGCTTCTTGCGGGAGTAGCCCTGGGGATGGCGGCTTTCGCTGCCGACCTCGTGCCGGAAGCTGTGGGTAGGTTCCTCGTGCCAGCCTTCAGCTCGGGATTCGCCTGGGGCGTGGTGGCCCTCGCCGTGAGCTACTACGCCCCGACCTTGAGATCGGCTCTCGTCGCTGGGGTCGGAACACTCGCCCTGGCGACTCTTACCTACTACGGCCTCGTTGCCTCGCTGAGTCGGCAGTGGCTCAGCGGTTCGGGGTCAGCGCTGCCACCCGACGGGCTTTACTCCATCGCGCGTGCGTCTGCCTTCTGGCTGGCTGGCGCGTTGTTCGGCGGACTGGTCCTGGGCTGCCTCGCGCACGTCGTCCGGGTCGGCGCAGCCCGTAATGCCAGCATTGCTCTCGGCGTTGCCTTCGGGCTGCTCACCGGTGAGGCTGCCTACGCCATCTTTCACGTCGTCTTCGTCTGGGTCGGTCCCATGGATTCCTTCGTCTGGGCCAGGCTTGGGGCGGCGGCAGTGCAGCTCCTTCTTGCGGCAGCAGCCGCGCTCGTTGCGTTACGGCTCCGCCGACGATCGGTCTCACTGCGGGTCTTCCTGATGACCGCCATGGCGTTGACGGCGGCGAGCACCGCGAGTTGGCATCTCATCGAGTCGGTCCGGACGACGCTGTAGCGTGCGAGCGGCGGTCCGGGGGCAGAATTCCGTACGTGGGCAGATGGTGGGCGGCCCACCGTCGGACGGCCGATTGGCAAGGAGAAGCGGCAGCTCAGCGGGGTTGTCCCAGCCAAGATCGCGGACGCCCTGTAAATCCGTCGCGAAAGCTACAGAGGTTCGAATACTCTACCCGCCACCAGGTGCACGAACGGCCCCGTGAGCTGCGGAAACGCACTCCGGGGCCGTTCTCGTTCAGTCCAACGGAGTCCAGCCCGATCCGGCGCTCTGTGGCTGGTTGCGGGAACATAGCGGGAACGGATGATCTTGGCTGCGGCACTCCCCGGCCCTACGAGCTTGATCGGCTGACGCTGACCGGCGGCGGCGCGCTTGTCCAACCACCTCCACCGAGCCCGCGTGGAGTATCGTCCTCGATGTGCTGCCAAGCCTCCAGTTCACCGAATATCACAAGTTTCTTGTCAGTGTTGGCGGCCTTTCAGTGGGGCTTGCGGCGGCACTCCCAATCTTCCTCCTTAGGACCCAGAAAGTCCCAACAATCAAGGCAGAAGATATTGGGAAGCTTGACCCTGCTTCTCAAAAAGCCTTAGCTCTCCAGCAAGAGCAGACCCTTTGGTTGTTGAAAGTCTGGCCGATAATCTCGGCATTATTGTTGGTCGTCGGTCTGGTGCTCGTGTGGCGTGGCGCGACGATATGGCGTAAGCGGCAGCGCGTGCTGAATAGCCGAGAGGACGCCGAGATTAAGCGCATTGCCGCCGAGGAAAGCAAGTTAACGCAGGAGGCTGCTTCCTTCATGCGCGCTCACCAGCTGTCGCCGGATGAGCAAGCGCGGGTGGCAGAGGAGAAGATCGAAGAGGATGGCGAACTGCTGGCCGTACCGGTCGGGTCGGAGCTTCAGGAGGCCGAGCCGTCGGCAGTGCCGCACCCACGCCCTGCATCCAACGTAGATGCTTCTTGGACTGAGTCTCTCGAGATCCCGGCTGATGCACCTTCGAACGTCCGGGGGCTCCTGACGTACCTCGTCAACCAGAACCGGCTGCTAGATCGCCTAGCGAGACCCTTCCAAGGTCAAGTTGACGTTGCGCGCGGCGTTCGTCTAGGCCGCGCAGAGATGGACGCGGTCTTCACCTCCTCACATCCCCAGTTGCCCAGCCTGGTTGTCGAAGTCAAAACTCTCCGGAGTGCGGGCGCGAAACAATCGGCCTGGTCGGGCATCTTGGCGGCCGACGAGGCGAAAGCAACTGCGGAACGCGAGGTGAAGCGGGAGTTCCGACCAGTTGTGGTGTATCTTCTTCCTGACACTGACACTGACAGCAAGCGGTTTTACGTAGCCATTGGCGAGGCGCTGCGCCAGAGAGCTATTATCTCAACGTCACCGTTAACCGTCATCGCGGTGCAGGCGCGGGATATTTTGCGGCTCAGCGTTGACCCATCTTGGCTTCAGACGGACACGCCGTACTTCCACTGGCAAGAGTAAGCGCTGGCGATCCTGCCATCCCATCTGCCGCCGACCCACACACCCTGGCCCTGGTCTGCTCGGCTTGCCTGGGTCGGTGGCTGGCGGGATGGCATCCCACCCCAACCACCCACGGACCGGAACCCTTCGGCAACTCCATCCTGGAGTCGTTGCGCCCCCGCCGGAGGCAGCTCTAACCCCAACCCCGCCCTCGCCCTCCGCCCCTTCTCCTACCTCCAACCCTTCCCCACCTCGGACCCGTGAGCGGCCTGACGGATTCCGTTCGGCAACTCGATCCGACCGACCATCGACCCGGTCCGCGGTGAGGCGTTACGAGGCTGGAAGGGGCAGGAGGTAGAGGCTGTCGCATGGTTCCGGTCAGTCCGGGACTTGTCACCGGGTCCCTTCACGGGCCCAGGGGTGACGCGCGGGGCGGGGCGTGGTTTGCGGGCCGGCTGACTTTCCGCCCCGGCGCCGTAGGCGGCCGGGGCGGCGGCTCCGTAGGAGCCGGTTGCCGCGCCCCGGCCCGCGCCGCGCGGAGCGCCTTGATCTAGTACAGGCGAATTCGGCAACAGATCACAGGAAGCGTCCGAGTCGACCTAGCCGGCACGAACACAACACCACCCGGGCCCTCGCCGTCCGGTATCGCCTCAGAGTGCCGCTACGCTCACCTCGCGTAGACACCGGCCGCCTATGTCGCTGCGCACATGCCGCCTGCCATCCTTCTCCATCAACGGCCCCTCGCGGTTCCCTCCTGGCCTGCCTGCCGGCCCACCCCCTCACGCTGCTTCACCACCAGCAAATTAGAACTCTTGTACGATCATCGGGTGGGCAAGGAGTTGGTGGCGCGATGGTGGAATGGCACCTGGGGTCGACTGACCCGGCGTGACGTGTGGCTTGCCCGCGAGGTCCGGTGGCACGTGGTTGCCAGGGCTGGGGACTCGGAGACGGGCAAGACGCTTCGGTGGGAGTTCGACACCGAGGATGGAGCTCGGCCGCCTGGACGCCAACCCCATCGACCGCATCCAGTGGACCGCCCCCGAGGTTGCCTCCGCCGTCGACCGTCGCGTGGTAGCCAACCCGACCCAAGCGGCGGCCCTGCTCGACGCTGTGACCGCGCTCGGCAAGCGGGCCGACCGGGTGACCGCCTTCTTCGGCTGCCTCTACTACGCCGGGACTCGCCCGTCGGAGGCAGCCGACCTGCGTCACGCTGACTGTGAGCTTCCTGGCCGCTGTCTCGCCTGCGGGGCCGAGCTGCCTGACGTGACGGTGCCAGCGACCGGCGCGTGTCGACACGAGAAGATCGAATACGGGTGGGGTCGAATCACCCTGGCCGGCACTGCTCCCCGCGCTGGCTCGGCCTGGACTGACGATGGTCAGACACACGAGCGGCGCGGCCTCAAGCATCGGGCCCGCAAGGACACCCGTGTCGTGCCGATCCCGTCGCAGCTCGTCGCGCTGCTGCACCGGCACATCACCGACCACGAGACTGCTCCTGACGGTCGGCTGTTCCGGGGCCTGCACGGTGGTCCGCTGTCTGAGTCGGTCTATGACCGCTGGTGGAAGCTTGCCCGCGAGAACGCGCTCACCCCGGCCCAGGTCGCCTCACCGCTCGCCCGCCGGCCGTACGACCTGCGCCATGCTGCCGCCTCGCTCTGGCTCAACGCAGGTGTCCCGGCGACCGAGGTAGCCCGCCGCCTGGGGCACAGCGTCGCCGTCCTGCTGCGGGTATACGCGAACTGCATCAATGGGGGAGAGGACGGGGTGAACGACCGGATCGGGAACGCCCTGCGGTGACGGTGTTCCCGCTGCGGGAACATCACGGGAACACGACCGGATCGGCGCTCAAGATCGCAGGAAAACCGCTGGTCACGGGCGGTGCAGCACCCAAGATTCCGCGCTCTCTGTAAATCCGTCGCGAAAGCTACAGAGGTTCGGATCCTCTACCCGCCACCAGGTGCAGAAAGAGGCCCCTGACCAGCGAAAACGCCGGTCAGGGGCCTCTTTTGTCGGTCTCGCTCAGTCCCGCCATGGCCCACGCAGTCTCGCTGGCTGTGTCGTATGCGTGTCGGCGCCTGCGGCGCGAACGGGTGCACGTGCGCGAACCTCCCAGGTATAGGGCTCGCACATCCTGGAACAACGGTAGTCTCGGCACCTGCGGGCGGCCTTCCTCACTGGTAGGTGCGTCAGCGAGGGCGATGAACGCGCCAGGCGACGGCCGAGCCGGTCCGCAAGCTGCTGCAGCGGGATAGGCCGGTCGGGGTGATACGTATGACTTCGTCAGGATCCTGGCCGCCCGGTTGCGATTGAGAGTCGCCGCATCACTGACCTGCGGTGTTCGATGGTGGCCGCGCAGATCGATCACGACGCGCCAGGCCGAGGGTCTGAACTGCAGGGAAAGTTGCGGCCCCTGTGTCGCAGCGGTGTCGCCGTACCCCTGTTGGGTCGGCGTTCATGCTGGTCAGAGGCTTCGGGTGCATCGTGGTCGGCGTTGCGGACCTGGTGCCGTTCGCCCATTCGTACGACATCCTGGTCGGGCCAGGAGCCGTTGCCGGTCACCGTTGTGCGGCTTTCCCTCCGGGTGTACGACGTCCAACCCCCGGTGAGCCGGGCAGGTGGCGGTGAGTATGAGCGGTATGGGACATCCGGAAGGCGGTGGAGAGGGTCAGGACCTGTTGCAACGTCGCGAGAACGTGCGGCAGGCCAACTTCCTGGAACTGTTCGTCGACCTGGTGTTGGTGTTCGCCCTGGCCGGGGTGGTCAGCCGCGTCGCGCGGGACATCGTCAGCGAAGACGCTGTCGTCCGGTGGCGGTCGATGGCCTTCCTGCTGGTGCTGTCGCTGCCGCTGATCTGGTTGTGGATCACGACCGCGCACATCACCAGCTGGTTCGACCCCCGCCGCCGCAAGATCCAGTGGATTGTGCTGGCCAGTGCCTTCGGATTGCTGGTCATGTCGACCTCGCTGCCGTACGCGTTCGTGGGCCGCGGGTGGGCGTTCGCGCTGCCGTACGTGATCCTGCAGCTCGGCCGGCCGCTCATCCTGATGCCCGCGCTGCGCGGGCACCCCCTTCGGCGGCTCTACCTCCGGTCAGTGCTGTGGTACGCGGCCACGGCGGTGATCTGGCTCGCCGGCGCGGCCGTCAGTGGCAGCGCCCGGGCCACCCTGTGGGGGGTCGCCGTGACCATTGACATCGTCGCCGGGCAGTTGCGCTGGCCGGTGCCGGGGATGGCCCGGCCAGCGCAGGTCAGTGCGTGGGCCATGGACAGCCGCCACCACCTGCCCGAGCGATACCAGCAGTTCCTGATGATCGCCCTCGGGGAAACCGTCCTCGCCGTCGGCCTCACGCTGACCAACCAGCCGGTCACCGCGGCGGCCGCCGCGGGGCTCGTGGTGGCGTTCCTGTCGACCGTGCTGTTGTGGCGCATCTACTTTTACCGCTCCGGCCAGGTCCTCGCCGAAGCTGTCGCCGCGGCGGGGGACCGGTACGCCGCCGGCCGCGCCACCGGCACCGCCCACGTCGTCATGGTGGCGGGCATCGTCGCCGCCGCAGTCGGGTTCGAGATCGTACTGCAGCACCCGGACGGCCGGCCCGAGGCGGTGTGGCTCGTCGCGATCCTCGGCGGCCCGGCATTGTTCCTCTACGGCCGCATCCGTCTGGAACGCATCGTGTTCGACCGACTTTCCGTCCGCCGCATCGTCGCCATCGCCGCCCTGGCGGTCGCCGCCGTCCCCCTGTATTTCGCCTCGTCGCTGGCCGCTGCGGTCGTGGCCGCGCTCGTGCTGCTCGCCGTCGCCCTGGCCGACGCCCGCCACGCCGCCGGCCGTCCTCCCGAGGCGCCCTCCCCGGCGCACTAGGTGTACTGCCCAGGGAGGTTGGTCAACCTGGTGATAGGCGTCCCGCCGGCGGAGGTTGCCCGGCGTCTGGGCCACGGCCTCGTGCTCCTTCGGGTCTACGCCGACTGCATCGACGGGGAGACGTACGTCGGACGGCCGGCGAAGCCCGTGCGGCGCCGGGCGGGAGGCGCTCACTCCCGCGGTCCCCTTCGTGACCGGCTTGTCCGGATCCGCCGCTCCAGCCGCATTGCCCTCCACCGATCGGACGCATCATGTCTCGACACTGGTGCGATGGCGCAGACCGGGTATGGTGGTCGATGCCCGGGCGCGTGTCCGGATGGGTGGTGCGGCTCCCCGGGCGACTGATGGACGATAGCCGTAGGGTCGGCCGGCCCTGCCGGCCTCGTCGCCGGGCGGAATGCGCCGAAGGTCGTATTCGGCACTGTACGAAGTGGGTGGTGGCCGTCGCAGGCTCGTGATCTGGCCTGCTGCGACGAGGGTGGTGGTCCGAACGGCGGAACGTCACCGACGCTCGGGCCGCCGGCAGGCGCACGGCTTTTCTGGGTACCTGCCTTGTGGCACGATCGTGGAACCTCCACCATCCCCGTGACACTTCCCCGACAGGAGCAAACATGTCTGGTCGAAGGCTGGGCCGGCTGCTTGGCTCGTTTTTCGTACTCGCCGCTGTGGCTGGTGGCGTCTTCGTCGGTGACGCCTCGAACGTCGGCGACGCTCAGTTGTTGGATTTCGTCTGGAACATGCCCAAGCTCTGACGAACCACCACGTCGATGATGTGAGCCGGCGCGGCCGGTGAGGGGAGCGGCATGGCGGGTCGAGGCCGCACCGGTCCCCGCTCGACGGAGTACGCCTGGCTGATCACCGGGCCGTTGGCGATGCTCGCGGTCGTCTGCGCCACGGTCGTCGGCCTGGTCGCCCCGGAGCCGTTCGGCGAATGGCCACTGGCAGTGCTGCTGCTGGTGGCCATGGTGGCTGCCGGCATGCCGGTGCTGAACTTCACGGTCCGGCGGCAGTCCATCGGGATGACGCTCAACGAGATCCCGCTCGTCCTGGCGTTCTTCCTCGTCCGGCCGCTCACGGTCGTCGCCATCTACACACTCTCGGCGATCATCACCCACCTGCGGCACCCCTCCACCGCCACGAAGTTCTGGTTCAACGTGGCCCGGGCCGCCGCCGGCTCGTCGCTGGCCGTCCTGGTGCTCCAGGCGTTCCCGCCGGTGCAGGGCGTGGGCCCGGCCACCTGGCTGACCCTGTTCGTCGCGGCGAGCATGGTGAACCTGGTGAGCCTCACCGCGATCGCCGGGGTGCACACGCTGCTCCAGGGCTGGCAGGCCGGGCGCGAGGTCTTCCGGAAGTCCCCGCCGGGACTGCTGGCCGCGGCGATCAACATCGCCTGCGGGATGATCGTCCTGATCCTCATCGCGGCCACCTGGTGGTCGTTGCTGCTGCTGGCGGTCCTGGTCGCCGCGCTGGCGCTCGTCTACCGGGCGTACGCCCAGTTCTTCCGGCAGCACCGCACGCTCGCCGACATGTACGAACTGAGCCGCGCGGTGAGCGAGAGCGGTCAGTACGGCACCCTGCCCGACGCCCTCCTCGGGCGGGTACGGGCCCTGATGCAGGCCGAGTACGCCACCCTCTGGTTGCCCGCCCAGGGCCGGCACCCGGAGGTGCTGCTCACCGCGCGCAACGACGACCCGGGCCTGCTCGACTTCGCCAAGACGCCGGCCGCGCTGCGCGAACGCGCCCGCGACGAGGGCCGTACGGTGGCCGTCGGGCGGGGCCTGATGACCGACGGCGACCTGCGCGCGGCGCTGTCGGCGGAGCGCGTCAAGGACGTGATCGTCATCCCGTTGCGGTCCGGCCAGGCGGTCATCGGGACGCTGGAGGTCGCCAACCGCCTCGGTGACAGCAACCACTTCGTCCGCACCGACGTGCCCCTGTTCGAGACGGTGGCGGCGCACGCGGCGGTGGCGTTGGAGAATTCCCGGCTGGTCGACCGGCTGCGGCACGACGCGTACCACGACGCGTTGACCAAGCTGCCCAACCGGCGGCGGATCACCGGCGCGCTGGACGAGGCGGTCAAGATCCGGGCGCCCGGCGAGGTGGTGGCGCTCCTGCTGTTCGACGTCGACCGGCTGCGGCAGGTCAACGAGTCCCTGGGGCACGCGGCGGGCGACAAGGTCCTCGCCGAGGTCGCCGACCGGCTGCGCGCCTGCGCCCCGTCGTCGGCCCTGGTCGGCCGAGCCGGCGGGGACGAGTTCCTGGTCACGCTGCGGCTGGAGAGCGCCGAGGCGGCGGTGGAGTTGGCCGCGCAGTTGCGCGAGCAGATCCGCGACGAGATGGTCTTCGACGCGCTCACCCTGGACGTGGACACGGCGGTCGGCGTCGCCGTACACCCGGATCACGGCAGCGACGCCGCCTCCCTGTTGCAACGGGTGGACCTGGCGGCGACGGCGGCCAAGTCCGTGCCGGGCAGCGTGCAGCTGTTCAGCCCGGCGCTGGAGTCCCGGTCGCTGCGGCGGCTGGGCCTCGCCGGTGACCTGCGGCGGGCGCTGGACGACGGCGAGTTGAAGGTCTACTTCCAGCCGAAGGTGACGCTGCGGGACCGCCGGCTGGTCGGCGTGGAGTGCCTGGCCCGGTGGGAGCACCCGGCCCACGGGTCGGTCGCCCCGGAGGACTTCGTCGCGGTGGCCGAGCACACCGGCCAGCTCGGCCGGTTCACCGAGTTCGTGCTCCGCGAGGGGCTGCGGCGCAGCCGGGACTGGTCGCACGCCGGCCAGCCGCTCTCCGTCGCGGTCAACCTCTCCGCCCGTACGCTCACCGACCAGCACTTCCCGGCCCGTGTGCAGGAGTTGCTCGACGAGTACGGCGTACCGCCGCAACGGCTCACGCTGGAGATCAAGGAGGCCGGGGTGCTGGACGGCACCGACCGGCCCATCCCGACGCTGCGGCGGCTGCGGGACCTCGGCGTACGGCTGTCGGTGGACGACTTCGGCACGGGGGATTCGTCCCTGGCGCACCTGCGCCGGCTGCCCGTGCACGAGGTGAAGGTCGACCGCTCATTCGTGCAGGGCATGGCGACGGACCCGGGCGACCTGGCGATCGTGAACGCCGTGGTCACCCTCTCCCAGCAGTTCGGCCTGGCCGTGGTCGCCGAGGGCGTGGAGAGCGAGCTGACCCTGGAGCTGCTCCAGGACATCGGCTGCGAGATCGGCCAGGGCTTCCTGTTCAGCCGGCCACTGCCGTACGAGCGGCTGGAGGCCTGGTTCGGCGCCCAGGTGGATCCGGAGACGATCTCCGCCGGAGAGCTGCCCCGGCTGCGCGTCGTGCCCTGAGCTGTGGAAATACGGCTCTGGGGGATCCGATTTCATCTCCGCCGCACGGCCGTGTAATGTATCCCCTGCGCGTCACCCCCCGGGGAGATCGCGCAGGCCCCCTTAGCTCAGTCGGCAGAGCGTCTCCATGGTAAGGAGAAGGTCTACGGTTCGATTCCGTAAGGGGGCTCAGAGGGTCCGGCTGGACCCGCCACGGCGGTGTAGCTCAGATGGTAGAGCAAGCGGCTCATAATCGCTGTGTCGCCGGTTCAAGTCCGGCCACCGCTACTCTCGTCCACCGGGCCTGTTCCCGGTGGCCGGTGGGATGGGCGCCACAGGCGCCCACTTTGCATGTCCGCGTGGTCAGCGCGTAGGCTGATGCGCCGTAGTTGTTACCCGTAGCGAGGAAGGCACTCCGCCGTGGCGAAGGCGACCGATGTCCGGCCGAAGATCACTTTGGCGTGTGTGGAGTGCAAGGAGCGCAACTACATCACGCGCAAGAACCGTCGTAACGACCCGGACCGCATCGAGCTGAAGAAGTTCTGCCCGCGGGACGGCAAGCACACGGTCCACCGCGAGACCCGCTGACCCACGGCCGGCTCCGCCGGCCCGGTCCCCGCACTTCCCGATCGCCGGTCCGTCAGGACGGCGCGGCTCCGGCCGCCGCCGCCCCGTACGGATCGGCGATCTTGTTTTGCGTGTAGGTTCGCGGCATGTCCCTGGACCCGTCCTTCGTCGGCCGGACGTACCCGCCGACCGCCCCCTACCAGGTGGGCCGAGAAAAGATCCGTGAGTTCGCGACGGCGATCGGCGCCGCCGACCCGGCCCACCACGACCCGGAGGCCGCCCGCGCGCTCGGCCACCCGGACGTGGTCGCCCCGCCGACCTTCCCCGTGGTGGTCAGCATGGCCGCCAGCCAGCAGATCATCGACGACCCGGCCCTCGGCGTGGACTACAGCCGGGTCGTCCACGGCGACCAGCGCTTCGCCTACACCCGCCCCGTGGTGGCGGGGGACGAGTTGGTCTGCGTCTGCGTCGTCGAGGACGTCAGCAGCCGCGGCGGGCACGACTTCCTGACCACCCGCACCGAGGTCGGCACGTCGGCCGGGGAGCCGGTGGTGACCGTCTGGTCGAAGCTCGTCGTACGCGGGGAGGGCTGAGATGGAGCTGCCAGCCAAGACGTTCCGGGTGACGCGCGCGGACCTGGTCCGCTACGCCGGCGCCTCGGGGGACTTCAACCCGATCCACTGGAGCGACCGGTTCGCCACCAAGGTGGGTCTGCCCGGCGTGATCGCCCACGGCATGTTCACCATGGCGCTGGTCGGCCGCGCGCTGACGGATTGGGCCGGCAGGCCGGACGCGGTGGTCGACTACAACGTCCGCTTCACCCGGCCGGTGGTCGTCCCAGACGACGACGAGGGCACCGAGATCGAGGTCACGGCGGTCGTCCGGGAGGTCACCGAGGAGGGCCTGACCAGGCTCGACGTGACCGCGACCTGCCTGGGGGAGAAGGTGCTCTCGCAGGCCCGGGCGACCGTCCGGACGGCCCGCTGACCAGGCCCGCGACGCGCGATGGGCAGACCGGTTGGGAAAGTCGTGCGACTACCCGTACACTGGTCCGCCGTGGGGCAAGTGACCCCTGCACGGTCCTGTGACCGGGCGGGGTGAGCGTTGCCGCACAGGGGTGTAGCTCAATTGGCAGAGCAGCGGTCTCCAAAACCGCAGGCTGCAGGTTCAAGTCCTGTCACCCCTGCGCCTCAGGCCTGACCGTTCCCGTGGGTCGCGCCGCCGTAGGGCGGCGTCCGGCCCGTGGTGGTGGTATCGGCGGGGTGGTTCCGAGGCATTCGGGTCCGTCCGGCCGGTCCACCGGCCGCGGCCCGTCGCGGGACGGTTGGTCCGGCCGGCGTGACCAAGCGCTGCGCACGCCCACCGCGTGCGACCCGACATCCCGCGACGGAGGGCGAAGTGGCCGACAAGAAGCGGCGCGGCGAGGACGCCGGCGACGACCGTCTGCACGACGAGGTCGTCGACGACGTGGCCGACGACGACGCCACCGACGCCGAGGAGCCGGTCTCCCGGGGCGGCACCGCGACGCGGTCGCGGGCGAAGGCCGAGTCGGCCGACAGCCGGCCCAAGACCAAGACGGACACCGATCGCGTGGGTCTGTTCGGCCGCATCGCCCGATTCATCCGCGAGGTCGTGGCCGAGCTGCGTAAGGTCATCTGGCCGACCCGCAAGGAGCTGCTGACCTACACGGCCGTGGTGGTCGCCTTCGTCACGGTGATGCTGACGATCGTGGCCGGCCTGGACTACGCCTTCGCGAAGGGCGTGCTGTGGGTCTTCGGCAACCCCAGCTGACCGGCCGACTGAGCCGATAGTGACGGAAGTGAGCGAGCGTGCCTGAGTACGACGAGACCGCCGAGACCACGGACGAGCAGTCCACGGTGGCGACGGCGGCTGGTGACGAGTCGGTCGAGGCCGCCAGCGAGCCGGAGTTCCCCACCACCGAGCCCGCCCCGGACGAGGACTACGACCCGGTCGCCGAGCTGCGGCAGAAGCTGCGCTACGCGCCGGGCGACTGGTACGTGGTGCACTCGTACGCCGGCTACGAGAACAAGGTCAAGACCAACCTCGAGACCCGGATCACGAGCCTCGACATGGAGGACTACATCTACCAGGTCGAGGTGCCGACCCGGGAAGAGGTCGAGGTCAAGAACGGGAAGCGGTCGCAGGTGCAGGCCAAGGTCTTCCCGGGCTACATCCTGGTCCGGATGGAGCTGACCGCGGAGTCCTACTCCTGCGTGCGCAACACGCCGGGCGTGACCGGCTTCGTGGGCGCGACGGACCGGGCCGACCGCCCGGCTCCGCTCTCCCTCGACGAGGTGCTGAAGTGGCTGGCGCCGGCCGTCGAGACCGAGCAGAAGAAGGCCAAGCCCGAGATCAAGGTCCTCGACTTCGAGGTCGGCGACTCGGTCACGGTCACCGACGGTGCCTTCGCCTCGCTGCCGGCGACGATCAGCGAGATCAACGCCGACCAGCAGAAGCTCAAGGTGCTCGTGTCGATCTTCGGCCGCGAGACGCCGGTGGAGCTCAACTTCAACCAGGTCACCAAGATCTGAGGTCCCGGTCGCCGGCGGTGGGCAGCGGCCCGCCGCCGGCGTACTCGTTCCACCCGTCCGTGCGACCTCGGCGGGAGGGGCGGCGGGACGCTGCGCTACCCTAGAACGTCGCCGCTGTCGCATCGCGCTGACCGTGCGCGCCCGCGGCCGGCACCTTTCCCAGTTCCAAGCCCCAGGAAGAGACATGCCTCCGAAGAAGAAGCTCGTCAAGACTTTCACGCTTCAGCTGCCGGCGGGCCAGGCCACCCCGGCGCCGCCGGTCGGCCCTGCGCTCGGCCAGCACGGCGTGAACATCATGGAGTTCTGCAAGTCCTACAACGCGCAGACCGAGTCCCAGCGGGGCGACATCGTCCCCGCCGAGATCAGCGTCTACGAGGACCGCAGCTTCACGTTCGTGCTGAAGACCCCGCCCGCCGCCCGGCTGCTGATCAAGGCCGCCGGCGTGCAGAAGGGCTCGGGCGTCCCGCACAAGGAGAAGGTCGGCTCGGTCACCCGCGCCCAGGTGCGCGAGATCGCCGAGAAGAAGATGGCCGACCTCAACGCCAACGACATCGACCAGGCCGAGAAGATCATCGCCGGCACCGCCCGGTCGATGGGCCTCAACGTCACCGACTGACCCCGGTCACCGTCAGATCCAGTTCGTGGGAGGGCGCGCGGACGCCGCGGCCCGCCATAGACCACAGGAGTTACCAGACCATGCAGCGCAGCAAGAGCTACCGCAAGGCCGCCGATGTCATCGACCGGTCCAAGCTCTACACCCCCGCCGAGGCCGTGAAGCTGGCCAAGGAGACCACCAACGTCAAGTTCGACGCCACGGTCGAGGTCGCGATGCGCCTCGGCGTCGACCCCCGCAAGGCGGACCAGATGGTCCGCGGCACGGTCAACCTGCCGCACGGCACCGGTAAGACCGCCCGCGTGATCGTCTTCGCCGCCGGCGCGAAGGCCGAGGAGGCCGTCGCCGCCGGTGCGGACGAGGTGGGCACCGACGAGCTGGTCGCCCGGATCCAGGGTGGTTGGCTCGACTTCGACGCGGCGATCGCCACGCCGGACCAGATGGCCAAGATCGGCCGGATCGCGCGGATCCTGGGCCCGCGCGGTCTCATGCCGAACCCGAAGACCGGCACGGTGACCATGGACGTCACCAAGGCCGTCTCGGACATCAAGGGCGGCAAGATCACCTTCCGGGTGGACAAGCACTCCAACCTGCACCTGATCATCGGCAAGGCCTCGTTCTCCGAGACCCAGCTGATCGACAACTACGCGGCGGTCCTCGACGAGGTCCTGCGGGCCAAGCCGTCCGCCGCGAAGGGCAAGTACCTCAAGAAGGTCACCCTCACCACCACCATGGGCCCGGGCGTCCCGGTCGACCCGAACCTGGTGAAGAACCTGCAGGAGGGCTCGGCCGAGGGCTGAGCACCCGCACCCGTGACGGGGCGTCGCCACACCGTGGCGGCGCCCCGTTCCCTTTCCGCTGTGGCATGCTCGGCCGGGTGCGACTGGAGAACGTCTGGCTGCGGTACCGGCGGCGCGGGCCGTGGGTGCTGCGGGAGACGGATGTGCGGGTCGGTTCCGGTGAGGTCGTGGTCGTGCTCGGCCGCAACGGCGTGGGCAAGTCGACCCTGCTCCAGGTGGCGGCCGGGGTGCTGCGGCCGAGCCGGGGGCGCGTGATCGACCGGCCCCGACATGTCGGTTGGGTCCCGGAGCGTTTCCCGGCCGACCAGCCCTTCACCGTCGAGCGCTACCTGACCGCCATGGGTCGGGTCGCTGGCCTCGATCCGGCGGCGACGGGCCGGGCGGTCGACCACTGGACCGACCAGCTGGGCCTGGCCCGGTTCCGCCGGGTCCGGCTGCCGGAGCTGTCCAAGGGCACCGCCCAGAAGGTCGGCCTGGCCCAGGCGATGCTGCGTACCCCCGGCCTGCTGGTGCTCGACGAGCCGTGGGAGGGCCTCGACGCCGCCACCCGGGAGCTGGTGCCCGCGGTGATCGCCGAGGTGTTGGCAACGGGCGGGTCGGTGCTGGTCAGCGACCACCGCGGCGAGATCGCCCGGCTGCCCGGCGCCCGCCGCTGGACGGTGGCCGACGGCACCGTCACCGAGGGTGCGCCACCGGCCGACGCGGCGATGGTGGTGGTCGAGGTCGCGGTGCCGGCCGCGCGGGTCGCCGGCACCGTCGCCCGGTTGCGCGCCGAGGGCCATCACGTCCTGCGCGTACGCCCCGAGGCGCCGACCCCTTCCGGCGCCCCGGACGGGGTCGCGACCGCCGAGGGGACGGCGGAGGTCGGCGCGGCGGAGCCGACCGGTCCGGCCACCGGGGGAGCGCGGTGACCGCCCTGCTCCGGCTGCGGCTGGCCGGCTTCCTGCGGACGGGGCGGGCCTTGGCGCCGCTGCTCGCGGGCCTGGTGGCCCTCGGCGTCCTCTACGGCGGCGGCCGGGCCCAGCCGGGAGAGGCGTACGGCGTCTCGGCGGTGGTGCTCTTCCCGGTGCTGGCCTGGCAGACCAAGGTGCTGCTGGACGTGGAGCCCGACGTGCAGCGCCGGTTGGCCCAGGCGCTGGTCGGGGTGCGCCGGGAGCGGCTGGCCGGCCTGCTCGCCGCCGGCGTGGCCGGGCTCGGCACGGTGGTCGTCGCGCTGGTCTTCCCCTGGCTGGTCGGCGGAGTCGCCGGCCCCGTGGGGCCGGACGACCGCTCGGTGCCCCTCGGCATCGCCGTCGGCCTGTGGGCGCACCTGCTGGCCGTACCCGCCGCGGTGGCGCTCGGGGCGCTGGCCAGCCGCGCCTGCGCGGGCAGCGCCGGCTACGGCGTCGCGGTGCTGGCGCTCGGCGGGGTCGGCGCGGTCGCCCTCGGCCTGAGCGGCTCGGTGGCGCCCTGGTTGGCGCCGCCGGTGATGGCGACCGCGCGGGCCGCCGCCGGCGACCTGGCCGCGCCGACCGTGGCGCTGCTGACCGGCTGGGCCGCGGCGTGGAGCGCGAGCGCCGGGGCGGCCTACCTGTGGCGGCGTCGCACCCGGCCCTGACCGGCGGCGCACCCCGGGTCCCACCGGAGGGGTGACGTGGCGCACCCGGGGGGCGATTTGGTGGTCAGGGCACTCTTCGCGTAACCTTGGCGCGAAGTTCCACCCAGAGACCGCTGGTCACCGTGCCCCGGCACGGTCGAAGGTCCCGCGACGACGGGCGACCCGCGCAGGGCGGTAAGCGAAATCGGTGCTGAGCACGGTCCGCCGACTGTGCCCGCGTCCGGCCCTCGCCCCGTGCGCCCTGCGCCGGGGCTTTCTCGTTCTCGTGATGCCTCCGCTCCCGTCGAAAGCTCCGGCCGACGACGGTGACCAGCCTCGAGCAACGAGAGAGGAGGGACATGGCGGACAAGCCGATCCGGGCCGACAAGGCCACGGCCGTCGCTGAGCTGACCGAGAGCTTCCGCAACGCGGGTGCCACGGTGCTGACCGAGTACCGCGGTCTGACGGTTTCCCAGCTCACCCAGCTGCGGCGCTCGCTCGGTAAGGAGACCAGCTACACGGTCGCGAAGAACACGCTCGCGAAGCGTGCCGCGTCCGACGCTGGCATCTCCGGTCTCGACGAGATGTTCACCGGTCCTACCGCGCTGACTTTCGTTTCGGGCGACGTCGTCGAGGCGGCGAAGGGGCTTCGCGACTTCGCGAAGGCCAACCCGAAGCTCGTCATCAAGGGCGGTGTCTTCGAGGGCAAGGCCATTTCCGCGGCCGAGGTCACGAAGCTCGCCGACCTGGAGTCCCGTGAGGTGCTGCTGGCCAAGCTGGCCGGCGCGATGAAGGGCAACCTGAGCAAGGCCGCGGCCCTGTTCCAGGCCCCGCTCTCCAAGGCCGCCCGTGCGGCGGCCGCCCTGGCGGACAAGCGCGAGAAGGAGGGCGCCGAGGCGGCCTGAGGCCCCGCGGCGCACCCAGTTCTTACCTAACAGATTCAGGAAAGGACGCCAGACATGGCGAAGCTCAGCACCGACGAGCTGCTCGACGCGTTCAAGGAGATGACGCTGATCGAGCTCTCCGAGTTCGTGAAGCAGTTCGAGGAGACCTTCGAGGTCACCGCCGCGGCTCCGGTCGCCGTCGCGGGCCCGGCCGGCCCGACCACGGCCGCCCCGGTCGAGGAGGAGAAGGACGAGTTCGACGTCATCCTCGAGGCTGACGGCGGCAAGAAGATCCAGGTCATCAAGGTCGTGCGCGAGCTGACCGGCCTGGGCCTCAAGGAGGCCAAGGACCTCGTCGAGGCCGCTCCGAAGGCCGTCCTGGAGAAGGCCAACAAGGAGACCGCCGAGAAGGCCAAGGCCAAGCTCGAGGGTGAGGGCGCCAAGGTCACCCTCAAGTGACCTGAGGTCGACCAGGCGCGCGTCCGGCTCACGTGAGCCGGGGCACACCGCGTCACGGCGGGCGGTGATCCGACAGTGGATCGCCGCCCGCCGTCTTGGTGGCCCCGGTCGCAGCGCGGTGAGCAGGGCGTCCACGCCTGGCGTCGGCGCGTACGCGGTGCGTGGCGATAGCCCGTGGGTGGGAAAGACGGGGCGACCCGGATGCCGGCCCTTGACGCGGCCCCGGGCTGACAGGCACGCTGACACCAGCAAGACCTTCCGCGCTTGCAACGGCCACCACTTGGGTAATGGCAGCGGCAGCACCATCGGCCGCCACACCCGAGCGGCCCGGCAGGAACGTCGCGTTCCGAGCGGCCCGGTGAGACCCGGTTCCTGGGGGTCCCGAGGCACGTTCCGCGACGACCTGCGGGGTGGGCTGGACAGCGGTTAGCCTCTCGGCTACACTGCTAGTTTGCGCTGCCTTCCGACTTGACCCCTGCTCGGAAATGTCCGTTTACGGATAATTCTGGTGGGGTCATTGGAGTGCACGCGTACCAGCCGTTCTGCAGCACCGGTCCTCGGAAGGACGCATCTTGGCAGCTTCCCGCCCTGCGAAGACCAGTCGTACGTCGAGCGCATTCGCTCCCCGCCGAGTCTCATTCGGCAGGATCACCGAACACCTCGAGGTCCCCAACCTCCTCGCCATCCAGAACGAGTCCTTCGACTGGCTCGTCGGCAACGAGGCTTGGCAGGGCCGGTCGGCGGACGACCCGCACGCACGCTCGGGTCTCGCGGAGATCCTCGACGAGATCAGTCCCATTGAGGACTTCTCCGGCACCATGTCGCTCTCCTTCTCGGCTCCGCGCTTCGACGAGGTCAAGGCCTCGATCGAGGAGTGCAAGGAGAAGGACCTGACCTACTGCGCCCCGCTGTTCGTGACCGCGGAGTTCACCAACAACACCACCGGCGAGATCAAGAGCCAGACGGTGTTCATGGGTGACTTCCCGATGATGACGCCGAAGGGCACCTTCATCATCAACGGCACCGAGCGCGTCGTGGTCAGCCAGCTCGTCCGGTCCCCGGGCGTCTACTTCGACAAGCAGCCGGACAAGACCTCCGACCGCGACCTCTCCAGCGTCAAGGTCATCCCCAGCCGGGGTGCCTGGCTGGAGTTCGACATCGACAAGCGCGAGACGGTCGGCGTTCGCATCGACCGCAAGCGCCGGCAGGCCGTCACGGTGCTGCTCAAGGCCATCGGTTGGTCGGCCGAGCGGATCCGCGAGCGGTTCGGCTGGTCCGAGCTGATGATGACCACGCTCGAGAAGGACCACATCGCCGGCCAGGACGAGGCGCTTCTCGACATCTACCGGAAGCTCCGCCCTGGCGAGCCGCCGACCCGCGAGAACGCCCAGACCCTGCTCGACAACCTCTTCTTCAACCCGAAGCGGTACGACGTCGCCAAGGTCGGGCGTTACAAGTTCAACAAGAAGCTCGAGCTGAACGTGCCGATCACCACCGGCACGCTGACCGAGGACGACATCGTCGCCACCGTGGAGTACCTCTGCCGGCTGCACGCCGGTGAGGAGGGCTACGAGGCCGACGACATCGACCACTTCGGCAACCGGCGTCTGCGTACGGTGGGCGAGCTGATCCAGAACCAGGTCCGGGTCGGGCTGTCCCGGATGGAGCGGGTCGTCCGCGAGCGGATGACCACCCAGGACGTCGAGGCGATCACGCCGCAGACCCTGATCAACATCCGCCCGGTCGTGGCGGCGATCAAGGAGTTCTTCGGCACCTCGCAGCTGTCCCAGTTCATGGACCAGACGAACCCGCTGGCGGGCCTGACCCACCGGCGCCGGCTGAGCGCGCTCGGCCCGGGTGGTCTGTCCCGGGAGCGGGCCGGCTTCGAGGTCCGCGACGTGCACCCGTCCCACTACGGCCGGATGTGCCCGATCGAGACGCCGGAAGGCCCGAACATCGGTCTGATCGGCGCGCTGTCCACCTTCGCCCGGGTCAACCCGTTCGGCTTCATCGAGACGCCGTACCGGAAGGTCGTCGACGGTCGGGTCACCGACCAGATCGACTACCTGACCGCGGACGAGGAGGACCGGTTCGTCAAGGCGCAGGCCAACGCGCCGCTGACGGCCGACGGGTCGTTCGCCGAGGACCGCGTCCTGGTCCGCCGTAAGGGCGGCGAGACCGAGGACGTCCCGCCGGCGGCCGTGGACTACATGGACGTGTCGCCGCGGCAGATGACCTCGGTCGCGACCGCGATGATCCCGTTCCTCGAGCACGACGACGCCAACCGGGCGCTCATGGGCGCGAACATGCAGCGCCAGGCGGTGCCGCTGGTCAAGGCCGAGTCGCCGCTGGTCGGCACCGGCATGGAATACCGTGCCGCGGTCGACGCCGGTGACGTGGTGGTCGCCGAGGTCGGTGGCGTCATCGAGGACCTCTGCGCCGACTACATCACCATCCACCAGGACGACGGCCACCGCCGCACGTACCTGCTGCACAAGTTCCGCCGCTCCAACGCCGGCTCCTGCGTCAACCAGAAGCCGGTGGTCTTCGAGGGCGACCGCGTCGAGGCCGGCCAGGTCATCGCCGACGGTCCGTGCACCGACGAGGGCGAGATGGCGCTCGGGCGCAACCTGCTCGTGGCGTTCATGTGCTGGGAGGGCCACAACTACGAGGACGCGATCATCCTGTCGCAGCGCCTCGTGCAGCAGGACGTGCTCACCTCGATCCACATCGAGGAGCACGAGGTCGACGCCCGGGACACCAAGCTGGGCCCGGAGGAGATCACCCGCGACATCCCGAACGTCAGCGAGGAGATGCTCGCCGACCTCGACGAGCGCGGCATCATCCGGATCGGCGCCGAGGTCGTCCCCGGCGACATCCTGGTCGGCAAGGTCACGCCCAAGGGCGAGACCGAGCTGACCCCGGAGGAGCGGCTGCTCCGCGCGATCTTCGGTGAGAAGGCGCGCGAGGTCCGCGACACCTCGCTGAAGGTGCCGCACGGCGAGACCGGCACGGTCATCGGCGTGCGTACCTTCTCCCGCGAGGACGGCGACGAGTTGCCGCCGGGCGTCAACGAGCTGGTCCGGGTCTACGTCGCCCAGAAGCGGAAGATCCAGGACGGTGACAAGCTCGCCGGCCGGCACGGCAACAAGGGCGTCATCTCCAAGATCCTGCCGATCGAGGACATGCCGTTCCTGGAGGACGGCACGCCGGTCGACATCGTGCTCAACCCGCTGGGTGTGCCGAGCCGGATGAACATCGGCCAGGTGCTGGAGACCCACCTCGGCTGGGTGGCCAAGACGGGGTGGAGCGTCGACGGCGACGACGCCGAGTGGAAGCGTCAGCTCCGCTCGATCGAGGCCCACGAGTCCGAGCCGGACACCAACGTGGCCACGCCGGTGTTCGACGGCGCCCGTGAGGAGGAGATCTCCGGCCTGCTCGCGTCGACCCTGCCCAACCGGGACGGCAAGCAGCTCATCGGCTCTTCCGGAAAGGCACAGCTGTTCGACGGCCGCTCCGGCGAGCCGCTGCCGGACCCGATCGCGGTCGGCTACATCTACATCCTGAAGCTCAACCACCTGGTCGACGACAAGATCCACGCCCGGTCGACCGGCCCGTACTCGATGATCACGCAGCAGCCGCTGGGTGGTAAGGCGCAGTTCGGTGGCCAGCGCTTCGGTGAGATGGAGTGCTGGGCGATGCAGGCGTACGGCGCCGCGTACGCCCTGCAGGAACTGCTGACGATCAAGTCCGACGACGTCCTCGGCCGGGTCAAGGTCTACGAGGCGATCGTCAAGGGCGAGAACATCCCCGAGCCGGGCATCCCCGAGTCGTTCAAGGTGCTGCTCAAGGAGCTGCAGTCGCTGTGCCTCAACGTCGAGGTGCTCTCCAGCGACGGTGTGGCCCTCGAGATGCGCGAGACCGACGACGAGGTGTTCCGGGCCGCGGAGGAGCTGGGCATCGACCTGTCCCGGCGCGAGCCGAGCTCGGTCGAAGAGGTCTGAGGTGAGCGGTCGGGGGCCGGCTCGCCGGCTCCCGACCCCACCCACTAGCTAGCAGTACAGACGACGACATAGGGGACATGGTGCTCGACGTCAACTTCTTCGACGAGCTGCGCATTGGCCTCGCCACCGCCGACGACATCCGTCAGTGGTCGCACGGCGAGGTCAAGAAGCCTGAAACGATCAACTACCGCACCCTGAAGCCGGAAAAGGACGGGCTCTTCTGCGAGAAGATCTTCGGTCCGCAGCGGGACTGGGAGTGCTACTGCGGTAAGTACAAGCGGGTCCGCTTCAAGGGCATCATCTGCGAGCGCTGCGGCGTCGAGGTGACCCGGTCGAAGGTCCGCCGTGAGCGCATGGGCCACATCGAGCTCGCCGCTCCGGTGACCCACATCTGGTACTTCAAGGGCGTGCCGAGCCGGCTGGGCTACCTGCTGGACCTCGCCCCCAAGGACCTCGAGAAGATCATCTACTTCGCCTCGTACGTCGTGACGAGCGTGGACGCCGAGGCGCGTCACCGCGACCTCTCGACGATCGAGAACGAGATCCTGGCCGAGAAGCGGCAGGCCGAGAACAGCCGCGACTCGGAGATCGAGAAGCGTGCCGCCAAGCTCGAGGCCGACCTGGCCGAGCTGGAGGCCGAGGGTGCCAAGGCGGACGTCCGGCGCAAGGTCAAGGAGGGCGGAGAGCGCGAGATGCGCCAGATCCGCGACCGGGCCCAGCGCGAGATCGACCGCCTGGACGAGGTGCTCGACACCTTCCGCAAGCTGGAGCCGAAGCAGCTGGTCACCGACGAACTGCTCTACCGCGAGCTGCGGGACCGGTTCGGCGAGTACTTCACCGGCGGCATGGGCGCCGAGGCCATCAAGGCGCTGGTCCAGAACATGGACCTCGACGCCGAGGCCGAGAGCCTGCGCGAGACCATCCGCTCCGGCAAGGGCCAGCGGAAGATCCGGGCGCTCAAGCGGCTGAAGGTCGTCGCGGCGTTCCTGAACACCCGCAACTCGCCGCTCGGCATGGTGCTGGACTGCGTCCCGGTCATCCCGCCGGACCTGCGCCCGATGGTGCAGCTCGACGGTGGCCGCTTCGCGACCTCCGACCTGAACGACCTGTACCGCCGCGTGATCAACCGGAACAACCGTCTCAAGCGGCTGATCGACCTCGGCGCGCCCGAGATCATCGTCAACAACGAGAAGCGGATGCTCCAGGAGGCCGTCGACGCGCTGTTCGACAACGGCCGTCGCGGCCGGCCGGTCACCGGCCCGGGCAACCGCCCGCTCAAGTCGCTGTCCGACATGCTCAAGGGCAAGCAGGGCCGGTTCCGCCAGAACCTGCTGGGCAAGCGCGTCGACTACTCCGGCCGTTCGGTCATCGTGGTCGGCCCGAAGCTCAAGCTGCACCAGTGCGGCCTGCCCAAGCAGATGGCGCTGGAGCTGTTCAAGCCGTTCGTGATGAAGCGGCTGGTGGACCTCAACCACGCGCAGAACATCAAGTCCGCCAAGCGGATGGTCGAGCGGCAGCGGCCGGTCGTGTGGGACGTGCTGGAAGAGGTCATCGGCGAGCACCCCGTCCTGCTGAACCGGGCGCCGACCCTGCACCGGCTGGGCATCCAGGCCTTCGAGCCGCAGCTGGTCGAGGGCAAGGCCATCCAGATCCACCCGCTGGTCTGCACCGCGTTCAACGCCGACTTCGACGGTGACCAGATGGCGGTCCACGTGCCGCTCTCCGCCGAGGCCCAGGCCGAGGCGCGGATCCTGATGCTGTCGTCGAACAACATCCTCAAGCCGGCCGACGGCAAGCCGGTCACCATGCCCACCCAGGACATGGTCATCGGGCTCTACCACCTCACCCACCTCACCGCCGGTGAGCGGGGCGAGGGCCGGGCGTTCAGCTCGGACGCCGAGGCCCGGATGGCCTTCGACAACGGCGAGCTGCACCTGCAGGCCCCGGTGAAGATCCGGCTGCGTGGCGTGGTCGGGGTCGACAACGGCGCCGGCGCCGAGCCGTGGACCGCCCCGGAGGGCTGGGTCGAGGGCGACCCGCTGACCGTGGAGACCACCCTCGGCCGGGTGCTGTTCAACGAGACGCTGCCGCAGGGCTACCGCTTCGTGAACTACGAGATCCGCAAGGGTCAGCTCTCCGCGATCGTCAACGACCTCGCCGAGCGCTTCCCCAAGGTGGCGCTGGCCGCCACCCTGGACGGGCTCAAGGAGGCCGGTTTCCACTGGGCCACCTGGTCCGGCGTGACGATCGGCATGGAGGACGTCATCGCTCCGCCGCGCAAGCGGGAGATCCTGGAGCGGTACGAGAAGGAAGCCGACCGGATCGACAAGCAGTACCAGCGTGGTCTGATGACCGCCGAGGAGCGCCGCGGCGAGCTCATCGAGATCTGGACCAAGGCGACCAACGAGGTCGCCAAGGAGATGGACACCGCGCTGCCGCAGGAGAACCCGCTGTGGAAGATGATCAACTCGGGTGCCCGCGGTAACCTGCTCCAGCTCCGGCAGATCGCGGCGATCCGTGGTCTGGTGGCCAACCCGAAGGGCGAGATCATCCCGCGGCCCATCAAGGCCAGCTACCGGGAGGGTCTCTCCGTGCTGGAGTACTTCATCTCCACGCACGGTGCCCGGAAGGGTCTCGCGGACACCGCCCTGCGTACCGCCGACTCGGGTTACCTGACCCGTCGTCTGGTGGACGTCTCGCAGGACGTGATCATCCGCGAGGAGGACTGCGGCACCGACCGCGCCATCCCGATGCAGATCGGCGAGCGGATCGACGGCAAGCTGGTCGTGCACGAGCACGCCGAGACCAGCGTGCATGCCCGGACGCTGGCCGACGACATCAAGGGGCCGGACGGCACTGTCGTCGCCGAGCGGGGTCAGGACATCAACTCCATCGGGGTCGACAAGATCGTCGCCGCCGGGGTGGAGACGGTCCGGGTGCGCAGCGTGCTCACCTGCGAGTCGAAGCTGGGCGTCTGCGGTGCGTGCTACGGCCGTTCGCTGCCGACCGGCAAGACCGTGGACGTCGGCGAGGCGGTCGGCATCATCGCCGCCCAGTCGATCGGTGAGCCGGGTACGCAGCTGACGATGCGTACCTTCCACACCGGTGGTGTCGCGGGTGAGGACATCACCCAGGGTCTGCCCCGTGTCCAGGAGATCTTCGAGGCCCGGGTCCCGAAGGGCAAGGCGCCCATCGCCGACACCCCGGGTCGGATCCGGATCGAGGACGGCGAGCGGTCGCGGAAGATCATCGTGGTGCCGGACGACGGTAGCGACGAGATCGTCTACGACAAGATCTCCAAGCGGGTCCGGCTGCGGACCCACGACGGCGACCACGTCGAGGTCGGCGAGAAGCTCACCGAGGGCACCATCGACCCGCATGAGCTGCTGCGCATCCTCGGCCCGCGCGCGGTCCAGGTCCACCTGACCCAGGAGGTCCAGGAGGTCTACCGCTCGCAGGGTGTGCTCATCCACGACAAGCACATCGAGATCATCATCCGCCAGATGCTCAAGCGGGTGACGGTCATCGACTCCGGCTCGACCGAGTTCCTGCCGGGCGTGCTGGTCGACCGGGCGCTGTTCGAGTCGGAGAACCGCCGACTCGTCTCCGAGGGCGGCGAGCCCGCCGCCGGTCGCCCGGTGCTGATGGGTATCACCAAGGCCTCGCTGGCCACCGACTCCTGGCTCTCGGCGGCCTCCTTCCAGGAGACCACCCGGGTGCTGACCGACGCGGCGATCAACTCGCGCAGCGACTCGCTCGTCGGCCTCAAGGAGAACGTGATCATCGGTAAGCTCATCCCGGCCGGTACGGGCATCAGCAAGTACCGCAACGTCCGGGTCGAGCCGACCGAGGAGGCGAAGGCCAAGGTCTACTCGATGACCGGCTACCCGGAGACCGACTACGGCTTCGGGCCGGCCAGCGGCCAGGCGGTTCCGCTGGACGACTTCGACTTCGGGTCGTACCGCTAAACAGCACGGACGACGAGGCCCCCGGCAGCCGCCGGGGGCCTCGTCGTGTCCCGGGATCGGCCGGCCCGATCCGGCGGGGCCGGGGCATGATGGAGGGCATGACGACCGCACCCGGGCAGGCGCCCGTCGCCCCGCCGGTGCCGCCGCGCCACCCGCTCGACCCGGACCCGGCCCGGGCCACCAAGGCGAAGGCGGTCTTCGCGCTGGGCCTGATCGGCGCGCTGACCGGCCTGTTCGTCGGCGGCGTGGTGCCCGCCACGGTGGCGCTCCAGCTCGCCCGGCAGGCGCGCCGGGAGGCGTACGCGTCGGGGGGTTTCCTGACCGGTGCGGCCTGGCTGCGCCAGGGGGAGCGGCTGGCCTGGACGGGCCTGGTCCTGGCCGCGGTCACCGTGGTGGCCGCGGTGGTGGTCGGGGTGGTCCGCCTCGCCGACGCGCCCTACGGGCAGGACTTCGCGCCGAACGTGGACTGACCGCCCGGGGGAACGGGTCCCGCCGGGAGTGGGCCGTCCGCCCGCCGGCGGTAGCCTGGCCCGGTGTCCGTCGCGCGGCGGTGGACGCCGAGACGTCGACAGGAGGACCCGTGACGGAACCGGCGCGCTTCCCGGGCAGCGACCCCGCGGCGCCCCCCGCCACGCACCCGGACGCCGCCCCGTCCGACGCGGGGCAGTGGGCGCGGCCCGACGCGGCTGCCCCGTCCGCCCCGACGGGATACCCGCCACCGCCCACGGCCGTCGGCTGGGGCACGCCTTCGGGCCCGGGTCCCGGCACGCCTCCCGGGGCGGCTCCAGGCCCGGGTCCCGGCACGCCTCCGGGCACGGCTCCCGGTTCGGGTCCCGGCTGGGGTGGCGGCTCCGCCTTCCCGGCACCGACGCCTCCGCCGCCGCGGGAGCCGGGTCGGCCGCCGAAGCGGGTCGAGGCGGTCGCCGGCACGCCGTTCGGCGTGGTGCACCTGGACGTGCCCCCGGTCACCTCCGGCCTCGCCGTCGGTTCCCTGGTGGCCGGGATCGTCTCGATCCTCGTCGCGCTGCTGGTGGTCTGCTTCGGCGCGGTCGCCGGCATGGGCGGCGCCTGGGCGGCCGGCGCCTTCACCGTGCTGGGCGTCCTGTCGGGGGCGGGCGCGGTCGTCGCCGGCCTGTTCGGGCTGCGACAGATCCGCCGTGCGGCGCCGCCGCCGGCGGTCCGGTTCACCGGGCGGGGGCTGGCGGTGGCCGGCGTGAGCTGCGGCGGAGCGGGACTGCTGCTCAGCCTGCTCGGGCTGGGGCTGGCGTTGCTGGTGGCGCTGGCGTGACGCGGAGCCGCGACGGCCGGGCGTGAGCGGAGCCGCCCCGGGGTCGACGGGCCGGTTCCTGGGGAAGCCGGTACACTTGTGACCGTAGGTGCCCATCACGGGCGGGCAGGCGCGACGGGTTCGATCGGCGGGCGGGTGAGACGCTACGCCGGCCACTCCGTTTTGACCTGTGCGGTTGTGGTAGGTACTCTTTCCCCTTGTGCCCGGGCAGGCCCGGGCAACTCGTGCGTGCGCTGGATCCGGCGAGCCGGAGATCGCGCGGGAGCACGACAAAGCCAAAGACCCGGCGCGCGGCCTGCCGTGTGCCGGTGAAAGACCCCGGTCGACACGCGTGAGCGCCGACGCCGGGACCGTGAGCTGGGCGACACGCCCGACCGCGGGTGCCGGGACCTCCGCGAGGTGGCCCTGGTCGGAATGTAGGAGAGCCGGTCATCAGGTCGGCTACGGCAGAAGGCGCGGCCGCCACACAGCGGCCGAAGGGAGCGGAGAAGCCCGGTGCCCACCATTCAGCAGTTGGTCCGAAAGGGCCGTCAGGCCAAGACGACCAAGACGAAGACCCCGGCGCTCAAGGGGTCTCCCCAGCGGCGCGGCGTGTGCACCCGCGTGTACACCACCACCCCGAAGAAGCCGAACTCGGCGCTCCGCAAGGTCGCTCGTGTCAAGCTCAGCAGCCAGATCGAGGTGACCGCCTACATCCCGGGCGTCGGCCACAACCTGCAGGAGCACTCGATCGTGCTCGTCCGCGGCGGCCGTGTGAAGGACCTCCCCGGCGTGCGGTACAAGATCGTTCGCGGCTCGCTGGACACCCAGGGTGTCCGCAACCGCAAGCAGGCTCGCAGCCGTTACGGCGCGAAGAAGGAGAAGAGCTGAGATGCCGCGTAAGGGACCCGCTCCGCGGAAGCCGCTGGTCGCTGACCCGGTGTACAACTCGCCGCTGGTCACCCAGCTGGTGAACAAGATCCTGCTGCGTGGTAAGCGTCAGCTCGCCGAGCGCATCGTCTACGCGGCCCTCGAGGGCTGCCGCGAGAAGTCCGGCACCGACCCGGTCGTCACCCTCAAGCGGGCGATGGACAACGTCAAGCCGACCCTCGAGGTGCGCAGCCGCCGCGTCGGTGGCGCCACCTACCAGGTCCCGGTCGAGGTCCGCCCGGCCCGGGCGACCACCCTGGGCCTGCGTTGGCTGGTCACCTACTCCCGCGCCCGTCGCGAGAAGACCATGGTCGAGCGGCTGATGAACGAGCTGCTGGACGCGAGCAACGGCCTCGGCGCCGCCGTCAAGCGGCGCGAGGACACGCACAAGATGGCCGAGTCCAACAAGGCCTTCGCGCACTACCGCTGGTAACACCCTGGTTCCGGCGTCCGCGTGACGCCGGAACCGCCACCAGTTGTGTCGAGACGACGATAAGTAGGGATTGAAGTGGCCGCCGCAGACGCGCTCGCCAACGTACGCAACATCGGCATCATGGCCCACATCGATGCCGGTAAGACCACCACCACCGAGCGGATCCTGTTCTACACCGGCATCACGTACAAGATCGGTGAGGTCCACGAGGGCGGTGCCGTCATGGACTGGATGGAGCAGGAGCAGGAGCGTGGTATCACCATCACCTCCGCTGCTACCAAGTGTGAGTGGAAGGGCCACACGATCCAGATCATCGACACGCCCGGCCACGTCGACTTCACGGTCGAGGTCGAGCGGTCGCTGCGGGTGCTGGACGGCGCGGTCGCGGTCTACGACGGCGTCGCCGGCGTGGAGCCGCAGACGGAGAACGTCTGGCGGCAGGCGGACAAGTACAACGTCCCCCGGATGTGCTTCGTCAACAAGCTCGACCGGACCGGTGCCGACTTCTTCCGCTGCGTGCAGATGATGATCGACCGGCTCAACGCCACCCCGCTGGTGCTCCAGATCCCGATCGGCGCCGAGTCCGACTTCATCGGTGTGGTCGACCTGGTCGAGATGCGGGCGCTGACCTGGCGCGGGGAGACCCAGAAGGGTGAGGACTACGCGGTCGAGGAGATCCCGGCCGACCTCGCCGACTCCGCCGCCGAGTGGCGCGAGAAGCTGATGGAGACCCTGGCCGACGTCGACGACGCGGTGATGGAGAAGTACCTGGAGGGCGAGGAGATCTCCGTCGAGGAGATCAAGGCCGCCATCCGTCGGGCCACCATCGCCGGCAAGGCCAACCCGGTCCTCACCGGCACCGCCTTCAAGAACAAGGGCATCCAGCCGATGCTGGACGCGGTCATCGCGTACCTGCCGTCGCCGCTGGACATCCCGGCGATCGAGGGCACGGCCACCGACGGCGAGACGCCGATGCAGCGCAAGCCGTCCGTCTCGGAGCCGTTCTCCGGCCTGGCCTTCAAGATCCAGACGGACAAGCACCTCGGCAAGCTCACCTACGTCCGGATCTACTCCGGCACGCTCGAGTCCGGCTCCCAGGTGGTCAACTCCACCAAGGACCGCAAGGAGCGGATCGGCAAGATCTACCAGATGCACGCCAACAAGCGGGAAGAGCGCAGCTCGGCCCAGGCCGGCGACATCATCGCGGTGCAGGGTCTCAAGCAGACCACCACCGGTGACACCCTGTGCGACTCGGCGAACCCGGTCATCCTGGAGTCGATGACCTTCCCGGAGCCGGTCATCGAGGTCGCCATCGAGCCGAAGACCAAGGCCGACCAGGAGAAGCTCAGCACCGCCATCCAGCGGCTGGCCGAGGAGGACCCGACCTTCCGCGTCAAGCTGGACGACCAGACCGGCCAGACGGTCATCTCCGGCATGGGCGAGCTGCACCTGGACATCCTGGTCGACCGGATGCGCCGCGAGTTCAACGTCGAGGCCAACATCGGTAAGCCGCAGGTGGCGTACCGCGAGACCATCCGCCGCAAGGTGGAGAAGGTCGAGTACACCCACAAGAAGCAGACCGGCGGTTCCGGCCAGTACGCCCGGGTGATCATCAGCCTGGAGCCGCTGCCGCTGGGCAACGACGCCCCGACCTACGAGTTCGCCAACGCCGTGACCGGTGGCCGCATCCCCCGGGAGTTCATCCCGTCGGTGGACGCGGGTGCGCAGGACGCCATGCAGTACGGCATCCTCGCCGGCTTCCCCCTGGTGGGCGTCAAGCTCACCCTGGTGGACGGCCAGTACCACGAGGTCGACTCGTCGGAAATGGCATTCAAGATCGCCGGCTCGATGGCGATGAAGGAGGCGGCCCGCAAGGCCGACCCCGCGCTGCTCGAGCCGATGATGGCCGTTGAGGTCACCACTCCCGAGGAGAACATGGGTGACGTCATCGGCGACCTCAACTCCCGCCGTGGCATCATCCAGGCGATGGAGGAGCGCAGCGGCGCCCGCGTCGTCCGGGCCCTGGTGCCGTTGTCGGAGATGTTCGGCTACGTCGGCGACCTGCGGTCGAAGACCCAGGGCCGGGCTAGCTACAGCATGCAGTTCGACTCCTACGCCGAGGTTCCGGCCTCGGTCGCGAAGGAGATCATCGCCAAGGCGACGGGTGAGTGACCTCACCTGACGTGCTCCGATGATCCGGGGCGGTCGCGGGAGGGTGCTCCCCGCCCGCGGCCACCTCGGTCGGGATGCGTGAGACCGGGCCTGTAGGCTTCATCGCCGCAGAACCCACCAAAGCTCTCCGGCCGCCAGGCCGGAAAGGCTGTCGACAGAGTCCTAAGCGCCGACCGGCGCGCCGGGGCGAACGAACCAAGAAGTCCACAGGAGGACACCAGTGGCGAAGGCGAAGTTCGAGCGGACTAAGCCGCACGTCAACATCGGCACCATTGGTCACATCGACCACGGTAAGACGACGCTGACGGCGGCCATCACCAAGGTCCTGCACGACCAGTACCCGGACCTGAACCCGTACACGCCGTTCGACGAGATCGACAAGGCGCCGGAGGAGAAGGCCCGCGGCATCACGATCTCCATCGCGCACGTCGAGTACCAGACCGAGGCGCGGCACTACGCGCACGTCGACTGCCCCGGTCACGCCGACTACATCAAGAACATGATCACCGGTGCCGCGCAGATGGACGGCGCGATCCTGGTGGTCGCGGCGACCGACGGCCCGATGCCGCAGACCCGCGAGCACGTGCTGCTGGCCCGCCAGGTCGGCGTGCCCTACATCGTCGTGGCGCTCAACAAGAGCGACATGGTCGACGACGAGGAGCTCCTGGAGCTCGTCGAGCTCGAGGTCCGCGAGCTGCTCTCGTCGCAGGAGTACCCGGGTGACGACCTGCCGGTCGTCCGGGTCTCGGCGCTGAAGGCCCTCGAGGGTGACCCCGAGTGGACCGGCAAGCTGCTGGACCTGATGACCGCTGTCGACACCGCGATCCCGCAGCCGGAGCGCGAGACCGAGAAGCCGTTCCTCATGCCGATCGAGGACGTCTTCACGATCACCGGCCGCGGCACCGTGGTCACCGGCCGCGCCGAGCGTGGCATCCTCAAGCCGAACGAGGAGGTGGAGATCGTCGGCATCCGCGAGAAGTCGATGAAGACCACCTGCACCGGCATCGAGATGTTCCGCAAGCTGCTCGACGAGGCCCGCGCGGGTGAGAACGTCGGTCTGCTGCTGCGTGGCATCAAGCGCGAGGACGTCGAGCGCGGCATGGTCGTCATCAAGCCGGGCACCACGACCCCGCACACGGAGTTCGAGGCGACGGTCTACATCCTCTCCAAGGAGGAGGGCGGCCGGCACACCCCGTTCTTCCAGAACTACCGTCCGCAGTTCTACTTCCGGACCACGGACGTCACCGGTGTCGTCACGCTCCCCGAGGGCACCGAGATGGTCATGCCGGGTGACAACACCACCATGACGGTGAAGCTGATCCAGCCCATCGCCATGGAGGAGAACCTCAAGTTCGCGATCCGCGAGGGTGGCCGCACCGTCGGCGCCGGGTTCGTCACCAAGATCATCAAGTGAGCTAGGTAACCCCGATTAGACCCGCCGCCGGTCGTGCGGCATACTAGTCAGGTTGCGTAACGACAGTTCGCTGCCCGTGTTCGGCTTTCGTCGAACCTCCGGGCTGCAGGACAGTCGGGCGTAGGGTGGTTGGCGGCCCGTCCGCCAACCACCCTCGCACGGCGTTCAGGTCGCGGTAGCGCGATCGGCGCCTTGACCCACCGCGCGGTCAGAATCGCTCCGGAGTCCCGGGGCGGAGCCTGGCCCGAGGGCGCGACACGCCCGACCGCGGGGGTCGGCGAAGTGGGCCTGTACCAGCCGGTACAGGCGCCCGCAACACAGCGGCATCGAGAGAAGGAACAGAAGCCACCATGGCGGGACAGAAGATCCGCATCCGGCTCAAGGCCTATGACCACGAGGTCGTCGACTCCTCGGCTCGGAAGATCGTCGAGACGGTGACGCGTACCGGGGCGCAGGTCGCAGGCCCGGTGCCGCTGCCCACGGAGATCAACCGTTTCTGCGTTATCCGCTCGCCGCACAAGTACAAGGACTCGCGCGAGCACTTCGAGATGCGCACGCACAAGCGGCTGATCGACATCATCGACCCGACCCCGAAGACGGTCGACTCGCTCATGCGCCTCGACCTGCCGGCTGGCGTCGACATCGAGATCAAGCTGTAGGGACCGGACAAATGGACAGGCAAGTCAAGGGGATCCTGGGCGCAAAGCTCGGCATGACCCAGGTCTGGGACAACAACCGCGTTGTCCCGGTGACCGTGGTTCAGGCCGGCCCGTGCGTCATCAGCCAGGTTCGTAGCGCCGACAAGGACGGTTACTCCGCGGTCCAGCTGGCGTACGGCACGATCGACCCGCGCAAGGTCAAGAAGCCGATCAGCGGGCACTACGCGAAGGCCGACGTCGCGCCGCGCCGGCACATCGTCGAGCTGCGCACCGCCGACGCGGCGGACTACTCGCTCGGCCAGGAGATCACGGTCGAGGAGTTCCCGGCCGGTGTCTCGATCGACGTGACCGGCAAGACCAAGGGCAAGGGCTACGCCGGCCCGATGAAGCGTCACGGCTTCCACGGTCTGCGCGCCAGCCACGGCGTCGAGCGCAAGCACCGCTCGCCGGGCTCCATCGGCGCCTGCGCCACCCCGGGTCGTGTCTTCAAGGGCACCCGGATGGCCGGCCGGATGGGTGGCGTGCGCTACACCGTCCAGAACCTGACCGTCCAGGCGGTCGACACCGAGAACAACCTCCTGCTCGTCCGCGGCGCCATTCCCGGCCCCAAGGGCGCGCTGGTCCTGGTCCGCACCGCGGCCAAGACCAAGGTGAAGAAGGGCGGTGTGGCCAAGTGACCACCGTTGACGTCCTCTCCGTCGAAGGCAACAAGAGCGGCTCCGTCGAGCTGCCCGCCGACATCTTCGACGTCCAGGCCAACGTCGCGCTGATGCACCAGGTCGTGGTGGCCCAGCTCGCGGCGGCCCGGCAGGGCACGCACAAGGTCAAGACCCGCGGCGAGGTCGCCGGTGGCGGCAAGAAGCCGTACAAGCAGAAGGGCACCGGTCGTGCCCGGCAGGGCTCGATCCGCGCGCCGCAGTTCGCCGGCGGTGGCGTGGTGCACGGTCCCGTGCCGCGCGACTACAGCCAGCGCACCCCGAAGAAGATGAAGGCCGCCGCCCTGCGTGGCGCCCTGTCGGACCGGGCCCGCGCCGGGCAGGTGCACGTCGTCGAGGCGTTCGTCCCGGGCGAGAAGCCGTCGACCAAGGCCGCCCTGGCCACGCTGGCCAAGCTGACCGAGGCCCGCCGGGTCCTGGTCGTGCTGAGCAGCACCGACGAGCTGAACTGGGTGTCGCTGCGCAATGAGCCGCGGGTGCACCTGATCGAGGCCGGCCAGCTCAACACGTACGACGTGCTGGTGGCCGACGACGTGGTCTTCACGAAGGACGCCCTGGACGAGTTCCTCGGTGTTCCCGCCGAGACCACCGAGGAGGGTGGCAAGTGAGCACGATCGCCGACCCGCGCGACATCATCGTGGCGCCGGTCGTCTCGGAGAAGAGCTACAGCGAGCTGAACCGCAACTGGTACACCTTCCTGGTGCACCCGGACGCGAACAAGACCGAGATCAAGATCGCTATCCAGCAGATCTTCAACGTCCGCGTCCTGACGGTCAACACGCTCAACCGCGAGGGCAAGCGCAAGCGGACCCGCACCGGGTTCGGCAAGCGCAAGGACACCAAGCGGGCGATGGTGAAGCTGGCTGACGGTGACCGTATCGAGGCCTTCGGCGGCCCGGTCAGCTGAGGGGTGTAGACAATGGCTATCCGTAAGTACAAGCCGACGACGCCGGGCCGGCGTGGCTCGAGCGTCGCCGACTTCGCCGAGATCACCCGGTCGACGCCCGAGAAGTCGCTGCTGGCTCCGCTGCCGAAGAAGGGCGGACGCAACGCCCACGGCCGGATCACCACGCGGCACCACGGTGGCGGTCACAAGCGCCAGTACCGTCTGATCGACTTCAAGCGGGTCGACAAGGACGGCGTGCCGGCGAAGGTCGCCCACATCGAGTACGACCCGAACCGCACCGCGCGCATCGCGCTGCTGCACTACGCCGACGGCGAGAAGCGCTACATCATCGCGCCGAAGGACCTGAAGCAGGGCGACGTGGTCGAGTCCGGTCCGGGCGCCGACATCAAGCCGGGCAACAACCTGCCGCTGCGCAACATCCCGGTCGGTACCACCATCCACAACGTGGAGCTGCGCCCGGGCGGCGGCGCCAAGCTGGCCCGCTCGGCCGGCGTCGGCATCCAGCTGCTCGGCCGCGAGGGCGCGTACGCGACCCTGCGCATGCCGTCCGGTGAGATCCGGCGGGTCGACGTCCGCTGCCGCGCCAGCATCGGCGAGATCGGCAACGCCGACCAGTCGAACATCAACTGGGGCAAGGCCGGCCGGATGCGGTGGAAGGGCAAGCGCCCGACCGTCCGTGGTGTCGCGATGAACCCGGTCGACCACCCGCACGGTGGTGGTGAGGGTAAGACCTCCGGCGGTCGCCACCCGGTCAACCCGCAGGGTAAGCCCGAGGGCCGCACCCGTCGTAAGGGCCAGCCGAGTGACCGGCTGATCGTCCGCCGCCGCTACGCCACGCGTAAGCGCGGCTGAGGGAGATAAGACATGCCTCGCAGCCTGAAGAAGGGCCCGTTCGTCGACGACCACCTGCTCAAGAAGGTGGAGACGCAGAACGACAAGGGCTCGAAGAACGTCATCAAGACCTGGTCGCGGCGCTCGACGATCATCCCGGAGATGCTGGGTCACACGATCGCCGTGCACGACGGACGCAAGCACGTCCCGGTGTTCGTGACCGAGGCGATGGTCGGGCACAAGCTCGGCGAGTTCGCGCTGACCCGCACGTTCAAGGGTCACGAGAAGGACGACCGGAAGAGCCGTCGGCGCTGACGCCGCGGGCATACGGATAGAGGAACAAGGGGTTACAGCGATGCCAGGAAAGGGCGACGCTCCGGTGCTTCCGGGCGCGCGGGCGGTTGCGCGGCACGTGCGCATCTCGCCGATGAAGGCGCGCCGGGTGGTCAACCTCGTCCGCGGCCTGCCCGCGAAGGAGGCGCTCACGGTGCTGCAGTTCGCGCCGCAGGCTGCGAGCGAGCAGGTGTATAAGGTGCTCGCGAGCGCGATCGCCAACGCGGAGAACAACGAGCGGCTGGACCCCGACGCGCTGCTCGTCAGCGAGGCGTACGTGGACGAGGGCCCGACCATGAAGCGGTTCCAGCCGCGGGCGCAGGGCCGGGCGTACCGGATCCGCAAGCGCACCTGCCACATCACCGTCGCGGTCGAGGCCGTGGCGCCGGCCGCGCCGAAGAAGGCCGCGGCGAAGAAGGCGGCCCCGGCGAAGCAGGCGGAGCCGGCTGAGACGCAGAGCAAGACGGAGGGCGCCGAGTAATGGGTCAGAAGGTTCACCCGCACGGGTTCCGGCTCGGCATCTCGACCGACTGGAAGTCCCGCTGGTTCGCGGACAAGCTCTACAAGGACTACATCGGCGAGGACGTCAAGATCCGCCGCATGATGTCCAAGGGCCTCGAGCGTGCCGGCATCTCCAAGGTCGACATCGAGCGCACCCGGGACCGGGTCCGCGTCGACATCCACACCGCCCGGCCGGGCATCGTCATCGGCCGCAAGGGTGCGGAGGCCGACCGGATCCGTGGCGAGCTCGAGAAGCTGACCGGCAAGCAGGTCCAGCTGAACATCATCGAGGTGAAGAGCCCCGAGTCGGACGCGCAGCTCGTCGCCCAGGGCGTCGCCGAGCAGCTGTCCAGCCGGGTCAGCTTCCGTCGGGCGATGCGCAAGGCCATGCAGTCCGCGATGAAGAACCCGGTCTGCAAGGGCATCCGGGTCCAGGTCTCGGGCCGTCTCGGCGGCGCCGAGATGAGCCGGACCGAGTTCTACCGCGAGGGCCGGGTCCCGCTGCACACGCTGCGGGCCAACATCGAGTACGGCTTCTTCGAGGCCCGTACCACCTTCGGCCGGATCGGCGTGAAGGTCTGGATCTACAAGGGCGACGCGGTGCCGGGTCGGGAGACCCCGGCCGAGGCTCCGTCGCGCCCGCGCCGTGAGCGCGGCGACCGCCCCGAGCGGCCGCGCCGTGGTCGGTCCGGCTCGTCCGGCACGACCGCCGGCGGCACCGAGGCCGGCCGGGCCGCCGCGACCACCATCGCGCAGCAGGCCGAGACGCCGAGTGGTGACGCGGTGGATCCCGCCGCCGTCTCCGCCGCGGCAGAAACGCAGCAGGAGGGCTGACAGATGCTGATGCCGCGCAAGCCCCCGAAGGGCTTCCGCAAGCCGCACCACCCGGACCGCCACGGCGCGTCCAAGGGTGGTAACCGGGTGGTGTTCGGCGAGTTCGGGATCCAGGCTCTCGAGCCGGCGTACGTGACCAACCGCCAGATCGAGTCGGCGCGTATCGCGATGACCCGCCACATCAAGCGTGGTGGCAAGGTCTGGATCACGATCTTCCCGGACCAGGCCCTCACCAAGAAGCCGGCCGAGACCCGGATGGGTTCCGGTAAGGGTTCGCCCGAGTGGTGGGTCGCCAACGTGAAGCCGGGGCGGGTCCTCTTCGAGATGTCCTTCCCCAACGAGCAGATCGCGCGAGAGGCGATGCGTCGCGCGATCCACAAGCTCCCGATGAAGTGCCGGATTGTTACGCGCGAAGTGGGTGAATCCTGATGGCAGCGGGCGTCAAGCCTTCCGAGCTGCGTGAGCTCTCCGAGGAGGAGCTGGTCACGAAGCTGCGTGAGGCCAAGGCGGAGCTGTTCAACCTCCGCGTGCAGGCCGCAACCGGGCAGCTGGACAACAACCGGCGGCTGCAGGTCATCCGTCGGGAGATCGCCCGGATCTACACGATCATGCGTGAGCGCGAGCTGGGTCTCTCGGCCGCGCCGACTGAGGTGACTGCATCATGAGCGAGAACACCACCGCCGCCGCGCGGGCCCGCCGCAAGGTGCGTGAGGGCCTCGTGGTCAGCGACAAGATGGAAAAGACCGTCGTCGTCGAGGTCGAGGACCGGGTCAAGCACGCGCTGTACGGCAAGATCATGCGCCGTACCAGCAAGCTGAAGGTGCACGACGAGCAGAACACCGCCGGCATCGGCGACCGGGTCCTGATCATGGAGACCCGGCCGCTGTCCGCCACCAAGCGGTGGCGGCTCGTGGAGATCCTGGAAAAGGCCAAGTAGCGAAGGCTCAAGCTCGCCCGGCGTCAGTCGGGCGCGGGTTCCGCCAGGCTCCGGCCGCCCCGTGCGGCCGGAGAACCGGCAGACATAGGAGATAGACGTGATTCAGCAGGAGTCGCGACTGCGCGTCGCCGACAACACGGGTGCTCGGGAGATCCTGTGCATCCGGGTTCTCGGTGGCTCCGGTCGGCGCTACGCGAGCATCGGCGACGTCATCGTGGCCACCGTCAAGGACGCGATCCCGGGTGCCGGTGTGAAGAAGGGCGACGTCGTCAAGGCCGTCGTCGTTCGCACCGCCAAGGAGAGGCGGCGGCCGGACGGTTCGTACATCCGTTTCGACGAGAACGCCGCCGTCATCATCAAGGACGGCGGGGACCCGCGCGGCACCCGTATCTTCGGCCCGGTGGGTCGGGAGCTGCGGGACAAGCGGTTCATGAAGATCATCTCTCTCGCGCCGGAGGTGTTGTGACCGTGAAGGTCAAGAAGGGCGACACGGTCGTCGTCATCGCCGGCAAGGACAAGGGTGCCAAGGGCAAGGTCATCGCGGCCTACCCGCGGCAGGACAAGGTCCTGGTCGAGGGCGTGAACCGGGTCAAGAAGCACACCCGCATCAGCACCACCCAGCGTGGCGCCAAGACCGGTGGCATCGTCACCCAGGAGGCCCCGATCCACGTCTCGAACGTGCAGGTCCTGGACTCCGACGGCAAGCCGACCCGCGTCGGTTACCGGATCGACGAAAACGGCCAGAAGGTCCGCATCGCGCGTAGCACCGGTAAGGACCTGTGATGACCACGGCTACCGAAACCAAGACCATGCCGCGCCTCAAGGAGCGGTACCGCAACGAGATCGTGGCCCAGCTGCAGGAGCAGCACAAGTACGGCAACCCGATGCAGGTGCCGCGGCTGGTCAAGATCGTCGTCAACATGGGTGTCGGCGAGGCTGCCCGGGACGCCAAGCTGATCGACGGCGCCGTCCGCGACCTGGCCACCATCACCGGCCAGAAGCCGCAGGTGCGGCGGGCGACCAAGTCCATCGCGCAGTTCAAGCTCCGCGAGGGCATGCCGATCGGCGCGAAGGTGACCCTCCGCGGCGACCGGATGTGGGAGTTCCTGGACCGGCTGCTGTCGATCGCGCTGCCGCGTATCCGCGACTTCCGCGGTCTCGACGGGCGCAAGCTCGACGGGCACGGCAACTACACGTTCGGCCTGACCGAGCAGTCGGTGTTCCACGAGATCGACCAGGACAAGATCGATCGGCAGCGGGGCATGGACATCACGGTGGTCACGACCGCCACGACCGACGACGAGGGCCGGGCGCTGCTCAAGCTCCTGGGCTTCCCGTTCAAGGAGAACTGAGATGGCCAAGAAGGCGCTGATCCTCAAGGCGGCCGCGAAGCCGAAGTTCTCGGTTCGCGCGTACACCCGCTGCCAGCGGTGCGGGCGTCCCAAGGCGGTCTACCGCAAGTTCGGTCTCTGCCGGGTGTGCATCCGGGAGATGGCCCACCGCGGTGAGCTGCCCGGCGTGTCCAAGGCTTCCTGGTAATAGCTATTGCTCTTCGCCGTAGGCCCGGGGCTCACCGCCCCGGGAACCCCGGCGAGAAAGGCTGACGAATTCCATGACGATGACCGACCCGATCGCAGACATGCTCACGCGTCTGCGTAACGCCAACCAGGCGTACCACGACCGGGTGACGATGCCCTACTCGAAGATCAAGGCGAACATCGCCGAGGTCCTCAAGGCCGAGGGTTACATCGCCACCTGGTCGGTCGAGGAGCCCGAGGAGGGCGCCGTCGGCAAGCGACTGGTCGTCGAGCTGAAGTACGGCCAGAACCGGGAGCGGAGCCTGGCCGGCATCAAGCGCGTGTCCAAGCCCGGTCTGCGGGTTTACGCCAAGTCGGACGGGCTCCCGCGGGTGCTCGGCGGGCTGGGCGTGGCGATCATTTCGACGTCCCAGGGGCTGCTCACCGACCGGCAGGCCCGCAAGCGGAGCGTTGGCGGGGAAGTCCTCGCCTTCGTCTGGTAACGGGAGACAGGTAGAAATGTCGCGTATTGGACGTAAGTCGATCCCGGTGCCAGCCGGCGTCGACATCACGATCGACGGGCAGACCGTCAAGGTCAAGGGCCCGAAGGGCGAGCTCTCGCACACCCTGGCCGAGCCGATCACGATCGACCGGGCCGAGGACGGGCAGCTGAACGTCAACCGCCCGAACGACGAGCGCAAGGCCAAGGAACTGCACGGCCTCAGCCGTACCCTGGTCGCCAACATGATCGTCGGCGTCACCGAGGGCTACCGCAAGAGCCTGGAGATCGCCGGCACCGGTTACCGCGTGACCGCCAAGGGCAAGGACCTGGAGTTCGCGCTCGGGTTCTCGCACCCCGTGCTGGTTCCGGCGCCGGACGGCATCACCTTCACGGTGGAGAAGCCGACGCTGTTCCACGTGGCCGGCATCGACAAGCAGCTCGTCGGTGAGGTTGCCGCCAACATCCGGAAGATCCGCCCGCCGGAGCCCTACAAGGGCAAGGGCGTGAAGTACCAGGGCGAGGTCATCCGCCGCAAGGCTGGAAAGGCAGGTAAGAAGTGAGCGCCACGCTGCTCAAGCGCCGCCGCGGCGTCGCCGCCAAGCGTGCCGTCGGGCGTGCGCGTCGGCACTTCCGGGTCCGCAAGAACATCAGCGGCACCGCCGAGCGTCCCCGCCTCGTGGTCACCCGCTCCCTGCGGCACATCGTCGCCCAGATCGTGGACGACACCAAGGGTCACACCCTGGCGTCGGCCTCGACCCTGGACGCCTCGGTGCGCGGCTCGGAGGGCGACAAGAGCGCCCTGGCCGGCAAGGTCGGCGCCCTGCTCGCCGAGCGGGCCAAGGCCGCCGGCATCTCCAAGGTCGTCTTCGACCGCGGTGGCAACCGGTACGCGGGGCGGGTCGCCGCGCTTGCCGACGCCGCCCGCGAAGCCGGGCTCGAGTTCTAGAAACCCCGTCACGAGAGAGAAGGAAGGCTGCTGATGCCAGGTCAACAGCGCCGTGGCGGCGGGTCCGGTGGCAACGAGGGTGGTCGCCGCGACAACCGCCGTGAGGGCGGCCGCGGAAACGCGCCCGTCGAGAAGACCCCGCACCTCGAGCGGGTCGTCGCGATCAACCGCGTCGCCAAGGTCGTGAAGGGTGGTCGTCGCTTCAGCTTCACCGCCCTGGTGATCGTGGGCGACGGCGACGGCACCGTCGGTGTGGGCTACGGAAAGGCCAAGGAGGTGCCCGCGGCGATCGCCAAGGGCGTCGAGGAGGCCAAGAAGCACTTCTTCAAGGTTCCGCGGATCGCCTCCTCCATCCCGCACCCGGTGACGGGTGAGGCGGCGGCCGGTGTGGTGCTGCTCAAGCCGGCTTCCGCCGGTACGGGTGTCATCGCCGGTGGTCCGGTGCGCGCCGTGCTGGAGTGCGCGGGTATCCACGACGTGCTCTCCAAGAGCCTCGGTTCGTCGAACCCGATCAACATCGTGCACGCCACGGTGGCGGCGCTGAAGGGGCTCGAGTCCCCCGAGGCCGTCGCCGCCCGCCGTGGCCTGCCGGTCGAGGACGTCGCGCCGGCCGCCATGCTGGCGTCGCGGGCGGGGGTGGCTTCCTGATGGCTCGCCTGAAGGTCACCCAGGTCCGGTCCGAGATCGGGACCAAGCAGAACCAGCGTGACTCGCTGCGCTCGCTCGGTCTCAAGCGGATCAACGACGTGGTGGTCAAGGAGGACCGTCCGGAGATCCGCGGCATGATCTTCGCGGTCAACCACCTCGTGAAGGTCGAGGAGGTCGAGTAATGACGATCAAGGTCCACCACCTGCGCCCGGCGCCCGGTGCCAAGACCGCGAAGACCCGCGTGGGTCGCGGTGAGGGCTCGAAGGGCAAGACCGCCGGTCGCGGTACCAAGGGTTCCAAGGCCCGCAAGAACATCTCGGCGGCATTCGAGGGTGGGCAGATGCCCATCCACATGCGCCTGCCGAAGATGAAGGGCTTCAAGAACAAGTTCAAGGTGGTCTTCCAGGTGGTCAACCTGGACCGGCTCGCCGAGCTGTTCCCGAACGGCGGCCAGGTCGGCCCGCTGGAGCTCGTCGAGGCCGGCGCGGTCCGCAAGGGCCAGCCGGTCAAGGTCCTCGGCACCGGGGACCTCGGCGGGGTCGCCCTCCAGGTGTCGGCGCACGCGTTCAGCGCGTCGGCCAAGGAGAAGATCGCCGCCGCCGGTGGCACCGTCACCGAGCTGTAAGAGCTGTACGACACATGGCGCCCGCTCAGTTGTCCCAACTGGGCGGGCGCCATGGTCTCCCCGGCATGTGTGCGCCGGGTAACATCGGATTCGGTTTATGTAGCCGGGCACATCTGCCCGGACCGGGATCGGGCTGTTAGAGTCCCTTCCCAGCTATGGATATCGGGCGCTCGCCCGGCACCCACCCCGACCCGCCCGGGATCACCGGCGGCCCGCCGCGCGCAGGAGGAAGAAGTTGCTGTCCGCCTTTCTCAGTGCGTTCCGTACGCCTGACCTGCGCAAGAAGCTGCTGTTCACAGTAGGCATCATCGCGGTCTACCGGCTCGGGGCTACGCTGCCCAGCCCGGGTGTCTCGTACGGCAACGTGCAGAAGTGCCTCGACACCCTGGAGAACGGCTCCACCGGGGTCCTCAACCTGCTCAACCTCTTCTCCGGCGGCGCGCTGCTGCAGCTCTCGGTCTTCGCGCTGGGCATCATGCCCTACATCACCGCGTCGATCATCCTGCAGCTGCTGACCGTGGTCATCCCGCGGCTCGAGCAGCTCCGCAAGGAGGGCCAGGCCGGGCAGGCGAAGATCACCCAGTACACCCGCTACCTGACGCTGGGCCTGGGCGTCCTCCAGGCGTCGGCGTTCGTGGCGCTGGCCCGCTCCGGGCAGCTGTTCCAGAACCAGTGCGACCAGTTCCCGATCATCCCCGAGGGCACCGGGATCCCGGACTGGCTGACGCTGACCCTCCTGGTCATGACGATGACCGCCGGCACCGGCGTGGTGATGTGGCTCGGTGAGCTGATCACCGACCGGGGCGTCGGCAACGGCATGTCCGTCCTGATCTTCACCTCGATCGCGGCCCGGCTTCCCAGCGAGGGCTGGCAGATCAAGCAGACCGGCGGCTGGGGCAAGTTCATCCTCGTCATCGCGCTGGTCCTGGTGGTCATCACCGCGGTCACCTTCATCGAGCAGGCGCAGCGCCGGATCCCGGTGCAGTACGCCAAGCGGATGATCGGCCGGCGCATGTACGGCGGCACCTCGACCTACATCCCGCTGAAGGTCAACCAGGCGGGTGTCATCCCGGTCATCTTCGGCTCGTCGCTGCTCTACCTGCCCCAGTTGGCGCTGCAGTTCTTCGACCAGACCAACCCGGGCAAGACCCAGGCGTGGATCCAGAACAACCTGGTCGACCCGACCAGCCCGATCTACATCTCGGTCTACTTCCTGCTGATCATCTTCTTCACGTACTTCTACGTCTCGATCACGTTCAACCCGACCGAGGTCGCGGACAACATGAAGAAGTACGGCGGCTTCGTGCCGGGCATCCGCCCCGGCAAGCCGACCGCCGACTACCTCGACTTCATCCTCAGCCGGATCACTCTGCCGGGCGCCCTCTACCTGGGCATCATCTCGATCCTGCCGAACTTCTTCTTCATCTGGCTGGACAAGCAGCAGTACCTGAACTTCCCGTTCGGCGGCACCGCTGTCCTGATCATGGTCGGCGTCGGTCTGGAAACCACCAAGCAGATCGAGAGCCAACTGATGCAGCGGAACTACGAAGGGTTCCTGCGGTAGATGAGACTCGTTCTGGTTGGCCCGCCGGGTGCGGGCAAGGGTACGCAGGCCGAGTTCGTCGCCGCGCACCTCTCGGTCCCGAAGATCTCGACCGGTGACATCTTCCGGTCGAACGTCTCCCAGGGCACGCCGCTGGGGATCGAGGCGAAGCGCTACATGGACGCCGGCGAGCTGGTGCCCGACGAGGTCACGATCAACATGGTGCGGGACCGGCTCGCCGAGCCGGACGCCGCCGAGGGTTTCCTGCTCGACGGCTTCCCGCGCACCACGCCGCAGGCCGCCGCGCTGGACAAGCTCCTCGCCGACCTGGGCACCGCGCTCGACCTGGTGCTGGAACTCGTCGTCGACGACGACGAGGTGATCCGGCGGCTCTCCGGCCGGCGTACGTGCCGGGGCTGCGGCAAGATCTGGCACGTCGAGTTCGACGCGACCACCCGCGAGGGCATCTGCGACCGGTGCGGCGCCGAGCTGTTCCAGCGCGACGACGACAAGCCGGAGACCATCGCCACCCGCCTGCGGGAGTACGCGGACAAGACCGCGCCGCTGGTCGACTACTACGGCGCCCAGGGCAAGCTGGTGGGCATCGACGCCACCGGCCCGGTGGAGGACGTCACGCTCCGCGCCATCGACGCTCTGCGGTCGTACGGCGGCTGACGTCCCGCCGGGCTCCGGCGGATAGAGTGCGAAGAGCGGGGTACGTCCGACGTGCCCCGCTCTTCGGCTTCGGCAACGAAAGGTAACGGCTCCATGCGTCGTCCCCAGCTGGACATCCAGCTGAAGACCCCTGACCAGATCGAGAAGATGCGGGCCGCCGGGCTGGTGGTCGCCGAGGCGCTGCGTCGGATGCGGGAGGCGGTCGCCCCCGGGGTCAGCACCGCCGACCTGGACGCCATCGCCGAGTCGACCATCCGCGAGGCCGGCGCCGTCCCCTCGTTCAAGGGCTACCACGGCTTCCCGGCATCGATCTGCTCGTCAGTGAACGAGCAGGTCGTGCACGCCATCCCGGCACCGCAGCAGGTGCTCCGCGACGGGGACCTGATCTCGATCGACTGCGGCGCGGTGCTCGACGGTTGGCACGGCGACGCCGCGATCACGGTCGGCGTGGGCGAGGTCGACCCGGCGCTGCTCAAGATGGCCGAGGTGGCCGAGGACGCCATGTGGGCGGGCATCGCCGCCGCCGCCCGCGGGGCGGCCAGCGGCAGGGGCCGGCTCACCGACATCTCGCACGCCGTGGAGAACGCCGTCCGCAAGGGCGGCCGGTACGGCATCGTCGACGGCTACGGCGGCCACGGCATCGGCACCGAGATGCACCAGGACCCGCACGTGCTCAACCACGGACGCCCGGGCAAGGGCCCCCGCCTGGTGCCGGGCATGGCGCTGGCGATCGAGCCGATGATCACCATGGGCTCGCCCCGGACGGTGGAGCTCTCCGACGGCTGGACCGTGGTCACCCGGGACCGGTCGATGGCGGTGCACGTCGAGCACACGATGGCGCTGCTCCCGGACGGCGTCTGGGTGTTGACCGCGCCGGACGGCGGCCGCGCCCGGCTCGGTGAACTCGTCACCTCCCGCCAGCCCGCCGACTCGCCGGCCGTCTGATCCGACAGGGCCGGCTGGAGCCGCCCGACACGACGAGCGGTCGCCGCGGGCGTACGGGGAGCGGGACGCCCTCGTCACCGGCCCGCCGGCGCCCGCCGTCCTGCGGCGGGAGGTTCGCGACGCCGGCGGGCCCTGCCCTGTACCTGGTCGGGGCACCGCCGGACCGGAACGCCGGGCGGGTGACCTGGATGCCTGATTGTCGCCTTTTCGGGTGGTCCGACGCTCCCGAGGGTGGCCGGTTTGGCGACCGCCCGCAGGCGGGCGTACACTTTCTGATCGGCGCACAGCGTCCACTCCGGCATGCCCACCCCGCGCTTCGGTGGGAGTCGGAGCCGCGGCTGGCGCGGGCTTCCTGATCTTGATCGGTCGCCCGTGTAAGACGTTGTGGGCCGTCCGGAGTAACCGACGTCAGGACAGCGGAGGACATGCCGAAAAAAGACGGAGCCATCGAGATCGAGGGTCGGGTCATCGAGCCCCTGCCGAACGCAATGTTCCGCGTGGAGCTCGCGAACGGTCACAAGGTGCTGGCTCACATCAGCGGCAAGATGCGGCAGCACTACATCCGCATCCTGCCGGAGGACCGGGTCGTCGTCGAACTCTCGCCGTACGACCTGACCCGCGGGCGCATCGTCTACCGCTACAAGTAAGCCTGACGACGGCCGGGACGTCCCCGTGTCCGTCTTCGACGTCCGGTGTCGCGCTTCGGCGCGTCGTCGGGCCAGATGGGAAGTAAGGCAACCGTGAAGGTCAAGCCGAGCGTCAAGAGGATCTGCAACAAGTGCCGGGTCATCCGCCGGCACGGCCGGGTCATGGTCATCTGCACCGACCCGCGCCACAAGCAGCGCCAGGGCTGAACCAGTTCCGACCGGCCGTGTGACAACGGTCGGTCGTAATCGGTCCGGGCCGCGGATCCAGACAACGAATCAATTGCTCGTCCCAGCCGCGGGCGGTGCGCGTCGCGTACCTCTTCGTGGTTGACCCCCGGTCGGAGGCCGGGGCCCGCTCGGGCAGCGACCGTTTCCGGTCGCCGGCGCACGACGCCGGAGGCGGAACGGTCGGTAGCGGGGTGGGACGGGTCCACACCTCCGCCAGAACACCACGAGGAGCACGCCCGCACATGGCACGTCTAGTCGGCGTCGACCTCCCCCGCGAGAAGCGGATGGAGATCGCGCTCACCTACATCTTCGGCGTGGGTCGGACCCGCGCCCTGGAGACGCTCGCCGCCACCGGCATCTCGCCGGACAAGCGCGCCCGGGACCTCACGGACGAGGAGCTGGTCCAGCTCCGCGACCACATCGAGGGCAACTACAAGGTTGAAGGCGACCTGCGCCGCGAGGTCGCCGCTGACATCCGCCGCAAGGTCGAGATCGGCTGCTACGCCGGCATCCGGCACCGCCGGGGCCTGCCCGTGCGTGGCCAGCGGACCCGGACCAACGCGCGGACCCGCAAGGGCCCGAAGCGGACCGTGGCCGGCAAGAAGAAGCCCGGCAAGAAGTAAATAGGAGCGCACAGACTTATGCCACCGAAGGCTCGTGCCGGAGCCGCTGTCAAGAAGGTCCGGCGCAAGGAACGCAAGAACGTCGCCCACGGGCAGGCGCACATCAAGAGCACCTTCAACAACACCATCGTGTCCATCACGGACCCGACCGGTGCGGTCATCTCCTGGGCCTCCGCGGGCCAGGTGGGCTTCAAGGGCTCCCGCAAGTCGACCCCGTTCGCCGCGCAGCTCGCCGCCGAGGCCGCCGCGCGCCGGGCGATGGAGCACGGCATGCGCAAGGTCGACGTGTTCGTCAAGGGCCCCGGCTCCGGCCGGGAGACCGCCATCCGTTCGCTGCAGGCCGTGGGCCTGGAGGTCGGTCAGATCTCCGACGTGACCCCGCAGCCGCACAACGGGTGCCGTCCGCCGAAGCGTCGCCGGGTCTGAGAGGTTAGAGAGAGATGGCTCGTTACACCGGTGCTGACTGCCGCCGTTGCCGGCGGGAGAAGATGAAGCTGTTCCTCAAGGGCAGCAAGTGCGATGGCCCGAAGTGCCCGTTCGAGTCCCGGCCGTTCCCGCCCGGGCAGCACGGCCGCGGCCGCACGAAGGAGACGGAGTACCTGCTCCAGCTCCGTGAGAAGCAGAAGGCCCGCCGTGTCTACGGCGTGCTGGAGAAGCAGTTCCGCGGTTACTACGAGGAGGCCGTGGCCAAGCAGGCCAAGACCGGTGAGGTCCTCCTGCAGATCCTCGAGTCGCGGCTGGACAACGTGGTCTACCGGGCCGGCTACGCCAAGTCCCGGGACATGGCCCGCCAGCTGGTCAAGCACGGTCACTTCACGGTGAACGGCAAGAAGGTCGACATCCCGTCGTACCGCGTCAAGGAGCACGACATCATCGAGGTCCGGGGCAAGAGCAAGGAGCTCACCCCGTTCATCGTGGCGCAGGCCGAGGCCGGCTCGCGGTCGGTTCCGGCGTGGCTCGAGGCGATCCCCAGCCAGATGAAGATCCTCGTGCACTCGCTCCCGGCTCGCCAGGTCATCGACACGCAGGTCCAGGAGCAGCTGATCGTCGAGCTCTACTCCAAGTAGTCGGAGCTCGTTGCGGTGGCCCGCCCGACACGGGCGGGCCACCGGAACAGTTTGTCGTGGGCGTCATATGGCGGGCGCCCCGGAAGAGAAGAGAAGACATGCTCATCAGCCAGCGACCGACCCTCTCCGAGGAGTCGATCAACGAGACCCGGTCCCGGTTCACCATCGAGCCGCTGGAGCCGGGCTTCGGCTACACCCTGGGCAACTCGCTGCGGCGTACGCTGCTGTCGTCGATCCCGGGTGCGGCGGTCACCTCGATCAAGATCGACGGTGTGCTGCACGAGTTCACCACGATCCCCGGTGTCAAGGAGGACGTGGTCGAGCTCGTCATGAACATCAAGGAGCTCTGCGTCAGCTCCGAGCACGACGAGCCGGTCAGCATGTACCTGCGCAAGCAGGGCCCCGGCGACGTGACCGCGGGTGACATCCAGCCGCCGGCCGGCGTCTCGGTGCACAACCCCGACCTGAAGCTCGCCACCCTCAACGGCAAGGGCCGGCTCGACATGGAGCTGACCGTCGAGCGGGGTCGCGGCTACGTCACGGCGGCGCAGAACAAGCAGGCCGGCGCCGAGATCGGCCGGATCCCGGTCGACTCGATCTACTCGCCGGTGCTCAAGGTGACCTACCGCGTCGAGGCGACCCGTGTCGAGCAGCGGACGGACTTCGACCGGCTGATCATCGACGTCGAGACCAAGCCGTCGATGGGCCCGCGTACCGCGCTGGCCTCGGCCGGCTCGACGCTGGTGGAGCTGTTCGGCCTGGCCCGGGAGCTGGACGAGACCGCCGAGGGCATCGACATCGGGCCGTCCCCGCAGGACGCCCAGCTCGCGGCGGACCTGGCGCTGCCGATCGAGGAGCTGGACCTGACCGTCCGCTCCTACAACTGCCTCAAGCGCGAGGGCATCAACTCCGTTGGTGAGCTCATCGGGCGTACCGAGGCCGACCTCCTCGACATCCGCAACTTCGGTCAGAAGTCGATCGACGAGGTCAAGATGAAGCTCGCCGGGATGGGACTGGGGCTGAAGGACTCGGCCCCGAACTTCGACCCGGCGCACGTCGTGGACACCTTCGGCGAGGCCGACTACGACACCGACGACTACCGCGAGACCGAGCAGCTCTAGTCCGCGCTGCCGCCACACCTGAGGAGCACCAAGCATGCCCACGCCCACCAAGGGCCCCCGCCTCGGCGGCAGCCCCGCGCACGAGCGGCTGATGCTGGCCAACCTGGCCACCGCGCTGTTCCAGCACGGCAAGATCCAGACCACCGAGACGAAGGCCCGGCGGCTGCGTCCGCTGGCCGAGCAGCTCATCACCAAGGCCAAGCGCGGCGACCTGGCGTCCCGCCGGCGGGTGCTGGGCGTCGTCAAGGACAAGGACGTGGTCTACGCCCTGTTCGACCAGATCGCGCCCCGGTACGCCAACCGCAACGGTGGCTACACCCGGATCGTGAAGACCGGTCCGCGCAAGGGTGACGCCGCGCCGATGGCGATCATCGAGCTGGTCGAGGAGCTTCAGGTCGCCGAGCCGAAGGCGAACAAGAAGACCGCCGCCCGCAAGGCCGCGCAGCAGGACAAGGTCGAGGCGCTCGCCCCGGCCGAGGAGGCCCCGAAGTCGAACTCGGGCGACCAGGACGCCGAGGCGCCCGTGTCGGCGTCCGGCGACACCGCCGCCGCCCGCGAGGACAGCGACGAGGCCGGCGAGAACGACAAGGCCTGATCCAGGCCACCGTCGGGCCCGGCACCCCTTGTGGGGTGCCGGGCCCGACCCCGTGAGGCGGAGGTACGAGTGGACGAGCGCACCCGACTGCGGCTGGACGTCGCGTACGACGGCACCGGCTTTTCCGGCTGGGCCGCCCAGCCGACGCGGCGTACGGTCGCCGGGGTGCTCGTGGAGACCCTCGACCTGGTGCTCGGCGCGGGGACGGCGACGGGGTTGACCGTGGCGGGCCGCACCGACGCCGGGGTGCACGCCACCGGGCAGGTCTGCCACGTGGACCTGCCCACCGCCGTGTGGCGGGAGCACGAGGGGCGGCTGCTGCGCCGGCTGGCCCGGCTGCTCCCCACCGACGTGCGGGTGCGGGCGATGACCGAGGTGCCCGCCGACTTCGACGCCCGGTTCTCGGCCACCTTCCGCCGCTACGAGTACCGGGTCACCGACGCGCCGTGGGGCGCCGAGCCGCTGCGCCGGCACGAGGTGCTGGCCTGGCCGAAGCCGCTCGACCTGGACGCGTTGAACGCCGCCGCGGCGGGGCTGGTGGGGGAGCACGACTTCGCCGCGTACTGCCGGCGCAAGGAGAACGCCACCACGCTGCGCGAGGTGACCAGGCTGGACTGGCGGCGGGATCCCGACGGGCTCCTCGTGGCCACCGTGCAGGCCGACGCGTTCTGCCAGGCGATGGTGCGCAGCCTGGTCGGCGCGATGCTGGTCGCGGGGGACGGGCGCCGTCCGGTCGGGTGGCCGGGCAGCCTGCTGACCCGCCGGGAACGCTCCAGCGAGGTGACCGTGGCCCCGGCGCACGGGCTGACCCTGGTCGCCGTGGGCTACCCCGACGACCCGGCCGAGTACGCCCGCCGCGCCGAGGCGACCCGCCGGCTGCGCGTCCCCGTGGAGGGTTGACCGCAGGGACGCGTCCGGCGTACGCCATCTCGGCGGGTCGGCGCCGAACCGGCCAGGGTGCCGGCCGTTGGCGCTGCTGCGGACGTACCGGGTCGACCTGGGCGGTGACCCCGTCGGGGTGCCGAAGGGAACGGGTGCGCGGCCCGGTGGCCCGCGCACCCGTCCAGACCCGGGGGCTCGTCACGCGCCCGGCAGTTCGCTCCCGTCCTGTGTGCCGGTGCGGTCCGCGCCCTCATCGGTCGGCTGGCCGGCCGTCCCACCGTTCGCCCGGCGCTCCAGCACGCCCTGGTTGAGGTGCAGCTCGATCATGTCGAAGAGGATCTCTCTGGCCTTCGTGTCGCCCGACCTGATCGTCTCGCCGTCGGCGCGGGCGACCACCGCGTACGCGAGGTAGTGGCCGCGCACCTGCCAGCCGACCCGCGCCGGCGCGGTGGCGATCGCCTCGGTGCCGTTGTCGGCCGGCATGCCCCGGAATCGGCCCTGCCGCTCGTCGAGCATCTGCCGGATCCGGTCGCGGGCGCGTTCGGCGCTGGCGCGGTCGGTCAGGTTGAACAGGCCGGCGGTCACCAGGTGGTCGCCGTCGGGCGTGCGCAGGGTGGCCCGGACCACCTGGTTGCAGCCGAGCCGGACCAGCAGGTCGGCGACCTCCCCGGTGGCCGCGACCGCGCAGCTGGCGCTGGAGTGGGTCTTCAGCACCCGGTACGCGGGCTGCCCGTCGGCGACGACGAGCTGCGTGCCGGGGAACAGCTCCTTGGCCGTCAGCGGCCCCTGGTCGGTGTCCCGGGAGTCGAGGTCGTGCGCCCCGGCCTCGGCCGACTCGGCCACCTGGGGCTGGCCGGTGGGCGTGGCCTGCGGCGTCCGGTCGCGCTCGACCAGCAGGGCGGCGGCGCCGAGGCCGCAGAGCGCGAGCAGCACGAGGACGGCCGCGCCGCCGACGAGCACCTGCCACAGCCGGCCGCCGCTTCGCTGCGGCACGGGGCGCTCGACCGCCACGGGTGCCTCGACCGCTACGGGTGCCTCGGTGGCCACGGGCGCCTCGGCCGCTACGGCCGGCTCGGCCGGTGCCGGCGACACCTGCACGTCCGGCCGCGCCGGCGACACCTGCACGTCCGGCGGGGCCTGCGCGTCCGGCGGGGCTTGCGCGTCCGGCGGGGCTTGCGGGGCCGGCGGAGCCTGCGGGGCCGGTGGGGCTGGCGGAGCCTGCGGGTCGGGCGGTACCTCTGCCTGTGGCGCTGACGGCGCCTGTGGCGCTGGTGGCGGCGTCTGCGGCGCCTGTGGTGCTGGCGTGTGCCGCGCGGGGGACACCGGGGCCGAGGCGCGGACCGGCTCCGGCTCGGCGGGGGGCGGCGCGACCCGGTTGGGCCGGGGCAGCGACGGCGTCGGGAAGCGGGACGGGGAGGGACCGGCCGGCGGACCGGCACCGAGCACCGAGCGGCCGGACCGGGGCTCCGGGTACTCCATGAATGCTTCCTCATCGGACTCGTACCGATACACCATGTCGCCCAGGGTAGGAGGCATTGTCCCTTTAGGGGGTAATAACGGGAAATTGGGTGCCTGACTGTTTCGTGTCGTGCTGTGTCCGCTCCTCGGCCCCGGACCAGCCGGTGGCGAGGGCGGTGCGAGAATTGCCCGCGTGACCGGCGACCACTACTTCACCGCTGAACCCGCGACTGCCGCCCACCCGCGTGAGGTCGAGTTCGCCGTCGCCGGCCGCGACTACACCCTGACCTCCTCCGGCGGGGTCTTCTCCGCCACCCGCCTCGACCCCGGCACGGCGGTGCTGCTGCGCAAGGCCGAGCTGCCGCCCGCCGACACGGCCGGCGCCCTGCTCGACCTCGGCTGTGGCTTCGGGCCGATCACCTGCGTGCTGGCCACCTCGGCGCCGTCGGCGACCGTCTGGGCCGTCGACGTCAACGAGCGGGCCCGGGAGCTGACCGCGGCCAACGCGGCGCGGGTCGGCGCGGCCGACCGGGTACGCGTCGCCGAGCCGGACGACGTGCCCGCCGACGTGACGTTCGCCCAGCTCTGGTCCAACCCGCCGATCCGGGTCGGCAAGGACGACCTGCACCGGATGCTGCTGCGCTGGCTGCCCCGGCTCGCCCCGGACGGCGTCGCCTGGCTGGTGGTCGCCCGCCACCTCGGCGGCGACTCGCTGCACCGCTGGCTGGCCGAGCAGGGCTGGCAGGTCGAGCGGCACGCCAGCCAGAAGGGCTACCGGGTGCTGCGCGTCACCCGGTAATTGGTTGGGCCGCCCGGCGGGTGCTCGGGCAGGATGCCGACGTGGGATACGTGGACGTGGCAGCCGTCGGGCACCTCCTCCCCGACGGGCGGGAACTCTTCACCGACGTCTCGTTCCGGGTCGGGGAGGGCGCCAAGGTGGCCCTGGTCGGGCCGAACGGCGCCGGCAAGACGACGCTGCTGCGGATGGTCGCCGGCGACCTGCCGGTGAAGACCGGCGCGATCGCGCGGGCCGGCGGGCTGGGCGTGATGCGCCAGTTCATCGGCATGATCGGCGACGAGTCCACACTGGCCGACCTGGCGCTGTCGCTCGCCCCGCCGGCGCTGCGCGACGCCGGCCGCCGGCTCGCCGAGACCGAGGCGGCCATGCGGGCGGCCGAGGTCCGCGGCAAGTACAGCACCGCCGCCGGCAAGGCCCAGCTGGCGTACGCGGACGCGCTCGCGGCCTGGGGCGAGGCCGGCGGGTACGACGCCGAGGTGCTCTTCGACACCGTCGCCACCATCGTGCTCGGCCTGCCGTGGGACGGTGCCCGGGAGCGGCCCGTCCGGACCCTCTCCGGCGGCCAGCAGAAGCGCTTCGCCCTCGAACTGCTGCTGCGCGGCCCCGACGAGGTGCTGCTCCTCGACGAGCCGGACAACTTCCTCGACGTGCCAGGCAAGCGCTGGCTGGAGGGGCGGCTGCGCGAGTCGGCCAAGTCGGTGCTCTACGTCTCGCACGACCGGGAGCTGCTGGCACACACCGCCGACCGGGTCGTCGCCGTGGAGGGCGGCAGCGCCTGGGTGCACCCCGGCGGCTTCGCGAGCTGGCACTCCGCGCGCGTGGCCCGGCACGCCCGCCTCGACGAGCTGCGCAAACGCTGGGACGAGGAACACCAGAAGCTGCGCGAGCTGATGCTGATGTACAAGCAGAAGGCCGCGTACAACGACGGGATGGCCTCGCGCTACCAGGCCGCACAGACCCGGTTGCGCAAGTTCGAGGAGGCCGGGCCGCCGCCCGTACCGCCGAAGGACCAGGACATCCGGATGCGCCTGACCGGCGGGCGGACCGGCAAGCGCGCGGTGGTCTGCGAGCAGCTGGAGCTCGACGGCCTGACCTACCCGTTCGACCTGGAGATCTGGCACGGCGACCGGGTGGCGGTGCTCGGCGCCAACGGCACGGGGAAGTCGCACTTCCTCCGGCTGCTCGCCCGCGGCGGCAGTGACCCCGACCCGGCCAACGGCCCGGTCGACGGCGCGGCGGCGCTCGCGCCGGTCGCGCACGACGGGGTGGCCCGGCTCGGCGCGCGGGTGCGCCCCGGGCACTTCTCGCAGACCCACGACCGGCCGGAGCTGATGGCGAAGACCCTCGTGGAGATCCTCTGGCGGGGGGACGACCACCGGGCCGGCATGGACCGGCACGCGGCGATGGCGGCGTTGTCCCGGTACGAGTTGGCGGGGCAGGGCGACCAGCGCTTCGGCACCCTCTCCGGCGGGCAGCAGGCGCGGTTCCTGGTGCTGCTGCTGGAGTTGTCCGGCGCGACGCTGCTGCTGCTCGACGAGCCCACCGACAACCTCGACCTGGCGTCGGCGGAGGCGCTGGAGGCAGGGCTGACGGCGTTCGAGGGAACTGTGGTCGCGGTGACCCACGACCGCTGGTTCACCCGATCGTTCGACCGGTTCGTCCTCTTCCGCGGCGACAACGAGGTGGTGGAGACCCCCGAGCCGGTCTGGGACGTTGGCTGAGGCGTCCCCGGGCGGCCGGCCGGCATAGGGTGGATCTCGTGACTGAGATGACCTACCGCCGGTTGGGCGACTCCGGGCTCGTGGTGTCCGTCGTCGGCATCGGCTGCAACAACTTCGGCCGCAAGCTCGACCTCGACGGGACCCGGGCGGTGGTCGACGCCGCGCTGGACGCCGGGATCAACTTCTTCGACACCGCCGACATCTACGGCGAGCCGCAGGGCGGCTCCGAGGAACTGCTGGGCCAGGCGCTCAAGGGCCGCCGCGACGACGTGGTGGTGGCCACCAAGTTCGGCATGGACATGCACGGCCTCAACGGCCCCGACTTCGGCGCCCGGGGCGCGCGGCGCTACATCGCCCGCGCCGTGGAGGCGTCGCTGCGCCGGCTCGGCACCGACCACATCGACCTGTACCAGATGCACGAGCCCGACCCAGGCACCCCGATCGACGAGACCCTCGCCGCGCTGGACGACCTGGTCCGCGCCGGCAAGGTGCGCTACCTGGGCAACTCCAACTTCGCCGGGTGGCAGATCGCCGACGCGGACTGGGTGGCGTCGTCCACCGGCCGGTCCCGGTTCATCAGCGCGCAGAACCACTACAGCCTGCTGGAACGCTCCGCCGAGGCCGAGGTGGTGCCGGCCTGCGAGCGGTTCGGCCTCGGGCTGCTGCCGTTCTTCCCGCTGGCCAACGGCCTGCTGACCGGCAAGTACAAGCGCGACCAGGCCCCGCCCGCCGGCAGCCGCCTCGCCGGAGGCGGCCGGTACGCCCAGCGCTTTGCCGCCGCCGACTGGGACACCATCGAGGCGATCGAGGCGTACGCGAACGAGCGGGGGCTGTCGATGCTCCAGGTGGCCATCGGCGGGCTGGCCGCCCTGCCGGCGGTGACCTCGGTGATTGCCGGCGCCACCACGCCCGAGCAGGTGCGCTCCAACGCGGAGGCGGGCGCGTGGCAGCCCACCGACGAGGACGTCGACGCCCTCCGCGCCATCCTCTGACCCACGTCGACACCGCCCCGGCACCGCATCGCGGTGCCGGGGCGGTGTCGACGTCGCGCCCGCCCAGGCCCGGGCTGCCACGGGTGGAACACCACGCACGTCTCCGACACTGGGAGGCAGCCCTGGTGTTCCACCCGTCCCCGTCACCCTTCCCCGCGCGCCCGTCTCGGCCGGCTGCGGGGCGGTTGTCCCGTGGGCCTGCCGGGCGGGCGCTGGTTACCTGGCCGGGGGGAACGTGCGCCGGCGCGGGTGGAACGGGACGGCTGTCACCGTGGGCGGGTGACAGCCGTGCTGTTCCGCTCGTCGGCGCGTTCGCGCAGGGCGGCGGTGACGAGGCGTACCGTCCGGGTCCGGTGCCGGAGCACATCGTCGGCGGTGAAGCGGAGGACGATCCAGCCGGCCGCGCGCAGCGCGTTCAGCCGGGCGACATCCTGGCGGAAGTGGGCGCGCTCGCGGTGGTGGTCGCCGTCGTACTCGACCGCGACGCGCAGGGCGGGCCAGGCCAGGTCGACCCGACCGACGAACCGCCCCCGGGCGTCGCGCACGTCGTGCTGCGCCGTGGGTGGGGGCAGCCCGGCGTCGAGCAGGAGGAGCCGCAACCGGGTCTCCATCGGGGACTCGCTCAGCGGCTCGGCCAGCGCCAGCACCTCGCGCAGCAGCGGCAGCCCGGGCCAGCGGGGCCGCGTCTCGGCGTACGCCCGCAGGGCCGGCAGCCCGACCACCCGGCGGTGCAGCAGGGCGTCGAGGGCGACGAGGGCCTCGTCGCGCGGCCCTCGTCGCGCGAGGTCGAACGCCGTACGCAGCGGTGTGGTGACCGGTAGGCCACCGAAGCGGGTCAGGTCGCTGGCCGGTAGCGCCGAGCGGGTGACGGCCAGTTGTGGGTGCGGGCGCAGCCGTGCCGGCCGAGAAAGAAGCACGCTGACCGCCGCGCCTCGGGGCAGCAGGTCGACGCCCCACAGGTACGCGGCGCTCGGCCCGGCGATCGCGGCACCGGCGGGCAGGAGCAGGGCGACCGCGTCGCACCAGAGCCGATGGTCGGCTGCGCGCAGGGCGTCCCGGTGCACGTACACGTCGGGGAGCAGGCGTTGCCAGGTCGGACCGCGCAGCATGGCGCGGGTCAGCAGCCCCTGCGTGATCGCGGTGCTGCCGCGGAACGGCAGGAAGGCGAGCCGGGGCGGGACCCGGGCGGGGGAGGGCATCCGGACAGCATCGCGTGACGGGCCGGTCACGCGCCGCCCCGATCGTCGGCTTCGGACGGTCGGTGTGAAATCCGCGTCCCGCCCTTGGCGGATCCGGCGATCCGTCGTACGGTGACACGCGCAAGTGACCCACGGGAGCCCGGTGCACCGGGCTGAGAGGGGGGCTGAGAGCCCCCGACCGTCGAACCTGATCCGGGTAATGCCGGCGCAGGGAGGAGTGTTGCCGTGCCGTCCCTTGGGCGACTGCATCTGATCACCGACACCCGACCCGGGCGGGATCCGCTGGCCGTGCTGCGGGCTGCCCTCCCCGTGGCCCGCGCCGAGCTGGTCGTGCAGGTCCGCGTCACCGACGACGCCACCGACCGGGAGGCGTACGACCTGGCCCGCCGGGTGGTCGCGCTCTGCGCGCCGTACGACGTCCCCTGCCTCGTCAACGACCGGCTGCACGTGGCGCTGGCGGTGGGCGCCGCCGGCGGGCACGTCGGCGCGGACGACCTGCCGGTCGGGGCGGCCCGCCGGGTGCTCGGCGCGACCGCCGTGCTCGGGGCCACCGCCCGCGAGCCGGGGACGGCCGCCGAGGCGGTCGCCGCCGGGGCCAGCTACCTGGGCGTGGGCCCCTGCCACGCCACGAGCACCAAGACCGGCCTGCCGGCGCCGATCGGCCCGGCCGGGGTGCGCGCCGTCACCGCCGCCGTGGACGTACCGGTGGTCGCGATCGGCGGGGTGACCGCCGCGAACACGCCCGCGCTGCTGGCCGCCGGGGCGTACGGGGTGGCGGTGGTGGGGGCGCTGTCCGGGGCGGCCGATCCGGCCCGGGCGACGGCGGAGCTGCTGGGAGCGCTGGGGTGCTGAGCCGGCCGGACGTCGCCGTGGTGGGGGCGGGACCGGTCGGGCTGGCGATCGCCTGGCGTTGCGCGGCGCGCGGCCTCCGGGTCGCCGTGCACGACCCCGCCCCGGGCTCCGGCGCGTCGCACGTCGCCGCCGGGATGCTCGCCCCGGTCGCCGAGGCGTACTTCGGCGAGCATGAGCTGACCGGGCTGCTGACCGCCTCCGCCGCCCGCTGGCCGGCCTTCGCCGCCGAGCTGACCGCCGCCACCGGCGCGGACGTCGGCTACCGCACCGAGGGCACGCTGATGGTCGGGCTCACCGCCGACGACCTGGCCGAGGCGCGCCGGCTGTGGGCGTACCAGCAGGGTCTCGGGCTGCCGGTGACGCCGCTGCGCCCCTCGGTGCTGCGGGACCGCGAGCCGGCGTTGGCGCCCCGGGTGCGCGGCGGCGCGCTCGCCGCCACCGACCACCAGGTCGACCCGCGCCGGCTGGTGCCGGCGCTGCGCACGGCCGCCGAACGGGCCGGCGCCACGCTGGTGCCCGCCGCCGTGCGCCGGCTGTCCGACCTGGACGCGCGCGTCACGGTGGTGGCGGCCGGCTGCGGGGCGGCGGCCCTGACCGGGCTGCCGGTGCGGCCGGTGAAGGGCCAGGTGCTGCGGCTCCGCGCGCCCGGCGGCGGCGCGCCGGGCTTCCGACACGTCATCCGGGGGTACGCCGACGGCGAGCACGTCTATCTCGTGCCCCGCGACAGCGGGGAGGTGGTGGTGGGCGCGACCGTCGAGGAGCGCGCCGACACCGACGTCTCCGCCGGGGCGGTGCTGCGCCTGCTCCGCGCCGCCGTCGACCTGCTGCCGGAGCTGGCCGAGTACGACCTCGTCGAGACCCTCGCCGGCCTGCGCCCCGGCACCCCGGACAACGCCCCGATCCTCGGCCCGCTGCCCGGCCGGCCGGGCGTGCTCGCCGCGACCGGGCACCACCGGCACGGCATCGTGCTCACCCCCGTCACCGCCGACCTGGTCGCCGACCTGGTGGTCACCGGTACGGCGGACCCGCTGCTCGCCCCCTTCACCCCGAACCGGTTCGCGCCGGCCGCCACCGCCGATCCGGCTGTCACCGCCGATCCGGCTGTCACCGCTGGGCAGGCCGGCACCGCTGGGCAGGCCGGCAGCGTCGGGCCGGTGGTCCGGGCCGCCGCCGACGACCGGTCCGGCGCCTACGCACCCGAGGAGGAGCACACGTGGAACTGACGGTGAACGGCGCCGAGCGCAGCCTGCCCGGCGGCTCGACCGTGGCGGACCTGGTCCGCGCGGTCACCGACCAGCGGCGCGGCCTCGCCGTCGCGGTCAACGGGGAGGTCGTGCCGCGTACCGGCTGGCCGGCGACCGTGCTGCGCGACGGCGACCGGGTCGAGGTGCTCAGCGCCGCCCAGGGCGGGTGACGCGGTGAGCCTCGACCTGGGCGGCGTGCGCCTCACGTCCCGGCTGATCCTCGGCACCGGTGGCGCGGCCAACCTGCGCGTGCTGGAGGACGCGATCCGCGCCTCCGGCACCGAACTGGTCACCCTGGCCCTGCGCCGCGTCGACACCGCCCCCGGCACCGCCGGCGGGCTGCTGGACCTGCTCGACCGGTGCGGGGTGCGGCTGCTGCCGAACACCGCCGGCTGCTACACGGCGGGCGAGGCGGTCAAGGTGGCCCACCTGGCGCGGGAGGCGTTCGGCACCGACTGGGTGAAGCTGGAGGTGATCGGCGACGAGCGCACGCTGCTGCCCGACGGGGTGGAGCTGCTGCGCGCCGCCGAGGAACTCGTTGCGGACGGGTTCGTGGTGCTGCCGTACACGTCGGACGACCCGATTCTGGCGCGGCGGCTGGCCGACGTCGGCTGCGCCGCGGTGATGCCGGCGGGCGCGCCGATCGGCTCCGGGCTGGGCGTGTCGAACCCGCACCACATCCGGCTGATCCGGCAGAGCGTCGACGTGCCGGTGATCCTGGACGCCGGCATCGGCACCGCCTCCGACGCGGCGCTGGCGATGGAGCTGGGCTGCGACGCGGTGCTGCTGGCCAGCGCGGTCACCAGGGCCGCCGACCCGGTGGCGATGGCCACCGCGATGCGGTACGCGGTCGAGGCGGGGCGGCTCGCGTACGGGGCGGGCCGGATCGCCCGTCGCTTCCACGCCCTGGCATCCACCCCCGACGACGGACGGCCGGACCTGTGACCCGCCCCGGTCCCGTTCCGGCGGATCCTGGTGCGGAAGCGCCCCTGGCGGGGCCGTTTCCTACCAGGATTCCGCGTGGGCCGTCCGGCGTCGTTCTGCTGACCGACCGGTGGCAGGCGGGGCGGCCGTTGACCGAGGTGGTCGCCGGGGCGGTGGCCGGGGGAGTGCGGTGGGTGGTGCTGCGGGAGAAGGACCTGCCCCGCGCCGACCGCGTCGCCATCGCCGCCGACCTGCGTTCGATCCTCGCCGAGGCGGGCGGCACCCTGGTCGTCGCCGGGCTCGACCCGCTCGACGGGGACGCGGTGCACCTGCCGTCGGCCGGCCCGTACCCGCCGCCGCGTCTCGGCCTGGTCGGCCGCTCCTGCCACAGCCGCCCCGAGCTGGCCCGATTGACCACCGAGGACTACGCGACCCTGTCGCCGGTCTTCTCCAGCCGCACCAAACCCGGCTACGGTCCACCGCTACGTCCGGACGGGCTGTGGGAACTGATCGAGGCCAGCCCCGTGCCGGTCCTCGCGCTGGGCGGGGTGGAGACCCCGGAGCACCTGCACGCCTGCATCGCGGCCGGAGCGGCGGGAGTGGCGGTGCTCGGCGCGATCATGCGCGCCGACGACCCGACCGAGGTGGCCGCCACGCTCACCGCCGCCTTCCGGTCGACGGTCTCCCCGCCGCCGCGTACCGCGCAGGACCGCGCGGAGGTCTCCGGTACGGGGCTGCGGCCGACCGTGCCCACGGAGGGATCAAGCTTGACCGCCCGGAGTGGGCACGGTCGGCCGCAGCCCCCCAGCGCCACCATGCCGCGGTCCCCGACCCCAACCATCCTGGGGGGCCGATGACACCCACCACCGTGCTCACCATCGCCGGCTCGGACTCCGGCGGCGGAGCGGGCATCCAGGCCGACCTCAAGGTCTTCGCCGCCCTCGGCGCGTACGGCACCAGCGTGATCACCGCGGTCACCGCGCAGAACACGAGGGGCGTCGACGCCGTCCTGCCGCTGCCGCCGCGCACGGTCACCGAGCAGCTCGACAGCGTGCTCGCCGACTTCGCCGTGCGGGCCGTCAAGACGGGCATGCTGGGCACCCCGGCCATCGCCGACGCGGTCGCCGACGCCGCCCGGGACGGTCGGCTGCCGCACCTCGTTGTCGACCCGGTGCTCGTCGCCACCAGCGGGCACCGGCTGGGCACGGTCGCCGCAGCCGAGCGGTTGCTGCCGTACGCCCGGGTGGCGACGCCGAACTGCGCGGAGGCGGCGGTCCTCCTCGGACGCCCGGTGACCACGGTCGAGGAGATGGTGGCCGCCGCCGAGGCGCTGGCCGCCGGCGGGCCGGAGCACGTGGTGGTGACCGGCGGCGACGTGGACTCCGACGGCGAGGCGGTCGACGTGCTGCACGGCGACGGGGTCACCACGCTGCTCCGCGCGCCCCGGGTCGCCACCCGGCACAACCACGGCACGGGGTGCACGTTCTCGGCGGCCGTCGCCGTCCGGCTGGCGCTGGGCGACCCGGTGCCGACGGCGGTCGCCGCCGCCAAGGAGTACGTCTTCCGCGCGCTGACCGGCGGGCGGGACTGGGAGTTGGGCGCGGGACGCGGCCCGCTGGACCACTTCGGGTGGTCCGCATGAGCACAGGGGAGGCTGTCGTGCAGGCACGTCGCAAGGTCCATGTGGAGGGGTCCCGGCCGGATGTCCGGGTGCCCTTCGCCGAGGTGGAGTTGACCGGCGACAACGCGCCGGTCCGGCTCTACGACACATCCGGGCCCGGGTCCGACCCGGAGGTCGGGCTGCCGCCGTTGCGCGGGCCGTGGATCGCCGAGCGCGGGGACGTGGCCCCGGTGCGCGGCGCGGGCACGCCGCTGGCCGGGGCGTACGGGAAGCGCCCGACGCAGCTCGCCTACGCCCGGGCGGGAGTCGTCACGCCGGAGATGGAGTTCGTGGCGATCCGGGAGGGCATGGCGCCGGAGTTCGTCCGGGACGAGATCGCCGCCGGGCGGGCGGTGCTGCCGCTCAACGTCAACCACCCCGAGTGCGAGCCGGCGATCATCGGCAAGGCGTTCCTGGTCAAGGTGAACGCCAACATCGGCACGTCGGCGGTCACCTCCTCGGTCGCTGAGGAGGTGGAGAAGCTGACCTGGGCGACCCGGTGGGGCGCGGACACGGTGATGGACCTGTCGACGGGCAGGCGGATCCACGAGACCCGTGAGGCGATCGTGCGGAACTCGCCGGTGCCGATCGGCACCGTGCCGATCTACCAGGCGCTGGAGAAGGTCGGTGGCGACCCGGTGAAGCTGAGCTGGGAGGTGTTCCGGGAGACCGTCGTCGAGCAGGCCGAGCAGGGCGTCGACTACATGACGGTGCACGCGGGGGTGCTGCTGCCGTACGTGCCGCTGGCGGTGGACCGGGTCACCGGGATCGTGTCGCGGGGCGGTTCGATCATGGCCGCCTGGTGCCTGGCCCACCACGAGGAGAACTTCCTCTACACGAACTTCGCCGAGCTGTGCGAGATCCTGGCCCGCTACGACGTGACGTTCTCGCTCGGCGACGGGCTGCGCCCCGGCTCGATCGCGGACGCCAACGACGAGGCGCAGTTCGCCGAGCTGCGCACCCTGGGCGAGTTGACGAAGGTCGCCTGGGAGCACGACGTCCAGGTGATGATCGAGGGCCCGGGACACGTGCCCATGCACAAGATCAAGGAGAACGTGGACCTCCAGCAGGAGTGGTGCCACGAGGCGCCGTTCTACACGCTCGGCCCGCTGACCACGGACATCGCCCCGGCGTACGACCACATCACCTCGGCCATCGGCGCCGCCATGATCGGCATGTTCGGAACCGCGATGCTCTGCTACGTGACCCCGAAGGAGCACCTCGGGCTGCCGGACCGGGACGACGTGAAGGCCGGCGTGATCGCGTACAAGATCGCGGCGCACGCGGCCGACCTGGCCAAGGGGCACCCCGGCGCGCAGGCGTGGGACGACGCGCTCTCCAAGGCGCGGTTCGAGTTCCGGTGGGAGGACCAGTTCAACCTTTCGCTGGACCCGGAGACCGCGCGGTCGTACCACGACGCGACCCTGCCCGCCGAGCCGGCGAAGACGGCCCACTTCTGCTCGATGTGCGGGCCGAAGTTCTGCTCCATGAAGATCACCCAGGAGCTCAAGGAGTACGCGGCGCGCGGCATGAAGGACAAGTCGGAAGAGTTCGTCTCCTCGGGCGGCCGGGTCTACCTGCCGCTGGCCTGACCCGAAGCGGGGGGGGCGCCCCCCCGGGGGGGGGGGGGGGGCCCCGCCGCTCGGGTCGGGTCCGGGTCAGTCGCGATGGTGGCGGCCGGTGGACCGCAACGACCGCCGACCGTTCTCCTGCTCGGGTTCGTTGTCCGCGATCGGACCGCTCAGGCCGGCGACCCAGTCCACGTACTCCTCGTCCTGTGCCGTCAGCGGCTCGGACTCCCGGTCCGCCGGAGCGTCCTCGGCCCGGGGCCGGTTGCGCCGGAACAGCCCCAGCCGACCACGGTTCCGTCCCCCGGGCTGCTCGGCCGGGCCGGCCGACGCCGCGCCGTCGGCCGGCGTCCCGGGTCCCTCTGCGGCAGCGGTCCCGTTCCCCGACGCGGCGTCCACCGGCGTCGGCGCGGGGCCCCCGGGCCGCGCGGTGGCGAGGGCGTCCCAGTTCGCCGCCCGGGCCAGGTCGGGCAGCGGGGCCCGGTGTCGGGGCCGGGGCGCCGGCTCGGGCGTGGGCTCCGCGGCGGCCGGGCGGGGCGCGTCGAGGGCGTCGTCGGGCCCGACCCGGGGCGCTGCCGGCCACGCCGGTGCGGGTCGCCAGGCCGGCCGGGGCGCCGGGTCCGGCTCACCGCCCGGACCAGCCGCCGGCTCGTCGCTGGGCAGGAGTGGCACCGCGCGGGGACCGCTGTCGTCCGGATCCGGCGCGTGGGAGCCGACCCCGGACGTCGTGCCGAACACGCCGGCGGTCGGGGCGGCCTTGTCGATCCGATCCGCTCCGGCGGCCGGACGGACTTCGGTGGTGGGACGGACTTCGGCGGTCGGACGGACTTGGGTGGTGGGAACTGCCTCGGCCGCGGGACCGACTTCGGCGGTCGGGCCTACCTCGGTGGTCGGGGCCGGTTCGGCGGCACTGCTCGCCGTCTGAGCGGTTGCGGTGGCCCCGGCCGGCCGTGTCCCTGCCGCAGCGGCGGTGGCCGGTGCCGTGGCCTGAGCGCCGGCACGCGGTGCCGCCGGTGGGGTCGCCGGATCGGCGGGGGAGTCGATGACCGCGGGCGTCGGGTCGGCGCTGTTCGCCGCCGCGGCCGCCGGCTGTTTCGTCGACCGGGGCTTGCGGGTGCGGCGGGGCTTGGGGGCGGCCGGGACGGCCGGCTGCGCGGGGGGCGCGGCGGCCTCGGCCGCAGCCGGTGGGTGCTCGGCCGCAGCCGGTGGTTGCTCGGCCGCAACCGGTGGTTGCTCGCCCGCAGCCGTAGTGGCCTGGGCGCCCTCGTCGGCGCGGTCCCGCCTGGCGGCGGGCACGGCCTCCACCGGGGGCGGCGATCCGGCCGCTCCCGTCGCGTCCGTAGCCGCCGGGACCGGCGATCCCGCCGCATCCGTTGCGGCTGGCGGCTCGGCCGATCGCGCCGCATCCGTCGCCGCCGACGGCGCGGCGGAAGCCGCCGCATCCGTTGTCGTCCGCGACCTGGCCGGTTGTGCCGTATCGGCGACCGGCGGGGCCGGCGATCGTGGCGGCGGCGCCGTATCCGTTGCCGGGTGCGCCGCATCCGAAACCGGCGGGGGTGGCGATCCGGCAGACGCCGCCCCGTCTGTGACCGGTGCTGACTCGGCGGGTTGTGCCGCGTCCGTGACCGGTGGTGATTCGGCAGAGGCCGCCGCGTCTGTGACCGGTGGGGGTGGCGATCCGGCGGAGCGCGGGGCGTCCGTCGTCGCCGCTGACCCGACCGGGTGCGCCGCGTCCGTGACCGGCGGGGGCGACGATCCGGCAGAAGCCGCAGAGGCCGCCGCGTCCGTCGTCGCCGGTGCCCCGGCCGGGTGTGCCGCGCCCGTGACCGCCGGGGGCGGCGATCCCGCGGTCCGGCCCCGGGCCACGGACGTCGAGGCCGGAGCGGCGGCGGGTGTCGTCGGGACGGTGGTGCCGTCGGCCGGCCAGTCCCAGTGCGCCGGGACGGCCCGGGGCGGCGGGGCGTCGTCGCCGGCGGTCCCGCCGGGGTCCGTACCCCCGGGCCGGTCGGCGGCCACGCGCCCGGCGTCGGTCAGGTCGACCGTCGCCGGCTCGTCGGCGCCGGCGGCCGGCTCCGGGGCGTGCGGCAGCGCGGGACCGGTGGGCAGCGGGCGCAGGATGTCGGTCGGCTCGATGGCGCCGCCGGGGGCGGTGCGCGTGACGAGCGGCCAGCGCAGCAGCGCGGCGGCGGCCGAACCGAGCGCGCCGGCGGCCACCGCGAACAACGCTCCGTAGTACGGCGTGAGCTGGTAGCGGTCGGTCGCGTCGCCCGGACCGGCGGTCAGGTAGGCGAACGCCACCAGCACCGGACCTGCCACCCCGATCGCGCCGTTGACCAGCGGCGGGTGGCCGCGCCACCGGGCCAGCCCGCCGGTCGCCGCGCCGGCGAGCAGCGCCACCAGAGGCAGGAGCACCAGGGCCAGTCGCTGGGCCGCGCCGGCGTCGAGCCAGGCCGGCTCCAGCACCCCGAGTCGTACGCTGGGCAGCGGCCCGGTCGAGGCGACCGACGGCGCCGTCGACAGCAGCGCCAGCAGCCAGACCGCGCCCGCGACCGCCGCCATGTTCCATCCCACCGGCGGCCGGAGCAGGACGGCGAGTGCGGCGCCCGCGCCGGCCAGCGCGCCGAGGACGGCGCAGATGCCGACGGCCCAGACCGGGTCCATCGCGACGAGTTCGGCGGCCCGGGCGGGCTGCATGCAGAGCGGCGCGACGACGGTCGCGCCCAGCGCGGCGCCGCTGGCGACGGCGAGGTGGCGGCCGGTGCCGGCCACCATGCCGTCCCGGCGGGCGAGGCGTTCGGTGAGCACCGCGCCGACCACGGCGGCGTTGGCGGCGAACCAGCCCGCCCAGACGAGCTGGGCCGGCCACTGGTTGACGGTGGCGCCGGTGAAGGTGCCGGCGAGCCGGACGATGCCGAAGCCGAACGCGACGCCGAGCTGACCGGCCCCGGCCAGCAGGCTCACCCCGAGCGCCGTGAGCAGCAGTCTGCCCCAGGTCCGATAGGCCATGTCCGGCACGTTACGCACCTGTTGGGCAGGCCGCCACCGGCGCGCCGCGAGCGGGGTCGGCCCGCCCGGCCAGCGGTTACTTCAGCTCGACCAGCCGCGCCAGGTACGTCGTGTCGCCGACGTTGGTCAGCATGTGCACGGCGCCCGGGTCCCGGTAGACCACCCCACCGGTCGGCTCGTCGGCGTCGATCGTGGTCCCGTCGAGCTGCGTGTCGGTCATCGGGTGCCGTCCAGCCGGGGGAGCACCTCGGCTGCGATGAGCTCCAGGTGGTCGAGGTCCGCGACGTCGATCAGCCGCAGGTGCACCCGGGTGGCGCCGATCGCGGCGAACTCCCCGATCCGGTCGACGAGCTGCGCGGGCGAGCCGACCACCGGGTCCTCCGGCGGCAGCGCGCTCTTGACGTGCAGCGGGGCGGCCCGGCGCTGCGCCTCGGCGTCGGTACGGCCGATCGCGACCACGATCCCGGCGGAGAGCGTCAGCGGGCCGCGCCCGGACTCGGCCCGGCCGACCCGGTCGCAGGCCTCCCGCACCCGGTCGTACGCCTCGGCGGTCTCCTCGACGGTCTTGAACGGCATGTTGAACTCGTCGGCGTACCGGGCGGCGAGTTCGGGGGTGCGCTTCGGGCCGCGCCCGCCGACGATGACCGGCGGGCCGGGCACCTGCACCGGCTTCGGCAGGGCCGGGGCGTCGACCAGCCGGTAGTGGTCGCCGGTGAAGCTGTACGTCTCGCCCGGCGGGGTCCGCCACAGCCCGGTGATGACCTCCAGCTGCTCGGCCAGCCGGTCGAAGCGCTCGCCGACCCGGGGGAACGGGATGCCGTACGAGGTGTGCTCCCGCTCGTACCAGCCGGCGCCGATGCCCAGCTCGACCCGGCCGCCGCTCATCTGGTCGACCTGGGCCACCATCACCGCCAGCGGGCCGGGCAGCCGGAAGGTCGCCGAGGTGACCAGGGTGCCGAGCCGGATCCGGGTGGTCTCCCGGGCCAGCGCGGCCAGGGTCAGCCAGGCGTCGGTCGGGCCGGGCAGCCCCGGCTCGTCGCCCATCGCCTGGTAGTGGTCGGCGCGGAGGAAGCCCTCGAAGCCGCCGTCCTCGGCCAGCCGGGCGAAGCGGAGCTGGTCGTCGTAGGTGGCGCCCCGGTGCGGCTCCGTGAAGACGGAAACCCGCATGCTCATCGTCCCTCCGCGCCGGCCGGCGCCGGCAGGTCCCGTTCCATGAGGAGTTCGTGCAGGTCGGCGCTGACCCGGGCGACGTCCGCCAGGTGCGCGTTGCGGCCGAGGGTGCGCGGTCGGGGGATGTCCACGTCGACCACCTTGCGGATCCGGCCGGGCCGGGGGCTGAGTACGACCACCCGGTCGGCCAGCAGCACCGCCTCGTCGATCGAGTGGGTGACGAAGACGACGGTGGCCCCGGACGTCATGTGCACGCGTTGCAGCTCTCCGGAGAGTTCCTCGCGGGTGAGCGCGTCGAGCGCGGAGAACGGCTCGTCCATCAGCATCACCCGGGGCTCGCCGATCAGCGACCGGCACAGCGACACCCGCTGTTGCATGCCACCGGAGAGCTCGTGCGGCAGCCGCTTCTCGAAGCCGCCCAGCCCGGCGAGGTCCAGCAGCTCCCGGGCACGGTCGCGGTGCTTGGCCCGCTTCCAGCCGAACATCTCGACGGGGAGCAGGACGTTGTCCAGCACCGTGCGCCAGGGGAGCAGGGCCGGCCGCTGGAACAGCATGGCGATGTCGCGGCGGGGCTTGGTGATCGGCGTGCCGGCCACGGTGATCTCGCCGTCGGACACCGGCAGGAGGCCGGCGACCAGGCGCAGCAGTGTGGACTTGCCGCACCCGGAGCGGCCGAGGACCGCCACGAACTCGCCCTCGGCGACGTGCAGGTCGATGCCGCGCAGCGCCTCCACCCGGCCACCGCGGCCGTCGAAGGTGCGGGACACCCCGGACAGGCGGATCATCTCCGGCGGCCTCCCTGATTCGACGATCAGCAGTCGCGGCACAGGGTAGCCGGCCTGCCTCCGTGTCGCACCGTCCGGGGTGGATCACCTGACCAACCGCGGTGGATGACGGCGAGCCGTCACAGGTGGACACGAGTTGTGTCCGTACCGCAACCCGATACGGCTGGCACCGCAAAGGTTGTTTTCTCGTACGCTGTGCCCGCGATGGATCCCCTCACGACGGTGGAGCCGGCAACCCCTCCGCCGGCCCGCCAGACAACCCCCACCGGGCGGCGGCGAGCCGTACCGGTCGGAAAGGACATGGTGCACTGATGAGAAGGCTGACCCGTACGGTCGCCACAGCCGCGCTGGCCACCGCCCTCGCCCTGGTCTCCGCGTGCAGCGGCTCGGACTCCGGCGACGACGCCAAGGGCGGCAACGGCAGGGCGCTGGAGAAGGTGACCTACCTCACCTCGTTCGGCAACTTCGGCCGTGACTCCTACGCCTGGGTGGCGAAGGAGAAGGGCTTCTTCAAGGAGGCCGGGTTCGACGTCGAGATCAAGCCGGGGCAGGGCACCGGCATGGTGATCCAGACGATCGTCGGCGGGCAGGCCCACTTCGGCCCGATCGACCTCACCGGTGGGCTGCTCCAGTTCGGCAACGGCCAGGCCAAGGACTTCGTCGCGGTCGCCGCCATCCAGCAGCGCACCATGGCCGCCATCGCGACCGTCGAGGGCAAGGGCATCGCGTCGCCGAAGGACCTGGAGGGCAAGAAGCTCGCCGACACCCCCACCTCCGTCGTCCGCAACCTCTTCCCGACGTACGCCCGGATGGCCGGCGTGGACGCGAGCAAGGTCACCTGGGTCAACGGCGACGCGCAGACCCTGATGGGCACGCTCGCCTCCGGCGCGGTGGACGGCATCGGCCAGTTCGTCGTCGGCCAGCCGACCATCGAGACGGTGACCAAGAAGAAGGCCGTCCTGCTGCCCTACAGCAACGTGATGCAGGACCTCTACGGCAACGTGCTGATCACCTCCTCGAAGATCGCCAAAGAGAAGCCGGAGATGGTCAAGCGATTCACCGCGGCCCTGATGAAGGGCCTGGAGTACTCGCTGGCCAACCCGCAGGAGGCGGGCAACATTCTGAAGAAGAACGTCGACGCCGCCAACCCGGCCTCCGCCGCCGCCGAGCTGCAGCTGATGGCCGGCTACGTGCGGTCCAGCAACTCCGGCACCCAGCTCGGCACCCTGGACAGCGGCCGGGTGGCCAAGAGCATCGCGATCCTGCAGGGCGCCGGCCAGCTCAAGCAGAACATCACCCCCGACCAGATCATCGACTTCAGCCTCGCGCCGAAGGCCTGACCGACGCCGACCGTGCCGCGGGGGTGCGACCCACCGGGATGACCGGAGGGCGCACCCCCGCCGCGTGCCGGCCCCGGCCGGCAGGAGAGGAGGACCCGTGACGGAGACGACAGGTACCCGGTCCGGCCCCACCGAGGCGGGGCGCGAGTCCGCCGTCCCGGCCCCGGCGAGCGCGCCCGGGGTGGCGACGCCCACCACGCCGCCGGTTTCGGCGGCTGCCCGCCGGTCCGGCGTACGCCCGGCGGCCGTCGGTCTGCCGCTGCTCGGCGCGGTGATCGCGCTGATCGTCTGGTGGCTGGTCACGTCGGTGCTGGAGCTGGTGCACCCGGCGTCCCTGCCGCCGCCGCAGGCGGTGTGGAATTCGTTGACCGCGTCGGCCGACGTGCTGCTGCCGGCGCTGGGGGTGACCACCCTGCTGACGCTGGTCGGCTTCCTGCTCTCGGCGGTCGCCGGGGTGCTGATCGGGATGGCCCTGGCCGCGTCCCGCCGCGTCGAGCGGATGTTCGCGCCGCTGCTGGTGGCGGTCAACGCGGTGCCGAAGATCGCCCTCGGCCCGCTGCTGGTGGTCTCGGTCGGCTGGGGGGAGAAGCCCATCCTGACCATGGTGTTCCTGCTGTGCTTCTTCCCGATCGTGCTCTCCACCGCGACGGGTCTCACCACCACCCCGGCGGACCTGGCCGAGCTGGCCAGGTCGCTGAACGCGTCGTGGTGGCAGGCGTTCCGCAAGGTGCGCTTCCCGGCCGCGCTGCCGCAGGTCTTCGTCGGCCTCAAGGTGGCGATGCCGCTGGCGGCGATCGGCGCGGTGATCGGCGAGTTCTACTCGGACAAGCCGGGGCTTGGCTACCAGATCCTGCAGTACAACGGCATCGGCGACACCGCGACCGCCTGGGCGGCGATCGTGCTGATCGCGCTGATGAGCATCCTGCTCTACAGCGCCCTCTCCCTGGTCGAGCGGCTCGCGCTGCCCTGGGTCCGGGCCACCACGTCGGCCCGGTGACCGTCGTCAACGGGTGACCGGTGACCCGCGTCGACCGATGGCCCGCGTCGACGGATGGCCCGCTGGACAGCCAAGGTGTGGCCCGCCGTACCCGGCGCAGGGATCAAGCCTGACCGCCCGGAGCCGGGTACGGCGGGCCACACCGCCCAACCACCCTCACCCCGCGAGGCGCCACCGGCCGTTGCGGGCGACCAGGGTGGTCAGGGCCTGGGGCATCAGGCCGGAGTGGTTGTCCGGCGTCATCCGGATCGGGCCGGACAGGCCGTCCATCTGCGACGTCTCCAGCACGTCGCGGATGCCGTCGCGGTCGACCCGGCCGGGCTCGCCGCCGGCGCGCAGTTCGGCGTCGGCGATGAGCTGCACGGCGTCGGCCGCGAACGAGGACGAGCCGTTGTAGCCGCCGAACCGGGCGGTGTAGTCCTGGAACCACTGCCGGCGGGCCGCCTTCGCCGGGGTGGTGGCGATGACGTCGTCGATCACCATGGTCTGGGTGAAGACCATGGTCGCCCGCTCGGTCGCCCGGGCGGCGGCCCCGAGGAAGAGGTCGCCGGCGGCCGCCGCGTCGAAAAAGAGTGATCCCTTGAACTTGGCCTGCTGGGCCGCGGTGGCGGCCAGCGCCGCCTGCTCCGGCGGGGTCCACACCACCAGTGCGTCCGGCTCGTCCTCGGTCAGCGCCTTGACCTGCTCGCCGACCTCGGTGTCGGTGGTCTTGACCGACTCCGCACGCGGTGGCTTGATGCCGCTCTTCGCGAACTCGCTGCGCAGCGCGGCCAGACCCTCGCGGCCGTAGTCGTCGTCGCTGTGCAGCACGCCGGCCGTCTTGACGCCGTTGCGTCGCATCTCGACGGCGAGGGCGGCGGCGCTGTCGGCCGCGTTCGGGGCGAGCTTGAACACGTACCGCCGGTCGGCGATCGGGCTGGCCACCGCGCCGGACGAGGCGAGCGCAATGGTGGGAATTCGCTTCTCGTTGATGGCCCGGACGGCGCCGACCGCGCAATCGTTGCAGCCGCCCATGATGATCGCGCTGACTTGGGAATCGGCGCTGAAGTCACCGATGTTGCGCAGCGACTCGGCCGCATCCGACCGGTTGTCCTTCACCTTGAGTTCGATCCTCCGGCCGTTCAGCGCGCCCGAGGAGTTAAGTTGCTCGATCTTCAGTTCCAGCGCCCGCTGGTACGTCTTGCCGACGGTCGCCGCCGCGCCGGAGAGTTCGAGGTCCGCCGCGATGACGATGGGACTGGTGTCCTGCTCGTCCGCGCCGAACTGGCAGCCGGTGAGCGTGGTGGCCAGCACGGCCGATGCGAGCGCCGCGGCGGTCGCGGAGCGGATGGTGCTCAACTCAGTCCTCCAGATGCGGCCCGGGCGCTGCCCGGTCACCGCCGGTTGTTTCCGTCCTCAGTGGAGAAACGGTATCGGTCTGCCGTACGGTGTGCGCGAAGCCTGCAAAACCTTGCCAACGCCGGGCCCTGTGGTCAAGCGCGGGCGTCGGAGGCGTTTCGGGACGCGTATCCCACATGGTGGGGCTGCGAGAAGTCTGCCAGCGCTTACTAATCCGACATGGCTGACCACCCTGGAGTTACATGCCCTGTTCACGGGCGTGGAGAATTGAAGGTATTAGTTGACCGGATCACGGGATGCGTGCCCTCCGACCGTTTCCTTCCCCACTGCGACTTCCCAAACAGGATCGCTTCTGATGAAATCGCGGCCGTGCCGCGTGTGGCGCAGTCCGCTGCACCGGGCGCGAGTCGGCGGGGCAGGCGTGGAAGAAACGACGGAGGCGATGTCGTGAGCACCGGACCGACGACCCTGCCCGACGGCGGCGAGAGGGAGCAGGCGAAGCGCCGGCGCATGCCCCGGCTGCGCGACGCGCGGATCCGCTCCAAGCTCGCGCTGATCCTGGTGGTGCCGGTCGCCGCGGTGATCGCGCTGGCCGCCGTCCGGCTCATCTCCGTCGGTGAGGGCGCCTACGACGCGACCCGGGCCCGGTCCCTGACCGCGCTCTCCATCGACATTTCCGCGATGACCCAGGACCTGCACGCCGAGCGGATGGCGGCGTCCGCCTTCCTGGCCGCGCCGCAGCAGAAGGCCGACACCTACAACCTGCGGGTGCGCAGCACCGACGAGCGGATCAACGCCTACCGGGCGGAGCGCGGGCGGATCGGCGACGTCCCGGCAGCCGTCGGGGACCGGCTGGCGACCATCGACGAGCACCTGGAGACGCTGGCCGCCACCCGGCAGAAGGTGCTGGACCGCCAGCAGATGGCGGTCGCCGAGGCGGCGCTGCGCTACGGGGTCATCATCACCGACCTGGTCGCGTACGGCGACGGGCTCGCCCAGCTGCCCGGCGAGGAGCAGCTCGCCGACGCCCGGCGTGCGGTCGCCGCGTTCGCCCGCGCCAAGGCGGCCGTCGCCGAGGAGCAGTCGGTCGCCTTCACCGCGCTGAGCGCCGGCGCGCTCGACGAGGAGCAGTTCTCCTCCTTCGTCGCCACCCTGACCAGCCAGCAGGAGGCGCTGCTCGCCTTCTCCCTGGCCGCCGACCCGACCCAGCGCGCACTCGTCGACGGCACCGTCTCCGGCGACGCGGTCACCCTCGCCGACCGGGTCGCGGCCGACATCACCCGCTCGGTCGGGCAGCGCCCGCTGGTGACCGCCCAGGACGCCACCGCCGCCTTCGGCGCGGTCAACGACCTCATGCGGTGGGCCGAGATCCGGCTCCAGGACCGGCTTCTCGACCAGGCCGACCAGGCCCTCTCGGACGTCATCCGGCAGGCCGTCGTCGAGTCGGTGCTGGTGCTGCTCACGCTCGCCATCGCGGTCAGCCTCGCCGTGGTGCTGGCCCGCTCGCTCAACCGCTCGCTGCGCCGGCTGCGGGAGGGTGCCCTCTCGGTGGCCAACCACGACCTGCCGGACGCGGTGAAGCGGCTCCAGAACGTCGGCAATGTCGGCGACGGCGGCGTCGACGAGATCGTCCGGGAGGTGCGCGACCCGATCCGGCTCGACAGCCGCGACGAGGTCGGGCAGGTGGCGCTCGCCTTCAACGTCGTGCACCGCGAGGCGGTCCGCGTGGCCGCCGAGCAGGCCGCGCTGCGTACCAGCGTCTCGGCGATGTTCCTCAACCTGGCCCGGCGCAGTCAGACCCTGGTCGACCGGATGATCGGCGAGCTGGACGCGATCGAGCGCGGCGAGGAGGACCCGAAGCGGCTGGCGCAGCTCTTCGAGCTGGACCACCTCGCCACCCGGATGCGCCGCAACGACGAGAACCTGCTCGTCCTGGCCGGCGCCGACTCGGCCGTGCCGCGCCGCGACGACGCCCTCCTGGTGGACGTGCTGCGCGCCGCGCAGTCCGAGGTCGAGCTCTACAACCGGATCGAGTTCGGCACCGTCGACACCGACATCTCGGTGGCCGCGCACGCGGTCAACGACGTGGTCCGGCTGGTCGCCGAGCTGCTCGACAACGCCACCCGCTTCTCGCCGCCGACGACGACCGTGGTCGCCGACGGCCGGCGCATCCGGGACTACGTGCTGATCCAGGTGGAGGACCGGGGCCTCGGCCTGACCGACGAGCAGCTGGACTCGCTGAACCGCCGGCTGGCGGCCCCGCCGAGCGTCGACGTCGCGGCGTTCCGGCTGATGGGTCTGGCCGTGGTCAGTCGGCTCGCCTCCCGCTACGGCATCCGGGTGGAGCTGCGCCGCAACGTGGAGGGCGGCACCGTCGCCCAGGTGACGCTCCCCGCCGCGACGGTGGTGCTGCCGCAGCTTCCCAGCCGCGACCAGCAGATCACCCGGCCCCGGCAGCCGCTCGCCGTCGAGCAGACGCCGCTCACCCCCGTCGGTCTCGGCGAGCCGCTCGCCGGAACGGGACGTACCGCCACCCTCACCGACCAGTGGCGGTCCGCGCCGGCACCGTGGCAGGCGCCCGAGCAGGCGCGGGACGCCGCGTCCCCGGTGCAGGCCGGCGGCCTGACCGGGACGCCGTCGTCGGCCCCTCCGGCGACGCCGGCCCAGCCGACCTTCACCGGCGGCGGGGTCTCGGTCGGCACGCCGACCGTCGCCTACCCTGCCGTCGAGCCGCTGCCCAAGCGTGTCCCCGCGGCGGAGGCCGCCGCGCCGGCCGCGCCGGTGCTGCCGGCCGGCCCGGTCGCCGGCCAGCCGGCCGCCACCCCGCTGCCGGCCGGTCCCGCCGCGGCGGGCGGATTCGGAGCGGGTGCGGGCCGTGGCCTCGGGGCCAACCTGGCTGCCACCGCCCCGGCCGCACCGGTCACCCCGGCCGCGCCGATCACCCCGCGCGCCGAGCTGCCGGCCGAGGCGCCCATCTTCCGCGAGATGGAGGCGGTGTGGTTCCGTTCGCACGGCAACGACGCCACCGCCATCTTCACCCGCCCGGACTTCAGCCAGCCGCCGCAGGCCCAGCCGTCCGCCGGCCAGCCGGCTGCGGCCCAGCCGACGACGGGCGAGTCACGCCCGCCACGGCTGCCCACGCGTACGCCGGGCAGCACGGCCACCCCGCCGCCCGCGCAGCCGCCGCCGCCGTCGTACACCCCGCCGGCCCCGGCCCCGGCCCCGGCACGGCCCGTGACGCTGGACGCGCCCCCCGCGCCGCCGGCCACGACGCCGGCTGCGGACCCGCCGCCGGCGGCGCCCGCGACGGACGCGGACGCCTGGCGGACGGCGGCCGACGAGGGCTGGTCCCGGGCCAGCCGGGCCGCGGAGCCGGCCGCCGCCGGCACCACCCGCTCCGGGCTGCCCAAGCGGGTGCCGCAGGCGCAGCTCGTGCCCGGCGGGATCGAGCCCCAGGGCGGCCGCGACCGCAGCCGGCGCACCCCCGACGAAGTACGGGGCCTGTTGTCGGCCTACCACCGCGGCGTGCAGCGCGGCCGGGCGGCCGGAACGGACCAGAACAGCACCTCGACCAAGGAGACGAGTCGATGAACAGGCCAGCGGCCATGCAGGACATGAGTTGGTTGCTCACCAACTTCGCCGACAGCGTGGCGGGCATCGCCCACGTGGTGGCGGTGTCCGCCGACGGGCTGCTGCTCGCCTCCTCGCGGGACCTGCCCGCGGACCGGGCGGACCAGCTCGCGGCGATCACCTCGGGCGTGGTCAGCCTGACCGAGGGCGCCGCCCGGATGTTCAGCGCCGGCGGTGTGCTGCAGACGGTCATCGAGATGGACAGCGGCTACCTCTTCCTGATGTCGATCAGCGACGGTTCGTCGATGGCGGTGCTGGCGGCCCGCAGCTGCGACGTCGGGCAGGTGGGTTACGAGATGGCGCTCCTGGTCGAGCGGGTCGGCGCGGCGCTGGTGCCGCTGCCCCGGGACGCCGTGCGGTCGTAGCCGGGTCGCGACGCGGGCTCCGCGTCGGCGAGGGATGAGGAGACCGGTGCCAGAAGGGCCCGGCCGGGAAGGGGAGGTGATCGCGGATGGACCAACGGCGCGCGGACCCGCGCGGCGCGCTGGTACGGCCGTACGCCGTCACCCGCGGTCGGACCGAGGCGCAGATGGACATCGCCCTGGAGGCGGTCCTGTCGGCCACCCCCACCCAGGTCGCGGAGTCCCGCTTCGCGGGGCACGACAAGCACCGCATCGCCACCGTCTGCGAGGGGCGGGCGCAGTCGCTGGCCGAGATCGCCGCGTACACCCGGATGCCGCTGGGCGTCACCCGGGTGCTGGTCGCCGACATGGTGGCCGAGAGCCTGCTGACGCTACACACTGCCGCTCCCGCCGAGGGGTTCGAGGAGCGGATGGAAATCCTTGGAAGGGTGCTAAGTGGACTTCGCAGGCTATGACCCCGCCGGGGCCCGCCAGAGCCGGGGAATCATCTCCGCGAAGATCGTGGTCGCGGGCGGCTTCGGCGTGGGCAAGACGACCCTGGTCGGCGCGATCTCGGAGATCACCCCACTGAGAACCGAGGCGGTGATGACCGCGGCCGGGGTCGGCATCGACGACCCGTCCAAGGTGCCGGGAAAGCAGACCACCACGGTCGCCATGGACTTCGGCCGGATCACCATGGCCGAGGACCTGATCCTGTACCTCTTCGGCACGCCCGGCCAGACCCGGTTCTGGTTCATGTGGGACGAGATCATCAAGGGCGCGGTGGGCGCGGCCGTCCTCGTGGACACCCGCCGGATCACCGACGCCTTCGCGCCGCTGGACTACTTCGAGAACCGCCGGCTGCCGTACGTGGTGGCGTTGAACCGGTTCGACGGCGCGCCGCAGTACGAGCTGGAGGAGGTCCGGGAGGCGCTGGCCATCTCGCCGGACGTGCCGCTGGTGTTGACCGACGCCCGGCACCGGGAGTCGGTCAAGCAGGTGCTGGTGACCGTCGTGGAGCACGCCATGATCCGCCTCCAGTCCGAGCACGGCCGCGGCTTCCCGGCTCCGGTCGGCTGAGAACGGCCACGGCTGGGCGGTGCCCGTGGCCGCCCCGGTGCGGGCGGCAGGGGCCACCCTGCCGGGTCAGTCGACCCGGAGCCGGTAGCCGCGCTTGACGACGGTCTGCACCACCCGGGGCGCCCGCAGCCCGGCGCGCAGCCGGGCGACCGCCATCTCCACCGCGTGCTCGTCGGCGCCGCGCGGCAGCGTCCGCAGCAGCGCGGTCCGGGACAGCACCCGGCCGGGGGAGTGGGCCAGCGCCCGGAGCACGGCCATCGGCGCCGGGGCCAGCGGACGCAGCTCGCCGTCGACCAGGGCGGCGTGTCCGCGCAGGGTGAGCAGGTGGCCGGCCGCCTTCAGGGTGACCGTGCGGCGCGGCAACTCGTCCACGATGGTCCGGACCAGGGCGCCCAGCCGCGCCCGGGACGGCGCGCTGACCGGCACCCCGCGCCGCAGCAGCGGCTCCGCGGTGACCGCCCCCACGCAACTGGCCAGCACGTCGCGCCGGAACGCGTCCAGCACCGCGTCGCCGCGGTCCCCGGCGGCGCGCAGCAGCGCCTCCGCCGCCGGGGCCGAGGTGAAGGTGACGGCGTCGACCAGCCGGCCGGCGACCAGGTCGATCAGGCGGTGCAGCGGGGCCGGGTCGGTCGGTGCCGCCCACCGGTAGACCGGCACCTCGATCACGGTGGCCCCGGCCGCCTCCAGCGCCATCGTGCACTCCGGCTGCCGCTCGCCGTGCAGCTGCATGGCGATCACCTGCCCGGCGACGCCGCGCCGGCACAGGTGGTCGACCACCTCGTCGCAACTCTCCGATTCCGGTGACCACTGGTCGTGCAGGCCGGCGGCGCGGATCGCCCCGCGCGCCTTGGGGCCCCGGGCCACCACGTAGGCGCCGGCGAGGACGCCGCGCAGCGGCTCGGCCAGCCCCCAGCCCTCGGCGGCCTCCAGCCAGCCGCGCATCCCGATGCCGGTGTTGGCCATCAGGATGTCGGGTGGCCGGTCCAGGCAGGCCCGGGTGGCCTCGCGCAGGTCGGTGTCGTCGGCCAGCGGCACGATCCGCAGGGCCGGGGCGATCACCACCCGGGCGCCCCGCCGCTGGAGCAGCGCGGCGAGTTCGTCCCGCCGGCGGTCGGCGGTCACCCCGATGGTGAAGCCGGCCAGTTCGTCGCGCATTCACCCCTCCTGTCGCAGCCGCACCTCGACCAGCCCGTTCCGGCAGCGCACCTCGTGCCGGGGCACGGCGACCCCGGGCAGGTCCAGACAGACCCCGGTGCGCAGGTCGTACGCCTGCTTGTGCAGCGGCGAGGCGACCGTCGGCACCCCGCCCCGGCTGCCGACGATGCCCCTCGACAGCACGTACGCCCGGCCGACCGGGTCGAGGTTGTCGAGGGCGAACAGCCCGTCGGCGGTGCGGAAGAGGGCCACCTGCACGCCGTCGACCAGCGCCGCGACGCCCCGCTCGGGCTCCAGCCGGTCGAGCGGGCAGACGGGCGTCCAGGCGCGCGTCGCGGCGGCCGGGACCGTGGCGGTCGTCGGCATCGCGGCGGTCGTCGTGGTCATCGCCGTACCTCCGGCAGTCCGGTCGTGGTGGTGGTCATGGCCGCACCTCCGGCATCCCGAGCGCGACCGGCGGCCGGCCCTCGGCCCCGGGCACGCGGTTCGCCGGGACCGGCTGGCCGCGTTCGAGCGCGAAGGTGATCGACGGGTCGGGCACCCCGGGGGCGTTGACGAAGGAGGCGAACCGGCGCAGCCGGGCCGGGTCCTCCAGCACGTCCCGCCACTCGTCGGAGTACGACTCGACGTGCCGGGCCATCGCGGCGTCGAGTTCGGCGCACAGGCCGAGCGAGTCGTCCACGACGACGGCGCGCAGGTGGTCGAGGCCGCCGTCCATCGCCTCGATCCAGACGGCGGTGCGTTGCAGCCGGTCGGCGGTACGGATGTAGTACATCAGGAATCTGTCGATCAGCAGGATCAGCGCTTCCGTGGACAGATCAGTGGCGAAGAGGTCGGCGTGCCGGGGCCGGAAGCCGCCGTTGCCGCCGACGTAGAGATTCCAGCCGGTGTCGGTGGCGATGATGCCGAAGTCCTTGCTGCGGGCCTCGGCGCACTCGCGGGCGCAGCCCGACACCGCCGACTTGATCTTGTGCGGGGCGCGCAGCCCCCGGTAGCGCAGCTCCAGGGCGATGGCCAGCCCGACCGAGTCCTGCACCCCGTACCGGCACCAGGTCTCGCCGACGCAGGACTTCACCGTGCGCAGCGCCTTGCCGTACGCGTGGCCGGACTCGAAGCCGGCGTCGACCAGGCGGCGCCAGATCTGCGGAAGCTGCTCGACCCGAGCCCCGAACAGGTCGATCCGCTGTCCTCCGGTGATCTTCGTGTAGAGCCGGAAGTCGCGGGCCACCTCGCCGATCACGATCAGCTTCTCCGGGGTGATCTCCCCGCCGGGGATCCGGGGCACCACCGAGTAGCTGCCGTCCCGTTGCAGGTTGGCCAGGAAGTGGTCGTTGGTGTCCTGCAACGACGCCCGCTCCCCGTCGAGCACGTGCCCGGTGCCGAGGGAGGCGAGGATGGAGGCCACCACCGGCTTGCAGATGTCGCAGCCGCGCCCCCGACCGTGCTCGGCGATGAGCTGGGAGTACGTCCGGATGCCACGCACCCGGACGATGTCGAACAGCTCCTGCCGGCTGGCGTCGAAGTGCTCGCAGAGCGCGGTGGACTGCCGCACCCCGGCCGCGTCGAGGAGCTGTTTGAGCATCGGCACGCAGGAGCCGCAACTGGTGCCCGCCCGGGTGCACGCCTTCAGCGCCGGCACGTCCGCGCAGCCGCCGGCGATCGCGTCGTCGACGTCGGCGCGGGTCACCGCGTTGCAGGAGCAGACCTGGGCGGCGGCCGGCAGCGCCCCGGCCCCCGCGCCCGCCGCGCCGGAGGGGGCGAGCAGCGCCAGTGGGGGCGCGGGCAGCGGCCCGCCGACGCTGGCCCGCAGCGTCGGGTAGGCGCTCGCATCACCGACCAGCACCCCGCCGAGCAGGGTCTTCGCATCGTCGGAGAGGACCAGTTTGGCGTACACCCGGGTGGCCGGGTCGGTGAACGTGACGTCGAGGCAGCCCTCGGTGACGCCGTGCGCGTCGCCGAACGAGGCCACGTCCACGCCGAGCAGCTTCAGCTTCGTGGCGGTGTCCGCGCCCGGGAAGGTGGCCGCCCCGCCGACCAGCCGGTCGGCGACCACCTCGGCCATCGCGTAGCCGGGGGCGACCAGGCCGTGGCAGGTGCCGTCGACCGCCGCGCACTCGCCGACCGCCCAGACCCGCTCGTCGGCCGTCCGGCACGCGCCGTCGACCAGCACCCCGCCGCGCGGGCCGAGCGCCAGCCCGGCGGCCCGGGCCAGCTCGCCGCGGGGCCGGATGCCGGCCGCCACCACCACCAGTTCGGCGTCGACCACCGTGCCGTCGGCCAGCTCCAGCCCGGCGGCGGTGCCGTCCGGGCCGGGCCGGATCGCGGTGGTGGCGACGCCCAGGTGGGTGGTCACGCCCAGCTCGTCGACGTACCGGCGGAGCATCGCGCCACCGGCCGGGTCCACCTGCACCGGCATCAGCCGCGGCGCGAACTCCACCACGCTGGTGGCCAGCCCCAGCAGCCGCAGCGCGTTCGCCGCCTCCAGCCCGAGCAGCCCGCCGCCGATCACCGCCCCGGTGCGCCGGCCGCGCGCGTGTTCCCGGATGGCCGCCAGGTCGTCCAGCGTGCGGTAGACGAAGACCCCGGGCAGGGTCGCCCCGGCCACCGGCGGTACGAAGGCGGACGAGCCGGTGGCCAGCACCAGGGCGTCGTACGGGTGCTCGCCGGCCGCCGTGCGCACCACCCGCCGCGCCCGGTCGACCGCCGTCGCCGGCTCGCCCAGGCGCAGTTCCACCCCGTCGTCGGGGGTGTGCAGGTTCAGCTCCTCGGCGCCCACACCGTCGAAGAACGCCGAGAGCCGCACCCGGTCGTACGCCGGACGGCTCTCCTCGGCGAGCACGGTGATCCGCCACCGCCGCTCGGGGTCGCGGGCACGCAGCGCGTCGACGAAGCGCTGCCCGACCATGCCGTTGCCGACGACGACCAGCCTGCCGGCATGCGGCACGGTCGCACCGGGCCTGCTGATTCGCCCGCTTCGATCGCTCATGACGGCACTCCGCTTCGCTGCGTGCCGTCATGAGGCACCGTCGCACCGGGCCTGCTGATTCGCTCGCTCATTGCGCCACCTCCACCGAATCCACCTCGGACAGCCAGTCGACGATGCCGGCGACCGCGTCCCGGCAGCCGCCGCATCCGGTGCCGGCCCGGGTCGCGGCGACCACGGCGTCGACCGTCCGGGCCCCGGAACGCCAGCAGTCCACCAGCGCCCCCTTGCTGACGTTGTTGCACTGGCAGACGGTCGCCGCGTCCGGCATCAGGGCCGGGGACGCGGCGGGCGCCGCCGGGGCCGCGCCGAAGGCCCGGCCGAGCAGCAGCGAGCGCCGGTCGGCCGGCACCGGCTGACCGCGGTCGAAGAGCTGGACGACAGTGCCGACCGCCGGGTTGTCGCCGAGCAGGATCGCGGCGGTCAGCCGCTCGTCGCGGATGCGCAGCCGGGCGTACGTGCCCCGGGCCGGGTCGGCGAAGGTCAGCTCCTCGCCGGCCCCGCCGTCGGCCGGGTCGCCCATGGCGGCGAGGTCGATGCCGGCCGCCTTCAGTCGGGTCACCACCGGGCGGGGGCGGTAGCGGACCAGCGGGTCCTCGCCCGTGAGCACCTGCGCCACCACCCTGGCCTGCGCCCAGGCCGGGGCGACCAGCCCGGTGAGGACGCCGTCGTGCTGGGCGCAGTCGCCGATCGCCGAGATCCGCCGGTCGCTCGTGCGCAGCCGGTCGTCGACCAGCACGCCGCGATCCACGGCCAGCCCGGCCGCGGCGGCGAGGGCGATGTCGGGGCGTACCCCGCAGGAGAGGACCAGCAGGTCGGCGGTGAGCGACCGGCCGTCGGCCAGGTCGAGGCGGACCCCGTCGTCGTCCGCGGCCACCCGGGTGGCCGACACGGCCAGGTAGGTGGTCACCCCGAGGCCCGCGAGCGTGCCGGCCAGCACGGCGGCGCCGGCCGGGTCGAGCTGCCGTTCCATCAGGTACGGCACCGGGTGCACCACCCCGACGTCGAGGCCCCGGGCGGCGAGCCCGCGGGCAGCCTCCAGCCCGAGCAGCCCGCCGCCGAGCACCAGGGCGCTGCGCGCGCCCTCGGCGACGGCGAGGATCCGCCGGCAGTCGTCCAGCGTGCGGAACGGGACCACCCGCGCCGGCAGGTCGGGCCCGTCCAGGCCGGACAGCGAGGGCACCACGGCCCGGCTGCCCGTGGCGAGCACCAGATGGTCGTACGCGATGCGGTCGCCGTCGTCGGTGCGGACCGCGCCGGCGGCCGGGTCGATCGCGGTGACGGTCACCCCGGTACGCAGGTCGACGCCCTGCCCGGCGGCCTCGGCCAGTTCCACGTCCGCCTCGCCGATCTTGCCGGCCAGCAGCGTGGAGAGCATGATCCGGTTGTACGCCCGGTGCGGCTCGGCCCCGAGCACGGTGACCTTCCGCTCCCCGCCCCGGGCGTGCAGCTCGGCGGCCAGCCGGGCGCCGGCCATCCCGTTGCCGACGATCACGACCCGCTCGGTCATGGTTCGTCCACCCTTTCCAGCCGGACGGCGCAGATCTTGAACTCCGGCATCCCGGAGACCGGGTCGACGGCGTCGTTGGTGACCGAGTTGGCCCGCGCGGCGCCGCCCCAGTGGAACGGCGCGAAGACCGTGTCCGGCCGGATGGCGGTGCTGAGCCGGGCCGGCGCGCGCAGCTCGCCCCGGCGGGAGATCACGCGCACCGGCGCGCCGTCGCCGATGCCCAGCCGGGCGGCCAGGTCCGGGTGCAGCTCGACGAAGGCGTCCGGGGCGGCCCGGCGCAGCGCGTCGACCCGGCGGGTCTGGGTGCCGGACTGGTACTGCGCGAGTACCCGGCCGGTGGTGAAGTGCAGCGGGTACTCGGCGCAGACCTCCTCGGCCGCCGGCCGGTGCTCCACCGGGTGGAACCGGGCCCGCCCGTCGGGGGTGGCGAAGCGGTCGGCGAAGAGCCGGGGCGTGTCCGGGCCGTCCTCGGCCGGGCAGGGCCAGAACACGCCGTCCCGCTCGTCGATCCGCTCCCAGCTCACCCCGGCGTAGTCGGCGATCCCGCCGGCCGAGGCCCGCCGCAGCTCCTCGAACACGGCCCGCGGGTCGCTGCCGTCCACCGCGCCGACACGACCCGGGCTGGGTGCAAGGAAGGGCCCTTCCTATGCAGAATCCGATAAGAAGGTGCCCTTCCTTGCGCCTGGAGGCGGGCGGTGAGGGCGGCGAGGATCGCCAGGTCGGTGCGGACGCCGGCGGGCGGTGGGCGCAGGGCGCGGCGGCGCAGCACCCGGCCCTCCAGGTTGGTCATCGTGCCGTCCTCCTCGGCCCACTGGGCGGTGGGGAGCACCACGTCGGCCAGCGCGGCGGTCTCGGAGAGCAGGAGGTCGGCGACCACGAGCAGGTCGAGGTCGCGCAGTCGGCCTTCGACGCGGGCGGCCCGGGGCGCGGAGACCACCGGGTTGGAGCCGAAGACCAGCAGCGCTTTCGGCCCGGCCGGCGTGCCCAACGAGTCGAGCAGTTGGTACGCCGGCACACCCGGCCCGGGCAGCTCGTCGGCCGGCACGCCCCAGACCCCGGCGACGTGTTCGCGGGCGGCCGGGTCGTCGATCCTCCGGTAGCCGGGGAGCTGGTCGGCCTTCTGCCCGTGTTCCCGCCCGCCCTGCCCGTTGCCCTGCCCGGTGAGGCAGCCGTAGCCGGAGCCGGGGCGACCGGGCAGCCCCAGGGCGAGCGCCAGGTTGACGAAGCCGGTGACCGTGTCGACGCCCTTGGCGTGCTGTTCGGCGCCCCGCGCGGTCAGGATGATCACGCGCTCGGCGGTGCCGAGGGCCCGGGCGGTCGCCTCAAGGTCGGCCACCGGCACCCCGGAGAGCGCTTCGGCGCGGGCCGGCCACCAGCCCGCCACGCTGCGGCGGACCGCCTCGAAGCCGGTGGTGCGGGCGGACACGTAGTCCCGGTCGACCCAGCCCTCGGTGAGCGCGATGTGCAGCAGCGCGTTCGCCACCGCCAGGTCGGTGCCGGGCAGGGGTTGCAGGTGCAGGTCGGACTGCCGGGCGGTGGCGGTGACCCGGGGGTCGACCACGATCAGCCGGCCGCCGCGCTCGCGCTGCTCGGTCAGCCAGCGCACCAGCGGGGGCATGGTCTCCGCCGGGTTCGCGCCGACCAGCAGCAGGGTGTCGGCCCGGCCCAGGTCGGCCAGCGGGAACGGCAGGCCCCGGTCGACGCCGAAGGCGCGCATCCCGGCCGCCGCCGCGGAGGACATGCAGAACCGGCCGTTGTAGTCGATGTGCCGGGTGCGCAGCGCCACCCGGGCGAACCTGCCGAGCGCGTACGCCTTCTCGTTGGTGAGCCCGCCGCCGCCGAAGACGGCCACCGCGTCCCGGCCGTGTCCGTCCTGGACGGCGCGGATGCCGGCGACGATCCGGTCGAGGGCGGCGTCCCAGCTCGCGGGGCGCAGCCGGCCGGTGTCGGGGTCGCGCAGCAGCGGGGTGGTCAGCCGTTCGGGGTGGTCGAGCAGCTCGGCGGCCGTCCAGCCCTTCTGGCAGAGGCCGCCCCGGTTGGTGGGGAACTGCCGGGGGAGCACCGTCACCCGGCCGGCCTCCTCGCGCAGCGTCATGCCGCACTGGAGGGCGCAGTACGGGCAGTGCGTCGCCACCTCCCGGGGCGTCCGCCCCGGCCGAGTTGTCGCCCGTGCACCGTCCGTCATGTCGGCAAAGCGTGCCGGCGGGCGGTTTCCGGTCCGGGTCCCGTTCGTTTCGGTCCTGTCAAGAGCCCCTCACACCGCAACCGGAGCGGCGGGCCGAATCGTGGCGTTTACAATATGAGACAACTGTCCCGGGATTTGGGAGTTGCGACATGGGTGTGAGTGCGGTCTTCGACGCGGTGGCCGGCAGCTACGACGAGGCCCGCCGGCGGCTGGTGCCCTGCTTCGACGCGTTCTACGGCACGGCCGTGGAGGTGGCCGCGCCGCCGCTGCGGGCCGCGCTGGCGTCGGGGCGTACCCCCGAGGTGCTGGACCTGGGCGCGGGCACCGGGCTGCTGTCGCTGCTGCTCGCGGCGGCGGTGCCGGGGGTGCGGCTGACCCTGGTCGACGCCGCGCCGGCCATGCTCGCGGTCGCCGCCGAACACCTGCGGGCCCGGTCGGTGCCACACCGCACGGTGACGGCCGACCTGGCCGACCCGCTGCCCGCCGGTCGCTACGACGCGGTGGTCAGCGCGCTGGCCATCCACCACCTCGACGACGCCGGCAAGCGCACGCTCTACCGGCGCGCGGCGGCGGCGCTGGCGCCCGGCGGCGTGTTCGTCAACGCCGAGCAGGTGGCCGGTCCGACCCCGGAACTCGACCGGCGCTACCACGAGGTGTGGCTGGCGCAGGTCGCCGCGCTGGGCTCCGACGCCGAGGAGATCACCGCCGCCGAGGGCCGGATGGCGTACGACCGACCGGCGCCGGTCGCCGCGCAGTGCCGCTGGCTCACCGAGGCGGGACTGGCCGACGTCGACTGCTTCTTCAAGCAGTGGCGGTTTGCCGTGTTCGGCGGCCGGCGCGAATAGCGGGTCTCGACGGGATGACTGCCGGTCATACCGCTGGGTAGTCTGCCCGGCATGACTGCCAAGGTGACCCTGTCGTTCTCCGACGAGACGATCGAGGAGGCCCGGCGGTTCGCCAAGCGCGAAGGGCTCTCCCTGTCGGCGTGGATGGACCAGGCGGCCCGGGAGAAGGCGCTGCGCGAGGTCTTCACCGCGCACGCCGCCGCCGTCGGCCGGGCCGGGCTCGACCTCGAATCCGCCGCCCTCGCCGACGCCCGCGAGGTCGGCATGGTCGACGACGTGCTCTTCGGCGGGCGCCCGCGTGCTGCGTAGGGGCGAGGTCTGGCGCATCGACGGCGCCCGGGAACGGCTCGGTCTGGTGATCAGCTCCGATGTCTACAACTCCACCGACGTGCCGATCGTCATCGTGGCCGAGGTGGTCGAGGAGGCGCTGCTGCGCGACTCGCCCCTGGCGGTGCCGATGGGCGCGTACGTGGTGATGCCCGACCGGCTCTCCTCGCCGATGAAGAAGTGGTTCACGGAGTGCGTGGACGTCGCCGACACCGAGACCATGCTCCGGGTCGGCCGGGCGTTGCGCATCCTGCAACAGCTCTGACATCTCACCGGCGTGGCCCGGCCGAGGTGCGCTCCTCGTTTCCGGCCCGACCCGCGACGGGCACCGCGGGGTAATCCCCGGTTCCTAGCGTCCCTCCAGGTCACACCGACGAGGAGGAGTCGCCGTGAGCGCACTGGCCCCCACCACACCCCTGGCCGAGGCCGCCCCGGCCGCCGCCGGGCGCCGGCACCGCATCGACGACTGGCGCCCCGAGGACCCGGAGTTCTGGCGTACGACGGGGGCGCCGATCGCGCGGCGTAACCTCTGGGTCTCGATCTTCGCCGAGCACGTGGGCTTCTCGGTGTGGAGCCTCTGGTCGGTGACGGTGCTCTTCCTCGGCCCGCAGTACGGCATCGACCCGGCGGGGAAGTTCCTGCTCACCGCCGTGCCGGCCGCCCTGGGGGCGGTGCTGCGGCTGCCCTACACGCTGGCGGTGGCCCGCTTCGGCGGGCGGAACTGGACCATCGTCAGCGCGTCGCTGCTGCTCGTCCCGGCGGTGCCGATGGCCGTGCTGCTGGAGCCGGGCGTCTCCTACACCACGCTGATGGTGCTGGCCTGCCTGACCGGCGTCGGCGGCGGCAACTTCGCCTCCTCGATGGCGAACATCAACCTCTTCTACCCGCAGCGGCTCAAGGGACGGGCGCTCGGGCTCAACGCCGGCGGCGGCAACCTCGGCGTGCCGGCGGTGCAGCTCGTCGGGCTGGCGGTGCTGGCGACGGCGGGGGCCGCGTACCCCCGACTGGTGCCGGCGGTCTACCTGCCGCTGATCGTGCTGGCCGCGCTGGCTGCGGCGCGTGGGCTGGACAACATCCCCGGGGCGCGCAACGAGCCCGGCGCGCTGCGCGAGGCCGCCCGCGACCCGCACACCTGGACGATGTCGCTGCTCTACATCGGCACCTTCGGCTCCTTCATCGGCTTCGGCTTCGCCTTCGGGCAGGTGCTCCAGCTCCAGTTCGCCGACCGCTTCCCGACCCCGGTCGACGCGGCCTGGCTGACCTTCCTCGGCCCGCTGATCGGCTCGCTGGTCCGGCCCGTGGGCGGCCATCTCGCCGACCGGCTCGGCGGGGCCCGGGTGACCTTCTGGAACTTCGTGGCGATGGCGGCCGGCGCGTCGCTGGTGCTCTTCGCCGCCCGGGAGCGGTCGTTCGGGCTCTACCTGCTCGGCTTCCTGTCGCTGTTCGTGTTCTCCGGCGTCGGCAACGGCTCGACGTACAAGATGATCCCGGCGATCTTCCGGGCCCGGGCGGCCTCCGCGGTGGACGCCGGCCGGCGGGACGCGGCGGCCGCCCAGCGCTGGGCCGGGCGGATGACCGGGGCGCTGATCGGCATCGCCGGGGCGGTCGGGGCCGCCGGCGGGGTGCTGGTGAACATCGCCTTCCGGCAGTCGTTCCTCACCCTGGGCAGCGCGGACGCGGCGTACGTCGCCTTCGTCGTGGCGTACGCCGTGTGTTTCGGGGTGACCTGGTCGGTCTACCTGCGGCCGGGCCCGCGCCGGCTGGTCGGGGTGTGACCCCGGCCATGCCCTGTGGCGGGTCAGGCGGGGCGGTACCCCGTTTTGACCTGCCGACGGGGCGGCGGGTATCGTTGCCTGCTGTTGTACGACATCCAGAGGCGTGCCGCCTGAGGTACGCTTGGTCGTTCGTGCGCGCCCGGTAACCTCGGCGCGCGACCCCAGACCGACGACGAGACAAGGTATACCTGTGCGTACGTACAGCCCGAAGCCGGGTGAGATCGAGCGTCAGTGGCACGTCATCGACGCCTCTGATGTCGTGCTGGGCCGCCTGGCCACCCACGCCGCCACGCTGCTGCGCGGCAAGCACAAGCCGACTTTCGCGCCGCACGTCGACACGGGCGACTTCGTCGTCATCGTGAACGCGGGCAAGGTGGCGCTGACCGGCAACAAGCGGCAGCAGAAGATCGCCTACCGCCACTCCGGTTACCCGGGTGGTCTGAAGCAGGTCGGCTACGACGAGCTGCTGACCAAGCGTCCCGAGCGGGCCATCGAGCTCGCCGTCAAGGGGATGCTCCCGCACAACAAGCTCGGCCGTAAGCTCATCAAGAAGCTGAAGGTCTACGCCGGTGCCGAGCACCCGCACGGCGCGCAGCAGCCGGTGCCGTTCGAGATCAAGCAGATCGCGCAGTGAGCGCGGGCGAAGGAATCAGCATGACCGACATCACCGCCACCGAGGTTGCCCCCGAGGAGGCCACCGAGGCGCCGGCGCCCGTCGCCCGCGCGCCTCGTGGTGACCGGCCGATCCAGACCGTGGGTCGCCGCAAGGAGGCCATCGTCCGGGTCCGCATCGTGCCGGGCACCGGCAAGATCACCTGCAACGGTCGGGACCTCGAGGCCTACTTCCCGAGCAAGGTGCACCAGCAGCTGATCAAGGATCCGCTGGTCACCGCCGAGAAGCCGGAGGCGTTCGACGTCATCGCCAACCTGCGTGGCGGCGGCACCACCGGTCAGGCCGGCGCGCTCCGGCTGGCCATCGCCCGGGCCCTGATCGTCAGCGAGCCGGACGACCGCCCGGCGCTGAAGAAGGCCGGCTTCCTCACCCGGGACGCCCGGGTCAAGGAAAGCAAGAAGTACGGCCTCAAGAAGGCCCGTAAGGCTCCCCAGTACTCGAAGCGCTGACCTTCAGCGGCACGTTGTACTTCTGACGAACGGCCGGGTCGCCTCCCCTCGACGGGAGGCGGCCCGGCCGTTCGCCTTTCCCTGGACCGTTTCATCGGAGGTTGGCGGGTATGGGTCGGTTGTTCGGCACGGACGGCGTACGCGGGCGGGCGAATGCGGATCTCACGCCCGAGTTGGCGCTCGCGGTGGCGGTAGCCGCCGCGCACACGCTCGCCGAGTCGGACAAGAGCCATCCCCCGCTCGCCGTGGTCGGCCGGGACACCCGGGCCAGCGGCGAGATGCTGGAGGCCGCCGTCGTGGCCGGGCTCACCAGCGCCGGCGCCAACGTGGTGCGGGTGGGCGTGCTGCCGACGCCGGCCGTGGCGTTCCTCACCGCCGAGGCCAAGGCCGACCTGGGCGTCATGCTCTCCGCCTCGCACAACCCGATGCCCGACAACGGGATCAAGCTCTTCGCCGCCGGCGGGCACAAGCTGCCCGACGAGATCGAGATGCGGATCGAGTCGGCCGTCGCGGCGAACGCCACCACCGCCTGGGAGCGGCCGATCGGCGCCGGCGTCGGCCGGGTGCACGACCTGCTCGACGGCGCCGACCACTACGTGCAGCACCTGGTCGGCACCGTGCCGCACCGTCTCGACGGGATCAAGGTCGTGGTCGACTGCGCCAACGGCGCCGCCGCCGAGGTGGCGCCGGTGGCGTACCGGGAGGCCGGGGCCGAGGTCGTCGCCATCCACGCCGAGCCCGACGGCCTGAACATCAACGACGAGTGCGGCTCCAACCACATCGAGGCCCTGCGGGCCGCCGTGGTCGAGCACGGCGCGCACCTGGGCATCGCGCACGACGGCGACGCCGACCGGTGCGTCGCGGTGACCGCCGACGGCGACGAGGTCGACGGCGACCAGGTGATGGCGATCCTCGCCCTCGCCATGCGGGAGGCCGGCACGCTGACGCAGGACACGCTGGTCGCGACCGTGATGAGCAACCTGGGCCTGCGCCTGGCGATGTCCCGCGAGGGCATCCGGCTGGTCGAGACCAAGGTCGGCGACCGGTACGTGCTGGAGGAGCTGCGGGCGTCCGGGCTGGCGCTGGGCGGCGAGCAGAGCGGCCACATCGTGATGCCCGCGTACGCCACCACCGGCGACGGCGTGCTGACCGGGCTGCACCTGATGTCGCGGATGGCGGCGACCGGCAAGTCCCTGGCCGAGCTGGCCGGCGTGCTCACCCGGCTACCGCAGGTGCTGGTCAACGTTCCCGTCGCCGACCGTACGGTCGGCGCGGCCGCGCCCGCCGTCCGGGCCGAGGTCGAGCGGGCCGAGGCGGAGCTGGGCGAGACCGGCCGGGTGCTGCTCCGCCCGTCCGGCACCGAGCCCCTGGTCCGGGTCATGGTCGAGGCCGCCACGGAGCACGTCGCCCGCGAGACGGCCGAGCGCATCGCCGGCGCGGTGCGCGTCGCCAGCCCGACCGCCTGACATCCCGCTTCGGCCCGGGCCCGCCATCGGCGGGCCCGGGCCGTCGCCTTTCCCGGGCGATCGGGAACCGGCCCTGAGTCCTCCGCCAGGGGCGGCTGCCGGCGGCCGGTCTACAGGCGCAGGCCCGCGGCGCGCTGGAAGGTGGCCGCCGGGTCCTCGCCGTCCGTGAGGTCCACGTCCTCGACGATCCGCCCGTCGCCGAGGCGGACCAGCCGGTCGCACCGGGCGGCTATCGCCCGCTCGTGGGTGGCGAGCAGGATCGTCATGCCGTGCCGGTCCCGCAGGTCCAGCAGCAGGTCGAGGATCTGCCCGCCCGTGGCCGAGTCGAGGTTGCCGGTCGGCTCGTCGGCGAGCAGCAGCCCGGGGGAGCCCATCAGCGCCCGGGCGATCGCCACCCGCTGCTGCTGACCGCCGGAGAGCTGGGACGGCAGGGCCCGCTCCCGCCCGGCCAGGCCCACCGCGTCGAGCAGCTCCCGGGCCCGGGCGGCGTGGTCGGCTCGCCCCCGGCGCGGCAGCATCGGCGCGATCACGTTGTCCAGCACGGTCAGCGCGGGCAGCAGGTGGTAGCGCTGGAAGACGAAGCCCACCCGCTGCCGGTACCGGGTCAGGGCGGACCGGCCGAGCCCGGTGATCTCCAGGTCGTCCACCGTGACGGTGCCGGCGTCGACCTGTTCGATCGCGCCGATCATGTGCAGCAGCGTCGACTTGCCGGAGCCGCTGGCCCCGGTCAGCGCCACCACCGCCCCGGGCGGAATCTCCAGGGACACGTCGTCGATCGCGGTCACCTGCTGCGGGCCGGCCCCGAACCGTCGGACCAGCCCGGCGACCCGGACCGTGCTGCCCACCGTCGTCGTCTTCATCGTCACTCCTCCGCGAGCAGTCGTGCGGTCGGCAGCCGGCGCAGCAGCGCGGCCGGGACCAGGGCGGCCATCGAGGTGACCAGGACACCGGCCACCGCCACCAGCGCGGCGACCGTGACCAACGTGCCGGGCAGGGCGCCGACCAGCCAGGCGGCCCCGGCCAGCCCGAGGCCGGCGCCGGTGACCGCGCCGAGCAGTCCGAGGGCCAGCCCCTCGTACCCGATCAGGCGACCCAGCGCGCCGTCGCTCCAGCCGACCGCGCGCAGGGTGGCCAGCTCGGCGGCCCGGTCCCGGATGTTCAGGTAGAGCACGTCGGCGACCGCGGCGGCCCCGAGCAGCACGGTCGCGACGGCGGCCATGGTGTCGGCGCCGCGCACGCTCAGCGACACCGTGTCGCCGAGCAGGCTGCCGACGATGGCACCGCGGAACGCGTACCCGGCGGCGGCGACCAGGGTCAGCGCGGCCACCCCGATGGCCAGGGCGCCGGCCCCGAGCAGGGTGCGGCCGGGCGTGCGGGCCAGGTTGGCCAGGGCCAGGCCGGCCAGGGTGCGCGGCCGGCGTACCCAGTGGGCCGTCGCCACCGCCGGGCGCAGCGCGGCGGCCGGGTGGGCCCGCGCGGCCCGCAGGGCCGGCGTCAGGCCCGCGACCAGCGCCAGCAGCAGCGCCACCGGTACGGCCAACAGCGCCTGCCGCCACCCCACGTCGATGCCGAGTGCGGCCCCGAGCGGGATCGCCAGCACCAGCGCGAGCAACCCGGCGGCCAGCCCGAGGACGGCGACCTCGCCGAGGATCAGCGCGCCGAGCCGCCGGGCCGGCCAGCCCAGGCAGGCGAGCACCGCCAGTTCGGACCGGCGGTCCCGGACGGCCGCGGCGACCGCGTTGCCGAGGAAGAGCGCGCAGACCACCAGCACCAGCACGAAGAGCACGACGCTCTTGCGGTCCACCGCCTTCGTGATCACCGAGGCGACCCCGAGCGCCGACCAGTTCTCGGTCAGCCGCAGCGCCGGCCGGCCGAACGCCCCGGCGGGCAGCTCCACGGCCTGCGGGGCGGGGGACGAGCCGAGCGTGATGTCGACGTCGAGCCCGGTGACCTGGGCGATCCGCTCGGCGACCAGCCGGACCTGTTCGGCGGCGCGTTCGCTGTAACCGTCCACGTCGGCGACCCGCACCCGGATGGCGCTGATCGGGGCCTTCGCCTGTGGACTGCCACCGCCCGCCAGCAGCGTCGGCACGCTGTCCAGGCTGGTCAGCAGCAGCGGCGGGGCGGAGAAATGACCGGCGGGGTTGCCGCCCGGCTCCAGCGGACGACCGCCCAGGGCATCCCGGCTGCGGGCGTCCGCGCCCTGCGCCGACGGCGGCTCGTACGTCTCCAGCGGCACCCGCCCGAGGTCGCTGAAGCCGGTCAGCTTCTCCGGGTCGAAGACCCCCACGGCCCGCCAGCCCCGGTACAGCTCGCCCGGCGCGCCCTTCTTCAGCGGGAGCTTGCGCAGCGACCGCGCCCCCGTGTCCTCGGCGAGCCAGGGGCGCGGGAAGGGGTTGAACGTGAACTGATCGCCGTACACCTCCGGGTCGGCCGCCGGGAGCGCACCGACCCGCAGTGTGCCGTCGGGCAGCCGGTCGTACCGCGTCGGCCCCGCCTGGACCATCGCCTGGAGTTGGCCGAAGCAGCAGCCGGCCGGGGAGAGGCCCGCGTCGAGCCGGGTGCGCCACCCGGCGGCCACGTCGTGCCGGGCTTCGCCGGCGGGCAGCTCGGGGCCGCGCCGGAGGGCGCGCTCCAGCTCGTCGAGTCCGACGCCGGCCGGTCGGGCCGCGGGCAGCCGCGTGAAGCTGGCACGCAGCTCCTCGTCGACGAAGGGGGTGCTGGTCGCGAGCACCGGCACGTTGAGCATTTCCGCCGAGCCGGTCCGCTTGACGGTCGTGGTGTCGTCCGGGCCCAGCGCCCGCCCGTCGACCACCGCCCCGCCTAGGCCGATGAGACGGTCCTCAGCGGTCGGGTCCACGGCGGCGAGCAGGAGCGGCACCGTCAGGCTGACCGCGATCCGCAGCCGGTCCGAGGTGGACGAGGGGCCCGTACCGCCGTCGGGGAAGACGCCCCGGCCGGCCTCGAACCGGCCGTCGGGGAGCAGCCGCACGGCCACCAGCGACCACTCCTCGCGTTCCGAGTACGCGCCGGGGCTGCCCAGGGCGTATCGCGGGTCGCAGACGGGCCGGGTGCGGCCGTCGGGCAGCACCTCGCGCGGCGAGGGACCGCACATGTCGGCCCACGGATAGCTGCGCCCGTCGGTGTACGGCGTGGAGTCGCTGGAGTGGGACACGTCCGTGCGGGGGTAGATCAACGGGTGGGTGGTGACGTACACGTAGCGGGGCCGGCCTGGCGCGCCGGAGAGGCCGCGTTCGGCGACGAACCGGGGATCGACGCGGATGACCTGCCGGTCGAGCGACCGGTCCACCGCCCCGGTCAGGTCCAGCGGGGTCGGCACGGGGGCGGTGGAGTAGCCGAGCATGGCGATGGGGGCGGCGACGTCCACCCCGGTGACCGCCTTCACCTGCTCGTACTGCGCCATCGTGATGCCGCCGAAGAGGCCGGAGAGGTAGTTGGGCTGGACCAGCCGGCGTTCGGCCTCCAGCGGGGTGCGCGCGCCCTTCGGACGGACCAGGATGTCGTAGGCGGCGCGGGTCTCCCGCTCGACGGTGCCGGTGACGTCGAGTCGGGAGGTGGTGGTGGCGCCGGTCAGGACGACGAAGCCGGTGGTCGCCACCAGCACGCCGACCAGCAGCGCCACCGACCGTCCCGCACGGCCACGAAGCTGCTTCCAGATGATGTTGAGCATGTCGCGCCTCCCCGTGTGCTGAACACACTGTGCGCGATACATTGTGACAATGCAAGGCCCGTCGGGGCGGGCCAGTCCGGATCGGATCGGAGGAGACGGTGGCGATACAGCACGCGGTCCTGGCCCTGCTCGCTGGCGGCGCCAGCTACGGCTACGAGCTGAAGGGCGCCTTCGAGGAGGCGGTCGGCCCGCAGTGGGGGCCGCTCAACATCGGGCACCTCTACCAGATCCTCGACCGGCTCTCCCGGGACGGCCTGGTGGTGGCCGAACGGCATCCGCAGCCGGTCAAGCCCGACCGGGTGGTCTACGAGATCACCCCGGACGGCCGGGCCGAGCTGGACCGTTGGCTCGCCGAGCCCAGCCCGCGCAGCGGCGGGTTCCGGGACGACTTCTTCCTCAAGGTGACCGCCGCGGCCCGGTCCGGCGACCCGGCCACCGTGCGGACGGTGCTCGGCAACCAACGCGGCCACCTGATGCGGGAGCTGCGCAACCTCGACGGACTGCGCCGCCGGGCCGACGATCCGGTGGTCGGCCTGCTGCTCGCGGCGGCGAGTCGACACGTCGAGGCCGACCTGGCCTTCGTCGACGACGCCGAGGGGGTGCTGCTCGCCGACGGCGGCGCGGTGCTCGCCAGGCTTCGTACGGCCCGCTCCGAGGGGACGCCCACGGAGCGGGGGAGCAAGCAGACCCGCGCGGCCGGCTGACGGTCAGGCGTACGTGCCGGTCACCGCGTGTCGGTGAGCCGGCGCAGCCGGGCGACGGCCTCGGTCAGGACCTCCGGGCGCTTGCAGAAGGCGAAGCGGACCAGCCGGCGACCGGCCTCGGCGTCGTCGTAGAAGACCTGGGTCGGGACGGCGACCACCCCGCACCGCTCGGGCAGCGACCGGCAGAACTCCACGCCGTCGCGCCCGCCTAGCGCGGTGACGTCGGCGGTGACGAAGTACGTGCCCTCCGGCGCCAGCACCTCGAACCCGGCGTCGGTCAGCCCGCCGACGAGCTGGTCCCGGCGGGCCTGCATGCCGGCCCGGAAGCCGGTGAAGTAGTCGTCCGGCAGGGCCAGCGCCACCGCGACCGCCGGCTGCAACGGCGCGGCGTTGACGAAGGTGAGGAACTGCTTCACCCGCAGCACCGCCGAGACCAGCGCCGCCGGCCCGCTCACCCAGCCGACCTTCCAGCCCGTGCAGGAGAACGTCTTGCCGGCCGAGGAGATGCGCAGCGTCCGCTCGCGCATGCCGGGCAGGGTCGCCAGCGGCACGTGGCCGGCGGCGGCATCGGTGAAGACGAGGTGCTCGTACACCTCGTCGGTCACCGCGTACGCGCCGTGCTCCCGGCACAGCTCGGCGACCAGGGCCAGCTCGTCGGGGGTGAACACCTTGCCGGTCGGGTTGTGCGGCGAGTTCAACAGCACCAGCCGGGTGCGCGGGCCGAACGCGGCGCGCAGGGCCGCCGGGTCGAAGGCGTACCGGCCGTCGGCGGCGGGACGCAGCGTGACCGGGCGCCGGACCGCCCCGGCCAGCGCGATCGAGGCGGCGTACGAGTCGTAGTACGGCTCGAAGCAGATCACCTCGTCGCCCGGCTCGCAGAGCCCGAGGATCGCCGCCGCGATCGCCTCGGTGGCGCCCGCCGTCACCACGATCTCGCCGTCCGGGTCGTACTCCAGCCCCCAGAACCGGCGCTGGTGCGCGGCCACCGCCGCGCGCAACGCCGGGACGCCCGGCCCCGGCGGGTACTGGTTCTGCCCGGTGCGCAGCGCCTCGGCCGCCGCGGCGAGCATCTCCGCCGGCCCGTCGGTGTCCGGGAAGCCCTGGCCGAGGTTGACCGCGCCGGTGCGCACGGCCAGGGCGGACATCTCGGCGAAGACGGTCGTCCCGAACGCGCGCATCCGCGCCACCAGCGGGTCGGCATCGGCGGTGGTCGTCACGCCCGCCAGCCTACGGACTCCCGGCCCGGGTTCAACCCGTCGTCCCCTTGTTGCAGGTGACCTGCCACCGGTCGCCGTCCTCGGCTACGGCCCGGCCGTCGACGGTGATGCGGCAGCCGATCGTGCGGTTCCGGTCGGGGCCGGTGGCCAGCACCATCACCCGCTCGGCGTCGTGTGCGCGCAACCGCATCCGCCAGGGCAGGGTGACTCCTTCGGTCTGGACGAAGTCACCGTTGGCGTCGTAGTACTCCACGTCGGCTGGCCCGCGGCCGGTCACCTCGTAGACGACGGTGACCGTGCCCGGCCCGTCGGAGGGCGTCCGTGCCGGTGCGACAGTCCGTGCCGGCACGGCTGGCGGAGTCGTCGGGGCCGGCTCCGCCGTCGGCCACCCGCCGCCTGCCGGTTGCTGGTACGGGTGGGGCAGGTGGGCGAGCGGACGTTCCGGGTTGCGCTCGTCGGCGGGGCTGACGAGGCGGTCGGCGAGGCCGAGGCAGGCGCAGATGCCGAAGACGACGACGGCGCCGGCGGCGACGCCGAGGTCCACAGCGGGAGGGCGCTTGCCCGACGCACGCGGGCCGGAGGGGGCCGCTTCGGGTGCGGACGGGCCTGCCGGCGGGGTCGGCTCGGGCGGCGGCGTGGCGTGGGACATGGCTGTGCTCCGGGAAGGCGGGCGGGGCGGCCGCGAAAGGGGCCCAGGTTGGTCGTCGGGGAAACGGGCGCGCGGCCGTCAGGGTGCCGTACGCGGCCGACGCGGGCAAGCCACTCCCCGTGCCGGTTTCGCCCTCCGGCGTACGGGGGTGGCTGTTTGTCCTCCCGGATCCCGCCCGTTACCTGATCGCTCAAATTCGGTGATCGTTTACCCGGCTTTCGCGCACATGCGATGAGCGAAACTGGGTTAGGCTGCGGGACATGTGTGGAATCGTGGGTTACGCCGGCGCGCGCCCGGCGCTCGGAATCGTGCTCGACGGACTGCGGCGGCTGGAGTATCGCGGCTACGACTCGGCCGGCGTCGCCATCGTCTGCGACGGCGAGCTGCTGACCGAGAAGAAGGCCGGCAAGCTGGCCAACCTGGAGAAGGTGCTCTCCGAGCGGGCCGCCGAGGACCCGACGTCCTGCGCGGCCAGCCCCATCGGCATCGGGGACGGCACCACCGGCATCGGGCACACCCGGTGGGCCACCCACGGCGGCCCGACCGACCGCAACGCCCACCCGCACCTCGCCCCCGACGGCCGCGTCGCCGTGATCCACAACGGCATCATCGAGAACTTCGCGAAGCTCCGCGCCGAGCTGGAGGCCGACGGCGTCCAGTTCGCCAGCGACACCGACACCGAGTGCGCGGCGCACCTGCTCTCCGCCGCACTGGCCGACCTGCGCGCCGCCGGCCACCCCGAGGGCCCGCAGCTGCTCGCCGCCGGCATGCGGGTGGTCTGCCAGCGCCTGGAGGGCGCGTTCACCCTGCTCGCCGTCGACGCCGCGGTGCCCGGCGCCGTCGTCGGCGCCCGCCGCAACTCGCCGCTGGTCGTCGGCCGGGGCGACGGGGAGAACTACCTCGCCAGCGACGTGGCCGCGTTCATCGAGCACACCCGGGACGCGGTGGAGCTGGGCCAGGACCAGATCGTCCTCATCACCGGCGACACCATCGAGATCACCGACTTCTCGGGCCAGCCCGCCAGCGGCAAGGACTTCCACATCGACTGGGACTCCTCGGCCGCCGAGAAGGGCGGCTACGACTGGTTCATGCTCAAGGAGATCGAGGAGCAGCCACAGGCCATCGCCGACACCCTGCTCGGCCGGCTCACCGAGACCGGCGAGATCATGCTCGACGAGGTCCGCCTCAGCGACCAGGACCTGCGCGACGTCGACAAGATCTTCATCGTCGCCTGCGGCACCGCCTACCACTCCGGCCTGGTCGCCAAGTACGCCATCGAGCACTGGACCCGGATCCCCTGCGAGGTGGAGCTGGCCAGCGAGTTCCGCTACCGCGACCCGGTTCTCGACCGGTCCACGCTGATCGTCGTGATCTCGCAGTCCGGCGAGACGATGGACACGCTGATGGCGCTGCGGCACGCCAAGGAACAGAAGGCCCGCGTCCTGGCCATCTGCAACACCAACGGCTCCACCATCCCCCGCGAGTCCGACGCCGTCCTCTACACCCACGGCGGCCCCGAGATCGCCGTCGCCTCGACCAAGGCGTTCCTGACCCAGCTCGTCGCGTGCTACCTGATCGGCCTGCACCTGGCCCAGGTGCGGGGGATCAAGTTCGCCGACGAGGTGGCCGCCGTGGTCGAGCAGCTCCACCGGATGCCGGGCAAGCTGCGCGAGCTGCTGGACCGCATCGAGCCGGTCCGCGAGCTGGCCCGCGACCTCAAGACCGAGCCGACCGTGCTGTTCATCGGCCGGCACGTCGGCTACCCGGTGGCCCTGGAGGGCGCGCTCAAGCTCAAGGAGTTGGCGTACATGCACGCCGAGGGCTTCGCCGCCGGCGAGCTGAAGCACGGCCCCATCGCCCTGATCGACAAGGGCACCCCGGTGATCTGCATCGTGCCGTCGCCCGTCGGCCGGGGCATGCTGCACGACAAGGTGGTCTCCAACATCCAGGAGGTGCGGGCGCGCGGCGCCCGGACCATCGTGATCGCGGAGGAGGGCGACGAGGCGGTCGTCCGCTACGCCGACCACCTGATCTACGTGCCGCGTACGCCGACGCTGCTCGCGCCGCTGGTCACCACCGTGCCGTTGCAGGTCCTCGCCGCCGAGATCGCCGCCGCCCGGGGGCACGACGTGGACCAGCCCCGCAACCTGGCCAAGTCGGTGACGGTCGAGTGACGCCGGCCGGCGGCGGGGCGCCCGCCGCGCCGCCGGCCGATCCCGGGATCCTGGGGACCCGCTGCGCGCCCGGGGGCCGTTCGTCGCCGAGGTCTCGCGTGGCGTCGCCACGTCAACGGCCGAGCACCACGCGGGCCATGCCGTCCAGCGCCGGGTTGTCGGCCGCCCAGTAGCCGGTGTGCCCGTGCCGGCCGCTGGGGAAGGTGCGCCCGCCGAAGCCCGGGTGGGCCGGGTCCTGGCCGAACCACAGCTCGCGTTCCGGCCAGCCGGCCAGCCGGGCGGCCCCACCGAGCGGCGACGCGGCGAGCAGGGCCTGCCGGGCCAGCTCGTCCGGCGGCCGGGCGAGCCGGATCACGTCGTCCGGCGCGGTGCTCGCCCAGACCTGCCCGGGTGGCAGGCCCAGCTCGGCGGCGTGCGCGACGCCCACCCCGGGCGAGCCGACGAAGACCAGCGCGTCGGCGGCCAGCCCGTGGTCGCGGGCGGCCGTGCCGACCACCAGCGAGCCGTAGCTGTGTCCCAGCACGGTCTGCCGGCCCGGCGGCCCGTCGTGGGTCGCCCGCAGCCCATCCTGGAACCGGTGCAGCGCCGGGCCCGCGTCCCGGGCCTGCCCCGGCCAGGCCGCCTCGTGCAGGAAGTCGGGGGCGTCGTAGTCCAGCCAGAGCACCGCGGCGGTCTCCTCCTCCGGCGCGAGGTCGGCGCAGCGGGACAGCACCCTCGCCGCCCGGCCCAGCTCGCCGGGCGCGTCGTCCAGGCCGGCGGTCATCCCCGGCACGTACGTCAGCGTCCGCGCCGCCCGGTCCGGGTTGCCCAGCGCCACGACCGCGCGGCCCTCGCCGGCGGTGTCCAGCCCCAGCAGGTACGCCCGGGGCGCCTCGCCGGCGGCCAGGCGCCCGGTCAGCGCGTCCAGCCCCGCCAGTGCCCGTTCGACCCGCAGCAGCCCGGCCAGCTCGACCGGCCCGCGCGGCACCCGCTCCAGCAGCCGGCGCCGCGCGGCGAGCAACTCCTCCCGCCGTGCTCCGAGCAGCAGGCGGTTGGCCTGGTCGCGGGCGGCCACCGGCACCCCGTCGAGGCGCCCGACGAGCGCCGCCTCGTGCGCCACCAGCCACCGCCGCTGCGCGGGGGTGAGCCCCGCCCACCACGCCCGCACCGCGGCCGGGGTGGCGCCGGGCGGGGGCCGGCCGGGTGGCGGCGGGGCGACCCACGTCGACTGGGCGGCGGCGGACAGGGCGTCCAGCCGGTCGGCCGCCTCCCGGTCGGCCGCCCCGGCCAGCGCCAGCGCCTCCCGGATCGCCGCGCCCACCCCGGCCGCGACCTGCCCCGACCGTGGGGAGGTCGGCGCGCGGGCGGGATCGGCGGCGACCCGCCCCTGCCGGTCGACCAGCAGTCCGGCGCCGTCCGCGCGCGTCACCGCGGCGGAGAGCCGGGCCTTCGCCGCCGCCAGCCGACCCGCGAACTCGGCCAGCACCTGGTCGGCCTCGATCAGGGCGGGGGAGACCGTGGTCAGCTCGGTGCGCAGCGCCACGAGCCGGGCGTCGGCGGCCCCGCCAGCGCCGCCCGACCAGTCGGCGCGCAGCGCCGCCGCCCCGGCGGACAACTCGTCGGCCCGGCGCCCGACCCGGTCGGTCACCCCCCGCCAGGCCGACCCGGCGGCCCGCCAGGCACCCGGGTCGGCCGCCCAGAGCTGCCGGTATCCCACGGCCGGCGCCCGCTCGGCGGGGTACGCCGGCCGCCCGGACGGCCCGGCTCGGCCCGTTGCCCGCTCGGCGGGGTGCGCCGGCCGCCCGGTCGGGCCCGTTCGGCCCACCGCGGGTGGTGCCGGCGCGGCTCCGGCCACCGGTGGTGCCGACCCGGCTCCGGCCGCCGCCGGTCGTGCCGGCGCGGTCACCGGGGGAGGGCGGCGAGCCGCCCGGCCGCCCGGTCGTCCACCGACTCGTACGCCTCGGCCGCCGCCCGCACCGCACCGGCCGTCTCGGCCACCCGGGCGCCGAGCCCGCCGAACCAGGCGTGCACGGCCGACTCCAGCCCGGTCAGGGCCGCCCCGGCCGCCCACTCCGGGGCCGGCACCACCAGCCCGGCCACCCCGGCCAGCCCGTGCCCCAGCCGGTACGCGTCGTCGCCGAGCGCGCTCGCCGCCCGGCGCAGCGCGTCGGGTCGTACGGTGATCGGCTCCTCGGTCATCCTCGCCCCCGTGCCTCGCGGAACATCGACGACCGGAACGCTAGGCGGCGTCCACACCCGCGCAGGCACCCTGTGGACGACGGCCCCGGCGGACGGACAGCCGTCGTCCACAGGCGTTGCCCGGCCCCGAGCCGGCGGCTAATGTGCGGCCGCCCGCGCCGGTAGGGTGAGCCCGTGATCGTCGCTGTCGGCATCGACGTCGTCCTGGTCGAGCGGTTCGCCCGGGCCCTGGCGCGGACGCCGCTGCTCGCCGACCGGCTCTTCACGGAGGCCGAGCGCTACACCAGCTCCGGCAACCCGCGTTCGCCGGAGTCGCTGGCCGCCCGGTTCGCGGCCAAGGAGGCGGTCGCCAAGGCGCTCGGCGCGCCGGCCGGGCTGAGCTGGCACGACTGCGAGATCGTGCCGGACCCGGACGGCCGCCCCTGGCTGACCGTCTCGGGCACGGTCGCGGCGGCGGCCACCGAGCGCGGGGTCAACCGCTGGCATCTCTCGTTGTCCCACGACGGCGGGATCGCCTCGGCGATGGTGGTCGCGGAACGGTGATCGGTGCGCGCCGACCTGGCGCGCCGGGAAGCTCGGACGGGGGCGGTGGCGTGAGACCGGTGTGGCGGGTCGCGGACGTACGCGCGGCGGAGGCGGCGCTGATGGCCACCCTTCCGCCCGGGACGCTGATGAAGCGGGCCGCCGCCGGGCTGGCCCGCCGCTGCGCGCTGCTGCTCGCCGACCGGGGCGGGGTCTACGCCGCCCGGGTGCTGCTGCTCGTCGGCTCCGGCGACAACGGCGGCGACACGCTCCTGGCCGGCGCGCACCTGGCCCGTCGCGGTGCGGCCGTGTCGGCGCTGCTGCTCAGTCCCGGCCGGGCGCACGCCGAGGGGCTGGGCGCGCTGCGGGCCGCCGGCGGGCGGATCGTGGACCGGCCGCCGGCGACGGTCGACATGGTGCTGGACGGCATCGTCGGGATCGGCGGGCGGGGCGGGCTCCGGGACACCGCCGACCAGCTCGCCGCCAGCCTGGTGCGGCACTGCGGGCGCGACGGAGCCCCCGCCACCGTGGTCGCGGTGGACGTGCCCAGCGGCGTCGCCGTCGACACCGGGGACGTGCCGCTGACCGCCACCGGGCGGCCGAGCGCCGTCCGCGCCGACGTGACGGTCGCGTTCGGCGCGCTGAAGCCCGCGTTGGTGGTGGGCCCGGCCGCCGCGCTCGCCGGTCAGGTGGAACTGGTCGACATCGGGCTGGAGCCGTGGCTGCGCGGCAGCCCCGCGCTGCGCGTGACCGAGTGGTCGGACGTTGTGGACTGGTGGCCCCGGCTCGGCCCGGCGTCGGAGAAGTACACCCGGGGCGTGGTGGGCCTGGCCACCGGCTCGGCCACCTACCCCGGCGCGGCGGTGCTCTCGGTCGCCGGGGCGCTGGCCGGCCCGACCGGCATGGTCCGCTACGCCGGCTCCGCCCGGGCCGACGTGCTGCACCGGCACCCCTCGGTGATCGCGGCCGGCCGGGTCGCCGACGCGGGGCGGGTGCAGGCCTGGGTCTGCGGCTCCGGGCTGGGCACCGGCGAGGAGGCGGCCCGGGAACTGCGCGCGGTGCTCTCCGCCCCGGTGCCCGTGGTGCTCGACGCCGACGCGCTGACCCTGCTGGTGGACGGCTCGCTCGCCGACCGGCTGCGCAAGCGGGACGCCCCGATCGTGGTCACCCCGCACGACCGCGAGTTCACCCGGCTCTGCGGGGAGACGCCGGGCGCCGACCGGGTGGCGGCCACGCTGCGGCTGGCCGCCTGGATGAACGCCGTGGTGCTGCTCAAGGGCGACCGCACGGTGATCGGCACGCCGGACGGCCGGGTGTACGTCAACCCGACCGGCACCCCGGCGCTGGCCACCGGGGGCACCGGCGACGTGCTGGCCGGGCTGCTCGGCTCGCTGCTCGCGGCCGGGCTGGCGCCGGAGCGCGCGGCGGCCTCGGCCGCGTACCTGCACGGGCTGGCCGGTCGGGAGGCGGCCCGGGGCGGGCCGGTGACCGCGCCCGACGTGGCCGACGCCCTCCGCCCGGTCCTCGCCCGTCTCGGCTGATCGCAGCGGCTCCGCTCTCGGCCGACCGCAGCGGCTCCGCCGGCCTGGGCCGGGGAGATCAGCGCGGAAAGTAGGCTGGGGGCATGTGGCAGGCCGAGGTGCGGGTGGATCTGGACGCGATCCGCGAGAACGTGAGCCGGCTGCGGGCCGGCACCGCCGCCGAGCTGATGGCGGTGGTCAAGGGCGACGGCTACGGCCACGGCATGGTTCCGGCGGCCCGCGCCGCGCTGGACGCCGGGGCGGACTGGCTGGGCGTCTGCACGCTGGACGAGGCGCTGACGCTGCGCCGGGCCGGGATCACCGTGCCGGTGCTGGCCTGGCTCCTCGCGCCCGGGCTGCCGCTGCACGAGGGGGTCGCCGCCGGGGTCGACCTCGGCGCCGCCAGCCTGCCCCAGCTCGACGAGATGGTCGAGGCGGGCCGCGCGGCCGGGCGACCGGCCCGGCTGCACCTCAAGATCGACACCGGGCTGTCCCGGGGCGGCGCGACCGTCGCCGACTGGCCGGCCCTGCTCGACGCCGCCGCCAAGGCGCAGGCCGACGGCCTGGTCGAGGTGGTCGGGGTGTGGAGCCACTTCGTCTACGCGGACTCGCCCGGGCACCCGACCATCGACCGCCAGCTCGCCGTCTTCCACGAGGGCATCGGCATGGCCGAGCAGGCCGGCCTGCGGCCCCGCTACCGGCACCTGGCCAACTCCGCCGCCACGCTGACCCGACCGGACGCGCACTTCGACCTGGTCCGGCCCGGGCTCGCCGTCTACGGGCTCTCCCCGGTGGCCGGCGAGAGCTACGGGCTGCGCCCGGCGATGACCGCGCGGGCCCGGGTGATGCTCGCCAAGCGCGTCCCCGCCGGCTCCGGCGTCTCGTACGGGCACACCTACACCACCGAGCGGGAGGCGAACCTGGCCGTGGTGCCGCTCGGCTACGCCGACGGGGTGCCCCGGCACACCTCCAACAGCGGACCGGTGCAGCTCGGCGGCCGGCGGCGGCAGATCTCGGGCCGGGTCTGCATGGACCAGTTCGTGCTCGACTGCGGCGACGACCCGGTGGCCGCCGGCGACGTGGCCACGCTCTTCGGCAGCGGCGCCGACGGCGAGCCCACGGCCGACGACTGGGCCGAGGCGGCCGGCACCATCAACTACGAGATCGTCACCCGGTTCGGCAGCAGCCGGGTGCCCCGCGTCTACGACGGCGAGCGCCCGTGACGTCCCGTTCCCGGATTCCGCTGCCCCGCTCCGGGCACGCCCGGGCCGCCGTGGGCGCGCTGGCCGCCGTCGGCGTCGCCGCCGCCGGGCTCGCGGCCGGCGTCGCCACCGAACGCGCCCTGGTCCGCAAGCTCAAGTCCGACCCCACCGACCGGTACGCCGACGAGGTCTTCGGCGAGCAGCGGTACGACGAGGCGTTCCGGCTGGAGATGCCCGACGGCACCGACATCCACGTCGAGGTGGTCGAGCCGACCCGGCCGACGCCCGGCAACCCGACCGTGGTGCTGGTGCACGGCTTCTGCCTGGACATGGGCACCTTCCACTTCCAGCGCAAGCTGCTCGCCGAGCGGGGCGAGCACCGGATCGTCGCGTACGACCAGCCGGGGCACGGCCGGTCCGGGCGGCTGGAGACGGGCGAGTACGACCTCACCGCGCTCGGCCGGACGCTGCGCGAGGTGATCGACCGCGTCGCCCCGGAGGGGCCGCTGGTGCTCGTCGGCCACTCGATGGGCGGCATGACGATCATGGCCTTCGCCGAGCTGTTCCCGGAGCTGTTCGGCGACCGGGTCGTCGGCACCGTGCTGATGGCCACCTCGGGTGGCCTGCTCGCCGAGACCAAGCTGGTGGCGCCGGCCCTGCTCGGCCGGGTCGGCGCGCCCGTGCTCTACATGGTCGGCAACGTCACCCGCTACGGCGGCACGGTGATCGACCGCGCCCGCAGGTCCACCACCAACGTGGCCTGGCTGCTCACCCGCAGGTACGGCTTCGGCACCCGCCACCCCAGCCCGGCCCTGGTGTCGTACGTCGAGACGATGAACTCGCGCACGTCCGCCGACACGGTGACGCGCTACCTGCGGACGCTGGCGACGCACTCCCGGTATCCGGCGCTCGCCGCGTTGGCGGGCACCCCCGTGCTGGTGGTCGTCGGCGACAAGGACATGATCACCCCGGTGACCCACTCGGAGGAGATCGTCCGGCGGCTGCCGCACGCCGAGTTCGTCAAGATCTCCGACAGCGGGCACGTGGTGATGCTGGAGCACGCCGACGAGGTCAACGCGGCACTGACGCGCTTCCTGGAGGAGCTGTGACGCAGGTCGTCGAGCTGCCGACGGTCGACGACACCCACGGGTTCGGGCGGCGGCTGGCCGGGCTGCTGCGCGCCGGCGACCTGCTGCTGCTCACCGGGCCGCTGGGCGCCGGCAAGACCGCGTTGACCCAGGGCATCGGGGCCGGGCTCGGGGTGCTCGGCGACATCACCTCGCCCACCTTCGTGATCGCCAGGGTGCACCGGCCGGACCCGGCCCGGGGCGGCACGGTGGCGCTGGTGCACGCCGACGCGTACCGGCTGGGCGACGCGGCCGATCCGCGCGCCGAGATCGACGACCTCGACCTGGACGCCTCGGTGGACGAGTCGGTGACCGTGGTCGAGTGGGGCGAGGGCCTGGTCGAGCAGCTGGTGGAGGCGCACCTGCGGGTGCGCGTCGACCGGCGCGACGACGACACCCGGGTGGTCGAGCTGGAGCCGGTCGGCGGCGACTGGGCGCAGCGGCTCGCCGCCCTCGGGTGAGCGCTGTCGTACCGTCTGCCTAGAGTGCGCGGGACGGATTCGACAGGCGAAAGGTTGCCGATGCCCGACGACGCCCCCACCCTGGACCTGCTGGCGCTGCTGCCGGAGGACTGGCGTGCCGTGCTCACCCCGCACCTCGACCCGGCCCGCACCGCCGAGCTGGCCGCGTTCGTCGCCGGGGAATACGCGACCCGCACCGTCTTCCCGCCGGTCGACGACCTCTTCTCGGCCTACCGGCTCTGCGCGCCGGCCGACTGCCGGGTGCTGATCCTCGGGCAGGATCCCTACCACAAGGCGGGGCAGGCGCACGGGCTCAGCTTCAGCGTCCGCGAGGGCGTGAGCGTGCCGCCGTCGCTGCGCAACGTCTTCAAGGAGCTCGGCGAGGACGTCGGCGTGCCGAAGCCGCGCAGCGGCAACCTGAGCGGCTGGGCCGCGCAGGGCGTCCTGCTGCTCAACTCGGTGCTCACCGTCCGCGAGGCCACGCCCGGCTCGCACGCGAACCGCGGCTGGGAGGAGTTCACCGACGCCACCATCCGGGCGCTCGACGCGCTGGACTCCCGGGTGGTCTTCCTGCTCTGGGGCGGCTACGCGCGCAAGAAGGCCGCGCTGGTCACCAACCCGCAGCACGTGGTGCTGGAGGCCGGGCACCCCAGCCCGATGAACCCGCGCGGCTTCCTGGGCAGCCGGCCGTTCAGCGCGGCCAACAAGGCCCTCGCCGACGCGGGCCTGCCCACGGTCGACTGGGAACGTTCGGCCGGCTGACGAAGTCCGCAAGCTGCGCGTCACCGGGCGGTGACCGTGCGCTGTAGCCTGTTGCCTCCAGCGGTCGGCGAGCCGGGAGGCGGCGGATGACGGCGACGGTCAGCGACGAACGGTGGCGGGTGGCGCGGACGGCCCTGGCGGACCAGACCGACCGCTTCGTCGATCTGGTCCGCGCCGCCCCGCCGCAGGCCATGGCCACGGCCCACTGGTCGGTGGCGGACACGCTCGCCCACGTCGGCACCATCGCCTGGTTGTACGTCTGTCTGGTGGATCCGGAGCGCCCGCTCCCGCCGGTGCCGGGCTTCGACGGGCTGCTCCCCGAGACCAGCGTCGACACGGTGGCGGGCTTCAACGACGTGCTGCTCGGCCACCTCACCGAGCGCGACCCGCAGTTCCTGCTCGACCGGTTCCAGGCCGACGTGAAGCAGTTCCTGGCCGCCTGCGAGGAGCGGCGCCCCGACGAGACGGTGTCGTGGCTCGGCGGGGCGCAGGTCCCCCTCGCCGGGCTCTGCGCACACCTGGTCAACGAGGTGCTCATCCACGGCCACGACATCGCCCGCGCCACCGGACTGCCGTGGGAGGTGCCCAGCCCGCACGCCGCGCTCTTCCTGGAGCTGTTCCTGGCCGGCGTGGTCCGGCACGGCTACGGGCGGCTGATCGACGGCGGCCCGCCGCCGAGCGAGCGCCGGATCGTGGTCGAGTTCCGCTCGGCGTACGCGGCCCCGGTCCGGCTGCTGCTGCACCGGGGCCGGGTGTCGTTCGCCGAGCCGGACGCCCGGCCCGACGCCGTGGTCGACCACGACCCCGCCACGCTCAACCTGATGATGTTCGGCCGGATCAGCCGGGCCCGGGCGGTGCTCACCGGCAAGGTGCGCGTGAGCGGGCGGCGCCCCTGGCTCCTGCCCGCCTTCCTGCGCAAGTTCCGTACCCCGAGCTGACCCGCGTCGCCGGGGCCGACGAGGGGGCCGGCTAGGCTGGCATACCGTGCTCGTACTGGTGGTGGACAGCTCGACGCCCGCGGTGACGGCGGCGCTGGTGGAGGTCACGGCGGACGGCGTCGCGACCCGGGCGCACCGCTGCACGGTCGACGCCCGCGCCCACGGCGAACTGCTCGCCCTGCAGGTCGACGCGGTGCTCGCCGACGTCGACGCCCGCCCGGCCGACCTGGGCGCGATCGTCGCCGGGCTCGGCCCCGGCCCGTTCACCGGGCTCCGGGTGGGGCTGGTCACCGCCGCCACCATGGGCCAGGTGCTGGGCGTGCCGACGTACGGCGTCTGCTCGCTGGACGCCGTCGGCCACCCGGCGGCCGCCGGCGAGCCGGTGCTGGCGGCGAGCGACGCGCGGCGCCGGGAGATCTACTGGGCGGTCTACGACGGCGCGGGCCAGCGGATCGTCGGGCCGGAGGTGTCGGCCCCGGCGGTCGCCGCCGAGCGCGCCCGCGGCCTGGCCGTCACGGTCGCGGTCGGCGACGGCGCGCACCGGTACGCGGACACCCTCGGCCTGCCCGTGCGGGCCGAGCCGCGCTACCCGGACGCCGGCGTCCTGGCGACCCTGGCCGCCGAGCGGATCCGGGCCGGCGCCCCCAGCGAGGCGCTCACCCCGCTCTACCTGCGCCGGCCGGACGCCGTGGCGGCGACGGCCCGCAAGCCGGTCCTGCCATGACCGGCGTGCGCCTGCAACGGTTCCGGTGGTGGCACATCGACGAGGTGCTGCCGATCGAGGCGGACCTGTTCGGCGCCGAGCAGTGGTCGGCGGCGATGTTCTGGAACGAGCTGGCCAACGGGCACTTCTACCTGGTCGCCACCGACGACGACGGCGCCGTGCTGGGCTACGCCGGGCTCACCGCGGCCCCGCCCGACGAGGCGTGGGTGCAGAACATCGCGGTGCGCCGGGACGCCCAGCGGCGCGGGGTCGGCCGGCTGCTGCTGGAGGCGCTGCTCGCCGAGGCGGCCCGGCTCGGGTCCCGCAGCACCCTGCTGGAGGTCGCGGCGGACAACGCCCCGGCCCAACTGCTCTACGCGGCGTACGGCTTCGAGCCGATCGGCGTGCGGCGCGGCTACTACCAACCGAGCAACACCGACGCGCTGGTCATGCGGCGCACCCGGGAGGTGGGCGATGACTGACGAACCCCTGGTCCTCGGCATCGAGACGTCCTGCGACGAGACCGGCGTCGGCATCGTGCGGGGGCACACGCTGCTGGCCGACGCGCTCGCCTCCAGCGTCGAGCAGCACGCCCGGTTCGGCGGGGTGGTGCCCGAGGTGGCCAGCCGGGCGCACCTGGAGGCCATCGTGCCGACCATGGACCGGGCGCTGAAGGAGGCGGGGGTGACCCTCGCCGACATCGACGCGATCGCGGTCACCTCCGGCCCGGGGCTGGCCGGCGCGCTGCTGGTCGGGGTGGCCGCCGCCAAGGGCTACGCGCTCGCCGCCGAGAAGCCGGTCTACGGCGTCAACCACCTGGCCGCGCACGTCGCCGTGGACACCCTGGAGCACGGCCCGCTGCCCGAGCCGGCGATCGCCCTGCTGGTCTCCGGCGGGCACTCCTCCCTGCTCCTCGTCGACGACCTGGCGCGGGGCGTCACCCCGCTCGGCGCCACCATCGACGACGCGGCCGGCGAGGCGTTCGACAAGGTGGCCCGGCTGCTGGGCCTGCCGTTCCCCGGCGGGCCGTACATCGACCGGGAGGCCCGGGCCGGCGACCCGGCGGCCATCGGCTTCCCGCGCGGCCTGACCGCCGCCAAGGACCTCGCCGCCCACCGCTACGACTTCTCCTTCTCGGGACTGAAGACGGCGGTGGCCCGCTGGGTCGAGGCGCGGCAGCGGGCGGGCGAGCCGGTGCCGGTCGCCGACGTGGCCGCGTCCTTCCAAGAGGCGGTCTGCGACGTGCTGGTGCGCAAGGCGCTGGACGCCTGCCGGGCCAACGGCGTCGAGACGCTGGTGATCGGCGGCGGCGTGGCGGCCAACTCGCGGCTGCGGGCGATGGCCGAGCACCGCGCCGCCAAGGACGGCATCCGGGTCCGGGTGCCCCGACCGAAGCTCTGCACGGACAACGGCGCGATGGTCGCCGCCCTCGGCTCGCACCTGGTCGCCTCGGGTGTCGCGCCGAGCCGGCTGGACCTGCCCGCCGACTCGGCCATGCCGCTGACCACCGTCAGCGTCTGAAACTCGGGGACGGATGACGTGATCGTGCGGATGTGGGAGGCGCGGGCCGAGCCGTACGGCGTCGCCGACCTGATCACCTGGGTGTGCGACACGGCGCTGCCGGAGTTCGAGCACGACCCGATGCACCTGTCCAGCGAGGTGTTCTCCTCCACGGACCACCGGGTGGTGGTCATCTCCAAGTGGCGCAGCAATCCCCGCCCGCTGCCGGAGCCGCCGGCGATGCTGCTCGCCCGCCCGGCACACTCGTGGGACTTCACCCAGGTCGACCGCTGACCGGCGGGCGCCGCCGTCCGACGTGGATCGGGGCGCGCCGCCGCCCTTCGACGTGAGCCGAAGCACGTCGCAGCGGTAATTGGTTGGCGGCGCTGCCCGTGGCCCGCCTAGCGTCGGTGGGTCATGCGTTTCTCACCGGCCGGTGACCCCGGCGTACCCGACACCCGCTCGGCGACCCGCTACCTGGTTTGGCTGGCCGGGCGGCACAAGTTGCTGTTCACCGTCGGCATCCTGCTCGGCGTCGTCTGGATGGTCGCCCAGGCGCTGGTGCCGGCGGCCGTCGGCCGGGCCGTCGACGGGCTCACCCGCGGGGACGAGGACGCGCTGCTCACCTGGGGGCTGGTGCTGCTGGGCCTGGGCGTGCTCCAGGCGGTCGCGGGGATCCTGCGGCACCGCTGCGCGGTGCACAACTTCCTCGCCGGGGCGTACCGGACGGTGCAGTTGACCGTGGGCGCGGCGAACCGGCTCGGCGCCGCGCTGCCGCGCCGGGTGGCCGCCGGCGAGGTGGTGAGCATCGGCACGGCCGACATCAACCAGATCGGCTCGGCGATCGACATCACCGCCCGGGGCACCGGCGCCGTCGTCGCGATCGTGACCGTCGGGGTGATCCTGCTCGGCGCCTCCCTGCCGCTCGGGCTGGTCGTGGTGCTCGGCGTGCCGCTGCTGATGGCGGTGGTCGGGCTGCTCATCCGGCCCCTGCACCGGCAGCAGCAGGCCTACCGGGACTCCGAGGGGGCGCTGACCACCCGGGCCGGCGACATCGTCTCCGGGCTGCGGGTGCTGCGTGGCGTCGGCGGCGAGCCGATGCTTTCCGCCCGCTACCGCGCGCGGTCCCAGGCGCTGCGCGCCGACGGCCTCCGGGTGGCCCGGGTCGAGTCGCTGCTGGAGGCGGCGCAGGTGCTGCTTCCCGGCGCGTTTCTGGTGCTGGTCACCTGGCTCGGCGCCCGGTTCGCGCTGCGTGGCGAGATCAGCGCCGGCCAGCTCGTGGCGTTCTACGGCTACACCGCGTTCCTGGTCAGCCCGCTGCGGCAGCTCACCGAGGCGGTGGACAAGCTGACCCGGGGGCACGTCGCCGCCCGGCGCGTGGTGCGGCTGCTGCGGCTCGACCCGGAGCTGGTGGACCCGCCCCGCCCGGCGGCGCTGCCCGACGGCCCCGGTGAGTTGGTCGACGTGGAGTCGGGCGTGACCCTGCGGGCCGGCCGGTTCACCGCGCTCGCCGCGACCGCGCCCGAGGACGCGGCGGCGATCGTGGACCGCCTCGGCAGGTACGTCGACTCGGACGCGATGCTGCACGGCGTACCGCTGCGGGCGCTGCCGCTGGCGACGGTGCGGGAGCGGATCCTGGTGGCCGACAACAACGCGCACCTGTTCACCGGCCCGCTGCGCGCGGAGCTGGACCCGCACGACCGGGCCGACGAGGCGGCGATCGCGGCGGCGCTGGCGGCGGCGAGCGCGACGGACATCGTGGAGGCCCTGCCCGACGGGCTGGCCAGCGCCGTGGCCGAGCGGGGGCGGGAGTTCTCCGGCGGCCAGCAGCAGCGGCTGCGGCTGGCCCGGGCGCTCGTCGCCGACCCGGAGACCCTGCTGCTGGTCGAGCCGACCAGCGCCGTGGACGCGCACACCGAGGCCCGCATAGCCGAGCGGCTCGGCGCGGCCCGGGCCGGCCGGACCACCCTGGTCTGCACCACCAGCCCGCTCGTGCTGAGCCGCGCCGACCATGTGATCTTCGTGGAGGACGGCAAGGTGGTAGCCGAGGGGGCGCACACCGCACTGCTCGACGGCGAACCGCGCTACCGGGCGACGGTCAGCCGGGGGGAGGACTGATGGCCGCCGCACTGCCGGTCGCCGACGCGCGCCAGGTGCGCCGCTACGCCCGGAGGCTGGTGCGCCGGCACCCGCGCGCGCTCGGTGTGGCGCTCGGCCTGCACGCCCTGGCCGCGGCGGCCGGCCTGGTCGCGCCGTGGCTGCTCGGCGACCTGGTCGAGGGGATCTCCCGGGGCACGACGGGCGTCACCGTCGACCGGATCGCGCTGCTGATCGCCGGCTTCGTGCTGGCGCAGTCGGTGCTGGTGCGGTTCGCCCACCTGGCGTCGGCGCGGCTCGGCGAGCGGGTGCTGGCCGAGCTGCGCGAGGAGTTCGTCGACCGGATCCTGGCGCTGCCGCTGGCCACCGTGGAGCGGGCCGGGACGGGCGACCTGCTCACCCGGACGTCCCGGGACGTCTCCGCGCTGTCCCGGACGGTCCGGTTCGCGGTGCCCGAGACGCTGATCGCGGTCGTCACCGGCTGCTTCATCGTCGGCGCGCTGCTCCTGGTCAACCCGCTGCTCGCGGTGCCCTGCCTGGTCGCGGTGCCGCTGCTGTGGGCCGGCACCCGGTGGTACCTGCGCCGCGCCCCGGACGGCTACCTGCGGGAGAACGCCGCCTACTCCGACATCACCGACGGGATCAGCGAGACCGTCGAGGGCTCGCGCACCACCGAGGCGTTGCGGCAGGAGGCGCGCCGCCGGGCCCGCACCGACGCCGACATCCGCCGGTCGTACGCGGCCGAGCGCTACACCCTGCGGCTGCGCACGGTGTTCTTCCCGGTCACCGAGATCGGCTACGTGGTGCCGGTGGTCGCCACGCTGATCATCGGCGGCTGGTTCCACCTGAAGGGTTGGGTGAGCCTCGGCGAGGTCACCGCCGCCACGCTCTACGTTCAACAACTGATCGACCCGGTCGACCGGCTGCTCTCCTGGCTGGACGAGCTGCAGGTCGGCGGCGCCTCGCTGGCGCGCCTGCTCGGGGTGGCCGACGCCGACGCCCCGACCACGTCCCCGGCCCCGGCCGGGTCGTCGACGCGAGCCGGCGTCAACGTGCCGACGGGCGACCGGCGGCTCGCCGCCCGGGACGTCCGGTACGCGTACCGGACGGGGCGGGACGTGCTGCACGGGGTGACCCTGGTGCCGGAGCCGGGGGAGAAGCTGGCGATGGTCGGCCCCTCGGGTGCCGGAAAGTCCACCCTCGGCCGGCTGCTCGCCGGGGTGCACGCGCCCCGTTCCGGCTCGGTCACCGTGGCGGGACGGCGGCTCGACGAGCTGCCCCTGGCCGAACTGCGGACGCACGTCGCGCTGGTCACCCAGGAGCACCACGTCTTCATCGGCACGCTGCGGGACAACGTGGCGATGGTCCGGCCGGGCGCCGACGAGGCGGCCGTCCGGTCGGCGCTGGCCGCCGTCGACGCGCTGGACTGGGCCGACGCGCTGCCGGACGGGCTCGACACGGTGGTCGGGGCCGGTGGGCACCCGCTGTCGCCCGCGCAGGCGCAGCAGTTGGCGCTGGCCCGGCTGGTGCTGGCCGACCCGCACACGCTGGTGCTGGACGAGGCCACCTCGCTGATCGACCCCCGGGCCGCCCGGCATCTGGAGCGCTCCCTCGCGGCCGTGCTCCAGGGCCGGACGGTGATCGCCATCGCGCACCGCCTCTTCTCGGCGCACGACGCCGACCGGGTCGCGGTGGTCGAGGACGGCCGGATCATCGAGATCGGCCCGCACGACGAGCTGGTCGCCGCAGGCGGTTCCTACGCGGCCCTCTGGCGCTCCTGGCACGGCACCCGCTCCTGACGCCGACCGGCCGCCACCGGCCCTGACGTCGCGCCGTCCGGCACGCGCTCCTGACGTCGCGCCGTCCGTCACCCGTTCGACGGTTCGGCGGTGCCGCGTCCGCGTGCCGTACCACGATGTTGCCAGTGGCAGGCGACCGCGCGCCCGCCACTGCGGCGCGGCCGGCGGGTGACGGGGGAGCGACGTGGGCGGTCTCGAACTCATCGTGGTGCTGGGCGTCACGGTGCTGGTCGGCACCACCCTCGGCGGGCGGTACAGCGTGGCGCCCCCGGTCCTGCTCATCACGGCGGGCGCGCTGTTGGCGCTCCTGCCGCCGCTGTCGCACGTGGTGCTGGAGCCCGAGGTGGTGCTGCTGCTGTTCCTGCCGGCGATCCTCTACCGGGAGAGCATCACCACCAGCCTGCGCGAGATCCGCACCAACCTGCTGGCGATCACGCTGCTGGCGGTGGGGCTGGTGGTGGCGACGATGGTCGCCGTGTCGCTCGTCGCGCAGCGGCTCGGCATCGACCCGGCCGCGGCCTGGGTGCTCGGCGCGGTGCTCGCGCCTACCGACGCCGCGGCGGTCTCCGGCCTGGCCAAGCGGATGCCGCGCCGCATCCTCACCACCCTGCACGCGGAGAGCCTGATCAACGACGGCACCGCGCTGGTGCTCTTCACCGTCGCGGTGGGCCTGATCGTCGGGGGCACCGAGCCGAGCGCGCTCGGGCTGGCCGAGCGGTTCGTCGGCGCGTCGGCCGGGGGCGTCCTCGCCGGCCTGCTGGTCGGCTGGGCGGTGATCGTCGTCCGGCGACGCCTCGACGATCCGCTGCGCGAGGGCGCGCTGAGCGTCCTCACGCCGTTCGTCGCGTTCCTCCTCGCCGAACTCGTCCACGCCAGCGGGGTGCTGGCCGTGGTGGTCGCCGGCCTCGTGCTCTCCTACGCGGCACCCCGGGTCGTCCGGGCCCGGTCCCGGGTGCTGGCGTACGCCTTCTGGGACCTCGCCACGTTCCTGGTCAACGGGGGGCTCTTCGTGCTCCTCGGGATGCAGATCCCGCGCGCGCTGCGCGGCCTCACCAGCCTGTCGACGGCGCGGGCGCTGGCCATCGCGGTCGTGGTGACCTGCGTCGTCGTGGCGACGCGGATGCTCTGGATCCACCTGGCGGCGTTCGGTTTCCGGGCCGCCAACCGCCGCCCGTCGCTGGCGGGCGAGCAGGTCGACTGGCGGGTGCGTACGGCGGCCGGGTGGGCGGGGTTCCGGGGCGCGGTGTCCCTCGCGGCGGCCCTCGCGGTGCCGGTGACGACCCCCACCGGCACGCCCGTCCACGGGCGTGACCTGATCATCTTCACGACCGCCGTCGTCATCCTGACGACGATGCTGATCCAGGGCACCACGCTGCCGGCCGTCGTCGGGTGGGCGGGCCTGGTCGGCGACACCCGGCGCGTCGACGAACGGCGCCTGGCCCGGACGCGGGCCACCGAGGCCGCCCTGGCGGCGCTGCCCGAGGTCGCCGACCGGCTCGGCGCCGGGCCGGACGCGGTCGACCGGATCAGGGCCGACTACGAGCAGCACCTCGACGACGTCCGCTCCGCCGACCGGGGCCGGTCGGCGGAGCAGGCCCGGGACCTCGACCGGCGGCTGCGGCTCGCCGTACTGGAACACAAGCGCCGCGAGATCACCAGGTTGCGGGACACGAACCAGATCGACGACATCGTGCTCCGGGACGTGCAGGCCGTCCTCGACATCGAGGAGATCCGGCTGCTGGGACCGGAGCCGAACGAGTAGCGGGCAGTGGTACGGACCGGGCATCCCATCAGTTCACGGAACCGGTCCTCGGCCTTCCTGGTGACGCTGCGTCTTCCCGGCCTGGCGTGACCCTGGGCGTGCCGGCGGCCGGCCGACCGGTCAGCCGACGTCGAGCGGGTCGGCGAGCAGCCGTTCGAAGGCCAGCTCGGCGGCGCCGATTAGCGCCGCGTCGTCGCCCAGCTTCGGGGTGCGCAGCCGGACGTGCTCCAGGCAGGCCGGCAGGGCGATCGAGTTGAGCCGGCTGCGCACCTGGGCGGCGGCGGCGAGGTAGAGGTCCCGCATCGTGCCGCCGAAGATGACCATCTCCGGGTTGAAGATGTTGACCAGGTTGGCCACCCCGAAACCGAGCCAGTCGCCGGCCTGGCGGACCGCCGTCTGCGCCCGGGCGTCACCGCGGTCGGCGGCGTCGAAGACGGCCAGCAGCGCGTCCCGGCCCCGCGCGTCGGTGCGTCCGGCCGCGCGGAGCAGCCCGTGCTCGCCGATCTGGGTCTCCCAGCAGCCTCGCGAGCCGCACTCGCAGGGCGGGCCGTCGCGGACGACCACCATGTGTCCGACCTCGCCGCTGTAGCCGCCGTGCCCGGTCAGCCGCCGCCCGCCGGCGATGATGCCGGCGCCCACGCCCACGTCCCCGTACAGGTAGATGACGTTGTCGCAGCCGGCCGCCACGCCGCGCGCGTGCTCGGCGAACGCCGCCACGTCGGCCACGTTGCCGACCGTGACCGGCACCTCGCAGCCCAGCTCGGCGGCGAGCGCCGCGCCGATCGGCTCGTCCACCCAGCCGGTGGTCGGTCCCAGCCGGACCAGGCCGTCGTCGCGGCGGACCATGCCGCAGACCGCGACGCCCGCGCCGACGCAGACCGAGTCCGCCGGCACCGTCTGCTGCATCTCCTTGACCGCGCCGGCCAGCAGCGGGGCGGCCTCCGCGGCGGTCAGACCCCGGGGGCGGGCCAGCTCCCGGCGGTCGAGCACCGCGCCGCCGAGGCCGACCCGCGCGGCCCGCAGCCGGTCCACCTCGATGCTGTACGCGTACGCGTGCACCCGCTCCGACTCGGGCCGGACGACCAGCGACGGTCGCCCGGCCCGGCCGGTCTCCTTCGGCGCCCCCTCGCTGACCAGCCCGGCACCGGCCAGGTCGGCGGTCAGCGCACCGATGGTGCTGCGGTTGAGCCCGAGCGTGGTGGTGAGTTCCGCACGGGTGGTCGCCCCGTGCACGTGCACGTACCGCAGCAACGCGCCCAGGTTCTGCCGGCGGATCTCGTCCTGGCTGGGGCCTGCGCGCATCGCTGTCGTCACTTCCGGTGCCGCGCGTCAGCGGTTGCCGGTGGCGGCGGAGCGCCGGCGGGAGAACGCGTCCACGCTCGCGGCGAGCAGCAGCACCACGCCGGTGACCACGTACTTCACCCCCGAGCTGTATCCCATCAGGCCCATCCCGTTGTCGATGACCGCGACGACCGCGCCACCCAGGACGGCGTCGAGCACCCGGCCCTTGCCGCCGAAGAGGCTGGTGCCTCCGATGACCGCCGCGCCGACCGCGTAGAGCAGTACGTTACTGCCACCCGTGTTCGGGTCCACCGAGTTGGCCCGGCTGGCGGCGACGATGCCCCCGACGGCCGCCATCGAGGAGCAGATCACGAAGACCGAGATGCGGATCCGGTCCACGTCGATGCCCGCCCGGCGCGCCGCCTCCTTGTTGCCGCCCACCGCGTAGACGTGCCGGCCGTAGCTGGTGCGCTGGAGCACGAACGTCCAGAAGACCAGCAGCACCGCGATGATCGGCACCACGATCGGCACGCCCTTGAGCGAGCTGATCACGACGTTGCGGCTGCGCTCCAGGTTGAGGATGAAGACCGCCGCCCCGAGGACGAGCGCCAGCCCGCCGATCCGGGCGAACACCACCGCGATCGGGTCGGTGACCAGCCGCCGGGAGGCCCGCGTACGGTGCCGGAGCAGCTGCACGGCCGCGTAGCCGGCGACCGCCACGGCGGCCAGCAGCCAGCCGAGGACGGGGGAGAGGTTGCGGTTGGCGATGGCCACCAGCACCTCGTCGCGGACGGAGATGTTGGTGCCCTCCTCCATCAGCATCAGCACGATGCCCTGGAAGGCGAGGAACCCGGCGAGGGTCACCACGAAGGACGGGATGCCGATCTTCGCGACCAGGAAGCCGAGGACGGTGCCGATCACCACGCCGGTGACGATCGCGGCGAGCACGGCCACGTACCACGGGTGGCCGAGCACGGTGACGACGTTGGCGAGGATGGCGGCGCAGACCCCGCTGGCGAAGCCGGCGGAGAGGTCGATCTCGCCGAGCAGCAGGACGAAGACCAGGCCCATCGCGATCAGCGTGACCGCGGCGCCCTGGGTGAACAGGTTGGCGAAGTTGCCGGCGGTGAGGAACGACGGCCGCATGATCGAGAAGACCGTGCAGAGCACGACCAGGCCGAGCACGGCGGGCAGTGCGCCGATGTCGCCGCCGCGGACCCGGCTGACGTAGCTGCGGACGTGGCTGCGGAGGGTGGGCGGTGCGGTGACGGCCGCCCGGCCGTCCTTCCGCACGACGGTCGTGATCATCGGAGGCCTCCTGCGTTGCTGCCGGCCGGCCCCGCGCCGTGGCCGTTGCCGCCGTTGGCCGGGTCGGCGGCGAGCCCGTGCCCGCCGGAGCGGCCGGCGGTGATCAGCTCGACCACCTGCGCGTGGGTGATGTCGGTGGTCTTCACCTGGGCGACCATCTGGCCGAGGTAGAGCGCGGCGATCCGGTCGGAGACGGCGAAGACGTCGTTCATGTTGTGCGAGATGAGCACCACGGCCAGGCCGTTGTCGGCGAGCCGGCGGACCAGTTCGAGCACCTGGGCGGTCTGCGCGACGCCGAGCGCGGCGGTCGGCTCGTCGAGGATGACGAGCCTGCTGTTCCAGAGCACGGCCTTGGCGATCGCGACGGTCTGGCGCTGGCCTCCCGAGAGGCTGGAGACGTGCTGCCGCAGCGACTTGACGGTCCGTACGCTCAGCCCGGCGAGGGTGTCGGCGGCCATCTGCTCCATGGTCGGCTCGTCGAGCACGATGCCGTTGCGCTTCTCCCGGCCGAGGAACATGTTCTGCACGATGTCGAGGTTGTCGCAGAGCGCGAGGTCCTGGTAGACGACCTCGATGCCGAGCGCGGCGGCGTCGCGGGGGCTGTTGATGGTCACCGGCCGGCCGTCGAAGAGGAACTGGCCGGCGTCGGTGGGATGGATGCCGCTGATGCACTTGACGAGGGTCGACTTGCCGGCGCCGTTGTCGCCGACCAGCGCGGTCACCTCGCCGGGGTGGGCGGCGAAGGCGACGTCGCGCAGGACCTGGACGGGACCGAATCTCTTGTCGATCCCGCGTAGTTCCAGCAGGGGGGGTGCGGACACGGGGGTCTCCTTCAGACGGAGGGGAGGTCTCGGGTCCCGTCGGCGCGAGCCGCCGCCCGGCACAGGGGGTCCGTGCCGGGCGGCGTGCGCGTGGATCGGGTACGGGTCAGCTGATGCCGGCGTCGGCGCAGAGCTTGGCGTACGTCCCGGCGCAGACCTCGTCCTTGGTGACGTAGCCGTCGGCGATGACGTCCTTGACGTTCTCCTTGTAGATCGCCTTCGGGGTCAGCAGCACCGCCGGGACGTCCCGGCCGCCCTCCGGGTCCTTGACCGTCTGCGGGGTGTCCTTCTTCACACCCTTGGCCACCGCGATGGCCAGCTCCGCGGCGGCGTCGGCCTCCTGCTTGACCGCCTTGTACACGGTCATGCACTGGTCGCCGGCGAGGACGTGTTGCAGGCCCTGCGGGGTGGCGTCCTGGCCGGTCACCGGGACCTTGCCGTTGAGCTTGTTCTTCTTCAGCACCGAGATGGCCGCGTTGCCGAGGCCGTCGTTGGCCGCGAGCACGCCGTCGATCTTGCCGCCGGTCTGGGTGAGCATCTGCTCGAAGATGGTGGCGGCCTGGGCGTTGTCCCACTCCGGGACGTTCTGGTCCGGGCCCTTGGTGTATTCCTTCGAGTCGAACTTCGGCTTGAGCACCGAGTCGTACCCGTTCTTGAACAGGGTCGCGTTGTTGTCGGTCGGGGCGCCGTTGAGGTAGGCCACGACCGGGTTCTTGGCGCCCTTGTCGGTGAGGCACTTGCTGAGGCCCTCGCCCTGGAGCTTGCCGACGGCCTCGTTGTCGAAGCTGACGTAGTAGGTGGCCGAGCCGCCCAGGGTGAGCCGGTCGTAGTCGATCGTCGCCACGCCCTGGGACTTGGCCTTGTCGAGCACGGCCTTGCCGGTGCCGGAGTCCAGGTTGACGATCATCAGGGCGGTCACGCCGTTGGTGATCATCTGGTCGGCGATGGTCTGGAACGCGTTCTTGTCGCCCTGGGCGTTCTGGATGTCGTACTCGACGCCGGCGGCCTTGAACGCCTCCTCCAGGAACTTGCGGTCCGCGCCCTCCCACCGGGCGGAGGACTTGCTGTCCGGCAGGATCACGCCGATCTTCGGGGCCTTGTCGCTGCCGCCAGCCTGGTCACCGCTGCCGGAGTCGTCGCCGCAGGCGGTCATGCCGCCGGTGGCGAGCAGGCCCACGGCGGCGAGGGTGAGGAAGCCCTTGCGCATGTGCAGGGTCCTTTCGGGGGTGGGGGATGATGCTGGTTTGTTGTGTCCGGCAACGTATTCCGCGTCACACTGTGGGCACAAGAGTGCCGAGGTGGCGAGTTTGTTGTTGGCAGTAACAATTCAGCAACGTCCCTGTCACCCGGCCGTCGCCCCACGCGGGAGCGCTCTCCCGCCGGCTCGGGGAGCGGCGCAGCTCAGCGGGCGGACAGCGGGGCCGTGGCCGCCCCGGTGAGGGCGACCAGATCCTGCGGGGCGAGTTGGAGCTGGAGGCCGCGCCGGCCCGCCGAGACGTAGACGGTGGGGTGGTCGAGCGCCGACGAGTCGAGCACCGTGGGCAGCCGCCGGCGCTGGCCGAGCGGGCTGATCCCGCCGCGCACGTAGCCGGTGACCCGTTCGGCCACCGCCCGGTCGGCCATGGCGGCCCGCTTGCCGCCGACCGCCGCGGCGAGCGCCTTGAGGTCCAGCTCGCCGGTGACCGGCACGACCGCCACGGTCAGCGCGCCGTCGACCTCGGCGACCAGCGACTTGAACACCCGCTCCGGCGGCACCCCCAGCGCCGCCGCGACCAGCGCGCCGTAGTTCGGCGCGTCGGGGGAGACGTCGTACGGATGCGTGCTGTGGGCGATCTTCCGCTTCGTCAGCAGCGCGGTCGCCGGAGTGCCCTGTCCCGCCATGACCGTCAAGTTAACCCGGGCCCGGGTGGCCGCGAGCCGATAAGGCCGGCTACCCGACCGGCCGGCAGACCAGCGCCGTCGGCGCCCCGGCGACCCGGGTCAGCACCAGGCTGGCCGCCTCGTCGCCGGCCAGCCGCAGGTCCCGCCGCAGCTTCTCCGGCTCCAGCGCGGAGCCGCGCTTGAGGATCTCCACCCGCCCGACCCGGCGGTCCCGCAGCAGCGCCCGCAGCCGCTTGAGCGAGAACGGCAGCACGTCGGTGACCTCCAGGCAGCGGGCGAACGGGGTCGCCGCCGGGGCGTCCGCGTAGAGGTAGGCGATGCTCGGGTCGGCCAGCGTCGCGTCGAGGGCACCCGCCAGCTCCGCGACCAGGTGCGCGCGGACCACCGCCGGGTCCGGGTCGTACAGGAAGCGGCGGACCGGCCCGACCGGCGCCTCGGCGTCGCCGGAGCCGGTCACCTGATAGCAGGGGACCCTTCCTCTACCGGAGGCGTTAACAGGGGACCCTTCCTTACCGCGCAGCAGGGTGGCCCGGCGGGGGACCTCGGCGAGCCGGCCGCACCACAGCGCCGCCTCGACCAGGTCGCCGTCCGCGCTCACCCACTCCGCCTCGGCGCCCGCGGGGATCAGCGCGTGGTCGATCCCGGGCGCCACCTTCACCACCGTGTACGGCACCCGCGCGGCCAGGCCGACGACGAAGTCCCAGGGCGGGGAGTAGGCGTTCGGGTCGAAGACCCGCCGCCCGGTGCCCGCCTTCCGCCGCGCCGGGTCGCAGAACACCCCGTCGACCCGGCTGACGTCGAACGCCGTGGCGTCGCCGCACTCCACCGTGAACAGTTCGGCCAGCCCGGCCGCCTCCGCGTTGGCGGCGGCCATCGCGGCGGTCACCGGGTCGGCCTCCACCCCGTACACCCGGATGCCGGCCCGGGCGGCGGCGAGCGCGTCCGCGCCGAGGCCGCACCCGAGGTCGGCCAGGGTGCGCACGCCGGCGGCGCGCAGCCGGCGTGCGCGCCGCGCCGCGACGGTGCCGCGGGTGGCCTGCTCCAGCCCGGCCCGGGTCAGGAACATCCCCGCCGCCGCCGGCCCGAACTTGCCGACCGCCCGGCGGCGCAGCTCGGCCTGGGTGAGTGCGGCCGCCGCCAGCGCGGGCGGCATTCCGGCCGAGCGGAGCGCGGCCGCCGCGGCCAGCGGGTCGCTGCCGGCCACCCGCGCGGCCGCGTCGAGCGCGACCGACCCCTCGGGCGTACGCAGGGCGGCGAACTGGTCGAGGTCCACGCGGTCATTCTGGCCGCCCGGCCCGACGCGCCGGCCGGCGGGTTGGCACTCTCCTTGACGGAGTGCTAGCCGAGGAATAACCTGCGATTAGCACTCTCACCCCGAGGGTGCCAGCTTCCGGGCTGTCAGGCCCGGGCGCTGAACGCCAGGCGGACCGGCACCCGCGACGACGGCCCCGCCCGGTGGCATGTGGCAGATTGACGCCGGTCGGCATGCCGACCGGTAACGAAACCAGTACCCCAGGAGGGTATGCCCGTGACTACCGCGACCAAGGTTGCGATCAAGCCGCTCGAGGACCGGATCGTGGTCCAGGCGAACGAGGCTGAGACCACCACGGCGTCGGGCATCGTGATCCCCGACACCGCCAAGGAGAAGCCGCAGGAGGGCACCGTCCTCGCTGTCGGCCCGGGCCGGATCGACGACAAGGGTAACCGCGTGCCGGTCGACGTCAAGGTCGGCGACACCGTCCTCTACTCGAAGTACGGCGGCACCGAGGTCAAGTACGCCGGCGAGGAGTACCTGGTGCTCTCCGCCCGCGACGTCCTCGCGGTCATCGAGAAGTAAGCAACCGATCAGTGTCGTTGCCCCGGTCCGGCTCGCCGGGCCGGGGCAACGTCGCTTCGAAGGGACATTCATGGCGAAGATCCTGAGCTTCTCGGACGACGCCCGGCACCTGCTCGAGCACGGTGTCAACGCCCTCGCGGACGCGGTCAAGGTGACCCTCGGCCCGCGCGGGCGCAACGTCGTCCTGGACAAGAAATTCGGTGCGCCCACGATCACCAACGACGGCGTGACCATCGCCAAGGAGATCGAGCTCACCAACCCGTACGAGAACCTCGGCGCGCAGCTGGTCAAGGAGGTGGCGACCAAGACCAACGACGTCGCCGGCGACGGGACCACCACCGCCACCGTGCTGGCCCAGGCGATGGTCCGCGAGGGCCTGCGCAACGTCACGGCCGGCGCCAACCCGGCCGGCCTCAAGCGGGGCATCGACGCGGCGGCCGCCAAGGTCTCCGAGGCGCTGCTCGGCCGCGCGGTCGAGGTCGCCGACAAGAAGTCGATCGCGCACGTCGCGACCATCTCCGCGCAGGACGCCACCATCGGCGAGCTGATCGCCGAGGCGATGGAGAGGGTCGGCCGCGACGGTGTCATCACCGTCGAGGAGGGCTCCGCGCTCACCACCGAGCTGGACGTCACCGAGGGCCTCCAGTTCGACAAGGGCTTCATCTCGCCGAACTTCGTCACCGACGTGGAGGGGCAGGAGTCGGTCCTGGAGGACCCGTACATCCTGATCACCACCCAGAAGATCTCGGCGATCGAGGAGCTGCTGCCGCTGCTGGAGAAGGTCCTCCAGAACAGCAAGCCGCTGCTGATCATCGCCGAGGACGTCGAGGGCCAGGCGCTGTCCACCCTGGTGGTCAACTCGATCCGCAAGACCCTCAAGGTCTGCGCGGTCAAGGCCCCGGGCTTCGGCGACCGCCGCAAGGCGATGCTCCAGGACATGGCGATCCTCACCGGCGCCGAGCTGGTCGCCCCGGAGCTGGGCTACAAGCTCGATCAGGTGGGCCTGGAGGTGCTCGGCAGCGCCCGCCGCGTGGTGGTCGACAAGGAGAACACCACGATCGTCGACGGCGGCGGCCAGGCGGGCGAGGTCGCGGACCGGGTGGCCCAGATCCGCAAGGAGATCGAGGCCTCCGACTCCGACTGGGACCGGGAGAAGCTCGCCGAGCGGCTGGCCAAGCTGTCCGGCGGCATCGCGGTCATCAAGGTCGGTGCCGCGACCGAGGTCGAGATGAAGGAGCGCAAGCACCGCATCGAGGACGCGATCGCCGCGACCAAGGCCGCGGTCGAGGAGGGCACCGTCCCGGGCGGCGGCGCCGCACTGGCGCAGATCCTGCCGGCGCTGGACGACGACCTCGGCTTCACCGGTGACGAGAAGGTCGGCGTCTCGATCGTGCGCAAGGCGCTGGTCGAGCCGCTGCGCTGGATCGCCCAGAACGCCGGCCACGACGGCTACGTCGTGGTGCAGAAGGTCGTCGGCAAGGAGTGGGGCCACGGCCTCGACGCCGCCAGCGGCGAGTACGTCGACCTGGCGAAGTCCGGCATCCTCGACCCGGTGAAGGTGACCCGCAACGCGGTCAGCAACGCCGCGTCGATCGCCGGCCTGCTGCTCACCACGGAGAGCCTCGTGGTGGAGAAGCCGGAGAAGGCCGAGCCGGCCGCCGCCGGTGGGCACGGCCACGGCCACGGTCACGGCCACCAGCACGGCCCGGGCTTCTGACCCTCGCCGTACGCCTAGTCGGGGCGCACCGTCCGCGTGACGGTGCGCCCCGACGCCTTTCGGGGGCGGCGCGCCTTCGTGGACCGGGGACGGCGCGACGCCGCGCCCCGGGCGGGGGCGCGGCGTCGGTGTGGTCCTCGGGTGGCCGGGCTCAGGCGATCTTGCGCTGGGCCGGGACGGTCGACTTGTGCGGCCGGCCCAGGCGGGCCTCCAGGCGGGCGATGTCGACCCGGCTCTGCCGGCGGTCGGCCAGGTCCTCCCAGCCGACGGCGAGCAGCCGCAGCCGCTCCGACTCGCTGAAGCCGCCCCACACGCCGTACGGCTCCCGGACGGCGAGGGCGTGCGCGGCGCACTCGGCCCGGACGGGGCAGGTGCGGCAGACGGCCTTGGCGCCGGACTCGCGGCGCAGGCGCGACGAGCCGCGCTCGCCGTCGGGGTGGAAGAACTGTGCGCTGTCCCGGCCCCGGCAGGCACCGAGCCGCTGCCAGTCCCAGAGATCGACGATGGGTCCGGGCAGTCTACGTACGTTCGACATCAGCACCCCTCCTCCCGCGCGGCACCGCGGAGATCCATGTGAACCGGCGTCCGGGCGGCGGTCCGCGCAGGCGCGCCGTTTCCGGCCTGGATGCTCCCTACCCGAGCCTTCCCCGGCTCACACTTCTGTGATCGAAAACCTTGGGCAACTAGCGGCATATGCCCTACTTGTCGGAAAAGTTCGGAGGATTGCCGGGAACCTCCTCGCGACCGGACTCGGTCATGGTCTGCTCGTGGGCGGAGAGGAGACCACTGTGCGTACGGTTCTCGTGTGCGTTCGGACACCGCTTGCGGCGCAGCATCTGACGTCCGCGGCGGCCCGGCTCGGGCTGTCCGCCGTCGTGCGGACCGCTGTCTCCGATCCCGAGGTGATGTTGCGTCTGGCCGAGCGTCCGGCCGACGTGGTGCTGGCGGACACGGCCCTCACCCGGCCGGACAGCGCGGGCTTCGTGCGCCGGGTGCTCGCCCGCGCGCCGCAGGCCTCGGTGCTGCTGCTCGGCACCGAGGAGTCGGAGGCGGCCGCCGCCACCATCAGCGCCGGCGCCCGGGGCCTGATCCAGGGCGCGGACCACGACCTGACCAGCGCGGTCGCCAAGGCCCTGCTGCTGCTCGTCGCCCCCGGCCGGGCGACCCGGAGCCGGGTCACCGACCCGGCGCGGGACGCCGCGGCGGTCGGCGGGCCCGCCCGCGCCACCCCGGCCGGCCGGCCGCCGGCCGACCCCGGCCCCGCCTGGTCGGCCCCGTCCGCAGACGGCGCGGGCGGGGCGCCGACCGTGGTGCCGGCGCAACGCGGCGACGACCCCGCCGACCCGGCCGACCCGGCCGGTGAGCCGGCGGAGGCGGTGCCCGCGGGGCAGCGGGGCGCGTCCGGCGCGCGCGGCGGCCGGTCCCAGATCGGGCTGACCGAGCGCGAGCTCCAGGTGCTGCTCGGCATGGCGGAGGGCAAGAGCAACGCGGAGATCGGCCGCGAGCTGTTCGTCTCGGAGGACACGGTGAAGACCCACGCCCGCCGGCTGTTCCGCAAGCTCGGCGCCCGGGACCGCGCGCACGCCGTGGCCGCCGGTTTCCGCGCCGGGCTGGTGGCCTGAGCCCGGGCTGCCGGGCTGGTGGGCTGAGCCCGGCGCGCCTGGCCGATGGGCTGGCGAGCGCGGCCGCCGGCTGCCGCTCGGTGCCGAGCGCGCGGCGCCGGGCCGGTGAACTGCCGGGGGTGGCCGACGGCCGGTGCCCCCACGGCGGCGGCCGTGCCTCAGCTCTCCGTGCCGTGCTCCTCGTCCGAGCCCTCGGTCAGGGTGTCGTGCACGCCGTCCGCGTAGCCCCGGGCGTAGTCCCAGGTGACGTAGTGGTCCGGATCGGGGTCGTAGGCCGGCTCGTGCACCCGGGGCCGCCCGGAGCTGAGCAGGTGACGCAGGTTGCCCCGGAGCAGGTCCCAGTCGAAGTAGTGCGGCTCCCGGCAGTCCTCGCACTCGATCACCAGCCCGCGCACCCCGATCGGTGCCAGCAGCGCCTGGTAGATCTCCAGGTCGGCGAGGTCCTCCAGCACGTCCTGCCGCTCGACGTCGGTCAGCGGGTCGAGCGGGGCGTCGTCGCCCGGATCGTGCAGACCGGCGGCCGGGTCGGCCGGGTCGCCGTTGAAGGGGTCGATGGGCTCGTCGTGCACCCCCTCACCGTAGACCCAACGCCGGGGCCGCGTCCGCCCCCGGGCCGTCGGTGACCTGCGCCGCCACCGGCGGGGGCGGCCCAGGTCAGTGGGTACGATGGGACGACGCGCAGTCACCCGGCGTGCGCCGGCGCCCGCCCGCGCCACCTCGCTGAAGCCCGTCCGAGCAGCTCAGGGGAGCAATAGTGGAAATTTCGCCCAGCACCGATCTGCCGACCGCCGCCGACAGCGGCGAGCTGGGCGGCCACCTGCCGGAGTTGCCCGCCGGCTCGGCCCGGGTGGTCCCGCTCGGCCTGACCTTCGACGACGTGCTGCTCCAGCCGGGCGAGTCGGACGTGGTGCCCAGCCGGGTCAACACGGTGACGAAGCTGACCCGCAACATCAACCTGAGCGTCCCGCTGCTCTCCAGCGCGATGGACACGGTGACCGAGGCGCGGATGGCGATCGCGATGGCCCGCCAGGGCGGCATCGGCGTGCTGCACCGCAACCTCTCCCTGGAGGACCAGGCCCTCCAGGTCGACCTGGTCAAGCGCTCCGAGTCCGGCATGATCACCAACCCGGTGACCGCCAGCCCCAACGACACCCTGCGGGACGTCGACGCGCTCTGCGGGCGCTACCGCATCTCCGGCGTGCCCGTGGTGGACGGCGAGGGCCAGCTGGTCGGCATCGTCACCAACCGCGACATGCGCTTCGTCTCCGACCCGGCCACCCCGGTCCGCGAGATCATGACCCGCACCCCGCTGGTCACCGCCCCGGTCGGGGTGAGCAAGGACGACGCCCTGGGCCTGCTGCGCCAGCACAAGGTCGAGAAGCTGCCGATCGTCGACGAGTCGGGCCGGCTGCGCGGGCTGATCACGGTCAAGGACTTCACCAAGAGCGAGCAGTACCCGAACGCCACCAAGGACGACGCCGGCCGGCTGCGGGTCGCCGCCGCCGTCGGGGTGGGCGACGACGCGTACAAGCGGGCGCGGGCGCTGGTCGACGCGGGCGTCGACGTGCTGATCGTGGACACCGCGCACGGCCACCAGCGGGCGGTGCTGGACATGGTCCGCCAGCTCAAGAAGGACGTCACGATCGACATCGTGGGCGGCAACGTGGCCACGTACGCCGGCGCGAAGGCGCTGGTCGACGCGGGCGCCGACGGCGTGAAGGTCGGGGTCGGCCCGGGTGCCATCTGCACCACCCGGATCGTCGCCGGGGTCGGCGTACCGCAGATCACCGCGATCATGGAGGCCGCCCGCGCCGCGCGGCCGGCCGGCGTCCCCGTCATCGGCGACGGCGGCATCCAGTACTCGGGCGACATCGCCAAGGCGCTGGTCGCGGGCGCCGACACGGTGATGCTCGGCAGCCTGCTGGCCGGCTGCGAGGAGAGCCCCGGCGAGCTGATCTTCATCAACGGCAAGCAGTACAAGGCGTACCGGGGCATGGGCTCGCTCGGCGCGATGCAGTCCCGCGGGCAGGCCAAGTCCTACTCGAAGGACCGCTACTTCCAGCAGGACGTGCTCGCCGAGGACAAGCTGGTCCCCGAGGGCGTCGAGGGCCAGGTGCCCTACCGCGGCCCGCTGTCCGCCGTCGCCCACCAGCTCATCGGCGGGCTGCGCGCCGCGATGGGGTACGTCGGCGCGGAGAGCATCCCCGAGCTGCACCGCCGCGGTCAGCTCATCCGGATCACGGCGGCCGGGCTCAAGGAGAGCCACCCGCACGACATCCAGATGACGGTCGAGGCGCCCAACTACCACTCCCGCTGACCATCCCCCTGTGACAACTGGAGTCCCCCATGCGTGACGTGGTCGAGATCGGGCTGGGCAAGACCGCGCAGCGCGGCTACCACCTGGACGACATCGCCATCGTGCCGAGCCGCCGGACGCGGGACGTCGACGACGTCTCCACCGCCTGGCAGCTCGACGCGTACCAGTTCGGCATCCCCTGCGTCGGGCACCCCTCCGACGCGACGATGAGCCCGGCGTCCGCCGTCCGGCTCGGCCAGCTCGGCGGTCTCGGCGTGCTCAACGTCGAGGGCCTGTGGACCCGCTACGAGAACCCGACGAAGGTCCTGGAGGAGCTGTCCGCGCTGGGCGAGGACGCCCGTGCCACCAAGCGGCTCCAGGAGGTGTACGCGGAGCCGATCCGCCCCGACCTGATCGCCGAGCGGGTCCGTGAGCTGCGCGCCGGCGGCGGGACGGTGGCCGTCCGGGTCAGCCCGCAGCACACCCTGGCGCTGGCCCCGGTGATCCTCGACGCCGGCGTGGACATCCTGGTCATCCAGGGCACCATCGTCTCGGCCGAGCACGTCTCCACCACCGAGGAGCCGCTGAACCTCAAGGAGTTCATCGCCGACCTGGACCTCCCGGTCATCGTCGGCGGCTGCACGGACTACAAGACGGCGCTGCACCTGATGCGCACCGGCGCGGCCGGTGTGATCGTCGGCATTGGCGGCGACGACTGGTCGACCACGGACTCCGTGCTCGGCATCCGGGTGCCGATGGCGACCGCGATCGCCGACGCCGCCGCGGCCCGCCGGGACTACCTCGACGAGACCGGCGGCCGGTACGTGCACCTGATCGCCGACGGCGACATCCAGACCTCGGGCGACATCGCGAAGGCCCTCGGCTGCGGCGCGGACGCGGTGATGCTCGGCGAGCCGCTGTCGCTCTGCGCGGAGGCGCCGGCCGGCGGCGCCTGGTGGCACTCCGCCGCCAGCCACCCGTCGCTGCCCCGGGGCGCGTTCGAGGTGGCCGGCGAGCCGCTGGGGTCGATGGAGCAGCTGCTCTTCGGCCCGGCGGACGAGCCGGACGGCCAGCTCAACCTCTTCGGCGGGCTGCGCCGGGCGATGGCCAAGTGCGGCTACCGCGACCTCAAGGAGTTCCAGAAGGTCGGCCTGGTCCTCGACCGCTGACCGCACGAAGAAGCACCGCACGCACCGGTCGCGCCGATAGGCTCGGCCGGTGCGTCGTACTCCTGACCGGATCCGCCCGACGCTCGTCGCCGTGGCGGCGGCGCTCGCGCTGCTGGTCGCCTGCACCACCGATGCCGCCGACCGGCGGGGCGGGCGCGACGGCCTGCGCCCGGGCAGCGTCGACCTCGCCGACCCGTACGCGCCGGGCGCCGGCAACGGCGGGTACGACGTCTCGCACTACCGCCTGGCGGTCCGGTACGACCCGGCGACCGACCGGTTGACCGGGCGGGCGAAGGTCGTGGCGACGGCGGTGCACGGGCTGTCCCGGTTCACCCTCGACCTCGCCGGCCTCGACGTCGCCGCGGTCACGATGGGCGGCGCCCGCGCCGAGCATCGGCGCGACGGCGACGAGCTGGTGGTGACCCCGCGCCACGGGCTTCCGCAGGGCCGGCAGTTCGCGGTCGAGGTGGACTACTCGGGCGTGCCGACCGCGAAGGCCGACGGGCAGCTCGGCACCGGTGGCTTCCTGCACACCGCCGACGGCGCCATCGCGCTCGGGCAGCCCTGGTCGGCGGCCACCTGGTTCCCGGTCAACGACCACCCGTCGGACAAGGCCACGTACGACATCGAGGTGACCGTCCCGGACGGGCTGGCCGCGCTGAGCAACGGGGTGCCGGGGGAAAGGACCAGCGCCGACGGCTGGACCACCTGGCGGTGGGCCGAGCGGGCCCCGATGGCCAGCTATCTCACCACGCTGGTGATCGGCGCCTACCGGGTGCAGACCGGCACGCACGCCGGCAAGCCGATGGTCACCGCCGTGCCGGCGCGTCTGCCGGCCACCGGCCCCGAGGCCGCCTCGCTCGCCCGTACCGGCGAGATCGTCGACTTCCTGGCCAGCCGGTTCGGGCCGTACCCGTTCGACGCCTACGGTGGGGTCGTGGTCACCGACGACCGGGTCGGCTACGCGCTGGAGACCCAGTCCCGGCCGGTCTACGGGCCCGGCTTCTTCCGCAACGGCCGCCCCAACCCGGGGGTGGTCGCGCACGAGGTGGCCCACCAGTGGTTCGGCAACAGCGTGACGCTGACCCGGTGGAGCGACATCTGGCTCAACGAGGGCTTCGCCAGCTACGCGGAGTGGCTGTGGGAGGAGCACGACGGCGGTCGCACCGCGCAGCGCACCTTCGAACTGGAGTACGCCGCCACCGACTGGTCCCGCCCGGTCGTCGACCCCGGACGGTCGGGGCTGTTCGGCACGGCCGTCTACAAGCGCGGGGCGCTCACCGTGCACGCGCTGCGCCGCACGGTCGGCGACGACGCGTTCTTCCGCATCCTGCGCACCTGGACGGCCGAGCGGCGGGGCGGCAACGCCACCACCGAGGACCTGGTCACCCTGGCCGAACGGGTCTCCGGGAAGTCCCTGCGCCAGCTCTTCGACGCCTGGCTCGTCGGCGACTCCGCCCCCGCCCTGCCCTGACGCGGCTCTCAGGGCCGCTCGGTAGGCTGCCGCCGGACCGGCCGGGCGCGGGTCCGGCACGGGGTCGCCGGCGGGGCAGCCGGCGGCACAGGGGAAGGGACGAGGCGATGACGCTGTCGCGGAGGCTTCTGCGCGCGGGCACCGGCCTGCTGCTGACCGGGGCGCTCGGGTTGGCCGGGTGCGGGTCGGCCGACGAACCGGCCCCGGCCCCGGCCCCGGCCACGGACGCCGCGTCGCCGAGCGCGGCCCGCCAGTTCAAGCCCGGGGCGGCCGGTGTCGGCGACGAATATTTCCCGACCTACGGCAACGGCGGGTACGACGTCAGCCGCTACACGGTCAAGGTCCGCTACCACCCGGAGCAGGACCGGCTCACCGGCACCACCACGCTCCAGGCGGCGGCGACGAAGGACCTGTCGGCGTTCAACCTGGACCTGGCCGGGCTGACGGTGCGGTCGGTGACGGTGGACGGCGCCCCGGCGAAGCACAGCCGCAGGGACGACGAGCTGGTGGTCACGCCGGCCAGCGGCCTGATCGCGGGCAACGGCTTCGTCGCCGAGATCGCGTACGAGGGCGAGCCGGAGCCGCTGCGCAACGAGACCCTCGGTGTCGGGGGCTTCCTGCACACCGACGACGGCGCCATCGCGCTCGGCCAGCCCGAGTCGGCGAGCACCTGGTTCCCGGTCAACGACCACCCCTCGGACAAGGCCACCTACGACTTCGAGATCACCGTCCCGAAGGGACTGACGGCGGTCAGCAACGGCGTGCCGGCGGGGAGGAGCACGGCCGGCGACTGGACCACCTGGAAGTGGGCGGAGCGCAGCCCGATGGCGAGCTACCTCAGCACCGTCGTGATCGGAAAGTTCCGGATCACGGAGGGCGAGCACAAGGGACGGCCGGTGTTCCACGCGGTCACCACCGACCTGCCGGAGGGCGCGGCGGACCGGTCGATCGCCGACACGGTCGAGGTGGCCGACTATCTGGAGAGCGTCTTCGGGCCGTACCCGTTCGGGGCGTACGGCGGCGTGGTGATCTCCGACGCCCGGATCAGGTACGCCCTGGAGACGCAGAGCCGCCCGGTCTACTCGGCGGGCTTCTTCCGGGGCGGCGAGAACACCGGGGTGGTCGCGCACGAGCTGGCCCACCAGTGGTTCGGCAACAGCGTGTCGCTGGCGAGGTGGCAGGACATCTGGCTCAACGAGGGGCTCGCCACGTACGCCGAGTGGCTCTGGGCCGAGCACGACGGCGGGCGCACCGCCCAGCAGGCGTTCGACGACCGGTACGCCGGGTCGTCCGACCAGGTCTGGCGGACGCCGCCCGGCGAGCCGGGGGTGGCGAACCTGTTCAGCGAGTCGGTCTACCAGCGCGGCGGGATGACCGTGCACGCGCTGCGGGTGGCCGTCGGCGACAAGGCGTTCTTCGAGATCCTGCGGACGTGGGCGGCGCAGAAGCGGGACGCCAACGCCACCACGGCCGAGTTCGTCGCGCTGGCCGAGCGGGTCTCGGGCAAGAAGCTCGACGACCTCTTCGACGACTGGCTGCGCGGCACCGAGCGCCCCGCCCGGCCCGAGCCGCTGTGACGGCGGTCAGCCCTTGACGCGCAGCTCCGGGTGGGCGGCGAGGTACGCGTCCGCCCGGCCGGCGCGCAGCTCGGTGAGGAACTTTCGGCCGGTCGGCTCAAGCTGCTCGCCCCGGTAGGCGCTGCCCTGGCCCACCCCCTCGCCGGGCAGGCCGACCAGCACGAACCGGTCCGGCGACAGCCCGCCGAGGGCGTACGCGACGTCCACGATCCGCGGCCCGCCCGCGTAGACCAGCGTGTCGCCGAGCGCGTCCACCACCTGCTGGACGCGCTCCGGCTGCCGGGCCAGGTCCTCGTCGAGGATCTTGGTCACCAGCGCCTTGACCAACTGCTGCTGGTGGCGCTGCCGGGCGTAGTCGCCGCCGGTGATGTAGCGCTGCCGGGCGTAGTCCAGCGCCTGCCAGCCGGTGAGGTGCCGCTCGCCCTTCTCGTAGACCATCTGCGGCCCGACGTAGCCGCCGCCGCCCGGGGCGGGCTCCCGGTGCCGGCCGTCCGGGCGGCGGTGCAGCGAGACCACCCGCTGGTCGACGTAGAGGTCCACCCCGCCGAGGGTGTCCACCAGCTTGTCGAAGCCGTTGAAGGTGAGCACCGCGCCGGCGTCGATGCGCAGCCCGGTGTAGCCGCTGACCGTGCTGCGCAGCAGCTCGAACCCCTGGGCGGTGCTCGGCTGCTCGGGTTTGCCCGGCACCCGGCTGCCGTAGCTCATCGCGTGGGTGAGCTTGGTCCTCCCGCCGCCGTAGCCCGCCTTCGGGAAGGCGGGAATGTCGACCAGCAGGTCGCGGGGGAGGGAGAAGAGGTACGCCCGGTCGAGCCCCTTCGGCACGTGGACCACCAGCACGGCGTCGCCGTGCGGCTCCCAGCCGGGCACGCTGACCCGGGTGTCCACCCCGACCAGCAGGAGGTTGAGCGGGCCGGTGATGCCGGCGCCCGGCGGCGCCGTGGGGCTCGGGGTGGGATCCGCGTGCGGCGTGGCGCTCGCGGTCGGCGTGGCGGCGGTCGGGTCGGTCCGCCGTGACCCGTCGTCGCCGACGAGGCGGGTGACCACCAGCACGCCGGCGGCCACCAGCACCGCCGCCGCGAGGGCGGCGAGCCCCAGCACCCACCTCGGGCGCTGCGCCCCTGTCCCCTGAGCCATGCGACACCCCCGTGTGAGACAACGTTCGGACTCCGGGCCCGGGTTCGGGTGGGCGCCCCCGGATCGACGGACCGGAGCATGATCGCGCGGAAACCCGTGCTGGCGCGATGGCTACTCAGCGGTAATGATGCGTTCATGCGGTACGACGTGGTCGTCATCGGGTCCGGCTTCGGCGGCAGCGTCACCGCGCTCCGGCTGGCCGAGAAGGGCTATGCGGTCGGTGTGCTGGAGGCCGGGCGTCGCTTCGCCGACGACGAGTTCCCGCAGACCTCCTGGCGGCTGCGCCGCTTCCTCTGGGCGCCCCGCCTCGGCTGCTACGGCCTCCAGCGGATCACCCTGCTGCGGGCGGCCGACCGGAAGGCCGGCGGTGGGGTGCTGGTGCTCTCCGGGGCCGGGGTGGGCGGCGGCTCGCTGGTCTACGCGAACACCCTCTACGAGCCGCTGGACGCCTTCTACGCCGACCCGCAGTGGCGGGGCATCACCGACTGGCGCGACGAGCTGGCCCGCCACTACGACCAGGCGAAGCGGATGCTCGGCGTCACCGCGTACCCCGTCGTCACTCCTGCGGACCGGGCGATGCGGGCGGTGGCCGAGCGGATGGGGGTCGGGCACACCTTCCGCGCCACCCCGGTCGGCGTGCACATCGGTCGGCCCGGTCAGCGGGTCGCCGACCCCTACTTCGGCGGCGCCGGCCCGGAGCGCACCGGCTGCACGCACTGCGGCGCGTGCATGACGGGCTGCCGGTACGGCGCGAAGAACACCCTGGTCAAGAACTACCTCTGGCTGGCCGAGCGGCTCGGCGCCCGGGTGCACCCGCTGACCACGGTGACCGCCGTGCGCCCGGTCGAGGGTGGCGGGTACGCGGTGCACACCGTGCGCACCGGGGCCTGGCCGCGCGCCCGGCGGCAGGTGGTCCACGCCGACCAGGTCGTCTTCGCGGCCGGCGCCCTCGGCACGCAGCGGCTGCTGCACGCGATGCGGGCCGAGGGGGCGCTGCCCGCGCTCTCGCCCCGCCTCGGCGAGCTGACCCGGACCAACTCGGAGGCGATCCTCGGCGCCTCGGTGTCCCGCCGGCGGGCCCGCGCCGACGGGCTCGACTTCACCGAGGGGGTGGCGATCACCAGCTCGTTCCACCCCGACCCGCAGACCCACGTCGAGCCGGTCCGCTACGGGCGGGGCTCGAACGCGATGGGGCTGCTCCAGTCGCTGCTGGTCGACGGCGGCCCGCACCGGGTGCGTCGCTGGCTGGGCACGCTGCTGCGCCAGCCCGGCCCGGCGGCCCGGCTGCTGTCGGTGCGCGACTGGTCGGAGCGGACGGTGATCGCCCTGGTCATGCAGTCGGCGGACAACTCGCTGACCACCCGGTTGCGGCGCGGCCCGCTGGGGCGGCGCCTGGTCTCCGGGCCGGGGCACGGCGTGCCCAACCCGACGTGGATCCCCGCGGGCAACCGGGCGGCCCGGCTGCTCGCCGAGGAGATCGGCGGCACGCCCGGCGGGGCGCTGACCGAGCCGTTCGACATCCCGATGACCGCGCACATCCTCGGCGGGGCGGTGATCGGCGCCACCCCGGCCGACGGCGTGGTCGACCCGTGGCACCGGGTCTTCGGCCACCCGGGGCTGCACGTGGTCGACGGCGCGGCGGTCTCGGCGAACCTCGGGGTGAACCCGTCGCTGACCATCACCGCCCAGGCGGAACGCGCCATGTCCTTCTGGCCCAACAAGGGCGAGGAAGACCCCCGCCCGCCCCTGGGCTCCCCGTACGCCCGGATGGACCCGGTGCCCCCGCGCCACCCGGCGGTGCCTCCGCACGCCCCCGGCGCCCTCCGCCCCTGATCTCCCGCGATCGTGCACTTTCGGCCCCCGTTGTGCGGCTTTCGGGCCGCATGTCCGGGCGAAAGTGCAAGATCACGCGCGGCGGGGGTGACGTGTGGCGGGCCGTCGTGGGCGCGGGCGTGACGGTGGGTAGGCTTTCTGCACATGAGCACGCCTCGCCCCGTCCTCGTGGTGGACTTCGGAGCCCAGTACGCCCAGCTCATCGCGCGCCGGGTGCGCGAGGCCAACGTCTACTCCGAGATCGTGCCCCACTCGATGCCCGTCGCCGAGATGCTGGCGAAGGACCCGGCCGCGATCATCCTCTCCGGTGGTCCGTCCAGCGTCTACGCGCCGGACGCCCCGCAGATCGACGCCGGCATGTTCGACTCCGGGGTGCCGGTCTTCGGCATCTGCTACGGCTTCCAGGCGATGGCCCAGGCCCTCGGCGGCACGGTGGCCCGCACCGGCAACCGCGAGTACGGCGGCACCCCGCTGCGCGCTCGCCCGGAGGCCGGCGTGCTGCTCCGCGAGTTGCCGGATGACCTGCCGGTGTGGATGAGCCACGGCGACTGCGTCACCGAGGCCCCGGCGGGCTTCGCGGTGACTGCCGAGTCGGCGGGCGCGCCGGTCGCCGCGTTCGAGGACCTGGCCGGCCGCCGGGCCGGCGTGCAGTTCCACCCGGAGGTCGGGCACACCGCGCACGGCCAGGAGATGCTGCGCCGCTTCCTCTACGACATCGCCGGCATCGCGCCGACCTGGACGCCCGAGAACATCATCGACGAGCAGGTCGCCCGGATCCGCGAGCAGGTGGGCGACAAGGAGGTCATCTGCGGCCTGAGCGGCGGGGTCGACTCGGCCGTCGCCGCCGCGCTGGTGCACCGGGCCGTCGGCGACCAGCTCACCTGCGTCTTCGTCGACCACGGCCTGCTGCGCGCGGGCGAGGCGGAGCAGGTGGAGAAGGACTACGTCGCCGCCACCGGCATCAAGCTGAAGGTGGTCGACGCCGCCGACCGGTTCCTGGGCGCGCTGGCGGGGGTGACCGACCCGGAGCAGAAGCGCAAGATCATCGGCCGGGAGTTCATCCGGGTGTTCGAGGCCGCCGCGCGGGAGATCGCCGCCCACGGCGACGTGGAGTTCCTCGTCCAGGGCACCCTCTACCCGGACGTGGTCGAGTCCGGCGGCGGCACCGGCACCGCCAACATCAAGAGCCACCACAACGTCGGCGGCCTGCCGGAGGACCTGAAGTTCAGCCTGGTCGAGCCGCTGCGCACGCTGTTCAAGGACGAGGTCCGGGCGCTCGGTCTCCAGCTCGGGCTGCCGGAGGCGATGGTCTGGCGGCACCCGTTCCCGGGTCCCGGCCTGGCGATCCGGATCATCGGCGCGGTCGACCGGGAGCGTCTCGACCTGCTCCGCCAGGCCGACCTGATCGCCCGCGAGGAGCTGACCGCCGCCGGGCTGGACCGGGGCGTCTGGCAGTTCCCGGTGGTGCTCCTGGCCGACGTGCGCAGCGTCGGGGTGCAGGGCGACGGCCGCAGCTACGGGCATCCCGTGGTGCTGCGGCCGGTCTCCAGCGAGGACGCGATGACCGCCGACTGGTCCCGGCTGCCGTACGAGGTGATCGCCCGGATCTCCACCCGGATCACCAACGAGGTCGCCGAGGTCAACCGGGTGGTGCTCGACGTCACCAGCAAGCCGCCGGGCACCATCGAGTGGGAGTGATCCGGCCTCACGCCGCCGGCGGGTAGGTCGGCGGCGTGGGCTGCGCCACGGTCGGCTGCGTGGCGGTCGGCTGCGTCGCCGTGGGCGGCGCGGCCTGCGCCGGGTGCGGCCAGGCGGGGGCGTCGGCCGGCTCCTCGGGCATCAGGAACCACATGATCGGGTACGCGAGCAACGCGACCCCGGCGGTGAGCAGGCCGGCGACCGCGAAGACCACCCGGACGAGGGTGGGGTCGACGGCGAAGTAGCGGCCGAGGCCGCTGGCCACCCCGGCGACCATCCGGTCCGTGACGGGGCGGCGGAGCTGCTTGTACGGGGGCTGGGAAGAGGCGGTGGAAGTCATGCCTCCACCATCCGCGCGGCCGACCCGGCCGACCTCGGTGACCGCCCGGAGCCTTACCCTGACCTGCCCCTGAGGCGCGAGCATTGAGTCAGGAATCTGACTCTTTTCGATGCAGGTAACCGGGGCGGGGGAGAATTTGGCCCCGTGACCACCATGCTGGAGCCGCTCCGCAGGATCGCGGCATACGCAGTTTGTGCTGATTCAGTCGGCCGAGTGTTGCTGGTCCGCGCATCGGAGCGCTCCGGCACTCCCGGCACCTGGTCGCTGCCCGGCGGGGCGGTCGATCACGGTGAGGACCCGAACCACACCGTCGTCCGCGAGACCGCCGCCGAGACCGGCCTCTCCGTCACCGTCGACGGCCTGCACGACGTGCTGGCCGACATGCGGGCGCTGCCCGACCGGGGCATCACCATCCACACCGACCGCCTGATCTACCACGTCTCCGTCCGGGGCGGGACCCTCACCGACCGGGTCGACCGGCCGACCGACCTGGCCCGCTGGTGCACCCCGGAGGAGGCCCGCGAGCTGCCGCTGCGGTCGTTCACGGCGCGCGCCCTCGGGGTGCCCGCCTCGTCCGCCGACATCGTCCCGGAGGAGCCGCCGGAGTTCCCCTCGTTCTACGCCGTGCCCGGTCCGGACGGGCTGCACCGGGCCCAGCGCTTCGCCGCGTACGCCGTGGTGACCGACCCGGACGGGCGGGTGCTGCTCACCCGGGTCTCCGACGGCTACCCGGGCGCGGGCTGCTGGCACCTGCCCGGCGGCGGCACGGACTACGGCGAGCAGCCCGGCGCGGCCCTGATCCGGGAACTGGTCGAGGAGACCGGGCAGACCGGCCGCCTCGTCGAGCTGCTCGGCGTGGCCAGCCACCGGGACGCCGCGTCCCTGGGCCCGGAGGGTTACCCGATCGACTGGCACGGCGTCCGCGCGTTCTACCGGGTCGTGGTCGACAAGCCGGCCCCGCCCACCGTCGCCGACGTCGGCGGCTCCACCTGCGAGGCCCGCTGGTTCGCCCGCGAGGAGCTGGGCGCCCTCCCCACCGACCGCCTGACCGAGGTCACCGCCGAGGCCGTCCAGGCCGCCCGCCTGGCCTGACCCGCGCGCCCCCTTCTCCCACCCGTCCGCCGATCACGAGGTTGACCGGGCGGCACGTCGGCTCCGCTGCCGCTAACCTCATGATCGACGGAGCGGGTCGGCGCGGGCGGGAGTGCGGGCGGGTGGAGGAACGGCGGCGGGTCGGGGCGTACGGGGTGTGTCGGGGCGCCGACGGTCGGGTGCTGCTGGCCCGGGGTTCGGCCTCGTGCCCGTTCCCCGGTGTCTGGCAGCTGCCGGGCGGCGGGCTGGAGCACGCGGAGGATCCCGCGCACGCCGTGGTCCGTGAGTTCGCCGAGGAGACCGGCCTCACCGTGGAGGTGACCGGGCTCCGGGCCGTGCTCGCCGACGTGGCCACGTTCCATGACTCCGGCGTCGCGGTGCACACCGACCGCCTCGTCTTCGACGTCACGCTGCGTGGCGGCGAACCGCGGCCGGAGCCGGCCGGCGGCAGCGACGAGCTGGCCTGGTTCGCCCCCGACGAGGCGGCGGCGGTGCCGCTGATGCCGTTCACCGCCGAGGTGCTCGGCCTCCCCGTCACGCCCCTGCCGGCCGGCCTGCCCCGGGCGCTGCCCCGCGAGGGCGCGCCGTCGGCCGACCGGCGGCAGCGCTTCGGGGCGTACGGGCTGGTGACCGACCCGGCCGGGCGGGTGCTGCTCGCCATGATCGCCGACGGCTACCCGGGGGCCGGCCGGTGGCACCTGCCCGGCGGCGGCACCGACCACGGGGAGCAGCCGGTCGCCGCCCTGCTGCGCGAGCTGGTCGAGGAGTCCGGTCAGCTCGGCCGGGTGGTCGAGCTGGTCGGTGTCGACAACCTCCACAACCCGGCCGCGCTGGGCCCGGAGGGGCGCCCGCTGGACTGGCACGGCATCCGGGTGGTCTACCGGGTGGCGGTCGACGCGCCGACCGAGCCGCGGGTGACGGAGCTGGCCGGGGGCTCGACCGCCCGGGCCGCCTGGTTCACCCCGGAGCAGCTCGCCGGGCTGCGGCTCACCGAGATCGCCGCCCTGGCGCTGGGCCGGCTGTCCCGCTGACGACGGTCGCCGGCCCGCGCCCGGTACGCCCGGCCGGCTGTGACATCGATGACGGTCCGTAATCGGACATCGGGGCAGGCGGCGGTCGCTCGCCGAGCCGGTGGCGAGGGCGTCCGGTACATTCGATGTGGGGTTGGTGGAGGAAATGGGCGATGGAGCCCGGGTTGGGAATAAGAGGCGGTTCGCGCGGTTTAAGGGAGATATAAGTACCGCCGGCAGCTATCGCCAATCCCCGTTCCCCTATGCGATGGTGTACTCCGCAAAATGGCTGCCGGGCCAGAAAGGTCCGGCACGAGACAGCCGGACACCCGCCCCCGTGGCGGTCAGCCGATCCGGTGATGGAGGAAACGTGCCGAGAGCCCCATGGCGCCGGCGTCGTACCACTGACAGTCCGCGCCCCGCAGGGCGTCGCTGGGCGGGCCCCTTGCGCCGCAGCAGCACGTTCGCCCGGCAGGTGCTGCTGGTCCGGGTGGGCCGCCGCGACGGCGACCTGCGTGGTGCCACCGACCTGTCGCTGCCCGAGCACCGGTACGCCGACCGGCCGCGCCGCCGCTACGGTCTGAACCGGTTCGAGCGCGGCGACGTCGCGTCGATCGCCCCGGTCAGCCCCGCCCTTCCGCCGGCGGCCCCGGTCGACGAGCCGGCGATGGCGATCCCGCTGCTCCCCGGCGAGCGGACGGTCGCCCGCCGGATGAAGTTCGCGGTGGTCAACGCCTGCACGCTCAGCAGCCTGATGCTCGGCATGCTGGCGATCTTCCTCGCCATGCAGGGCGAGGTGCGGGTGGCCGCGCTGTGCCTGATCGCCTGCGTGGTGTTCGACGGCCTCGACGGCGCGCTCGCCCGCAAGTTCGGCGTGGCCAGCCCGTTCGGCGCGCAGATGGACTCGCTGGCCGACATGTGCTCGTTCGGCCTGGCCGCCCCCGTGGTGGTCTACGCCTCGCTGGCCGGGTCGGTGTCCACCGCGGCGGCGGCGGTGGCCTGCGCCCTCGTCGCGGCGTGCGCGGCCATCCGGCTCGCCCGGTTCAACGTCTCGCCGAAGGACGGCCGGTTCTTCTGCGGCGTGCCCACCACGATGGCGGCCGCCGTCCTCGCCCTCACCGTCGCCATCGGGCTGCCGGTGCCGGGCACGGTCCAGGTCGCCGGCGTGGCGCTGCTCGCCTTCGCCATGGTCTCCAGCTTCCCGTACGCGAAGCTGGCCCGCCTGGTCAAGCTGCCGCCGTGGGTGTGGCTGGCCCCGGTGATCGGCGCGCTGGTCGACATCCGGCTCACCTTCGCCCTGATCGTGGTCGGTTACCTGGTCAGCGGCCCGGTGCTCTGGCTCCGCCAGCGTCGCACCGCCTGACCCCCCACGTACGCCGAAAGGGGCGCCGCGATCCCGCGGCGCCCCTTTCGTGTCTGCCCGTGCCCGCCGGGTCAGCGCCAGCGGGCGATGACGGTGGAGCCGCCGACCACCTTGTCGCCGGGCCCGACGAGCGGCTCGGCGGCGTCGGCCGGCAGGTAGACGTCGGTGCGCGAGCCGAACCGGATCAGCCCGAACCGCTCGCCCCTGGCCAGCAGCGCGCCGATCGGTGCCCGCTGCACGATCCGCCGGGCGATCAGGCCGGTGCGCTGCGCCACGACCACCGTGCCGTGCGCGGTGTCCAGCACCGTGTACGCGGCGACGTTGTGCTCCGCCGCCGGCTTCATCGCGTTGGCGAAGCCGCCGTCGGCGACGAAGTAGTCGACCACCTTGCCGGCGACCGGGGCGCGGTTGACGTGCACGTCCAGCACCGAGAGGAAGACCGCGACCCGCAGCCACTCGCCCTCGCCGAAGCGCTCGTCGTGCAGCCGCTGGACCGACAGCACCTGGCCGTCGGCCGCGGCGACCACCGCCGACGGGTCCTCCGGCACGTCGCGCTCCGGGTCCCGGAAGAAGGCGGCCACCGGCGCGGCGGCCAAGGCGGGGAGCAGCCAGAGCTTCGACTTCGGCCGGGCGAGCCGGGCCAGCGCGGCCAGGCCGAGCGTGATGCCGGCGGCAGCCACCCCGTTGGAGTCGATGTGCATGCCGCGGGTCAGCGGCACGCTCGACGGGCGGTGCGCCGGGGCGAGCGACGCCGCCGAGGCGGCGTCGGCCGGGGTGAAGCGGAGCCGGTACACCCGCAGCGGCGGGTTGTTGCGCAGCACCAGGTCGGCGCCGACGCCGTACAGCGCGCCCTGCCGGTCCAGCTCCGCCGCCGCGCCCGCCGTGCGTCCCGGCGTGGCGGTCGTCGCCACGCTCAGCACCGCACCGTCGGTGAGGTACTTCGTCAGGCCCTCGACGGCGCCGCGGGTCTCGTCGGCCGTGCCCGTGAACGGCTCCCCGGCGATGACCACCGCGGCGGGCTCGGCCTCGGTGAGCGTGTCGACCACGCGGACCCGGTCGGCGACCCAGCGGCCCTGGGCGGTGACGTGCTCCCGCAACGCCCCGGGGCTGGTCGACCCGGCGGGCACCAGCGTGAGGGTGTCGCCGGGCAGCAGCGCGTCGATCGCCGCGGCCAGCACCGCGGACTCCGGCGTCGCGCCGACCAGCAGGGCGGCCTTCGGGTCGTTCATCCGGGCCAGCTCGGCGACGAGGGTACGGGCGGCTCGCTCGCCGATGCGGACCGGACCGGAGCGGCCGGCGGGGCGCACGGCGGGGGACTGCGTCATGTCGGACGGGCTCCTGACGGGGTAGAGACGGGAATCGCGGCGGGACCGCCACGGCGGCGCGGTCCGGCCGGCTCGGCGGCCAGGTCGGCGCGGGCCGGCCGGCGGAGGCGAGATCTCCACCGGCCAGCATAGGCGGCTGCGGAGGCGGGCCGCACCGCTGTGGTCAGCCGCGCGGGCGCTCCTCGCCGGACGGCACGCCGCCGACCGGGCCCGGCCGGTCGTCCTCGTCGGCGGGCCGGTCCTCGACCGCGTCCGTGCGGGCGTCGGTGACCGCCTCGGTGGGCGACTCGTCGGCGTCGTCCCCGGTCCGTGGGCCGGCCGTCGGCGCGCCCGACATCGGCGCGGACACCTCCCACTCGGACGGCCCGCCCCATTCGGACCGCTGGCCCCAGTCGGACCGCCCGGTGCCCCATGCCGCCGGCTCGTCGGCCGGGGCCGGCCGGTCGAGGTCCCACCGGGTCGGGTCGACGTCGGCGGTGTGCCGGTCCGGCTCGTCACCGGCGGGTTCGGCGGCCGGCTGGGCGGAGGTGGGCCCGACGCCGTCCGGGGTGGGGGCCGTGTCCTTGCCGGTCGTGGCGGAGCGCCCGGAGCGCAGCGCGCCCACCAGGCCCAGGAGACCGATCACGATCAGCGCGCCGGCCAGGAACCAGCCGACGGGTGGCAGGGCGAGCCCGAGCAGCTTGGCGAGCAGCCACCACGCGGCGAGCCCGACGAAGATCAGCCCGAAGGCGAACGACACGATGTCGGTGCGGTGGGCCTTCACCGGGTCACCTCCAGGTTGCCGGCGTTCACGTGGACGTAGAGGCGCAGCGTGCCGCCGCCGGCGCCGTCGGCGCCCAGGTCGGTCGTTTCCCGGAGCGGGCCGTCCAGCCCGCCGGAGCGCTTGCCGAAGACGACCGCGTCTCCGGCGTTGACGTCGGTCACCGTGGTGACGTCGACGTTCGGCGGCACCACCACGGTGCACTCGCCGAAGTTGACGGAGACCGTGATCTCGGTGTTCTTCTTGTCGAAGTCGACCGCCCGCAGGTCGAGGGTCGCGTCGCCGAAGCTGTTCTCGTAGCGGACGGCGAGGTCGCGGTGGTCGGTGGGGGCCCAGGTCACGTTGCCGTCGACGCCCCGGACCCGGTCGTAGGACTCGGCCACGGTGGCCACCCCGAGGGCGGCGGCGGCCACCACGCCGAGCGCGATCAGCCACCGGGCCCGCCCGAACCAGGTGCCGACCAGCAGGCCGAGCCCGATGGTGGCCAGGGTGGCGGCGAAGTACGCCGACGCCCCGACGTCGAAGACGTCCAGCAGGTCGACGACGGCGACCACGCCGAGGGCGAGGAAGATCAGCGAGAAGGTCACCGCGCCGAGCGGGGAGCGCTCACGCGGGCGCTTCGGCGGCTTCGCCGGTCGCGGTGGTGGCGGTGGCAGCGGCGGGACGCCCGCCTGGCCGGCGTACGGGCCGTGCGGGGCGAACGGGGGCCGGTAGCCCGGCGGCAGGGGCGCGGGGCGGGCCGGTGCGCCCCCCGAGGTCGCGGCGGGCCAGCCCGACGTGGGCGCGGCCGGCGTACCCGCGGAGAAGGGGGCGGGCGCGGGCGGGACGGCCGGCGCGGGCGGGGCGGCCGGCGGCCAGGCGGGCAGCTCGGCGGTCGGCTCGGCCGGCTGGCCGGCGACCGGGAAACCAGTGGCGTGCGCGGCCGGGGCCGGGGTCCCGCCGGGGGCCACGGCCACGCTCGGCGGGGCCTGGTACGCGGCCGGCGCGGGATAGCTGACCGGCGGCACCGGGCCGGGCGGGGCGGCCGGCGCGGGCGGGACCGTACCGGCCGGCGTGGCCCCGGTGCCCCGGTTGTCCCGGTTGAGCATCAGCGCCCCGCCGATCAGGATCGTGGCGCCGAGCAGCACCGCCCGGAACGCGTCGGTGACGATGTAGCCGAAGCTGACCGCGACCAGGATGCTGAGCACGATCACGGTGATCGGGGACATGCTGGAGCGGCCCCGACCGAGCATCGACTCCACGGGGGAGGCGCTGTCCCCCTCGCCGGGGATGATCAGCCAGGCGGTGACGTAGACCAGGATGCCGATGCCGCCGAAGAAGCCGAGCACGGCGAGGAGCACCCGCCAGAGCACCGGGTCGGTGTTGGTGGCCCGGCCGATCGCCGCGCAGACGCCGGCCAGGTAGCGGCCGTCGCGGGGGCGGACCAGCCCGTACCGGGAGGTGAAGCCGACGCCGCCGGACGGCGGCTGCGGCCCGGCGCCCGGATCCACGCCCGGCCCGGCGCCGGGCGGCGGCGTCCACCCGACGGCGCCCGGCGCGGCCACCGGCGGCGGCGCCCCGGAGGCGGTGGACGCGGTCCCGTCGGCGGGCGTCGCGGCGGGCGGCGGTCCACCGGGCTGTGCCGCCCCGGGACGGGGGGACTGGGCAGCTTCCTCGGTCATGCCCTCGATCCTGCTGCCCCGACCGCCCGGACGGCCTCAGGACCTGACCCTGACCCCACCCTGAGATCCCGGCGGCCGGAATGTCGGGGGCGTCCCCGTGGTCGGGTGGCGGCGCAGCGTGTGACGATCGAACCGGCGCCGGCAGCGGACGGTCGCCCGCCCCGTGCCCGTCGTGACCAGGGAGCCTCCGATCGACGCCGTGACCCAGCCACCTCGCCTCTACCGCGCCCCCGAGCACCGGATGGCCGCCGGGGTGGCCGCCGGCATCGCCGACCACCTGGGCATCTCGGTGCGCCGGGTGCGGGTCGCCTTCATGGTGCTGCTCGGGTTGAGCGGTCTCGGCCTGCTGCTCTACGCGGCCTTCTGGGCGGTCGTGCCGCTGCGGCCCGGCGACACCGCCGCACCGCCCCGCCGGGACGTCGCCCAGCTGCTGCCGTTCGTGGCGATCGGCCTCGGCGTGCTGCTGGCGCAGATGGTGGTCTTCGACTCGGTCGGCGCGGCGGGCACCGCCGGGTGGCTCGTCGCGATCATCGCGGTCGGCGCCGGGGTGATCTGGCACCAGTCGGCCCCGGAGCGGCGGCGACAGTGGGGTGACTCCATGCCGGTGCCGTGGCTGGGCGCGGTGGTGGAGGAGAGCGACCGGCGGGCGTTCGTGCTCCGGTTCATCGGCGGCGGGGTGCTGGTCGCGGTCGGCATCATCGGCGTCGCCGCGGTCTACTCCCCGGCGCAGAACTTCGACGCGGTGCTCAACGGCGTGATCTTCGCCCTGGTCGGGCTCGCCGGGGTCGGGGTGGTGGCCGCGCCGGTGCTGTGGCGGACGTTCAACCAGCTCCGCTCGGAGCGCGAGGGGCGCATCCGCGAGCAGGAGCGGGCCGAGCTGGCCGCGATGGTGCACGACCAGGTGCTGCACACCCTGGCCCTGATCCAGCGCAACGCGGCCGACGTGAAGACGGTCCAGCGACTCGCCCGTGGGCAGGAACGCTCCCTGCGCAACTGGCTCTACAAGCCCACCGGATCGCCGACCGAGCGCTTCGCCGCCGCGCTGGAGCAGGCCGCCGCCGAGGTCGAGGACACCTTCGCGATCACCGTCGAGGCGGTGGTGGTCGGCGACCGGGAGACCGACGAGCGGGTCGGCGCGCTGGTCGCGGCCGGGCGCGAGGCGCTGGTGAACGCCGCCCGGCACGCCGGGGTGCAGACGGTCTCGCTGTACGCCGAGGTCGAGCCGGACCAGGTCAGTGTCTTCGTCCGGGACCGGGGGAAGGGCTTCGACCCGGATACGGTGGAGGATCACCGGCACGGCGTCCGGGGCTCGATCATCGGGCGGATGAAGCGGCACGGCGGCCGGGCGGAGATCCGGTCCGGGCCGGGGGAGGGGACCGAGGTCCGGTTGATCCTGCCGATCTCCCGGGACTCGTCCACGGCGGAAAGGGACAAGTGATGACCGAGCAGTCGATGGAACCGGTCGAGGGAGCGGGTGCCGGCGCGGAGCGGCTGCGGGTCTTCCTCGTCGACGACCACGCCATGTTCCGCGCGGGGGTCCGCGCCGAGCTGGGCGCGCACGTCGAGGTGGTGGGGGAGGCGAGCACGGTCGGCGAGGCGGTCACCCGGATCGCCGCCACGCTGCCCGACGTGGTGCTGCTCGACGTGCACATGCCGGACGGCGGCGGTCGCGCGGTGCTGGAGGCGATGCGGCGTACCCATCCGCAGGTCAAGTTCCTGGCATTGAGCGTCTCGGACGCGGCGGAGGACGTGATCGGGCTGATCCGGGCCGGCGCGCGGGGCTACGTCACCAAGACGATCTCCCCGGAGGAGTTGGCCGCCGCGATCCGCCGGGTGGCCGACGGCGACGCCGTGTTCAGCCCCCGGCTGGCGGGGTTCGTGCTGGACGCGTTCGCGGCCCGTCCGGACGCGCCGGTGGCCGATCCGGAGCTGGACCAGCTCACCAACCGCGAGCGCGAGGTGCTGCGGCTGCTCGCCCGGGGGTACGCCTACAAGGAGATCGCCAAGGAGCTCTACATCTCGATCAAGACGGTCGAGACGCACGTGTCGAACGTGCTGCGCAAGCTCCAGATGTCCAACAGGTACGAGTTGTCCCGCTGGGCGGCCGACCGTCGGCTCGTGTGATCCACCTCTTTTCCCCACCATTTCGGGCGGAAGCGACGAATCTGGCCGGCAGGGGCTGACAAACGATCAATTCCCGTCCCATAATGCCCCGTCGCGTTCTCGCGTGCGGGTGGTGCGAACCCGCGGGAACGGCGGCTTCGCTCACCCGCCGTTCGGCGGGTCACCCCTGGGGAGAGGTACGCGAATCTGATGTTCGGACAACGAGGACGGCGCTGGGCGCGGATCGCCCTGGCGACCGTCGCCGGTGGTGCGCTGGCGCTCGGCTTCGCCGCGCCGGCCGCCGCCGAGACGACCGGCGTGGCCAAGTCGGTGGGCGGCAGTGTCAAGCTGCTGCTCGACGGAAAGCCGAAGAGCGCCGGCGCGCTGGCGCTGAAGATCGACGGGAAGCTCGTCCCGGCCTTCTGCATCGACTACCACACCAACGTGGCGATCGACGGCAGGTACAAGGAGGGCACCTGGGACGAGTCCCAGGTGAAGAACCTCGGCAAGGTGCAGTGGGTGCTCACCCACGGCTACCCGAACGCCGACTCGGCGACGCTGCTGGCCGCCGCCGGCGCCACCGTCCCGGAGAAGGCCGACGCCAAGAAGTTGCTCTACTTCGGCACCCAGACCGCCATCTGGCACTTCAGTGACGGGATCACCCTCGGCGACTGGGTCAAGGACAAGGGCCTGCTCGGCAAGCAGCAGTACGACGTGGTCAAGAAGGTCCACGACCACCTCGTCGCCAACGCCACCGACCAGCCCGAGCCGAAGGCCGAGCTGAGCGTCGACCCGGCCAGCGCCAAGGCCACGGTCGGCGACAAGGCCGGCCCGTTCACGGTCAAGGGCCCGGCCGGCGACATCGCCGTCGCGGTCAGCGGCGGCTCGGCGGTCGACGCCGAGGGCAAGCCGGTCACCACGACCACCAACGGTGGGCAGTTCTGGCTGACCGCGGACGGCGCGGGCGAGGTCGAGGCGACCGTCTCCGCCAAGGGCTCGGTCTCCTTCGGCCGGGTCTTCCTCTTCACCGGCGAGAAGGCCGCGCAGAAGCTGATCCTCGGTGGCAGCACCGGTGAGACCGTGACCGCCAAGGCCCAGGCCACCTTCGCCGCGGCCCCGGCCGAGTCGCCGTCGCCGAGCGCGCCGGCCGAGTCGCCCTCGCCGAGCGTCCCGGCGGAGTCGCCGTCGCCGAGCGCCCCGGTCGAGAGCCCGGCCCCGTCGACCTCCCCCGCCAGCAACGGCGGTGACCTGCCGCTGACCGGCTCCCCGATCGCCGCCGCGATCGCGGCCGGTGTGGCGCTGCTGGCCGCGGGTGCGGTCACCGTGCTGGTGGTCCGCCGCCGCAAGCTGCGCTTCACGGCCTGACCGACGTCCGTTCCGCGGCTCCGGCCCCGGCACCCGCTCCGCGCGGTGCCGGGGCCGGACCCGTCCGGCGGTCAGGTCACCCGGTACGCAGCACGGTGAACGCCTCGGCCAGCCGGCCGGCCGGCAGCCCGGCCTCGTCGGCCGCCGTGGTGAGCTGGTCCCGAACCCAGGTCTCCACGTCCATCCGCGCGGTCTGCGAGCGGTGCGCGCGCATCGCGGCGACCTTGCGCGCGTACTGCCCGGTGACGTCCACGGTGTGGTCCGGCGCCGGGCCGCCGGCGTACCAGATCTCCCGGACCACCCATGGCTGGAGCCCCTCGGCCAGCAGCTCGGGGTGGGCGCACGGGTTGCGCGCGTCCGGGTAGACCGCGCAGGTCGTGGCCTCGCCCACGGCGAGGTGGTCGGGGTGGCCCGGCCCGGCGAGGTGTTCCCATCGGCGCAGCGGCGAACTGGTCAGCACCCGGTCGGGCCGGTGCCGGCGGATCGCCGCGGTGACGTCCCGGCGCAGGTCGAGCGTCGGGGCGAGGGCGCCGTCGACGTACCCGTCGAGGAACTCCACCTGCCGTACGCCGACCGCGGCGGCCGCCGCCCGCTGCTCCTCCTCCCGCAGCCGGGTCACCGACCCGCGCCCGGTGCCGTCGCACCCGCCCGCCTCGCCCCGGGTGACGATCAGGTACGCGACGTCGATGCCCTCCTCCACCCAGTTGGCCGTTGTGCCCGCACAGCCGAAGTCGATATCGTCCGGATGGGCAAAAACTGCCAGCGCCCGGACGACGTCCGAAAGTGCGGGTGCGGACGCGGGGAAGCTCACAAGCGTCGAGCGTACGCCCGGGGTGTTGATCCCGCAGAACCGTGTCTTTCCTGCTCAGAGCAGTACGACCGGCACCGATCATGATCTTTTTTCAAGTATCGGCAACGTGGCAAGCAACTAACGGCTTGATAACGGCACCTTCACGGAACGGGCCGGTAAGTGTCACAGTGGCAGCACCTCACCCCTCGAGTGAGGCACTCCGTACGGCCTGACGACCACGGCCGCCGTCTGTGAACGGTGTTCCGTGGTGGTCTCGCGTGCGCGGTGCCGAGCCCGGCGGGCGGGGCGGCCCGGCGGATCGGTACAACATCTTGTCCCGTTTCACTGCGGTGAAACCGGCGTCCCGCGCTGCGGGCCGGCGGACGTGTCACCCCCTTGCGTGCGTGAAACCCACGACGGAACCAGGTTAGAAAGAGGAGGCCCCTCGGAATGAGAGTCTCGAAGCGGGCAAGCAGCGCGGTCGCGCTGGGCGCGGCGTTCGCGCTCGTCGCGTCCGGTTGCTCGAGCAGCGACAGCGACGGCGGCGACGCCGGCGCCAGCGCCGACGGCGCGATCACCATCGAGGGCACCCAGCCGGAGAACGGCCTGGTCCCGTCGAACACCACCGAGACCGGTGGCGGCAAGATCATCGACTGGATGTGGACCGGTCTGGTCGAGTACCCGAACGACGGCAGCGCTCCGCGCAACGCTCTCGCCGAGTCGATCGAGACGACCGACTCCAAGGTCTACACCATCAAGATCAAGAAGGACACGAAGTTCCACGACGGCACCGTCGTCAAGGCCAAGAACTTCGTGGACGCCTGGAACTGGGGCGCCTACTCGCCGAACGGCGCGCAGAACGGCAGCTTCTTCGCCGACATCCAGGGCTTCGGGGACGTCAACACCGAGGACCCGGACGGCGCCGAGGGCCCGCAGAAGGCCCCCGAGCCCAAGGCCAAGGAGATGTCCGGCCTGAAGGTCGTCGACGACTGGACCTTCGAGGTCACCCTCGCCGCGCCGACCGCCGTGTTCCCGACCAAGCTCGGCTACAGCACCTTCATGCCGCTGCCGGACGCGTTCTTCACCCAGGGCGCCGAGGCGTTCGGCAAGAAGCCGATCGGTAACGGCCCGGTCAAGTTCGTGTCGTGGGAAGACGACGTCCAGATCAAGCTGACGCGCTTCGACGACTACACGCTGCGCGACAAGATGAAGATCAAGGACGTCACCCTCAAGATCTACCAGGATGACACGGCGGCCTACAACGACCTGCTCGCCGGCAACATCGACTTCATGCAGCAGGTTCCGGTCTCCTCGCTCGCGGGCGACAAGTGGAAGCAGGACCTGACCGACCGGGCGATCTCCTCGACCACCCCGTCGACCGGCATCATCGCCTTCCCGATCTACGACAAGCGCTTCCAGAACGCCAAGCTGCGCAAGGCGATCTCGATGTCGATCAACCGCCAGGAGATCAGCGACAAGATCTTCTTCGGCAACCGGAAGCCGGCCGACAGCTGGGCCAACCCGCTGACCCCGGGCGCCAAGCCGGGGAACTGCACCGCCTGCCAGTTCAACGTCGACGAGGCCAAGAAGCTCCTGGCCGAGGCCGGCGGCTTCACCGGCGAGCTGGTCATGTACTACAACGCCGACGCCAGCCACAAGGAGTGGATGGAGGCCGTCGCGCAGCAGGTCAAGACCAACCTGGGCATCAACGCCCGCGCCGAGGGCATGCCGACCTTCGCGGTGTTCCGTCAGAACATCAACGCCCACAAGATGAAGGGCATGTACCGCGCCGGCTGGCAGCAGGACTACCCGGACGTCGAGAACTGGGTCAACCCGCTCTACGTGAAGGGTGGCTCCTCGAACGACGGTCTGTACAGCAACCCGCAGGTCGACGCCCTGGCCAAGGAGGCCAGCTCCGCGCCGAGCCTGGAGGCCGCGCACGAGAAGTTCGCTCAGGCGGTCGCCATCATCGACCAGGACGTTCCCACGGTCCCGATCTACTTCGGCGGCCAGCAGTCCGGTCACTCGGAGAAGATCAAGAAGCTCGAGCTGACCAACGTCGGCGAGCTGGACCTCACCTCGGTCGAGCTCTGATCCGAACGGTCTGACCCCGGGTCGGGCTCACCTACCGGTGGGCCCGACCCGGGCCGTTCCGTGAGGGAGTGTTACAACAGTCCCTCGCCACGTCCGTCATCCCCGTGTCGGCCGTCCGACGCGCCCCCTGTCTGGAGGACCACCCCATGGGCCGTTATCTGTTGAGACGGCTGCTCCAACTCATCCCGGTCTTCATCGGAACGACGTTCCTGATCTACTGGCTGGTCTGGTCGGTGCCCGGCGACCCGTTCGCCGGCAAGTGCGGCGAACGCGCCTGCCCGGACGCCTACGTCAACATGATGACCGAGAAGTTCAAGCTGGATCAGTCCATTTGGGTGCAGTACGGCAACTACATGCAGAACCTGTTCCGGGGCGACTTCGGGCAGACGTTCGGCGGCCGGGAGATCGGCGACATCATCGCCACGTCGTACCCGAACACCTTGAAGCTGGCCCTGGTGGCCCTCGTCATCGAGGCGGTCATCGGCCTCACCGCGGGTGTGCTGACCGGCCTGCGCCGTAACGGCTTCCTGGACAACCTGGTCCTGGTCTCCAGCCTCTTCCTGATCGCGCTGCCGATCTTCGTCATCGGCTTCGTGCTCCAGTGGGTGCTCGGCGTGCAGTGGGGCGTCATCAAGCCCACCGTCTCCAGCGAGATGCGCATCTCGGAGCTGATCGTGCCCGGCTTCGTGCTGGGTAGCGCCTCGATGGCGTACATCGCCCGGGTCGCCCGGACGAGCATCGCGGAGAACCGGCGCGCCGACTACGTCCGCACCGCGATCGCCAAGGGCCTGCCGATGCGGCGGGTGGTCGGGGTGCACCTGCTGCGCAACTCCCTCATCCCGGTGGTCACCCTGCTCGGCACCGACCTCGGTGCCCTGATGGGCGGCGCGATCGTGACCGAGGGCATCTTCCAGATCAACGGGATCGGTCGCCAGGTCTTCCGCGCGATCGTCACCAAGGAGAGCGCTACGGTTGTCTCCATCGTGGTGGTCCTGGTGCTGGTCTACCTGGTCATGAACCTCGTGGTGGACCTGCTCTACGCCGCCCTGGACCCGAGGATCCGCTATGAGTGAGCGCAGCGAACGAAACCTGGTCATTGCAGCGTGCCCGGGCACCCACGCCCGGGTCGAGCGGAGCGAGGTGCCGGCATGAGCGACCCCAGTGCCGCGTCGATCGTCAGTACGCCCCCGGCCACCGCGCCGACCGAGCTGGGCGCGCCCACCAACGCGGGCCAGCCGGAGAACGCCCGCAAGGAGAAGCCGCGCGGCCTGCTCGGCGACGCCTGGCTCATCCTGCGTCGCAAGCCGCTGTTCTGGATCTCCGCGACGTTCATCGTCATCTTCCTGGTGATGACCGCCTTCCCGTCGCTGTTCAGCTCCGGCGACCCGGCGAACGGCGACCTGAAGAACAGCCTCGTCGGCCCGTCGTCGGAAGCCTGGTTCGGCTACGACTTCCAGGGGCGCGACGTCTACGCCCGGGTGATCTACGGCGCCCGCGCCTCCATTGTGGTCTCCGTGCTCTCGGTGCTCGGCGTGCTGCTGATCGGTGGCGCGATGGGCATCATGGCCGGCTACCGGGGCGGCTGGGTGGACGCCCTGCTCTCCCGCGTCGCCGACGTCTTCTTCGGCCTGCCCTTCGTGCTGGGCGCCATCGTCATCCTGACCACCTTCAACGGCTCGGGCACGAGCAACAGCAAGGCCGAGATCATGGCCCTGGTGAGCATGTCCCTGGTCGTGCTGGGCTGGCCGGTCGTGATGCGGCTGATGCGCTCCTCGGTGCTGGCCACCAAGGAGGCCGACTACATCGTCGCCGCCCGGGCGCTGGGTGCCGGCACCGGCCGGATCATCCTCAAGCACCTGCTGCCGAACAGCCTCGCGCCGCTGCTGGTCTACGGGACGATCCTGGTCGGCTCGTTCATCGGCGCCGAGGCGACGCTCTCCTTCCTGGGCGTCGGCCTGAAGAGCCCGGTGGTCTCCTGGGGCATCATGATCAACGAGGCCCAGTCCCTCATCCGGGTCGCGCCGTACCTGCTCTTCTTCCCGGCCGCCTTCCTCGTCACCGCCGTGCTGAGCTTCGTGGTGCTCGGTGAGACGGTCCGCGAGGCCCTCGATCCGAAACTCCGCTAGGGGCGATTCAGTTGTCCGACATTCTCGTGTCCGAGCAGTCCGCGGCGGGTACCTCCGGTCGCCCCTCCGGCCGTCTGCTCGAGGTCGACGACCTCCGCGTGGAGTTCCGCACCCGGGACGGCGTCGCGAAGGTCATCAACGGGGTCACGTACCACGTCGACGCGGGGGAGACCCTCGCCGTGCTCGGCGAATCCGGCTCCGGCAAGAGCGTCACCGCGCAGACCATCATGGGCATCCTGGACACGCCGCCCGGTTTCGTCACCGGCGGCCAGGTCCGCTTCCACGGCAAGGACATGCTGAAGATGTCCTTCGAGGAGCGTCGCCGCATCCGCGGTGAGGGGATCGCCATGATCTTCCAGGACGCGCTCTCCGCGCTCAACCCGGTTTTCACCGTCGGCTTCCAGATCGCCGAGCAGTTCCGGGTGCGGCGCGGCATGAGCCGTGCCGACGCCAAGAAGCGCGCGATCGAGATGCTCGACCAGGTCAAGATCCCGAACGCCAAGGGCCGGTTCAGCAACTACCCGCACCAGTTCTCGGGTGGCATGCGGCAGCGCGCCATGATCGCGATGTCGCTGGCCCTGGACCCGGAGGTGCTGATCGCGGACGAGCCGACCACCGCGCTGGACGTGACGGTGCAGGCCCAGATCATGGACCTGCTCGCCGAGCTCCAGCGGGAGCGGCAGATGGGCATGATCCTGATCACCCACGACCTCGGTGTGGTCGCCGACGTCGCGGACCGGATCGCGGTCATGTACGCGGGTCGCATCGTCGAGGAAGCCAACGTGTACGACCTGTACGCCAAGCCGGCGCACCCGTACACGATCGGTCTGATCAACTCGATTCCCCGGCTGGACGAGAAGGGGCAGCAGCTCCGGACCATCAAGGGCCTCCCGCCGAACCTGATGAACATCCCGCCGGGCTGCCCGTTCAACCCGCGCTGCCCCATGGCGCAGCCGGTCTGCCGGGAGAAGATCCCGCCGCTGCTGCAGGTGGGTGCCGGCCGGGCCAGCGCCTGCCACTTCGCCGAGGAGCTGGTGAACCGTGACTGAGAAGATCCTCGAGGTCCGTGACCTGGTCAAGCACTACCCGGTGACCCGGGGTGTGGTCTTCAAGAAGACCATCGGCCAGGTCAAGGCGGTGGACGGGGTCTCCTTCGACCTCAAGGCCGGCGAGACCCTGGGTGTGGTCGGCGAGTCCGGCTGCGGCAAGTCGACCCTGGCCCGGGTCCTGATGAACCTGGAGCGGCCGACCTCCGGCAGCGTGCTCTACAAGGGCCAGGACATCTCCAAGCTCTCCGGCGGGGCGCTGCGGCGGCTGCGCCGGCAGATCCAGCTGGTGATGCAGGACCCGTACACCTCGCTGAACCCGCGGATGACGGTCGGCGACCTCATCGGCGAGCCGTTCGAGATCCACCCGGAGGTGGCGCCGAAGGGCAGCCGCCGGGGCAAGGTGAAGGAACTGCTCGACCTGGTGGGCCTGAACCCGGAGCACATCAACCGGTACCCGCACCAGTTCTCCGGCGGTCAGCGGCAGCGCATCGGCATCGCCCGGGCGCTCGCCCTGCGGCCCGAGATCATCGTCTGCGACGAGCCGGTGTCGGCCCTGGACGTGTCGATCCAGGCACAGGTGATGAACCTGCTGGAGCAGCTCCAGGGCGAGTTCGGCCTGTCGTACGTGTTCATCGCGCACGACCTGTCGGTGGTCCGGCACCTGTCGGACCGGGTCGCGGTGATGTACCTCGGCAAGATCGTGGAGATCGGCACCGAGGACGAGATCTACGAGCGGCCGACCCACCCGTACACCCAGGCGCTGCTGTCGGCGGTGCCGGTGCCGGACCCGACCGTCCGCGAGAACAAGGCGATCATCCGCCTCACCGGTGACGTGCCGTCGCCGGTCAGCCCGCCCTCGGGCTGCCGGTTCCGGACCCGCTGCTGGAAGGCGCAGGACGTCTGCGCCGAGCAGGTCCCGCTGCTGGAGATCCGGTCGGGCTCGGACCACCCGAGCGCCTGCCACTTCGCCGAGAAGCGGGAGATCGTGCAGACGCACGAGGTGTGACACCCACGGGACCGCCTGCCGACGTCACCGCGACGACGGCAGGCGGTCCCGTCGTTTCCGGGGCGGGCGCGGCGGCCGGCGGCCAGGACGCGACCACCGCGCCGCACGGTCCGCCCGCCGCGCCGCCCCCGTACGCCTCACAGGGGGCCGCGGCCGGCGCGGAGCAGCAGCAGCGCGAGCTGCGTGCCGTCGGCGCCGAGGGCGACCCGGAAACGCTCCAGGATCTCCCGTTCCCGGGAGAGCACGAGCCGGGTGCCGCCGGAGGCCATCCGGGTCGCCCCGACCTCCTGAGAGAGGCGGGCCCGCTCCTGCCACAGCTCGATGAGCGCCCGGTCGATCTCGTCGATCCGTTCCCGGATCTCCACGATCCGGGCGGCCGCGCCCGGCTCCGCGGTGCCGGTGCGCGCCTCCGGCTTCGCGTCGTCGGCGCCGCCCGCCGCGTCGACCTGGCCGGATGCCCCCGGGTCGGGTCGGCCCGCCCCGGGCCGCGTCAGGCTGCCGTTGGACTCCACCACGTCTGTCATCATCGGGTACCCCTCGTCGTCAGGTGCCCGGTGCCCGGATCCCGGGACGGAAAAGCCCCGGGCTCCAGGAGCCCGGGGCTTTTCGTAGGTCTGTTGATCAGGCGCGACCCACGGCTGCCGGACTCCCGGGGCCGTAGTAAAAGTAGAAGCGCTGCCCGAACACGTCGTCGAGTATGCCGACCCGGGGCCGGCGCGCGCAAGGATTCGGCCGGACACGTGGCCGGCGGCACGGTCCCGGCGCCGTCGGCGACGCCGGGACCGTGCCCGGTCAGCCGAGGCGGGTGATGCGGTCGGCCGGCCCGGGGGCGACCGGCTCGCCGGCACCCAGGTACGCGATCAGCGCGTCGACGTCGAAGCCGGGGGCCGTGGTGCGGCCGGTGCCGGCGCGCAGCTCGGTGAAGCCGTCCCCGCCGTTGGCCAGGAAGTCGTTCGTGGTGACCCGGTAGCTGGCCGCCGGGTCGACCGGCACGCCGTCGAGCGCCAGGGCGCTCACCCGCGAGCCCGCCGGGGCGGTGGTGTCGTAGGAGTAGGTCAGCCCGGCGGAGACCTGGAGGATGCGCTGGGTGGTCTGCCCGTTGAAGCCGACGAACTGCTGCTCCAGCACGTTGCGTAGCTGGGCACCGGTGAGCGTCTGGGTGACCACCAGGTTGTTGAACGGCTGGACGGTGAACGCCTCGCCGTACGTGATCTCACCCGGCGCCTCGCCGCCGGCGGAGGCGGCGTACGGCAGCGACGCCCGGATGCCGCCCGGGTTCATCAGCGCGATCTGCGCCCCGGCCGACCGGGTGTACGCGAGCTGCGCGTCGGCGATCACGTCACCGAGCGGGCTCTCGCCGTTGGGGCGGGCGTCGCGGACGACGTCGGCCGATACCCGTCCCACCACCCGGTTGGCGATGGGCGCCACGGCCGTCCGGTACTTGTCGGCCAGCGCCTTGGCGGCCGGGTCCACCAGGTCGGGGTTGCGCACGTACGTGCCCGGCGCGCTCTGCTGCCAGGTGCCGTCCGGGTTGCGGACGCCGTTCTCGACGACCACGTTGCGGGCGGAGATGCCGGTGAACCGGCCGGTGCGCCGGTCCAGCGAGTAGTCCACGTCGGTGATCAGCTGGCCGTTGTTGCCGGCGCTGGTGACGACGCTCTGCGCGCCGGAGGAGTTCGGCAGGGAGCAGGAGTAGAAGCGGTGCGTGTGGCCGGAGACGACCAGCCCGAACTCCGGCCGCAGGCCGCGGACGATGTCCACGATCGGGCCCGAGAAGTTCGCGCAGTCCGAGACGCCCGGGGTGGCCGGCGGCGGCGACTGCGCGCCGCCCTCGTGCACCAGCAGCACCATCGCCTTGACGCCGAAGAGCTTGAGCAGCCCGCCCCACTTGTTGGCGGTCGCCACCTCGTCGGTGAACCGCACCGAGGCGATGCCGGCCGGGTTGACGATGTCCGGGGTGCCCTCCAGGGTCACGCCGACGAAGCCGACCGGCACGCCGCCGACGAACTTCACGTCGACCGGGGGCAGGATCGGCAGCCCGGTCTTCCTACTGACGGTGTTGGCGGCGAGGTACGTGAACTTCGCGCCGGCGAAGCCGTCCCCGTCCTGGCAGCCGTCGACCGGGTGGCAGCCGCCCTTGTTGATCCGGATCAGCTCGTCGACGCCCTCGTCGAACTCGTGGTTGCCGACCGAGCTGACCTCCAGCCCGATCTCGTCCATCAGCTCGATGGTCGGCTCGTCGTGGAAGGCGGCGCTGACCAGCGGGGTGGCGCCGATCAGGTCGCCGGCCCCGACGGTGGTGGTGACCCGCCCCTCGGCGGCGGCCTCGGCGCGCAGCCGCTTCAGCCAGGTGGCGAGGTACTCCACCCCGCCGGCCGGGGTGCCGTTGACCACCGCGCCGTTGCCGCCGGGCGGGTCGATGGCGCCGTGGAAGTCGTTGTAGCTGAGGAAGTTGCCCTTGACCTCCCCGCCCGTGGGGGTGGCGTAGGAGACCGAGACGGGGGCGAGGGCGGCCCACGGGTCGTCGGCGGGGGCCGGGGCGGGCCGGGAAGCGGTGGGCAGCGTGGCGACGACGGCCAACGCGAGGGCGGGCGCGGCGAGGTGACGCAGCGCCGCCCGACCGCGCGAACGCGGCTGAGTCATGGTCGTTCTCCCAGTCGTGTGCGGGGGAAGGAGCCGGATTTTCACCGTCATCGTTCTGTACCCGGGCCGGCGGCACCAGATGGGACAGGGTGACATCTTCGTCTCAACCTGGCCCGCCCCGCCGGATCCTCCTGGCCGCCCTGCCGGATCCTCCTGGCCGCCCTGCCGGATCGGCCCGCCGCGCCGGATCGGCCCGCCCGGTCGCTCGGGCGGTCGCTCGGGCGGGTCCGGGCCCTCGGCGCGGCCGGTCCGCCGATGACGGCTCGGTCGCGCCGGGGTCCACGCGGCGGGGAAGTGTCCGGCCGGCGGCATAGACTCGCCGTGCGATGCATCCTCTCTTCGACATCCCCGTGTCCCCGCCCGCGCCGGCGCCTGCCCCGACCCCGCCGCACCGGCCGGGGTCCGCCGCCGCCCGCCTCGACCCGCAGGCCCTGGTCGAGGGCCTCAACGGGCCGCAGCGCGACGCCGTCACCCACGCCGGCTCGCCGCTGCTGATCGTGGCCGGCGCCGGTTCGGGCAAGACCCGGGTGCTCACCCACCGGATCGCCTACCTGCTGGCCGCCCGGGACGTGCACCCCGGCGAGATCATCGCGATCACCTTCACCAACAAGGCCGCCGGCGAGATGAAGGAGCGCGTCGCGCACCTCGTCGGCCCGCGTGCCCGGCTGATGTGGGTGTCGACGTTCCACTCCGCGTGCGTGCGCATCCTGCGCGCCGAGCACGAGCACGCCGGGCTGAAGTCGACCTTCTCGATCTACGACGCGGACGACTCCCGCCGGCTGATGCAGATGGTCGCCCGGGAGCTCGACCTCGACCCGAAGCGCTACCCGGCGCGCGGGCTCGCCGCCCAGGTCTCCAACCTGAAGAACGAGCTGGTCGACCCGGAGGAGTTCGCGGGCCGCGCCAAGGGCCCCAACGAGCGGGCGCTGGCGGAGGCCTACACGCTCTACCAGCGGCGGCTGCGCGAGGCGCACGCGCTCGACTTCGACGACCTGATCATGACGACGGTGCACCTGCTCCAGTCCCACCCGCACGTCGCGGAGAGCTACCGCCGACGGTTCCGGCACGTGCTGGTCGACGAATACCAGGACACCAACCACGCCCAGTACGTGCTGATCAAGGAGCTGGTCTCGGGCACGGAGGGGGTCGAGCCGGCGGAGCTGTGCGTGGTCGGCGACGCCGACCAGTCCATCTACGCGTTCCGCGGCGCGACGATCCGCAACATCCTGGAGTTCGAGCGCGACTTCAGCGACGCCCGCACGATCCTGCTGGAGCAGAACTACCGCTCGACCCAGACGATTCTCAACGCCGCCAACGCCGTGATCGACCGCAACACCTCGCGCAAGCCGAAGCGGCTGTGGAGCGAGGCGGGCGCCGGCGAGCGGATCGTCGGCTACGTGGCGGACACCGAGCACGCCGAGGCCGACTGGGTGGCCCGGGAGATCGACCGGCTGGTCGACGCCGACGAGACCCGCCCCGGTGACGTGGCCGTCTTCTACCGCACCAACGCCCAGTCCCGGGTCTTCGAGGAGGTGTTCATCCGGGTCGGCCTGCCCTACAAGGTGGTCGGCGGGGTGCGCTTCTACGAGCGCAAGGAGGTCCGCGACGCGCTGGCCTACCTGCGCGCGGTGGTCAACGACGACGACACGGTCAGCCTCCGCCGGATCCTCAACACCCCCCGACGGGGCATCGGCGACCGCGCCGAGGCGTGCGTGGAGGCCCTGTCCAGCCGGGACCGGATCTCCTTCGGCGCGGCGCTGCGGCGGGCGAAGGACGCGCCGGGCATCTCCACCCGGGCGGCCAACGGCATCGCGGACTTCGTCGACCTGCTCGACGGCGCCCGCGAGCTGGCCGAGACCGGCACCCCGGAGGAGGTGCTGGAGGCGCTGCTGACCCGCTCGGGTTACCTCACCGAGCTGGAGGAGAGCCTCGACCCGCAGGACGCCGGTCGGGTCGACAACCTCCAGGAGCTGGTCAGCGTCGCCCGGGAGTACACGGAGCGGATCGAGGCGACCGGCGAGGAGGGGGAGCGGGCCACCGTGGCCGGCTTCCTGGAACAGGTCGCGCTGGTCGCCGACGCCGACCAGGTGCCGACCGACGACCCGGACCACCAGGGTGTGGTCACCCTGATGACGCTGCACACCGCCAAGGGGCTGGAGTTCCCGGTCGTCTTCCTGACCGGCCTGGAGGACGGCGTCTTCCCGCATCTGCGCTCGCTCGGCGACACCCGGGAGCTGGAGGAGGAGCGCCGGCTGGCGTACGTGGGCATCACCCGGGCCCGCCAGCGCCTCTACCTCTCCCGGGCGGTGACCCGCTCGGCGTGGGGGCAGCCGTCCTACAACCCGCCGTCCCGGTTCCTGGAGGAGCTGCCGCCGGAGCTGGTCCGCTGGGAGCGCACCGAGGGGTCGTACACCTCGTGGGCCGGCGGGGGCGGCGGCGTCGGGGGCCGCGCGGACCGGGTGCCCGGCGGGCGCGGCGGCTTCAACGGCGGCACCCCCAAGGCCGCCCAGTTGGCGAAGCGGCTCGGCGTCGACGCCAGCCGGCTGACCACGGCGAGCGAGCTGCCGCAGGGGCCGAAGGTGTCCGCCGGCGACCGGGTCAACCACCAGCGCTACGGCCTGGGGCGGGTGCTCGCGGTGGAGGGGCACGGCCCGGGCGCCCGGGCGCAGATCGACTTCGGCGACCAGACGATGTGGCTGGTGCTGCGGCACGCGCCGATCGACAAGCTCTGAGACGGCCACGGCCCGGCCCGGCGGCGCGCCGGACCGGGCCGTCCCGGTCGGGTACGGGTCAGCAGGCCACGTCGATGCCCCGGGCGCGCAGGAACGGCGCCGGGTCGATCTGGTTCCACATCTGGCCCTGGTGGACCTCGAAGTGCAGGTGCGGCCCGGTCGAGTCGCCGGTGGAGCCCTCCAGGCCGATGGTCTCGCCGGCGCCCACCTTGTCGCCCACGCCCACCTTGGCGGTGCTGAGGTGGGCGTAGTGGGTCAGGTAGCCGTTGCCGTGGTCGACGACGACGGAGATGCCGTACCCGTCGCCGACGTCGCCGGCCTTGGTGACCGTGCCGCCGAAGGCGGCGCGGACCGGGGTGCCGGCGGGCAGCGCGAAGTCGATGCCGGCGTGCAGGGTGCCCCAGCGCGGGCCGTAGCAGGAGGTGATCGCGGCGCCCTTCATCGGGACGACCCAGCTCGGCTTCGGCTCGCTGGTCTTCTTCGGCGTCGGCTTGGCGGTGGTCGCCTTCGGGCTGGGCTTCGCCGACGGGCTGGCCGTCGTGGGGCTCGGCGTCGGGCTGGCCGGGGCGGCCGACTCGCGCGCGGACCGGTCGGCGCGGTCGGCGGCCTCGGCGCGGGCCTGCGCGTCGAGGGAGACGGCGGCCGGGACGGAGGGCTCGTCGTTGCCGGTGGCCGCGAAGGCGGCGCCGCCGAGACCGAGGCCGACCAGGGCCGCCGCGGCGACGATCACTCGGGTGCGGCCGCCGGCCCGCAGCCGGTGCCGGGCGGGGGCGTCGGGGGTGTTCTCGTTCTGAATGTCTTCCTGCACGGCGGACCTTCGCTGATCGAGGGGGCACTTGACCTCGAAATACTGGTGTCGGCGGGGTCGGCAGCGGGTAGGGGGACCGGGTCGGGACGGAGCGACGGTGGCCGGTGCCGTCCGTTAACTCCCAACTTGGGCCTTTGATAGCGATAAGTGATCATGGTCGGCCGTGGCGCCGGTCACATCCGCGCCTGTGACCCGGTAGACTTTCGCCTGTCGCCGGCCGACGAAAAACCGCCCGGATCGACAGATCCGGGCGGTCAACGGTCGGTACGTGGCGTCAGGAGGCGGCTACTTCGCCGTTAGAATGCCTCGGTTTGTAGCTTGATGTCCACGTTGCGCTCCTGGAGCCACGGCACCGGGTCGAGCGGCTCGCCCTTGACATGCACCTCCAGGTGCAGGTGGGAGCCGTAGGAGTGGCCGGTGTTGCCGACCAGGCCGAGCTGGTCGCCCGCCTTGACCTGCTGCCCCTCCTGCACGCTCAGCGCGGAGGAGTGGCCGTAGATCGCCTCGCTGCCGTCGGCGTGCTGGACGATCACGGTGTAGCCGTAGCCGCCGAACCAGCCGGCCTTCGTGACCGTGCCGGCGTGGATGGCGACGTAGGGCGTGCCCTCGGCGGCGACCAGGTCGATGCCGGTGTGCAGCTTGCCCCAGCGCATGCCGTAGGGGGTGTTGAACTCGTAGTCCTGGAGGGGGAGCCGACAGACCTCGGTCTCGGCGGTCTCCTTGGCCCCGGCGCGGTCGCTGTCGCGAGAGGCGCGGTCGGCGGAGTCGGCGCGGGCCGCGGCGTCCTGGTTGACGGTCGAGGCGGCCTTGAGCTCGTCGAGGACCGACGGGCTGACGCTCTTGGCGTCCGGCATGGCTCCCGCGCCGAGAGCGACGATGCCGGCCCCGACGAACGCGGTGGTGACGACGGCGGCGTAGCGGCTACGCGGGGGGGTGGGTACGCGGCGGCGACCGCGATATCGATCGGGCTCAGACGACAGGCGCTGGCGCACGCACACCCTCCGTTGTCGGGGATCCGATGCGGCTTCCTCGACGCTCGTGAAGCTCCGATGAACGTCGGCTGGCCGCGTCGTCACCCGTCCGTGGACCTGATGACAACCGTGGACACGTTAGCCAACCACCAGGCCCGTCACAAGCCGAAGCGCCGAATTGCTACTGCGTTCTGTCCCTTTGCGTCCGTGATTGTCATGCCTCGTTCCCGTCGAACGGCGCCCCCGTAACTGCCCGTTCGTCGCGCAGCGTGACCGAACGGCGGAGTCGTCCGGCTTGACGGCGTTGATCATCTACGGCAGGCGTACCGTCTGCGGCGGCAGCCTCCCCCGGGTGCCGCCGGCCGGTGTGCCGTGCGCTTCGCCGCCCGGATTTCCCGGGCCGGGCGGGGCGGGTTACCGTTCGTTCAGGTGAAGCCGCGGAGCCGGTGAAAGGGATGCGCAGATGAGCTCTCGTGTTCGGGTCGTCGTCGCCAAGCCGGGCCTGGACGGCCACGACCGTGGCGCCAAGGTCGTCGCGCGTGCCCTCCGGGACGCCGGTATGGAGGTCATCTACACCGGCCTGCACCAGACCCCGGAGCAGATCGTGGAAACCGCGATCCAGGAGGACGCCGACGCGGTCGGTCTCTCCGTGCTGTCCGGGGCGCACATGACGCTCTTCCGGCGGGTGGTGGAGCTGCTCGGCGAGCGGGACGCCCGCGACATCGTCGTCTTCGGCGGCGGCATCATTCCCGACGCGGACATCCCCGAGTTGCAGAAGCTGGGCGTCGCCAAGATCTTCACGCCGGGCGCCACCACCGCCTCGATCGTGGAGTGGGTCCGGGAGAACGTCGCGCAGCCGGTCGCCTGACTGTCGGTCGGCATCCCGCCAGAGGGCGAGGATGCGCTGTTCGCGGACTCAGGCGGTCGACGGGTCACGGACGACTCGGGCCGGTCGACGGCTGACGTCGGACAGGGGGAGGGGCCGGACGCACCCCTCACACGTCCGGCCCCTCTATGCACGATGCCCCGCCGCCACCCCTCGACCGACAGGGCATCGGCCGTCTCCCGTCGCCGCGCTGCATCAGCGCTCCGACACCTGACTCAACGACGCCCCCGCGGAGGGGTTACGCAGCCCGGACAACATCGTCCGGACGGCTGACGTCGGGGGCCGAAGTCGCGGAAAGGCCGCGCGACGCCGCCGGCTGTGCATTACCGCACACCGCGCACCCGCTCGGTTGCGGCCGGTGTCCACCTCGCTAGGCTGCGCCCAATGGCCTGTTTCAACTGATGACAGGCGTCAAACTGTTTTCCATAACGCTGGTGGCGGCGCGACGGCGCGCCGCGGAGACGGGACGGGACGCGCAAACGTGGACCTGTACGAGTACCAGGGGCGGGACCTGTTCGAGCGGCACGGCTTGCCCGTGCTCGCCGGCGGCGTCGCCACGACCCCGGAGGAGGCCCGCGCGATCGCCGAACGCCTCGGCGGTCGGGTGGTCGTCAAGGCGCAGGTGAAGGTCGGCGGCCGGGGCAAGGCCGGTGGCGTGAAGCTGGCCGAGGGCGCGGATGAGACGGTGGCCCGGGCCACCGACATCCTCGGCATGGACATCAAGGGTCACACGGTCCACAAGGTCATGATCACCGTGACCGCGGACGTGGCCGAGGAGTACTACTTCTCCTACCTGCTCGACCGGGCGAACCGCACCTTCCTCTGCATCGCCAGCGTCGCGGGCGGCATGGACATCGAGCAGGTCGCCGCCGACACCCCGGAGAAGGTCGTCAAGGCCCCGATCGACGCCAACACCGGCGTCGACGAGGCGAAGGCGCGTGAGATCGTCGCCGCCGCCGGCTTCCCGGCCGAGGTCGCCGACCAGGTCGTCGAGGTCGCCGTGGGCCTCTGGAAGGCCTTCGTCGCCGAGGACGCCACGCTGGTCGAGGTGAACCCGCTGGCCAAGACCGGCGAGGGCAAGCTGCTGCTGCTCGACGCCAAGATCACCCTGGACGAGAACGCCGGCTTCCGGCACCCGGACCACGAGGCGCTCGTCGACCAGGCCGCGGTGGACCCGCTGGAGCAGGCCGCCAAGGAGAAGGACCTCAACTACGTCAAGCTCGACGGCGAGGTCGGCATCATCGGCAACGGCGCGGGCCTGGTCATGTCGACCCTCGACGTGGTCGCGTACGCCGGCGAGCGGCACCGCGGCGTCAAGCCGGCCAACTTCCTCGACATCGGCGGTGGCGCGAGCGCCGCGGTGATGGCGAACGGGCTGGAGATCGTCCTGTCCGACCCGTCGGTGAAGAGCGTCTTCGTCAACGTCTTCGGCGGCATCACCGCCTGCGACGAGGTCGCCAACGGCATCGTGCAGGCGCTGGCCCTGCTCGAGCAGCGCGGCGAGAAGGTCACCAAGCCGCTGGTCGTCCGCCTCGACGGCAACAACGCCGAGGCCGGCCGGGCGATCCTCGACGGCGCGAACAACCCGCTGGTCCAGCGGGTGGACACGATGGATGGCGCGGCCGAGCGGGCCGCCGAGCTGGCGGCTGCGGGGGTCTGACAATGGCTATCTGGCTGACCAAGGACTCGAAGGTCATCGTCCAGGGGATGACCGGTTCCGAGGGTTCCAAGCACACCCGGCGGATGCTCGCCGCGGGCACCAACGTCGTCGGTGGCGTCAACCCGCGCAAGGCGGGCCAGACCGTCGACTTCGACGGCACCGAGCTGCCGGTCTTCGCCAGCGTCGCGGACGCGATGGCGCAGACCGGCGCCGACGTGACCGTGATCTTCGTGCCGCCGCAGTTCACCAAGGGCGCGGTCGTCGAGGCGATCGACGCCGGGATCGACCTGGCCGTGGTGATCACCGAGGGCGTGCCGGTGCACGACACCGCCGCGTTCTGGGCGTACAACGTGGCCAAGGGCGAGCGGACCCGGATCATCGGGCCGAACTGCCCGGGCATCGCCTCGCCGGGCGCCTCCAACGCCGGGATCATCCCGGCCGACATCACCGGCACCGGCCGCATCGGCCTGGTCAGCAAGAGCGGCACCCTGACCTACCAGATGATGTACGAGCTGCGCGACATCGGCTTCTCGACCTGCGTCGGCATCGGCGGTGACCCGATCATCGGCACCACCCACATCGACGCGCTGGCCGCGTTCGAGGCCGACCCGGACACCGACGCGATCGTCATGATCGGTGAGATCGGCGGCGACGCCGAGGAGCGGGCCGCCGAGTTCATCAAGGCGAACGTGACCAAGCCGGTGGTCGGCTACATCGCCGGCTTCACCGCGCCTCCCGGCAAGACCATGGGGCACGCCGGCGCGATCATCTCCGGCTCGGCCGGCACGGCCGAGGCCAAGAAGAGCGCGCTGGAGGCCGTCGGCGTCAAGGTCGGCAAGACGCCGACCGAGACCGCCAAGCTGATGCGGGAGATCATGTCCGCCGGCTGATCCAGGCTGGTGTACGACCAGGGGGCCGACCGTTCGCGGTCGGCCCTCAGTCGTTGTAGAGCGGGTAGTTGCCGCCGGCCCAGAGGATGCCGCTGCCGATGATGTTGAGCACGCCGAAGGCGATCGCCAACCAGCCGAGCACCGGCGACTGACCGAAGCGCTTGGCGTCCCGGATCGACAGGTAGCCGAAGACGATCCCCAGGATGCCGCAGCAGAGCAGGCCGAGGATGATGCCGAGCACGCCCCAGAGCGTGGTGCGGTCCTGGCCGGCCGCGGGCGGTGGCGGCGGTGGCGGCGGGTACGGAGCGTTCACGGCTTCCCTCCGGACGTCGGTGCCGCGACTTCGGTCGCGTCCCTGGGCCGAGGCTAGACCGGATCGGGGGCGGGAGACGGTGGATCACGGAACTCGCCGCCGCTCGGGGGCGGTATCGGACTGCCACCGCGCCCGCGGCATGCCAGAGTAGACCCGATGTCCTCCGTCACCCCTGATCAGCCGAGCCGCCCCGGCGTCGAGGCCGGCACCGACGCCCGGCCGGCCGCGCCCGGCGGGCGCGGCCGGCGGGTGCCCGCGCCGCGCAGCGGCGAGCCCCCTCGCAGCCGCGCCCCGCTGGCCGTCGCCGCGGCGGTCGCCGCCGGCTGGGCGGCGCTCACCTCGTGGCTGCCGGTGGTGGTCGTGCTCTGGCTGTTCCAGCTCAGCGAGGACGCCGCCGCCGTGCCGAGTGCGCTCCGCGCCGGGCTGGCCGGCTGGCTGCTCGGGCACGGCGTCCCGCTCGACACCGGCGCCGGCCCGCTCGGGCTGGCCCCGCTGGCGCTGACCGCGTTGGTGGTCTGGCGACTGACCCGGGCCGGCGTGCACACCAGCCGGGCGATCGGCGCGCGTGGTGGGGGGTCGCCCCGGCAGGCGCTCGTCGCGGCCGGCGCGGTCGGCATCGCGTACGCGGTGATCGGCGTGCTCGCGGCGGTGCTGGCCGGTGCGGGCGGCCCCGGGGCGTCACCGGTCCGCGCCGGGGTCACCCTCGCGGTGCTGGGCACGCTCGCCGCCCTGGTCGGCTCGGTCCGGACGACCCGCGTCGCCGGCTTGCTGGCCGCGCGGTCCCCGGAGCCGCTGCGTGACGGGATCCGCACCGGGCTGGTCGCCGGGCTGCTGCTGCTCGCCGCGGGCGGCGGGGCGGCGGGGCTCGCCGTGGCCACCGGAGGCGGTGACGCCGCCGACCTCATCGGGGCCTATCGCACCGGGGTCGCCGGGCAGGCCGGGATCACCCTGGTCAGCCTCGCCTACGCGCCCAACGCCACCATCTGGTCGGTCAGCTACCTGCTCGGGCCGGGTTTCGCCGTCGGCACGGACACGGCGGTCCGCACCAGCGAGGTGTCCGTCGGCGCGCTGCCGGCCGTCCCGCTGCTGGCGGGGCTGCCGCGCGGCCCGGTCGACGGCATCGGGGCGGCCCTGCTCGCGGTGCCGGTCCTCGCCGGGATGGCGGCGGGCTGGCTGCTGGCCCGCCGGCTGCTCCGGCTCGCCGCCGACGACCGGACGCCGCTGCGCTGGGGCCCGCTGCTCGGGCCGGCGGCGCTCGCCGGGCCGGTGGCCGGCGTGCTGCTGGGCGCCGCCGCAGCGGCCTCCGCCGGGTCGTTGGGTGGCGGCCGGCTGGCCGAGGTGGGGCCCGTCGCCTGGCAGGTGGCCGGCGTGGCGACCGCGGTCATCGCGGTGGGCGCACTGCTGGGCGCCGCCGCGACCCGGGCGCTCTCCCGCCCCGCCGACCCGCCCCGCGCCCGCTGAGGCCCGCCGGTACGCGGAAGGGGCGCCCCGGCCGAGCCGGGACGCCCCTTCCGTGCCGTGCCGGTCAGGGCTGGTAGGTGACCCCGAAGATCAACAGGGCGATCTGGAGCAGGCCCAGCGCGGCGCCGATGGCGCCGCAGATCAGGCCGGCGAGGGCCTGACCCTGGTTGTCGGCCAGCCCCTGGGCGGCCTTCTGCTTGCCCATCCAGCCGGTCACCCCGGCGGCGATGCCCAGCGGGATGCCGAGATAGCAGCAGACCAGCGGGATCGACACGATGCCGAGGATCATCGACACCAGGCCGAGGGTGTTCTGCTGCTGCCCCGGCCCCTTGCCGGCGAACCCGGCGTTCGGGTACATGGGCGGCGGCGGGTACGCCTGCTGGGCGTACGGATCCTGGTACGGCTGCTGCCCGTACGGCTGGCCGGAGGTCGGCGGCTGGCCGTACGGCTGGCCGGAGGTCGGCGGCTGCCCGTAGGGCTGGCCGGAGGTCGGCGGCTGGCCGTAGGGCTGGCCGGAGGTCGGCGGCTGGCCGTAGGGCTGGCCCGAGGTGGGCGGCTGGCCGTAGGGGTTCTGCGGTGCGGCGTACGGGTCGTTCGGCTGCCCGGAGGTGGGCTGCTGACCGTACGGCGCCGCCGCCGGCGGGGCGTACGGGTCGTGGTGCGGCGCGGTCGGGTCCTGGTGCGGCTGCTGACCGTAGGGATCCTGACCGGGGTAACCGGGCTGCATGCGAACTCCTCGCAGTTCTGTCAGTAGGTGCTGGCCGAGCTGCCGCCGCCAGCCAATCCGGCGAGGCCACCGAGCAGGCAGCACACCAGAACGATCACGTACCAGCTGATGCCGACGATCAGCGCCCACTTGGACCACTTCTTCGACTCGGCGGCCGCGGCCTGGGCCCCGGCGTAGTCGCCCTGCTGCAGCAGGGTGTTCACCTTCGAGGCGTTGATGATGGCCGGGATGGCCAGCGGCCAGAAGAGGAAGATGGCGACGATCGACATCGCCATGTTGTTGTTGACCGGCGGTTGCTGCTGCGGCTGGTATCCGGGCTGCATCTCGGCGTACTCCTCATTCCACTCGACACCCCTGGGGTGCCGGATCACTGACGGGTGCGGGCCGGACGCGTGCGCCGGTCCCGAGCGACCGGCAGCGTACCCGGTTCTGCCCAATCACGTCGTCGGTGAATGTCGCGCTGCCCAGCGGATGGAACCGTCGGCCTGCCCGATAGGCTGGTCAGGTGACCGAGCCCGCGTCCGCCGCCCGCATCGTCGTCCTCGTCTCCGGCTCCGGGAGCAACCTCCAGGCCCTGCTCGACGCCTGCGCCGATCCGGCGTACGGGGCCCGGGTGGTCGCCGTCGGGGCCGACCGCGACGGCATCGCCGGGCTGGACCGGGCCGCCGCGGCGGGTGTGCCGACCTTCGTCGAGCGGGTCGCCGACCATTCCACCCGCGAGGACTGGGACGCCGCGCTGACCGCCCGCGTCGCCGAGTACCGGCCCGACCTGGTCATCTCCGCCGGCTTCCTCAAGCTGGTCGGCCCGCGCTTCCTGGCCGCCTTCGGCGACCGCTACCTGAACACGCACAACACGCTGCTGCCGGCGTTCCCCGGCATCCACGGTCCGCGCGACGCCCTCGCCTACGGCGTGAAGGTCACCGGGGCGACGTTGTTCTTCGTCGACGCCGGAATGGACACCGGCCCGATCGTCGCGCAGGTCGCCGTGCCGGTGCGCGACGACGACGACGTGGAGACGCTCACCGAGCGCATCAAGGACGCCGAGCGGCACCAGCTCGTCGAGCAGGTGGGCCGCCTGGTCCGCGAAGGTTGGACGATCACCGGAAGAAAGGTCACGGTCCCGTGAGTTCCACTCAGGACGAACGCCGCCCGATCAGGCGGGCGCTGGTCAGCGTCTACGACAAGACCGGCCTGGTCGAGCTGGCCCGGGCGCTGCACGCGGCCGGGGTGGAGATCGTCTCGACCGGCAGCACGGCCTCGACCATCGCCGAAGCCGGAGTGCCGGTGACCCCGGTGGAGGCGGTGACCGGCTTCCCGGAGATCCTCGACGGCCGGGTCAAGACGCTGCACCCGAAGGTGCACGGCGGGCTCCTCGCCGACCTGCGCAAGGACTCGCACGCCGCCCAGCTCGACGAGCACGGCATCGCGGGGATCGACCTGCTGGTCTCCAACCTCTACCCGTTCCAGGCCACGGTCGCCTCCGGCGCGGGCGTCGAGGAGTGCGTCGAGCAGATCGACATCGGCGGGCCGGCGATGGTCCGGGCGGCTGCCAAGAACCACGCCTCGGTCGCCGTGGTGACCGACCCGGCCGCGTACCCGGCCCTGCTCGCCGCGCTCGACGAGGGCGGCTTCACCCTGGCCCAGCGCCGCGTGCTGGCCGCCCAGGCGTTCGCGGTCATCGCCGAGTACGACGTGGCGGTGGCCGAGTGGTGCGCCGCCGTGCTGGCGCCCGAGCAGGACGGCTGGCCGGGCTTCGCCGGGCTGGCGCTGCGCCGCTCGGCGGTGCTGCGCTACGGCGAGAACCCGCACCAGGCGGCGGCCCTCTACGTCGACCCGTCCAGCCCCGCCGGGCTCGCCCAGGCGGAGCAGCTGCACGGCAAGGAGATGTCGTACAACAACTACGTCGACGCGGACGCCGCGTGGCGGGCGGCCAACGACTTCGCCGACCAGCCGGCGGTGGCGATCATCAAGCACGCCAACCCGTGCGGCATCGCCGTCGGCGCCGACGTGGCCGACGCGCACCGCAAGGCGCACGCCTGCGACCCGGTGTCCGCGTACGGCGGGGTGATCGCGGTCAACCGGCCGGTCTCGGTCGAGCTGGCCCGGCAGGTCTCGGAGATCTTCACCGAGGTGCTGGTGGCGCCCGGTTTCGACGAGGGCGCCGTGGAGGTTCTCCAGGGCAAGAAGAACATCCGGCTGCTGCGCGCGCCGGCCTTCGACCCGCTGCCGGCCGAGTGGCGGCAGGTCACCGGGGGCGTGCTGGTGCAGATGGCGGACCGGATCGACGCCGACGGCGACGACCCGGCCAACTGGCGACTGGCCGCGGGCGAGGCGGCCGACGAGGCGACCCTGCGTGACCTGGCCTTCGCCTGGCGGGCGGTGCGCGCGGTGAAGAGCAACGCGATCCTGCTGGCGAAGGACGGGGCGACCGTCGGCGTCGGGATGGGCCAGGTCAACCGGGTCGACTCGGCGCAGCTCGCGGTCAGTCGGGCCGGGGCGGAACGCGCCCGCGGCGCGGTCTGCGCCTCCGACGCGTTCTTCCCGTTCGCCGACGGTCCGAAGATCCTCATCGACGCGGGCGTCCGAGCGATCGTCCAGCCGGGCGGCTCGATCCGTGACGAGGAGGTGATCGCCGCTGCCAAGCAGGCCGGCGTCACCATGTACTTCACCGCCACCCGCCACTTCTTCCACTGACCCCCCAGCCCTCTACCTCCCCCGCCCCTCACCCCCTCGCTTCCCGGCGATCTTGCACTTTGTGCCCCGGCATACGGGACGAAGCACGCGATTCGCGGGCACAAAGTGCAAGATCGCGGCGGCGGGGGCGGGGTGGGTCAGGGGGTGGGGCGGAGTTCGGCGAAGTGGCACGCCGAGGGGTGCGGGTCCGCGGCGCGGAGCACCGTGTGCGGCTCCTCGCGGGCGCAGACCTCCTGGGCCTTCCAGCAGCGGGTGCGGAAATGGCAGCCGCTCGGCGGGTCGGCCGGGCTCGGCACGTCCCCGGTGAGCCGGATCATGGTGCGCCGGTCGCGGGCGTCCGGGTCCGGCACCGGCACCGCCGACAGCAGCGCCTGGGTGTACGGGTGGGTGGCCCGCTCGTAGATCTCGTCCTCGGTGCCGATCTCCACGATCTTTCCGAGGTACATCACCGCGACCCGGTCGGAGATGTGCCGGACCACCGACAGGTCGTGGGCGATGAAGACGTACGACAGGCCGAACTCGTCCTGGAGCTGCTCCAGCAGGTTGATCACCTGCGCCTGGATGGACACGTCGAGCGCGGAGACGGGCTCGTCGCAGACGATGATCTCGGGCCGCAGGGCGAGCGCCCGGGCGATGCCGATGCGCTGCCGCTGACCGCCGGAGAACTGGTGCGGGTACCGGTTGATGTGCTCCGGGTTGAGGCCGACCACGTCGAGCAGTTCCTGCACCCGCTGCCGCCGGCTGCCCTTCGGCGCCGCGTCGGGGTGGATCTCGAACGGCTCGCCGATGATGTCGCCGACCGTCATCCGTGGGTTCAGCGAGGTGTACGGGTCCTGCATGACCATCTGCATGTTGCGCCGCAGCCGGCGCAGTTCGGCGCCGGAGGCCTTGAACAGGTCCCGGCCCTCCAGGGTGGCCCGGCCCGCGGTCGGCGTCTCCAGCCGCATCAGCAGCCGGGCCAGGGTGGACTTGCCGCAGCCGGACTCGCCGACCACCCCGAGCGTCTCGCCGCGGCGCAGCTCGAAGCTGACCCCGTCGACGGCCTTGACCGCGCCGACCTGCTTCTGGAACAGCACGCCCTGGCGGATCGGGAAGTGCTTGACGAGGTTGTCGACGGCGAGGATCGTCTCGCCCCGGACCTTGGTCGGGCTAGCGGGCGCTGTCATCACGGACCTCCTGCGCGAAGTGGCACGCGCTGGTCCGGCCGTCGCCGAGGACCAGGTCGTGCGGCACCACGTCCACGCAGACCTGCTGCACGTACGGGCACCGGGGGTGGAAGGGGCAGCCGGACGGGATCCGCATCAGGTTGGGCGGCAGCCCCTTGATGGTGGAGAGCTGCTGACCCCGCACGTCCATCCGCGGGATCGACTCCAGCAGCCCCTTCGTGTACGGGTGGGCCGGCGCCCGGTACAGCGAGCGGACGTCGGCGTGCTCGACGATCCGGCCGGCGTACATGACGGCGATCCGGTCCGCGACGCCGGCGACCACGCCGAGGTCGTGGGTGATCAGGATCATCGCCATGTCGAGATCGCGACGCAGGTCGGCCAGCAGGTCCATGATCTGGGCCTGCACGGTGACGTCCAGCGCCGTGGTCGGCTCGTCGGCGATCAGCACCTTCGGGTTCATGGCCAGCGCCATCGCGATCATGACGCGCTGGCGCATGCCGCCGGAGAACTGGTGCGGGTAGTCCCCGAGCCGGTTGGCGGCGGCCGGGATCTTCACCAGGTCCATCAGCTCGACGGCCCGCCGGCGGGCGTCCGCCTTGGACATGCCCTCGCGTTGGCGCAGCGTCTCGCCGATCTGCCAGCCCACCGGGAAGACGGGGTTCAGCGCGGAGAGGGCGTCCTGGAAGATCATCGCGATCTCCTTGCCCCGCACCTGCCGGCGCTGCTCCTCCGACAGCTTCAGCAGGTCCCGACCCTGGTAGAGGATCTGACCGGAGCGGATCAGCGCCGGGGGAGTGTCGAGGATGCCCATGATCGCCTGCGCCGTGACCGACTTGCCGGAGCCGGACTCGCCGAGCACGGCGAGCGTCTCGCCGGGGTCGAGGTGGTACGAGACCCCGTTGATCACCTTGGCCACGCCCTCGCCGGTGCGGAACTCGACGTGCAGGTCCCGTACGTCCAACAGGTGCCCGCCCTCGGGTGTCGGGGAGGCCGGCGTCGGCCGGACAGCGGACTGGCTCACGGTGCCTGCCTTTCGCTCGCGACTGCGGGGCTCGCTGCGCTCACTCCTCGCGCTCGCACGGGTTCCTGCCTTTCGCTCGCGACTGCGGGGCTCGCTGCGCTCACTCCTCGCGCTCGCACGGGTTCCTGCCTTTCGCCCGCGAACGCGGGGCTCGCTGCGCTCGTTCGCATCCGTCACCGCAGCTTCGGGTCGAACGCGTCGCGGATCGCGTCGCCGAGCATGATGAACGCCAGCACGGTCAGCGCGAGGAACGTCGAGGGGACGACCAGCGGGGTGGCCGACTCCCGCATGTGCACCCGGCCGGCGTCGATGTCGATGCCCCAGGAGATCGTCGGCGCCTTCAGGCCGATGCCGAGGAAGGAGAGCGTCGCCTCGGCGGCGATGAACGAGCCGAGCGCGATGGTCAGCACCACGATCGCCGGGGCGAGCGCGTTCGGCAGGATGTGCCGCAGCATGATCCGGCCGTCGCCGGCGCCGAGCATCCGGGCCGCCGCCACGTAGTCCTGCTCCTTCGCGGTGATCACCGAGGAGCGGACGACGCGGGCCGCGGTGGTCCAGCCGAGGATCGCCAGCACGAAGATCACCGCGCCGATCCGGACCGCGGAGCTGTCGCTGTTCACCCGCTTCAGCAGCACGATCGCGGCGAGCAGCAGCGGGATGCCGAGCACGATGTCGATCACCCGGGAGAGCACCGCGTCGACCCAGCGGCCGAAGTAGCCGGCGACCATCCCGACGACGAGCGCGATCAGGCCGGTGAGCAGCGCGGAGAGGGCACCGACCAGCAGCGACGCGCGGGCGCCGTAGACCGCCCGGGAGTACGTGTCGCAGCCCTGGAAGTCGTACCCGAAGATCGCCCCGCCGGACGGGCCGGCGTGCTGGCGGGCCAGCACGCAGTCGCGGGGGTCGTTCGTGGTGAACAGGCCGGGCACGGCGGCCATGGCGGCGACCAGCACCACCAGGGCGAGGCTGATCCAGAAGATCGGGTTGCGGCGCAGGTCGCGCCAGGCGTCGCCGGCCAGGCTGCGCGGCTTCTGCGGTACGCCCGCCTGACCCGGCGCGCCCGGCTCGCCCGACGGCCCCCGCCGCGCGGCCTGGTTCTCCGAAGCAGCGACAGTCTCGAAGTCACTCATGCCAGCACCTCGCTGCGCTCGGCGCCGGCACGGAACGCCGCGTTGATGATTCGTTCGCTGCGCTCACTCATAGCGGATCCTCGGGTCGAGTACGGCGTACAGGACGTCCACCACCAGGTTGGAGACGAGATAGACCACGACGAGCACGCTGACGATGCCCACCACCAGTGGGCCGTCCTCGGTGCGGATGCCGCGGAAGAGGTTGAAGCCGACACCGGGGATGTTGAACACGCCCTCGGTGATGATCGCGCCGCTCATCAGGTTGCCCAGTTCGACGCCGAGGAAGGTGACCACCGGGATGAGGGAGTTGCGCAGCACGTGGACGCTGACGATGCGCCGCCTGGCCAGCCCCTTCGAGCGGGCGGTCCGGACGTAGTCGGCGCGCAGGTTCTCCGCCACCGAGGTCCGGGTCAGCCGCAGCGCGGTGGCCAGCGAGAGGGAGCCGAGCACGATGCCGGGCAGCAGCAGCGCGTACAGGTCGGGGTCGGCGCCGGCGGTGGGCGGGAAGAGCTGCCACTTGACGCCGAGCAGGTACTGGGCGAGGGGGGCGAGCACGATCGTGGGGATGCCGAGCACCAGCAGGGTCAGCAGCAGCGTCGAGTTGTCGAAGATGCTGGCCCGCCGGATGCCGGCGAGGACACCCGCGGTGACCCCGAAGACGATGGTGACGGCCATGGCGATCAGCGCCAGCTTGACCGTGACGGGCCAGGCGGCGGCGAGGATGTCGCCGATCGAGCGCCCGGTGAGCGACTGCCCGAGGTCGCCCTGCAGGAGGTTCTTGATGTAGTCGAAGTAGCGGTAGAAGAAGCCGCCGACCCCGGTCTGGTCGAGGTGGAACTTCTCCGTCAGGTATGCCCGCTGCGCGGCCGTGACCGGGCGCTCCCCGGCCAGCGCCTGGATGGGGTCGCCCTGGCCGGCGAACATCAGCGCGTAGACGATCAGCGTGGTCCCGAAGAACGCGAGGACCATCTGGAGCAGACGCCTCAGGATGAAGCGGAACATACTTGGCAGTCTCTCTGAAAAGGGGTGAAGAGGATGGCGGGTCGGGTCACCGTCCGTCGGTGACCCGACCCGTCGTGCCGCGCTGTTACTTGACGGCCTCGATCTTCAGCAGGTCGACCCGGTCGAAGAGGTCCATCTCCACGTTCTTGACCTTGGTCGAGTGGCCGAAGTTGTTCTGGCCGTACCGCAGCGGGATGACCGGCAGGTCCTTGGCGAGCAGGTCCTCCGCCGCCTGGTACTTCTTGACCGCCTCGTCCTCGTTCGCGGCGCTGGCGCCCTCGGCGAGCAGCTTGTCGAACGCCGGGTTGCTGTAGCCGTAGTAGTTCGACGAGCCGTTGCTGCTGTACAGCGGGCCCAGGTAGTTCTCCATGGACGGGTAGTCCATGACCCAGCCCATCCGGAACAGGCCGACCGGCTGCTTGGCCTTGAGCTTGGTCAGCAGGTCCGCGAACTTCGGCTCGGCGTTGCCCACGCAGTCCACGCCCAGGTTGGCCTTGAGCTGGTTGCAGGTCGCGTCGATCCAGTCCTTGTGGCCGCCGTCGCCGTTGTAGGACAGCTCGATCTTCGCCGGGCCGCCCGCGGCCTGGTACAGCGCCTTGGCCTTGGCCGGGTCGAACTCGCCGGCCTCGCCGATGGTGTTGTCGCGGTAGCCCGCGACGACCGGCGAGACGAACGAGCGGGCGGGCTGCTGCGAGTCCTTGAAGATCGACTTGGTGATCTCGTCCCGGTCGATCGCCATCGAGATCGCCTTGCGCACGTCCGGGTTGCTGAATTCCTTCTGGAACGTCGGGAACGCCAGCACCTGGAGCGACGAGGCCGGGCTCTGCTTGAACCGGTCACCGAGGTCGGTGCCGGCCGTCGACAGGTTCTCGGTCGGGATGGTCTTGATGACGTCCAGGTTGTCCGACAGCACGTCCGCGTACGCGGCGGTCGGCTGCTGGTAGATCCGGAACTCGACGCCGGCCACCTTCGGCTTCTCGCCGGGGAAGGCGTCGTACTTCTCGACCTCGACCTTGGCGTCGTGCTGCCAGGTCCCCTTCATCTTGAACGGGCCCTGGCCCACCGGCGCCTGCTCGTACCCCTCGGCCAGCACGCCGGGCGCGGAGAACGCGGCCTTCGGCATCGGGTAGAAGGCGGTGTAGCCGAGCATGGTCTTGAACTCGCTGTACGGCTCGGAGAGCGTGACGGTGAAGGTCAGGTCGTCGACCTTCTTCAGGCCGGTCAGCGTCTTGGCCTTCGGCGTCTCGCCCTGCAGGTCCTCGTAGCCGGCGATCTTCTCGAAGAAGTAGCTCGAGTTCTGCCCGTTCGGCGCGTAGGCGCCGTAGTTCCAGGCGTCGAGGTAGTTGTCGGCGGTGACCTTCTCGCCGTTGTGGAAGGTGTAGCCGTCCTTGAGCTTGACCGTCCAGGTCGTGTTGTCCTCGGACGTCACCGACTCGGCCGCCACCTCGTACGGCTTGTTGGCCTCGTCGTAGTCGACCAGCGGGCTGAACAGGGCACTGAGCACCTGCGAGCCGCTCGTCTCGTTGGTGTTGGTCGGCACCAGGTGCTGCGGTTCGGCGATCTCGATCCGCACGGCCGCGTCGGGGTTGCTCTCGCCGGATCCGCCGTCGCCGCCCGAGCCGCAGGCCACCAGGCCCAGGGTCACCGCGAGCGGGAGGGCGGTCCAGGTAGCGAGCCTGCGCACGCGCATGTAGCCTCCTCATCTCCTCACGCTGCGCAGTCAGACCCGGCGCTGGGTTTACGCTACGCAACGTTGGGCAACGGTAGGTCGCGGGTTGGCGTTCGACAACGAGCGCGTTGCGAAGCGATAACGGAGCGGGCCCCGGGGCCTTGCGGCGGCCGATCTCTCCTGCTATAGCCGTCGGGTCGACAAATGTCGCCTCACCTGCGGGCTGTCGCGAGGCGGGTGGCTGTCGCCGCCGCCTATCGGCCCTCCCGCGCCGCCCCGTCCCTGCTGTCCGGCGCCGTCCCCGTCGCGGTCGCGGCGTCCGGATGCGGCTGTGACCGAACCCACGCGCAGTAACTCACAGTGATGAAATGCACGTCACTCTTCGTGGTCGGCCGGCTGGCTGGCGCAGGTCGTCGGATCACCGGGCTTCGACCGTGAGACGATCTGGGCGTGACGGCGACGCTTCTGGACGGCAAGGCGACCGCGGCCCAGATCAAGGACGAGCTGCGGACACGGGTCAAGGCACTGGCGGAACGCGGCATCACTCCCGGGCTGGGCACCGTCCTGGTCGGCGCCGACCCCGGGTCCCAGGCGTACGTCAACGGCAAGCACCGCGACTGCGCCGAGGTGGGCATCGCCTCGATCCGCCGGGAGCTGCCGGCCGACGCCACCCAGGAGCAGGTCGACGCGGTGCTCGCCGAGCTCAACGCCGACCCGGCCTGCCACGGCTACATCGTCCAGCTGCCGCTGCCGGGTCACCTCGACACCCAGCGGGTGCTGGAGCTGATCGACCCCGACAAGGACGCCGACGGCCTGCACCCGGTCAACCTCGGCCGGCTCGTCCTCGGCTACGAGGGCCCGCTGCCCTGCACCCCGCGCGGCATCGTCGAGCTGCTCCGCCGGCACGACGTGGCGCTGCGTGGGGCGAAGGTCGCCGTGGTCGGCCGGGGCAACACGGTCGGCCGCCCGCTCGGCCTGCTGCTGACCCGGCGCAGCGAGAACGCCACCGTGACGCTGTGCCACACCGGCACCCTCGACCTCGCCGCGCACACCCGCGCCGCCGACATCGTCATCGTGGCCGCCGGGGTGCCGGGCCTGCTCACCGCCGACATGGTCACGCCGGGCGCGGTGGTGGTCGACGTGGGCATCACCCGGGTGATCGGCCCGGACGGCAAGGGCCGCTACACCGGCGACGTCGCCCCGGAGACGGCCGAGGTGGCCGGCAAGCTGGTGCCGATGCCGGGCGGCGTCGGCCCGATGACCCGCGCGATGCTGCTGACCAACGTCGTCGAGCGCGCCGAACGCGACTGAGGCGTTAGGAAGGGCACCTTCCTAACGCCTGAGGTAGAGGAAGGGTCCCTTCCTTACACCTGCGGGGGCGACTGCGCCCGCGCGTACGGCCCATCGGGGTCATAACCGTCCGCCCCTGACCGGATCGGTGCCAGGATGACTGATACGGTCCGGAAAACCGACTGGTAGCAGGGAGTGGGACGACCATGGGTAAGAAGGTCACTGTCGTCGGGGCCGGCTTCTACGGCTCCACCACCGCGCAGCGCCTGGCCGAGTACGACGTCTTCGACACCGTCGTGATCACCGACATCGTGGAGGGCAAGCCCGCGGGTCTCGCCCTGGACCTCAACCAGTCGCGCGCGGTCGAGGGCTTCGAGACCAAGGTCGTCGGCGTGACCACGGGCCCGAACGGCGAGGGCTACGAGGCGATCGAGGGCTCGGACGTCGTGGTGATCACCGCCGGCCTGCCGCGCAAGCCGGGCATGAGCCGGATGGACCTGCTGGAGACGAACGCGAAGATCGTCCGCCAGGTCTCCGAGAACGTCGCCAAGTACGCCCCGAACGCCGTCGTCATCGTCGTGTCCAACCCGCTGGACGAGATGACCGCGCTGGCCCAGCTCGCCACCCAGTTCCCGAAGAACCGGGTGCTCGGCCAGGCCGGCATGCTGGACACCGCCCGGTTCACCAACTTCGTCGCCGAGGCGCTGAGCGTACCGGTGAAGTCGGTGAAGACCCTGACCCTCGGCTCGCACGGCGACACGATGGTGCCGGTGCCGTCGAAGAGCACGGTGAACGGCAAGCCGCTGCGCGACGCGATGCCGGCCGAGCAGATCGAGGAGCTGGTCGTCAAGACCCGCAACGGCGGCGCCGAGGTGGTCGCGCTGCTCAAGACCGGCTCGGCGTACTACGCCCCGTCCGCCGCCGCCGCCCGGATGGCCAAGGCCGTCGCGGAGGACTCCGGCGAGGTCATGCCGGTCTGCGCCTGGGTCGACGGCGAGTACGGCATCTCCGGCGTCTACCTGGGCGTCGAGGCGGAGATCGGGGCCGAGGGCGTCAAGCGGGTCGTCGAGACCGACCTGGACGCCGACGAGCTGGCCAGCCTGAAGGAGGCCGCCGAGGCCGTCCGCGCCAAGCAGGCCGACGTCGCCAACATGTGATCCGTCACGCGACGAGGGGGCACGCCGGTCCGCCGGCGTGCCCCCTCGTCGTCGCGCCCCTACAGCGCCACGAACGCCTCGCCTAGGTGCGGGGTGGCGAGCACCGCGGGGCCGCGCGCGGCCAGGTCGCGCAGCAGCGCCAACCGCGACGCGCGGGCCGCCGCGGCGTCCTCCTCGTGGGCGTACGCCAGCTCCGGGGCGACCAGTTGCACGGCGTGCACCAGCAGGTCGCCGGTGACCAGCAGCCGCTCGTCGTCGACCTCCAGCAGCACCGACTGGTGTCCGGGCGTGTGCCCCGGCGTCGGCAGCAGCCTTACCGTCGGATCGAGCCGCACCTCGCCGTCGACCACCCGGAGCTGGCCGGCGGCGCGTAACGGCGCGGCCAGCCCGGCCGGCAGTCCGGGGTTGATGCTCTCCACGGCGGCCAGCTCGGCCCGTTGGAGCACGTAGTCGGCGTTCGGGAAGTATGGCGTGCCCGGCGAACCGGTGACCGCCCAGCCGATGTGGTCGGTGTGCAGGTGGGTGAGCACCACCGTGCGCACGTCGGCCGGGTCGATGCCGGCGGCGGCGAGTTCGGCCGGCAGCCGCCCGGGCACCGGCGCCCAGCTCGACGCGGGGGCGTCGGCCGGGCCGATCCCGGCGTCGACCAGGGTCACCGGGCCGTCCCCGGCGCGGATCGCGAAGCTGCGGAACGGCAGCCACCACCGCCCGTCGGCGGTCACCGTGGCCGGGTCCCGCCGGTCGGCCGCGCGCCAGTGTTCCGGCGTGGCGTCCGGGAACGCCTCGGCGCGGGGCTGGAAGAACGGGCCCTCGCCGTCGGTGAGCGCGGTGACCGTGATAGACCCGAGGGTGCGGCGCGGTGGCATCGGGCGATGGTGCCAGCGCGGTCCCGTGCCGTGCCACCCCGTTTTTCCGGCCGACCGAGGCCGGCTGGGGACTGCAAGCCAGTTTCCAGTACGCTCGTACTGCTTGAGCACGAGTCCCCCGAGAGGAGCGCCGGCCGATGGCGAAGATCAAGGTAAACAACCCGGTCGTGGAGCTCGACGGCGACGAGATGACCCGGATCATCTGGAAGCAGATCCGGGAGCAGCTGATCCTGCCCTACCTCGACGTCGACCTGCACTACTACGACCTGTCGATTCAGTACCGCGACGAGACCGACGACCAGGTCACCGTGGACGCCGCCAACGCCATCAAGCAGCACGGCGTCGGCGTCAAGTGCGCGACCATCACCCCCGACGAGGCCCGGGTCGAGGAGTTCGGCCTGAAGAAGATGTGGCGGTCGCCGAACGGCACCATCCGCAACATCCTCGGCGGCGTCGTCTTCCGCGAGCCGATCATCATGTCCAACGTGCCGCGGCTGGTCCCCGGCTGGACCAAGCCGATCATCATCGGCCGGCACGCCCACGGCGACCAGTACAAGGCCACCGACTTCGTCGTCCCCGGCCCGGGCACGGTGACCATCACCTACACCCCGACCGACGGCTCCGCGCCCGTGGAGATGGAGGTCGCCAACTTCCCCGGCGGCGGCGTCGCCATGGGCATGTACAACTTCGACGAGTCGATCCGGGACTTCGCCCGCGCCTCGATGCGCTACGGCCTGGACCGCGGCTACCCGGTCTACCTGTCGACGAAGAACACCATCCTCAAGGCGTACGACGGCCGGTTCAAGGACATCTTCGCCGAGGTGTTCGAGAACGAGTTCAAGGCCGAGTTCGAGGCCGCCGGCATCAGCTACGAGCACCGGCTGATCGACGACATGGTCGCCGCCGCGCTGAAGTGGGAGGGCGGCTTCGTCTGGGCCTGCAAGAACTACGACGGTGACGTGCAGTCCGACACCGTCGCGCAGGGCTTCGGCTCGCTGGGCCTGATGACGTCGGTGCTGATGACCCCGGACGGCCGTACGGTCGAGGCCGAGGCCGCACACGGCACCGTCACCCGGCACTACCGGCAGTACCAGAAGGGCGAGAAGACCTCGACCAACCCGATCGCCTCCATCTACGCCTGGACCCGGGGCCTGGCCCACCGGGGCAAGCTGGACGGCACCCCGGCGGTCACCGAGTTCGCCAACACCCTGGAGCAGGTCATCATCGACACCGTCGAGGGTGGCCAGATGACCAAGGACCTCGCGCTGCTCATCTCGCGGGACGCCCCGTGGCTGACCACCGACGAGTTCATGAACGCCCTGGACGAGAACCTGGCGCGCAAGCTCTCCGCCTGATCCTCCAGGCGCCCCTTGGCGGCACCGTCGTGGTGCTGCCGCCGGGTCACACAGGAGCCCGCCGGCACCCGCCGGCGGGCTCCTGCCCTTCCTCCCGGAGCCCTCTCCGCCTGTCGCTCTCCCCGCCTTCCCGACTCCTCGCCCGCCCCTCGTCGGGGCCCGTCACGCCGGAGCCTGGTCGAACAACCGGCCCACGGCGAGCCACAACGATCAGTTGTGCGCGCCTAGGGTGAACCGGTGGACACCGAGGCGTTGCGATCGTTCGTCCGGGCGGCCGAGCTCGGACAGTTGCAGCGCGCGGCCGAGGAACTGGGCGTCACGCAGCAGGCAGTCTCCAAGCGGATCGCCGCCCTGGAGCGCGAGCTGGAAGTCCGTCTGTTGACACGTACCGCCCGAGGGGTCGAGCTGACGCTCGACGGTCGGGCGTTTCTCCCCCACGCGCGGAGCATCGTCGCGGGTGTCGAGCGCGCCATCACCGCGGTCAGGCCGGGCTTCCGGGCCCTTCGGATCGACGTTCTCGGCCTGCGAAGCGCGCAGGCCGTCGTGCTGCACGACTACTGGCGGTCGCATCCCGAAATCAACCTCGACGTGGTGACCCTCCGGGTCGACGACCCACGCGTGGCGGTCGCCGCCGTCGAAGCGGGCGACGTCGACGCCTCGTTCCGTTCCGTCACCGCCCTGGACGCACTGCCGCCCGACGTGCAGATGATCCACGCGTTCGACTCTCCGCTGGAACTTCTCGTCGGCCCGGGGCATCCGCTCGCCTCCGCGCGAAGACTGACGCCACCGCAGTTGCGCAGGCACCGGATATGGGTGCCGGGGATCGCGCCCCGAAGCGAATGGGCGGATTTCTACGATCAGCTCACCACCGAATTCGACCTGCGCATCGACGCGGCAGGCCCGCACTTCGGCGACGAAGTGCTCCTGGACACCCTCGCGGCCTCCGCGGACGTGGCCACTCTCGTGGGGGCACGCGACCGGTACGTCTGGCCGACGAACCACGACCTACGCCGCATCCCTGTCGTGGGTCCGACCCTCGCGTACCCGATCTCTCTCATCCTCCCCAGAACGAATCCACATCCCGGGATCCGGGGAGTCATCACCCACCTCCGAGCCCTGCCCGCGCTCCCTGGGACGGTCTGGCGCCCGTCCTGGGCGACGACGTCACGCAGCGGCGACAGCGGCAGCGCAGACGCTCGCCGGTCCCGGCCCCGACAAGGATGACCCGATCGGCTGCTGGCAGCAGTCGTCGCGTCACCAGCGCGCCCGGTGAGTCCTGTCCGGTCACCGGTACACCAGAAAGGATCCTGCATGTCCAGCGACCGTCTCATGCGCATCCACGGCGCCGAGTTCCAGGCCATGGCCGAGAGGGTCCTGCGGGTCACCGAACTCACCTCCCGCCTGAACGTCCTGCCCTTCGACGACGAAGCGGGCAGGGCGGAACTGTTCGAACAGATCTTCGGCAGGCCGCTGTCGAGGAGAGTCACGATCTATCCGCCCTTCTACACGGACCACGGCCTTCACCTGGACCTCGCGGAGCGCGTGTTCATCAACCAGAACTGCACGTTCCTGGACTACGCCGGCATCCGGCTCGGCGAGCGCGTGATGGTCGGACCAAGGGCCACGTTCATCACCGTCGGTCATCCGGTCGATCCTGCGGAGCGACGGGGGTGGCTGAGCGGCGGGCCCATCGATGTGGCGGAGAACGTGTGGATCGGCGCCGGTGCCACGATCCTTCCCGGCGTCAGCATCGGCCGTGACGCCGTGGTCGCCGCCGGCGCGGTCGTGACCGACGACGTTCCGGCGGCGAGCCTGGTGACCGGCCGGAAGGCAACCGTACGACGACGGTGGTGACGACCTGTCCGGGGCCACACCGAGCCCCGCTCACCGCCGAGTTTCCGCTGCCGACGACGCCGTGGCCAGCGACATCCGGGGCCCTGGGCATTCGGGGCGGCGGCGTGTCGGGGGTGACACGCCGCTGGCGTCACCTGCTTCGGCGCGCCTCGTTGACCTGGGTGGACGAGATGCCAGTCGCGTCCAGGAAGGTTGACCGCGGTCGCCTCGCGGCAAGCGTGCCGATCAGCCAACCTTCCCGGCTGTCGCGCACAGCCAGCCGTCCCTTCCCTGCGGGGGGCCCTGTCCCGGGCCCCCCGCGCCCTGTCTGCACCACCTTTTGCCTGACGCGCTGGTGCCACCAGACGTTAGGAAGGGGCCCTTCCTCTACCGTGGGCGTTAGGAAGGTGCCCCTCCTTTCGAACGGTGCGCAGGAGGTCGGCGGCGCGTTCCGGGGCGATGTCGTTGATGAAGACGCCCATGCCGGACTCCGAGCCGGCCAGGTACTTCAGCTTGTCCCGGGCCCGCCGGATGCTGAACAGCTGCAGGTGCAGGTGGCCCAGCTCGCGGTCGACGCGTACCGGGGCCTGGTGCCAGGCGGCGATGTAGGGCATCGGCAGGTCGAACAGCCCGTCGAAGCGGCGCAGCACGTCGAGGTAGAGCGGGCCGAAGGCGTCCCGCTCGGCGTCGTCGAGCGCCGGGATGTCCGGCACCGGCCGGTGCGGGGCCACGTGCACCTCGAACGGCCAGCGCGCCGCCGCCGGGACGTACGCGGTCCAGTGTTCGTTGGCGGCGACCACCCGGTCGCCCGCGGCCCGTTCGGCGGCGAGCACGTCGGCGTAGAGGTTGCGCCCGCCGGTGCGGTCGGCGTGCCGGCGGGCGGCGGCCAGCATCGCCCGGGTGCGTGGCGTCACGAAGGGGTACGCGTAGACCTGACCGTGCGGGTGGTGCAGCGTCACCCCGATCTCCACGCCCCGGTTCTCGAACGGGAAGACCTGCTCCACGCCGGGCAGCTCGCTCAGCACGGCGGTCCGGTCGGCGAGCGCGTCCAGTACGGTACGCACCCGGCGCGGCGGCAGGCCGGCGAAGGAGGCGTTGTGGTCGTCGGTGAAGCAGACCACCTCGCAACGGCCCCGGCCGGGCCGGACCGGGGTGAACGGCGTGATCTCGGCCGGCTCGTCGGCCACCCGGCCGCTCAGCGAGGGGAACCGGTTCTCGAAGACGGCGACGTCGTAGTCGGGGGCGGGGATCTCGCTGAGCCGACCGGCGGTGGTGGGGCAGAGCGGGCACTGGTCGGCCGGCGGGAGGAAGGTGCGGGTCTGCCGGTGCACGGCGACCGCCACCCACTCGTCGGTCAGCGGGTCGTGGCGCAGCTGCGACGCGGGCGGCGGCGGGGGCAGTTCGCGCCGGTCCGGCTGGTCGCGGACGACGTCGTCCCGCTCGTCGAAGTAGATCAGTTCGCGGCCGTCGGCCAGCTCGATCGCGGTGCGTTTCATCGCGCCACCCCCGTCGGCGTGGCCGCCCGCGCCCCGTCCGCCGCCGGCACGACCACCAGTTCGCCCACCCGGTCGCCGAGCGACCGCCGCGCCTCGGGAGGCAACCGGTCGTCGGTGACCAGCACGTGGGCGGCGGAGAGCTCGACGATGGCGGAGATGCCGACCGTGCCCCACTTGGTGTGGTCGGCGAGCACCACCAGCCGGTCGGCGGCGGCCACCAGCGCCCGGTCGGTCTCCGCCTCCATCAGGTTGGGCGTGGTGAACCCGGCCCGCTCGCTGATCCCGTGCACCCCGAGGAAGAGCAGGTCCAGGTGCAGCGACCGGATCGCGCCGACGGCCAGCGGCCCGACCAGGGCGTCGGAGGGCGTACGCACCCCGCCGGTGAGCACCACGGTCTGGTCCGGGCGGCCCCCGACGTGCAGGATCTCGGCCACCGGCAGCGAGTTGGTGACCACGGTCAGGCCCGGCACGTCGACCAGCCGGCGGGCCAGCTCGGCGGTGGTGGTGCCGGCGGACAGGGCGATCGCCGCGCCCGGCCGGACCAGTTCCGCGGCCCGCCCCGCGATGGCCGCCTTCTCCGCCAGCTGCCGCACCGACTTGGCCCGGAACCCCGGCTCGTCGGTCGAGCCGGGGCCGGCGACCGTGGCGCCGCCGTGCACCTTGGCCAGCAGGCCACGCTCGTGCAGCGCCTCCAGGTCGCGCCGGATGGTCATGTCGGAGACGCCGAACTCGACGGCCAGGTCGGTGACCCGTACCCCGCCCGTGGCGCGTACCCGGTCCAGGATGGCCGCCTGGCGCTGCTGAGCCAGCATCCGTCGCACCTCCGTGCTCCCCGCGCCCTCACGCGGTCAAACGTGTTCGAACAAAGACGAACACTAGCGCGGAGGAATGACCCACGGAAGGAACAGGGGCGGATCAACGGAAGGAAACGGGGGCGGCTCAGATGGACTGGAGCCGGGGTTCCACCCAGCCCGTCTCGGTCAGGTGGTGCAGGACGGCCTGGACCGCCTCGTCGACCGTCAGGTCACTGGTGTCGACCACCAGGTCCGCGTCGGTCGGCTCCTCGTAGGGGTCGTCGATGCCGGTCATCCCGGTGAGCAGGCCCGCCCGGGCCCGGGCGTACAGGCCCTTGCGGTCGCGCTGCTCGCAGACCTCCAGCGGGGTCGCGACGTGCACCAGCAGGAAACCGGCCCCGGCGGCCAGGGCCATCTCCCGGGCGGTCGCGCGCGCCTGTGCGTACGGGGCGATCGGGCAGCAGATGCCGACACCGCGGTGCCGGGCGATCTCGGCGGCCACCCAGCCGATCCGCCGCACGTTGAGGTCGCGGTCGGCCTTGCCGAAGCCCAGGCCGGCGGAGAGCTCCCGGCGCACCACGTCGCCGTCGAGCAGTGTGATCGTCCGGTCGCCCTGCTCGCGCAGCGCGTCGGCGAGGCCGCGCGCGATCGTCGACTTGCCGGAGCCGGAGAGCCCCGTCAGGAAGACCACCAGGCCCCGGTGCCGTCGGGGCGGACGGGCCCGGGCCAGCTCCCTCGCCACCGCCGGCGGGGTGTGCCACTCGGGCAGCGGGAAGCCCCGGTCCAGCAGGTCGTCGATCTCCGCCTGCGTCAGGGCCAGGCGCCGGTTGCGCGGCGGGATGTCCTCCCGCCAGCGCCACTGCCCGTCGCGGTTGTCGTAGGCCAGCTCGCGCGGCACCAGCACCCGCAGGCCCGCGCCCGAGAGCATCTCACCGGTGGAGAGCAGGTGCGTCACCCCGTACGCCGCCGACACCCGGGCCCGCAGCAGCGCGTCGCTGATCTCGTCGCGGCGCCGGCTGAGTGGCACGGCGACCAGCGTGGCCGGCGGCATCCGGTCCCGGGCGGCGAAGATGCCGCGCACCAGCGCCTCCGGGGGCAGCCCACCGACGCCGTCCTCGCCGACGGGGATCATCACCAGCAGGTGGGCGCCGAGGGTGCGGGCGGCGTGGGCGATCTGGGCGAGCTGCGGCCGGTGCAACGGGCGGTCGGCGACCACCCCGAGCACCCGGCCGGGCGGCAGCAGCGCGCGTACCTCCTCGGGGGTGCGGCGCAGCCGCTGGAACGGGCCGTGACCGCCGTCGCCGAGCCGGCGGACCGTGCCCCCGACACCCGCCACCCCGTCGCGGACCTGCCAGGCGTCGGCGACCTCCAGCACCGCGACCGGCGCGCCCTCGCCGTCGGTCAGCACCAGGGTGCGGCGCGCCTCGTCGCGCGGGTCCAGGCCCTGGGCGAGCGCCGAGGGCACCTGGAGCGTCACCGGCACTGGCCACGGGGTGCCGTCGGCGAGCCGGCCCCGGCGGCTCACCGAGACCAGGTCGGCGCGGGTCATGAAGCCGGTCAGCGGGGCGTACGCCCCGGTCAGCAGCAGCTCCAGGTCGGCGAGCTCGCCGGGGCGCGGCGTGTACGCCGGCGCGTCCCGGAGCACCTCGTCGGGCACCACCCAGCCGTTGCTCATCCATCCCCCAACCCGCTGACCGGCACACAGTTTCTCAGCCTGTCGGCGATCGGTCGAGAGCGCCACTCCACGCCACGCCACGCCGCGCCGCGCCGGCGGCCGGCGGCCGGCGGATCAGCGGAGCGGAGCCAGCGGTGCCGCGCCGAACGAGACGGCGAACCGCTTGCACCAGATCGAGACGCTGGTCACGCCGGTCAGGTCGACCTCGGCCGGGATGTCGTACCCCTGGTCGCCCCTGTTGCCCTTGAGCCGGCCCAGTTCGACCCACCGGCCGTCGTCGAAGACCCGCCAGCCGGCGGTGCCGGTCCGCACCGGTTGGTCGGTGAGCCAGACCCGCAGGTCCGGGCCGTTGGAGGTGGCCAGCCCGACCAGTTCCAGCCGGTGCCGCCCGTCAGGGGTACGGACGATCCGGGCGGTGCCCGAGGTGTCGTGCTCGTGGGTCACGAACTCGCCCCGGCTGATCAGGACCGGCCCGGTGGGGGAGGCCGTGGCGCCGGTGGTGGGAGCCGTCGGGCCCGGTGCCGCCTCCACGGTCGAGAGCGTCTCGTCGACCTCGTCGTCGGTGACCAGTTTCCAGGGCTGGAACCAGTAGAGGCCGAACGCCGACCCGGCGACGAGGACGACGGCCACGACCCAGGTCAACGGTGTGCGGAGCAGTCGCGTGAGCATGTGGACAGTCTGTCGGGCCAGTGCCGTCCTGTCACCGGTCGATGTCCTGCCGACCCGCCCGAGCCGGCCTCAAGCTGCCCCGGCCGGTCAGCGCCGCCTGATCCGGCGCCGCACGGCCCGGCGCAGCCGGTGCCAGAGCGCCCGCTCGTCCTCCACCACCGGGGCGGCGCCGTCGGCGGCGCAGCGCAGCAGCAGCGGCAGGCGGGCGTCCTCGGTCCAGCCGGCGCTGGTGACCCGGGCCTTCAGCGACCAGGTGCCCGCGGTGCGGCCCCCGTTGAGGGCGGTGAAGTCGATCGTGGCGGTGGCCCGGTGCACGACGTGCGCGGTGCCGTCGCCGGCGGGCACCCGCTCCGTGGCGAACGACACCGGCAGGAAAACCTCCTCGCTGGTCTGCCCGCGGCGGGCGACGACGTCCAGCCTGCTGCGGCCGAGCGCCCCGGTGAGGTCGCGCAGCTCCCGGTCCAGCCCGTCGACCGGGAGCACCAGCAGGTCCCGGCCGCCGTCCTCGGCGAAGGCGAGCGGCCGCCCGGCGGACACCAGCCGGGCGGAGACGTCGACGGTCAGCGTCCTGCCGGCCCGCTCGATGCGGTCGACGGCGCCGACGGCGCGGACGCCCGTCTCCCACTCGGCCAGCCGGCGCAGGTCCGCGACCCGGCCCTGCTCGGCGAGGTGCGCCAGCACCCGTTGCAGCGGGGGCAGGCCGGCGGCGACCTCGGGCGCGAACCGCTCCCGGATCACCCCCTGGATCTCCCGGACGACCTGCGCGAGCCACTCCTCGGGGGCGTCGAGCATCCGCCGGCCGCGTACCCGGTTGAGCATCTCGTTGCGCAGCCATCGCCGGTGCAGCCGGTCGCGCAGCGGCCCCGGCTCGGTGTGCGCGTCGACGATGTCGAGCGCCTCCCGCAGGCTGGCGTAGTACTCCGCCGGGTCCAGCCGGCTGGCCGTGACGTTCCCGGCGTCGCCGCGGCGGGCGTGGTGGTAGCAGGTGTAGTCCGACAGCACGCACGTCCGCCTCGACAGGAGGTACGACCGGACCACCATCCGGTGGTCCTCCAGGCGCCGCGGCGGCCCCTCCGGGAACCGCAGCCCGTGCTCGTCGAGGAAGGCGCGGCGGAACATCTTGTGGCAGGTGAGGCTGTCGATCAGCGGCGAGTTGGCGAGCGTGGCGTCGAACCGGTTCCGCCGGAACAGCTCGCGCGGCACGCCGCGCCCGTGCCCGGCCATCCGGCCGACCACCACGTCGGAGTCGTGGGCCCGCGCGCAGCCGTACATCCGTTCGAGCGCCTCGTCGCCGAGCCAGTCGTCGTCGTCGGCGAACAACACGTACTCGCCCCGGGCGTGCGCGACGCCGAGGTTGCGCGGCCGGGACGGCCAGCCCGAGTTCTCGATGCGCAGCACCCGGAAGTGCGGGTGCTCGGCGGCGATCTTCTCGAGCCGCTCGGGCGTGTCGTCGGTCGAGCCGTCGTCGACGAAGACCGCCTCGAACTCCGTCGCAGGCAGCGACTGGCGCAGCAGCGAGGCCACGAGTTTCTCGATGTGCGGCCCGCTGTCGTGCGTGGGAACCACCACGCTCACCTTGGGCAACGGCGTTTCGCCGGTCATGATCCTCCCCGTGTGTCGGTCGCCGGCGGACCCCGGTCCGTCCCGGCCAGCGGTGACCCCGCTCTAGAGTGGACGCATCACCGGCCGTCGAGGTTGCGGGCGGATTTCCGTGAGGTTCCCGGTCACGGGGACCGGACCCTAGGGGACTCGGGCCGCGAGGATCAGGGGAGCGCCGGGGGCGTGCCGCTCCCAGCAGGGGCGTCGGCCTCCTACGCTGGACGTCGTGACACTGATCGCGACCGAGTCGCTGACCAAGACGTACGGGGGTGGGGTCACCGCGCTGGCCGACCTGACCGTCGCGGTCGAGCCGGGGATCATCGGACTGGTCGGCGCGAACGGCGCCGGCAAGTCCACGCTGATCAAGATCCTGCTCGGCCTCCTCGCCCCGACCAGCGGGCGGGTCCGGGTGCTCGGGCTCGACCCGACCACCGACTCCGCCGGGGTCCGCGCCCGGGTCGGCTACATGCCCGAGCACGACGCCCTGCCGCCGGACCTCTCGGCCGCCGAGCTGGTCACCCACCTCGGCCGGATCAGCGGGCTGCCGCGTACGGTCGCCCGCGAGCGGGCCTCCGAGGCGCTGCGGCACGTCGGGCTCTACGAGGAGCGCTACCGCCCGGTCGGCGGCTACTCCACCGGCATGAAGCAGCGGGTGAAGCTCGCCCAGGCCCTGGTGCACGACCCCGACCTGCTGCTGCTCGACGAGCCGACCAACGGCCTCGACCCGGCCGGCCGGGACGCCATGCTGGCCCTGGTGCACCGGATCGGCACCGAGTTCGGCATCTCCGTGCTGGTCTGCTCGCACCTGCTCGGCGAGGTGGAGCGGATCTGCGACACGCTGGTCGCCATCGACGGCGGGCGGCTGCTGCGGGCCGACCACATCTCCGCCATGACGTCGGCCACCGACGTGCTCGCCGTCGAGGTCAGCGAGGGCACCGAGGAGTTGGCCGCCCGGCTCGCCGCGCTGCGCCTGCCGGTACGCCGGGACGGGCGGCTGCTGCTCGTCGAGCTCGCCGACGACGCCACCTACGACCTCATCCTCGGCGCGGTCGCCGAGCTGGACCTGCCGCTGCACCGGCTCGACCAGCGCCGGCACCGGGTCGCCGAGCTCTTCGCCACGAGGGAGCCCAGCCATGCCTGAACCCACCGGTGTCATCCACGACATCGGCTACCAGCGCTACACCGGCCCCCGCCTGGGACGCCGGCAGGTCTTCGGCGCGCTCTACCTGCACGGGCTGCGTACGGCGTTCGGGTTCGGGCGCAGCGCCAAGGCCAAGATCTTCCCCTGGCTGGTGGTCGGCATCGTCACCGTGGTGGCCGCGGGCCTCACCGCGGTGCGCAGCCAGATCGGCGAGGCGGTGATGACGTACGCCCAGTTCGCCGACAACATGAGCTGGCTCGTCATCTTCTTCGTCGCGGTGGTTGCCCCCGAGCTGGTCTCCCGGGACCTGCGCAGCGGGGTGCTGCCGCTCTACTTCTCCCGGCCGCTGCCCCGGTCGGACTACCCGCTGGCCAAGCTGCTGGCGCTGGTGACCGCGCTCTGGCTGCTGCTCGGCGGCCCGCAGCTGGTGATGTTCCTGGGCGCCGCCTTCACCACCGACGACGGCATGCGCGGGGTCTGGAACGAGCTGCTGGACCTGCTGCCGGGCCTGCTCTACGCCGGGCTCTGGGCGGTGGTCTTCGCCTCGGTCGGCCTGCTCGTCGCGTCGCTGACCGGCAAGCGGGCGTTCGCGGCCGGCGGGATCGTGGCGGTGTTCCTGATGACCACCCCGGTCGTCGGCACCCTGTCGATCATGCCGTCCCGGACGGTCAACGAGCTGGCCTTCCTCGCCTCGCCGTCCACGCTGGTGCGGGGCGTCGGCGACTGGGCCCTCGGCGACCTGCTCCCCAAGGGGCAGGAGGGGCTCATGATCGGCGACTTCGGCCCGGTCTACGCGGCCGCCGCCGTGCTGCTCGTGGCCGGCTGCGTCGCCCTGCTGCTGCTGCGATACCGGAAGGTGGCCGCCCGATGACCACGACGAGCGCCGAGCCCGCGGCGGGGGCCGCGACCGCCGCCAGCACCCTGGACCTCGCCGGCGTCTCCCGCTGGTACGGCAACGTGGTGGCGGTCAACGACGTCAGCATGACCCTCGGGCCCGGCGTCACCGGGCTGCTCGGCCCGAACGGCGCGGGCAAGACCACCCTGCTGCACATGATGGCCGGCTTCCTGGCCCCGTCGCGCGGCGCGGTGACCCTGGACGGCCGGCCCACCTGGCGCAACCCGGAGGTCTACCGCCGGTTGGGCCTGGTGAGCGAGCGGGAGGCGGTGCACACCTTCCTCAGCGCGTACGAGTTCGTGCTGGCGAGCGCGAAGCTGCACCGGCTGCCGGACCCGGCGGCGGCGGCCCGCCGGGCGATCGCCCTGGTGGAGATGGAGGGGGCGCAGGACCGCCGGATCGGCACGTACTCCAAGGGCATGCGGCAGCGCGCCCGGGTGGCCGCCGCGCTCGTGCACGAGCCGCAGGTGCTGCTGCTGGACGAGCCGTTCAACGGGATGGACCCGCGTCAGCGGCTGCACATGATGGAGCTGCTGCACCGCCTCGGCGACGCCGGCCGGACGATCCTGTTCAGCTCGCACATCCTGGAGGAGGTCGAGCAGGTCTCCGGCACCGTCCAGGTGATGGTCGCCGGCCGGCTCGCCGCCTCCGGCGACTTCCGCACCATCCGCCGGCTGATGACCAACCGGCCGCACGTCTTCGCCGTCCACTCCACCGACGACCGGGCGCTCGCCGTGGCGCTGATGGCGGAGGCGTCGGTGACCGGGGTGGAGTTGGGCCGCGCGGGGCTGACCGTGCGGGCCGGCGACTACGGCGCGTTCACCCGCGCGCTGCCGAAGATCGCCCTGGCGAAGGGCATCCGGGTGCGGCAACTGGTGCCCGAGGACGAGTCCCTGGAGAGCGTCTTCTCCTACCTGGTGGAGGCCTGAGCATGTCTACCGTTTCCTGGATCACCGCGCGGGGGCTGTTCGGGCGTCGCCGGTTCCTCCTGCTGGTGCCGCTTCCGGCGGTACTGGTGCTGCTCGCCGTGCTCTCCCGCTCGCTCGGGGTGGACCCGGGCGAGTGGGGCCCGCCGGTGCTGGTCGGCCTCGGCCTGGCCGTGGTGCTGCCGGTGGTCGCGTTGATCGTCGGCACCGGCGTGCTGGGGGCCGAGATCGACGACGGCACGGTCGTGCACATCCTGACCAAGCCGCTGCCGCGCTGGCAGATCGTGCTGCCGAAGCTGGCGGTGGCGACCGGCGTCACGGCGGTCACCGTCGCGGTGCCGCTCTACGTCGCGGGCGTGCTCGCCCATTCCGTACGCCTCGGCCTGGCGCTCGCCGCCGCCGCGGCGGTCGGGGCGCTGGCGTACTCGGCGCTGTTCGTGGCGCTGAGCCTGCTCACCCGGCGGCCCGTGCTGCTCGGCCTGGTCTACGTGCTCATCTGGGAGGGGCTGCTCGGCAACTTCGTCAGCGGCACCAAGGTCCTCTCCATCCAGCAGTACGTGATCGCCCTCGCCGATCGGCTGGCCCCCACCGGGCTGCTGGAGACCAGCGTCTCGGTGCCGGTGGCGGCGGTGATGACCGTGCTGATCAGCGTGGGCTTCACGGTGCTGGCGATCGACCGGCTCCGCTCGTTCAGCGTGGCCGGCGAGACGAGCTGACCCCCGCGTGACGGCCGTCCGGGCGGCCCGACCCCCGATGGTAGGGCTGGCCGGATGGACCGGGCCGCGCCACCCGGCGAGGCTGTGGAAGTGAGTGCGGAAGCGGGTCTGGTCATGTCGCGCGATTCCTACCCCGGTGCCGGCCGGCACTGGCTGGTCAGCCTGGCGGTCGCCGGGCTCGCGGCGGCGGCGACCACCACGGCCGCCCAGGCCAGCGGCCACTTCCATTGGTGGGCGGGGTTCGTACTGATCCCCGGGGCACTGATCGCCGCCGTCGGCGGGCCGCTGCTGGCCCGGGGCGGCGGGCGCGCCTTCGCCGGCTACGTGATCGCCTGCCTCGGCACGCTGGTGTTCGCGGTCGGGGCGCTGCTGATGTTCGGCGCCTTCGGCAGGGGCTGGCCGCTGATGGTCATCCTGCCGTGCCTGGCGGTCGCCGGCACCTACCACTGGCGGCCGGTCCACCCGCTGGCCCGGGGGTTGCACCGGGCGGTCGCCCTGCTGGCGCTGGCCGGCGCCCTGCTGCTCGGCGGGGCGCTGCAACTGACCCGCGTCGGCCTGGTCGACGTGGGGACCGCCCCGATGTGGGGCGCGTTCCTGATGCTGGCCGGGGTGATCGTGCTGGGCAACGCCGTCGAGCTGACCCGGCACCGGATGCCGTACCGACTCCAGGCGATCACCCTGCTGGTCGGCCCCGCCGTCGTCGCCTTCCTCCTCGGCCTGCGCCTGCTGCGCGGCTGGTGACCCCGCCGCGCCCCGTCGGGCGCGGCGGGGCCGCGCTCAGAAGGCGCAGGCGATCACCAGCTCGGTGGTGCGGTCGGGGAGCAGGTCCAGTTTCGTGATCCGGCCGGCGGCGCGGAGGTCGTCGGCGATCACGGTGAGCTGGTCCAGCAGGGCCGCCGGGCCGAGCGCCTCGGCCAGCGGCACCTCTGCCCGCATCGACAGTTTCCGCTCCGACTTGGCCCGGCGCACCTGGCTGAGCGCGTCCCCGGCCAGCCGCAGCAGCTCCGGCTCGCCGGCGCCCTCGATCGCCCGGCCCACCTCGTACGTGGTCGGCCAGGGCGCGCGGTGCACCGAGCCGTAGCGCCACCAGGACCAGACCTCCTCGGTCGCGTACGGCAGCACCGGGGCGAACAGCCGCAGCTGCACCGAGAGCGCGGTGGCCAGTGCCGCCCGGGCCGAGTCCGCCCCCGGCCCGGAGCCGTAGGCGCGCTCCTTCACCAGCTCGATGTAGTCGTCGCAGAACCGCCAGAAGAACGACTCGGCCGCCTGCAACGCCGCCGTGTGGTCGTACGCCTCCAACGCGGCGGTCGCGGCGGCGACCACGCCGGACAGTTCGGCGAGCATGGCGCGGTCCAGCGGCTCGGTCGCCGGGGCGCGCAACGCGTCGGCGGCGCCCAGCCCGAGGGCGAACCTCGACGCGTTGAGCAGCTTGGTGGCCAGCCGCCGGCCGACCTTGATCTGGGCCGGGTCGAAGGCGAGGTCCATGCCCGGCTTGCCGTTCGCCGCCCAGTACCGCACCGCGTCGGAGCCGTGCTGCTCCAGCAACGCCATCGGGGTGACCACGTTCCCCTTGGACTTGGACATCTTCTTGCGGTCCGGGTCCAGGATCCAGCCGGAGAGCACCGCGTCCCGCCAGGGCAGCACCCCGTGCTCCAGGTGCGAGCGGACCACGGTGGAGAAGAGCCAGGTACGGATGATCTCCTGCCCCTGCGGGCGCAGGTCCATCGGGAAGACCCGCGCGAACAGGTCCGGGTCGGTCTCCCAGCCGCCCACGATCTGCGGGGTCAGCGACGAGGTGGCCCAGGTGTCGAGCACGTCCGGGTCGCCGACGAAGCCACCCGGCCGGCCGCGCCGGGACTCCTCGAACCCGGGCGGGGCGTCGCTGGACGGGTCGACCGGCAGCGCGGACTCGTCCGGCGTGAGAGGGTGGGTGTAGTCCGGCTCGCCAGCGTCGTCGAGCCGGTACCACACCGGCACCGGCACGCCGAAGAAGCGCTGCCGGCTGACCAGCCAGTCACCGGTCAGGCCGCCCACCCAGTGCTCGTAGCGGTGCCGCATGTGCTCCGGCACCCAGCGCAGCTCCCCGCCCCGGGCCAGCAGTTCCTCGCGCAGGGCGGCGTCCCGGCCGCCGTTGCGCAGATACCACTGCCGGGTCGAGACGATCTCCAGCGGCCGGTCGCCGCGCTCGTAGAACTTCACCGGGTGGGTGATCGGGCGCGGCTCGCCGACCAGGTCGCCGCCGTCGGCGAGCAGCTGCACCAGCGTCCGCCGGGCACCGTTGACGGTCTGCCCGGCCAGCGCCGCGTAGGGCTGCGTCGGCACCCCGGCGGGCGCCTCCGGCAGCAGCCGGCCGTCCCGGCCGATCACCACCCGGGTGTCCAGCCGCAGCTCCCGCCACCAGGTCACGTCGGTCAGGTCGCCGAACGTGCAGACCATCGCGATGCCGGTGCCCTTGGCCGGGTCCGCCAGCGGGTGCGCCCGCACCGGCACCTCGACCCCGAAGACCGGCGTACGCGCGCTGCCGCCGACCAGGTCCGCGTACCGCTCGTCGCCGGGGTGGCAGACCAGCGCCACGCAGGCCGGCAGCAGCTCCGGCCGGGTGGTGTCGATCAGCACCTCGCGCCCGGCCGGCCCGGCGAACCGCAGCCGGTGGTACGCCCCGGGCCGCTCCCGGTCCTCCAGCTCCGCCTGGGCGACGGCGGTGGCGAACCCGACGTCCCACAGTGTCGGGGCCTCCGCCTGGTACGCCTCGCCCCGGGCCAGGTTGCGCAGGAACGCCCGCTGCGAGGTCGCCCGGGCCACCCGCCCGATCGTCGTGTACGTCAGCGTCCAGTCCACGGACAGCCCGAGCCGCCGCCACAGCGCCTCGAAGACCTGCTCGTCGGCGACCGTCAGCCGCTCGCACAGCTCGATGAAGTTGCGCCGGGAGACTGGCGTCGGGTCCCGGCGGGCGGCGTCGTCGACGGGGGCGGCCGGCGGCACCCACGACGGGTCGTACGGCAGCGTCGGGTCGCAGCGCACGCCGTGGACGTTCTGCACCCGGCGCTCGGTCGGCAGGCCGTTGTCGTCCCAGCCCATCGGGTAGAACACCGCCCGCCCGCGCATCCGCTGGAACCGGGCCACGATGTCGGTGTGCGTGTACGAGAAGACGTGGCCCATGTGCAGCTCGCCGGATACGGTCGGCGGCGGGGTGTCGATCGCGTACACGTCCGAGCGCTCCTTCGAGCGGTCGAACGCGTACGTGCCTTCCTCCTGCCAGCGGCGCGCCCAGGTCTCCTCGAGCCCGTCCAGGGTCGGACGCTCGGGGACGCCGGCGCGGGCCGTCCTCGCCGTATCAGTCATCCGTCGATGGTAGGCACCGGCCAACGGCCGGACCACGGGTTAACCGGCGTGCCACGATGGATGTCGTGCCGACACTCCCGCTGAGCCCCGACGAGCTGCTCACCACCACCCGCTCGGTCCGCAGGCGGCTGGACCTCACCCGGCCCGTGCCGATGGAACTGGTCCGCGAGTGCCTGGAGATCGCCCTCCAGGCGCCGTCCGGGTCGAACCGGCAGGGCTGGCAGTGGATCGTGGTGACCGACCCGGCGAGGCGGGACCTGATCGGCCGGATCTACCAGCGCGCGGCGCACGGCTACCTCGCCTCGGAGCGCTCGGCCGCCCGGCTCTTCGCCGACGACCCGGAGCGGGCCGAGGTGCAGCGCCGGGTGGGGGAGAGCGTGGCCTGGCTCGCCGACCGGATGGGGCAGGTGCCGGTGCTGCTCGTCCCGTGCATCCAGGTGGACTCCGGCGAGCTGCCGGCCGGCAACCAGGCCGGGCTCTGGGGGTCGGTCCTGCCGGCCGCGTGGAGCTACATGCTCGCCGCCCGGGCGCGCGGCCTCGGCACCGCCTGGACCACGCTGCACCTGGCGTACGAGGCGGAGGTCGCCGAGCTGCTCGGGCTGCCCGCGACCGTGCGACAGGCCGCGCTGATCCCCACCGCGTTCCACACCGGGGAGGGCTTCCGGCCGGCGCGGCGGCAGCCCCTGGACGAGGTCCTGCACGTCGACCGCTGGTGAGCCGCCGGCGCGACGGTCGATCGGCCCGGTGCCGGCGACCCGGTCACCGGGCCGCCGGCCGGGTCAGCGGGGGACCGGGCCGCTCAGCGGGCCCTTGGTGGCCAGCCGGATCCGCAGGCCCCCGTAGGTGCGGGCGTTCGCCCGGTCGAGGATCGTGGAGACCGGGGCGTACGAGTTGCGCTCGTTCGGGTTGGTGCACGCGCCCTGCCCCGGGTCGCCGTGCGACAGGATGCCCAGCGCCTTGCCGTCGGCCTCGGTGAAGAGCGGGCCGCCGCTGTCGCCCGGGCGGGCGCAGATGCGCACGTCGATGCCGCCGCTGGTCTTGCCGATGATCTCCCCGCAGCGGGTGCCGGGCACGTAGCCGGCCCCGGCCCCCGAGTCGACGTACTGCTCGCCGGCCTTCGGCGTGTACGCCGCCCCGGTGGCGCAGACCACCCAGCCGGGCTGGATGGCGCTCCACGGCACGTGCCCGGTGATCGCCACGTCGCGGCTGCCCCCGGTGGCGCACCGGGGGTTGTCCGGCACGCACCAGTAGTTGACCAGGCTGGGCACCTGCGTGGCCCCCGCCGGGTACGCCCACCGCCCGATCGCGCCCGGCTGGTACGGCATGATCGCGTAGTCGTACGGGTAGGCGTTCTCGGCCAGCCCCGACCTCGACGACTCGACGGTCATCGGCACCTTCGGGCCGAGGAACTGGTGCCAGGTGCGGTCCACCAGTTGGTGCCGCCCCCCGACGACGCAGTGCCCCGCCGTCAGCACGTACGGGTCGCGCAGCCCGACGAGCACGTTGAAGCCCGTCGTGCAGCCGCCCACGGTGCCGTCGTCGCGCGGCACGTCCAGCCGGATGCCGCCGCGCATCGGCGCCCGCGCGCAGTCGCGCGGGTCGCAGGCCTTCTGCACCACGGTGTCGGCGACCCGGGCCTGCGCGCGGGCCGGCACCCCGGCGGCGCGCAGCGCGTCGGCCAGCCGGGGATCGTCGGCGGCGATCCGGTCGCCGGTCAGCACGACGACCTCGTTGGTCCGCTCGTCCACCACCACGTCGGCGCCGGCCGTGGCGTCGAGCGCGGTGGCCAGCCGGGTCGCCGCCTCGGTGAGCTGCCGCAGCGGGTGACGCACCGGCACCACCCGGACGTGCGCCGCGTCCGGCATGCCGGTCAGCGCCGCCCGGACCGGTTCGACGCCGGTGGCGGCGACGGTCAGCACGCCGCCGGCGGCCTGGTCCAGCCACATCCCGCCGTACGCGGCGGGGAACTCCGTGGCGAGCCGGGCGGCCAGCGGCGCGGACAGCTCCTGGAGGGCGAGCCGCCGGGCCGCCTCGCCGGCGTCGACCCGGTAGCGGTCGCGCAGGTAGGAGACCGAGGCGGGGCTGTCGGCGGCGACCTCGGCGGCCGGGCGGCCCCGGAGGGCCGCCGCCGCGCCCGGCGTGGCACCGCCTCCGGGGCGGTTGCCGAGTCCGCTGTCGGCGCGGGCCGGCGCGCCCGTTGGGGCGGCGTCGTCGCCCGGCGACGCCGGGGATTCCTGCGCGGTGGGCGTGGCCGGCGTCCGGCCGGCGTCGCCGAACGGGATCCCGGCGACCGCCGCCGCCCCCAGCGCGCAGGCGACGACCACCCCGGCCACCAGCACCCGTCGTCCGAACCGCACTCGCAACCTCCCCCGTCGCCGCCGTCGGGACGACCACCCGGTGGACGCTCCGCTCGGCGCGGTGAGTCTAGTGGCACCGGTGATCTTCGTGGGGCCCGCCGACCGGGGGCGGCGGGGGCGCCACACGGACCGTGGCTCACACCAGCGAGTCGCGCCACTGCCGGTGCAGGGCGGCGTAGCGGCCGCCGGCGGCGGCGAGCCGGCCGGGCGGGCCGTCCTCGACGATCCGGCCGCCGTCGAGCACCAGCACCCGGTCAGCCGTCTCCACCGTGGAGAGCCGGTGCGCGATCACCAGGGCGGTGCGGTCGCGCAGGACGGTGCCGAGGGCGCGCTGCACCAGCCGCTCGGTCGGCACGTCCAGCGAGGAGGTCGCCTCGTCCAGGACCAGCACCATCGGGTCGGCCAGGAACGCCCGGGCGAACGCGACGAGCTGCCGTTGCCCGGCGGAGAGCCGGCCGCCGCGCCGGTGCACCTGCGTGGCGTACCCCTCGGGGAGGGCCGCGATGAAGTCGTGCGCGCCGATCGCCCGCGCGGCGGCCTCCACGGCGGCGTCGTCGGCGCCGGGACGGCCGAACCGGATGTTCTCCGCGACCGTGCCGCCGAAGAGATGGGTCTCCTGGGTCACCAGCACCACCGCGCGGCGCAGCTCTGCGTCGGCGACCTCGCGCAGGTCGACGCCGTCCAGGCTGACCGTGCCGGCGAGCGGGTCGTGGAACCGGGCGAGCAGCTTGGCGACGGTCGACTTGCCGGCGCCGGTCGGCCCGATCAACGCCACGGTCTGCCCGGCCGGGACGGCGAGGTCGAGCCCGGCGAGGATGGGCGCGTCCGGCCGGTAGCCGAAGGTGACCGCGCGGAAGGCGACCGCCCCGCGCCCCGGTCCGGCGGGCAGCGGCACGGGCCGGGCCGGCTCGGCCACCGAGGGCCGCTCGTCGAGCACCCCGGCCAGTTTCTCCAGGGCCGCCGTGGCCGACTGCAACGAGTTGTAGAACTGGCTCAGCTCCTGCATCGGCTCGAAGAACCGCCGCAGATAGAGCAGGAACGCGGCCAACACCCCGATCCCGGTCGCCCCGCCGAGCACCCGCCAACCGCCGTAGCAGAGCACCACCGCCACGGTCACGTTGCCGATCACCTTGATCCCCGGCGAGTACGTCGCCATCAGCCGGAACGCGTGCCGGCTCGCCACCCGGTAGTCGTCGTTGACCGCCGCGAAGATCCGCTGGTTGCGCGGCTCCCGGCGGAACGCCTGCACCGCCCGGATGCCCCGCATCGACTCCACGAAGTGGACGATGACCAGCGCCACGGTCTCCCGGGTGCGCCGCCACGCGTCCGCCGACGCCCGCGCGAACCAGCGGGACAGCCAGAACAGGAACGGGAACGCGAGCAGGGTCACCGCGGCCAGCGGCGGGTCCAGCCAGAGCAGGATGCCGGCCACCGACAGGATCGACAGCACCGCCAGCACCAGGCCGTCGATGCCGCCGCCGACCAGTTCGCCGATCGAGTCCAGGTCGCTGGTGAGCCGGGAGACCATCCGGCCGGAGGTGTACCGCTCGTGGAACGCCACCGACAGGCGCAGGAAGTGGCCGTACACCCGCTGGCGGAGGTCGAGCAGGATGGCCTGGCCGATCCGCGCGGAGAGGGTGAGGAACCCCCGGCGGGCGGCGTACTCGACGACGGTGGCGGCGGCGAACGCGGCGGCGACGGCCAGCAGCGGGCCGGGCTCGCCGGCCCGCAGCGGCGCGATGGCCCGGTCGATGCCGAGCATGACGAGGTACGGCCCGGCCATCGCGGCGGCGTTCTGGCCGAGCAGCAGCGCGACGGCCAGCCCGAGCCGGCGCCGGTGCGGGCGCAGCAGGTCGCGCAGCAGTACCCGGCTGCGGGCCCGGAGCCGGGCCACCGCCTCCGGCGCGGTGTCCTCGGCGTGGCTGCGGTCGGCGTCGGGGTCGGTGGCGACGCCGCGCCACCGGGTGAGGTCCGCCCCGCCCGGGTGGGCGGCCTCGCCGGTCACGACCGCACCAGGCCGCGACCGTCGGGCGGCGCCGGGGCCGGCTCGGCGGAGAGCACCGCGCGGTACGCCGGCACGTCGGCGAGCAGTTCGGAGTGCCGCCCGACGGCGGTGATCCGGCCCTCCTCCAGCAGCGCCACCCGGTCGGCGAGGGCGATGGTGGAGGGCCGGTGGACCACCAGCAGCGCGGTCGTGTTGCGCAGCACCCGCTTCAACGCGGCCTCTACAAGGGCCTCGGTGTGCACGTCGAGCGCGGAGAGCGGGTCGTCCAGCACGAGCAGCGCCGGCCGGCCGAGCACCGCCCGGGCCAGGGCCAGCCGCTGGCGTTGCCCGCCGGAGAGCGACAGCCCCTGCTCGCCCACCCGGGTGGCCAGCCCCCACGGCAGCTCGTACGCGAAGTCCGCCTGGGCCAGCGCGAGGGCGGCCCGGACCTCGTCCTCCCCGGCCTCCGGCCGGCCCAGGGTGAGGTTTTCCCACACCGACATGGAGAACAGCGTCGGCTCCTCGAAGGCCACCCCGACCAGCCGGCGCAGCGAGGACAGTCGCAGGTCGCGCAGGTCGTGCCCGTCCAGGGTGATCCGGCCACCGGTCACGTCGTGCAGCCGGGGCACCAGGGAGAGCAGTGTGCTCTTGCCGCAGCCGGTCGCCCCGACCAGCGCCACGGTCTCGCCCGGCTCGACGGTCAGGTCGACCTCCCGTAGCACCGGCGCCCCGGTGCCCGGGTAGCGGAACGAGACCCGCTCGAAGCGCAGTCGGCCGTGCACCTCGCCGCGGCGCAGGGCGACCGCGCCCGGGGCGTCCACGATGGCGGGCGGGCTGTCCAGCACCTCCAGCACCCGGTCGGCGGCGGTCGCCGCCTCCTGGCCGTTGGCGACGATCCAGCCCAGCGACTGCACCGGCCAGATCAGCATCAGCTGGAGGCTGACGAACGCGACCAGTTCGCCGATGGTCAGCACGCCTCCGGCGGCGGCCGCCGCGCCGGCCACCAGCACCACGCCCAGGGTCAGGTTCGGCACCAGGTCGAGCAGGGCGGAGGTGCGGGCCAGCAGCCGGCCCTTGTCGACCCCGGTGTCGTGCAGCGCCTGGGCGCCGGCCGCGAAGCGGGAGGCCAGTTCCCGCCCCCGCCCGTACGCCTTCATCGTGCGCAGCCCCTGCGCGGTCTCCTCGACCAGCGTGGCCACGTCGCCCTGCTGGTCCTGCATCCGGCGGGAGGCGGCGTGGTAGCGCCGGGCGAAGCGCCGGGTGATCAGGAACAGCGGCACCGCGCTCGCCGCCACCAGCAGCCCCAGCGCGGGGTGCAGCCGGATCAGCAGCGCCACCACGGCCAGGCAGGTCACCAGGTTGAGGACCAGGAAGAACAGGCCGAAGGAGAGGAACCGGCGCAGCACCGAGAGGTCGCTGGTGATCCGGGACAGGAGCTGGCCGGACTGCCACCGGTCGTGGAAGCTGGCCGGCAGCCGCTGCAGGTGGGCGTAGACGTCGGCGCGGATCGCCGCCTCGATCCGCATCGAGGACGACGACTGCACCCAGCGCCGGATGAAGATCAGCAGCGCCTCGACCAGGCCGAGCAGCAGCGCCAGCCCGGCCAGCCGGAACAGCCCCGCCGGGTCCTGCCGCGCGACCGGGCCGTCCACCACCCGCTGCGTGACCAGCGGTACGGCGATGCCCGCCCCGGTGGCGGCGAGACCGGCCAGCAGCAGCCAGCCGAACTCGGCCGCGTGGGGGCGCAGGTAGTGGCGCAGCCGCCAGAGGTTGCGCAGCGGATGCGGGCCGGCCTCGACCCCCCGGGGAGCCGGGTCGCCGTCGCCGTCCGCAGGCACTACCCGACGGTAGCGGCAAATGTGAATGGCGCCGCTGTCAGCTTCCCGTCACGGCCGCTCGTGTCCGAGAAGCCACTTCTTCACGTCCAGCCCCCAGCGGTAGCCGCCGAGCGTCCCGTCGGTGCGCAGCACCCGGTGGCAGGGGACGAACAGGGCGACCGCGTTGCGGGCGCAGGCCGCCGCGGCGGCGCGTACGGCCGCGGGGCGGCCGGCCAGCCCTGCGAACCCGGTGTAGGTCACCGGGTCACCCGGCTTCACCTCGCGCAGCACCTGCCAGGCGTGCGCCATGAACACGCCGCCGGTGTGCTGCTCCACCGGCACGGTGTCGATCGCGGTCAGCTCGCCGTCCAGGTAGGCCGCGACGGCGGCGGTGACCGGGCCGAGGTCGGCCCGGCGCCGCAGCGGCGCCCGCAGCGTCGGGTGCATCAGGGGGAGCAGGTGCTCGGGTTCGCCGGTGAAGCCCGCCGCCCGGACCGCCCCGTCCGGGCCGGCCACGATGCTGAGCGGCCCGGCGGGGGTGTCGACGACGGTGCTGTCGTTCATGCTCATGCTGCTCTCCAGAGTCGGATCACCGCGTACGAGCGCCAGGGGCGCCAGCGGTCGGCGTACGCGTCGAGGGTCTTCGGGTCGTCGGGCAGGCCGAGGGCGGCGGCGCCCCGGCGTACCGCGAGGTCGGTGGGGAGGAGGACGTCCGGGTCGCCGAGGGCGCGCATCGCGACGTAACCGGCGGTCCAGGGGCCGATCCCGGGCAGCGCCAGCAGCCGCCGGACGGTCTCCTCCCGGTCCCCGCCGGACGCCAGGTCCAGCGACCCGTCGGCGACGGCCCCGGCCAGGGCACGGATCGTCGCCCGCCGCCCCGCCGGCATCCCGAACACCTCGTCCGGCGCCCCAAGCACCTCCTCGGCGGTGGGGAAGCCGGCCAGCCACGGCCCAGGCCCCTCCCCGCCGTCGGAAGGGTCGGGGACGGGCGGGCGGAGGTGGTCCAGCAGGCGGGTGAGGGTGGTGCGGGCCGAGCGGACGGAGACCTGCTGGCCGACGATCGCGCGCAGGGCCATCTCGAAGCCGTCGACCGAGCGGGGGAGGCGGATGCCCGGCTCGGCGGCGACCGCCCCGGCCAGGGCCGGGTCGGCGGCGAGGGTGCCGTCGACGGCGACCGGGTCGGCGTCGAGGTCGAGCAGGCGGCGGCAGCGGGCCACCGCCGGGGCCAGGTCGCGCATGTCGGTCAACCGCAGCGTCGCGGTCACGTGCCCGTCCGCCGGGGTCAGGGTCGCCTCGCCCGGGCCGTGCGGCAGCCGCAGGCCCCGGCGGTACGTCCCGTCGCGCACCTCCTCGACGCCGGGCAGCGCGCGCAGCGCGAGGAAGTCCAGCAGCGCCCCCGCGTGCAGCGGCGGGCGGTACGCGAGCCGCAGCGTGATGGTGCCCGCCCCGCCCGGCGCGGCGCACCGGCCCCGGGCGGTACGCAGCTCGGACGGGGCCGTCCCGTACACCTCGCGGACCGTGTCGTTGAACTGCCGGACGCTGCCGAACCCGGCGGCGAACGCGATCTCCGCCATGCCCAGGCCGGTGGTCTCGATCAGGGTGCGGGCGGTCTGCGCGCGCTGCGCCCGGGCCAGGGCGAGGGGGCCGGCGCCCATCTCCGCCCGCAGCATCCGGTGCAGGTGCCGCTCGGTGTAGCCGAGCCGGGCGGCCAGCCCCGGGATACCGTCCCGGTCGACCACCCCGTCGGCGATGAGCCGCATCGCCCGGCCGACCACGTCCGCCCGGACGTCCCAGTGCGGGGAGCCGGGGGCGGCGTCCGGCCGGCACCGCCGGCAGGCGCGCAGCCCGGCGCCCTGGGCCGCCGCGGCCGAGGGGAAGAACCGGACGTTCTGCCGCTTCGGCGTCATCGCGGGGCAGGACGGCCGGCAGTAGATCCCGGTCGAGGTCACGCCGGTGTAGAACCAGCCGTCGAACCGCTGGTCGCGGCTGTCGACGGCCCGGTAGCACCGCTCGAAGTCCAATTCCACGTCACCGATGATGCCCCTGCTCGGCGCCCTCGGCTCGCGGAAATCGGACGCGGCCGTGCGGGTGGGAACGGGACGTCCGGCGCGGAAAGTGTCGGTTGTGGTCGGTACCGTCCGGGCCACCAACTCAAGAAGGGGTGCGGCAATGGCGAGCGTGGCGGGTCGGGAAGCGGCGTCGACACGGGACGGGCACCCCCCGCTGGACGACGCGGTGGTGCAGGGCTTCTACGACCGGATGCGCGCGGTCGCCCCGTCCGCCGTCGGCGCGATCGAGCGGGACCGGGCCGGTGACCCGGGGCGGGCGTTCGGCGACACCGCCTGCGGTCGGCTGGTGCGTTCGCTGGACGCCGACGGGCTCCGCGCGCTGGGCATGTGGGTGCACCACTGGTGCATGCGCTTCTACGACGACGACACCCGGGTGGCGCTGCGCCTGGTCCGGGAGATCGCCGGCCGGTCCGGGCTGGGCTGGACGGCCGACGAGGTGCGCTGGATGCTCCGCGAGTCGTACGCGGCCGGTCCCGCCGCCGACGCCCGCTTCACCCTGCCGCTCGCCGCCGCCGGGGCACTGGCCCCGGGCGCCCTGCGGATCGAGCCGGTCGTCCCGCGCCAGCCCGGCCCCCGCGACTGACCGACCGTCCGCAGCCCGGCCCGCGCGACCGACTGACGGCGCGGCAGGATGGGCGGTGCCGACACCGACGGAAGGACGACCGTGCCCGCCAGCGAACCGACCATCCTCGCCACCAGCATGGGCATCTACGCTCCCCGCCGCGAGGGCGGGGCCCGGCGGGTCAACCCCGTCTTCGACCTCGCCGCCGAGCTGGCCGGGGCCGGGCCCGAGCCGAGGCTCTGTTTCCTCAACCAGGCCGAGGGCGACCAGCCGACCACGCTGGCCCGGGTCTACGAGGCGTTCGCCGGCAGCCGGTTCCGGATGACGCACCTGGCGCTCTTCCCGATGCCGAACGTCGACGACATCCGCGCCCACCTGCTCGCGCAGGACGTGGTCTGGGTGGGCGGCGGCAGCGTCGCGAACCTCTGCGCGGTGTGGCGGGTGCACGGCCTCGGCGAGATCCTGCGGGAGTGCTGGGAGGCCGGCGTCGTGCTGGGCGGCGTCTCCGCCGGCTCGATCTGCTGGCACGCCGGCGGCGCCACCGACAGCTTCGGCACCACCCTGCGCGGCTTCACCGACGGGCTGGGCTGGCTGCCCTACGGCAACGGCGTGCACTACGACAGCGAGGAGCAGCGCCGGCCACTGATGCACCGGCTGGTCGGCGACGGCACGCTGCCGACCGCGCACTGCACCGACGACGGCACCGGCCTGCTCTACCGGGGCGAGCGGCTGGTCGAGGCGGTCGCGGACCGTCCGGGTGTCTGCGCGTACGAGGTCAGCCGCGGCCCGGACGGCAGCGTGCGGGAGACCCCGATCGGGCCGCGCCTGCTCGGCTGACTCCTACCGCTCCCGGCCGCGGCGACGCAGGACCGCGTCGAAGACCTGGGCCAGCTCGGCGGCGTCCTCCCCGGCGTGGTGGGTGTGCGGCACGTCGGTCAGGCCCAGCTCGTGCTTGATCGTGCCCTTGCGGGTCCGCACCCACTCGCAGCCGGTCAGCCCCATCCAGTAGCTGCGCAGGTCGACACCGGAACCGGTGGCGCCGAACGGGCTGTGCCCGACGAACCGGGTGAAGTACCAGTGCACGAACATGCCGTCCCAGACGGCGGGGGCGGCGAGGAACACCGGGCGGCCGATCTCGCGCAGCCCGTTGACCCATCTCGCGGCGGCGCCCATCGCCTCCTCGGCCGGGGGCGCCTCCCGGAGCAGCCGGTCCCGGTCCAGCCCGGAGACGGCGAGCGCGGCCGGCACGAACTCGTCGGAGATCGGCTTCAGCTCCGTGTAGAAGGCCAGCTCCGGGTGGCCGGCGACGGCCATGCCGAGCGAGATCATGCTGTACGGCCCGGGGATCGGCCCGTCCGCCTCCACGTCGACCGCGACGTACAGCTCCGGTAGCTGGCTCATCCCGCCTCCTTGGGGTCGCTCGCGCGGAACCGTGGCACGGTAACAACGGTCGGGCGGTCTCCGGCGGCTGTTTTCCGCCGGTGTGGAACCTGCCTGTCCAAGGGCGGCGGCGAACGGCGTAAGCTGGCTCGTCGTGAGTCTCACCATCGGCATCGTCGGCCTGCCCAACGTCGGCAAGAGCACCCTGTTCAACGCGCTGACCAAGAACGACGTGCTCGCGGCGAACTACCCGTTCGCCACCATCGAGCCCAACGTCGGCGTTGTCGGGCTGCCGGACGAGCGGCTGCACAAGCTCGCCGAGATCTTCAGCTCGCAGAAGGTGCTGCCCGCCCCCGTGTCGTTCGTCGACATCGCCGGCCTGGTGCGCGGCGCCTCCAAGGGGCAGGGCCGGGGCAACGCCTTCCTGGCGAACATCCGCGACGCCTCGGCGATCTGCCAGGTGGTGCGGGCCTTCTCCGACCCGAACGTGGTGCACGTCGACGGCAAGGTCTCCCCGGCCGACGACATCGAGACGATCAACACCGAGCTGATCCTCGCCGACCTCCAGACCCTGGAGAAGGCGGTGCCGCGGCTGGAGAAGGAGGCCAAGCTCCGCAAGGACCGGGCCGCCGCGGTGACCGCCGCCAAGAAGGCCGTCGAGCTGCTCGACACCGGCGTCACCCTCTACGCGGGTGCCAAGGACGCGGGCATCGAGCTGGAGCACCTGCGCGAGCTGCACCTGCTCACCACGAAGCCCTTCCTGTACGTCTTCAACGTCGACGAGGCCGAGCTGGGCAACGCCGAGTTCCTCGACGAACTGCGCGCCCTGGTCGCCCCGGCCGAGGCCGTCTTCATGGACGCCAAGATCGAGTCCGAGCTGGTGGACCTGCCCGAGGAGGAGGCCCGCGAGCTGCTGGAGTCGATCGGTCAGCAGGAGCCGGGCCTGGACCAGCTCGTCCGGGTCGGCTTCCGCACGCTCGGGCTCCAGACGTACCTCACCGCCGGCCCCAAGGAGGCGCGGGCCTGGACCGTCCCGGTCGGCGCGACCGCGCCGGAGGCCGCGGGGGTCATCCACTCCGACTTCCAGCGCGGCTTCATCAAGGCCGAGGTGGTCTCCTACGCCGACCTGGTCGCCGCCGGATCGATGGCGGCGGCCAAGGCGGCGGGCAAGGTCCGCATCGAGGGCAAGGAGTACGTGATGCAGGACGGCGACGTCGTGGAGTTCCGCTTCAACGTCTGAAACCGGCCGGTTCCCGCAGGTCAGGAGGGTGTGCCCTCGCTCTGGGGCACGCCGGGGGCACTGTCGGCGGTCGAGCCCACACCCCGCGCCGAGGTACGGGGTGTGGGCTCCAGCGTCGAGACCGTCAGGCGGCAGTGGATGATGGCCGGGGTGCGGCAGAGTTCACCCGAGGGCGATGTCGACGCGCTTGCGGTCGGCCTTCAGCAAGAATCGGCACCCGCGAAGACCCGAGGCAGGATCGCAACAGTGTGCGTCGAACTCGCGCCCGAAGGGTGGTACAAGCAGGGTCCGTCGGTGCCCCAGTCCCAGACAACCTTCGCCCACACCGCGTAGCTGCAGCCGTTGTATATCCTGGCCGTTTGGGTCGTGGCGGTGGAGCCTGAGATATAACGCTCTACACAGTAGGGCGCATTATCGGCGTAGGCGGGCGCGGCGAGAACCGTGGCGCCCAATCCCCCGCTGACCATCGCCACAGCAAGGGCCCTCTTCGTCAACTTCTTGATCATGCTACTTCCCCGTCGATCGTGGTCAAGGCCAGCGTAGGGTTCGCGAATCCCGCAGTGAAGATTATCAATCGCATCGATCATGGGCAAGCAGCGAATTCGTTGGCCCGCCAGCCCGGCCGACCGTGAACCCCTGTGCGACCGCACCAGCGATGAACGCATCCTCACAGGTCAGGAGTCAACCGAACCGGGGGCAGTGGTGTATGTCGGAGGTATCGATGACGCCGACCCAGTGGTGGAGGCATATCTTGTGTTGCGCCCCGGGTGTGCCGCGAAAGCGAGCAACCCGTTTTCCACCCCGGCTACGCGGGCTGCTTCGCGTACGGGCGGGTCCGTTCCGCCCACCGCACCAGGTGCGGCGTCATCAGACCCGCCACGACGAACACTCCGCCGAGCAGGAGCCAACCAGGGACTCCCCAGGCGACGCAGAAGAGTGCCAGTACGGTGGGAGCGACCACGTTCGCCAGGCCGGCCCCGAACCCGAACAGTCCCATGTACTGCCCGTGGGCGTGGGCGGGAGCGAGGCTGAATCGGAGTTCCAGCGAGCCGGCTGTGTGCCAAAGTTCACCGACCGTGTGGACGACGATGCCGACGACGATGCCTGTGAGCGCCAGCCACGAGGGAAGTCCTGCCGCTGCGGCCATCGCGGCCATGCCGACGAAGAACGCCACCCCGAGCGCCGCATGGCTTTCCCGGCGGTGACACTGTCATCGACCCCTCGGCTGGCCCTGACTTGGAGCAGTACCACCAGAGCGGTGTTGACCAGTGCTGCCCCGCCGATCAGCCACCGGGGCGCGTCGGTGTGTCCGACGATCCAGAGTGGCAGTGCGAAGAGCAGCACCTGGTGGTGAATCGACATGATGCCGTCGAGCACGGTGACGGCAACATAGGCCCGGTCCTTCAACGCCTCCCAGGGGCTGGCCGTTTGCGGCGCGGGTACGGGCGGTAGCGACGGCAGTGCTGCGATGATGGCGGCACTCGCCGCGAAACTGAGCGCGTTGCCCAGCACCAGGGCCAGGTAGGCCGGACGCGTGTCGTACTGGACTGCGAGACCGGCAGCCACGGCAGCGCAACTTCCGGCGAGATTCGCGACCGAGCGTAGGTAAGCACGGTATCTGGTGAGGTCGGCACCGCCGATTCCGCGAACCAGTGGGCCACGCGCCGCTCCCCCCGCTGAACGAGCGAGTTCCCCCATGCACAGCGCCACCAGGACCAGCCAGAACGACTGCACGAACACCAGCGCCGCCATCGCTGCGCCCTGAATGGCGAGCATCCACATGTAGATCTCTCGCGGCCCTTGTCGGTCAGCGAGATGCCCGACCGGCACGCCGGCAAAAAGGCCAACGGCAGCGGCGATGCCCATTCCGAGACCAACTTGAGTCAAAGGAAGTCCGACGACACGGGTGAAGAAAAGCGCCGCGCTGACCATAAAGGCGCCGCTGCCGATCATGTTGACGAACGTTGCCAGGGCGAGAATCCGTTGCGAACGCGTATCGGGAATCAGCCCCCGTCGGACCAGCGTCGACGGCTTTTGCTCTTCATCTTCGGCCAAGTTTCGCCCGGAAGGGTGGTTGGTCTTCTGACTCTGTGGAGTCTGCACAGACTTCGGTTCCTTCCCCGTTGATTAGCTCGGCGAATCTAGCGAGATCGCAGTGAGCTCGTAATCGGTCTGTCGGCCGATACCAAGAGCCCTTAGTCGGTGCTAGCTTCAATAGCGTCGGGAGGAGGGTGTCTGAAGCCTCCCGGCGCCCACGACGACGCGCTACGCGCCGCTGTGGGGCACGCAGGGAGGCACAGGACACCGCGAATCGACATCGGCCGGGACGTCCGCGAGGCGTACGGCGTGGTCCAGCTCCTCGTGCAGCTCGTCCAGGTCAAGCCCGCCTGACCCGCCGGCCTCGGCCCTCGCGACGACGGCTCGGGTCAGCGCGGTCCCGGCGCCGGGACCGCCTCACGGCGCCGCGCGGCCTCCGGCCACGCGACCGGTGGCCCCCCGCTGCTCCCTCCCGCGAGGGAGAAGGTTCCCTCAACGACGGGAGGGGGCGGGGGCCCGCCGCCAATACCGTCGTATCCATGGTCAATCACGTTCGCGCCCGGCGATGGCCGGCGTATTCCCTGGCGGTGCTGTTCCTCGGGTACGCCGCGGGAAAGGCCGTCTTCGCCGCGCAGTCCCGGCTCGGGTTCCCGGGTGGTCCGGTCGTGTCCGCCGCCGAGCACGAGAGCTACGCCCGCGACGTCATGGGCGTGGCCACCGCGCAGTGGTCGGCGACCGCTACCGGGTTGTTGGCCGCGTGCCTCGCCGTCGCCACGGTGACGACGCTGGGGCGCCGGGTGCCGAGGACGATGATGCTGCTGGCGCTCGCCGGCATGCTGCTGGCCGTCGGGGCCGGCGCGATGATCATGGTCGTGGACGGCTTCGTCGGCATCGGTGTGGGCTGGCAGTGGTACCACGCGATCCTCGGGCTCGTCGTGATCGGGCTGCTCCTGGAGACGATCCGGTCCTACGCGACGGCGACGAAGCGTGTCGCGGCCTGATCGCGCGCGCTGGGGCGCGTACGGGGCGGCGGCCTGTGCCGCGGCCTACGGCTCGATGAAACTCGCGCAGGCGCTGGGGGCCAACGCGCTGGCCGACAAGGACCCGCTGCCCCCGGAGCTGCGGGAGCGGCTGCTCGCGCGAGACCCGCTGTTCGTGGCGAGCCACTGGGTGCTGGCCACCGCCGCCGTGGTCGGCGTCGTGGTCGCGCTGGCGACGCTGCGGCCCTGGCGGGCGGCCCTCCCGCGCCGCCTGCTGCTCGCGATCGCCGGGACGCTGGGAGTCTTCATGGTCGCCCGGTCGATTGGGGTGCTGGGGTTCGGCTTCGTCGGTGACGCGCTGCTGTTGACCGGAGTCCGCCCGCCGCCGGCCGAACACGCCGTGCTGGCTCGCGAACTGGCACGGTGGGACCTGCTGCTGTGGTCGCCGTTCTTCCTGCTCTGGGGGGTGTGCTGGACGGCGGCGGGATGGCGGCTGCACCGGAGGTCCACTGTGACCGGTGGTCCGGCGTCGGCGGTGGGTGCGGTGAGCCCTACCATCTCGCCATGATCACTCCGCCGTTGGCACCCGACGTGCTCGCCCGCTACCCCGGGCTGGAGAAGCTCGGCCGCACGGCCACCAGGCTGCACCCCCGTCGCGGGGCGGTCACGGCCACCGAGAGCCACGTCGGAGGGCCGCTGCTGTGGCCGGCCGACGAGCCCTGGCCCACCTGCGCCACCCCGTGCATGGTGCAGGAGGAAGTGCCGATCCCGGCGGAGCTGTTGGCCCGGATGCGCGAGGCGGAGAGCCGCCGTACGGTGGCGCACGTGCTGGCCGACGGCGAGATCGAGCTGCACGAGGAGCTAGCGCGGCTGGTCGGCCCGGGTTTCAGCGGTTGGGGCTCGGTGAACGGCGGCCCGACGGTGGGCTACCGGTACGGGCCGCGACCCCACCCCCGGCCGAACCCGATGGTGGCGCTGGCGCAACTGCGCGCGGCGGACGTCCCCGACCTGCCCCGGCCCGGCGGGGCGGACCTGTTGCAGGTGCTGTGGTGCCCGTTCGAGCACGACACGCCGCCGTGGGGGCCGATCGTGGAGCTGCGGTGGCGGCGGGAGGCGGACGTCACCGCCACGCTGACGGAGCCGCCGCGCGGTGAGACCGGGACGGAAGGGTACGTGCCCCAGCCGTGCCGGCTGCACCCGGAGCAGATCGTCGAGTACCCGTACATCGAGGAGTTGCCGGCGGAGCTGCGGGCGCTTGCCGAGGCGGACGAGGACGAGGAGTACCTCGACACCTTCATGGCACCCGGTTGGAAGGTCGGCGGGTACGCCCGGTGGAGCCTCACGGACCTGAGCCCGACGCCGTGCCCCCGCTGCGCCGGTCCCACCACGCTGGCCCTCGTCATCGACTCCTCGGAGCACGGAGCCGACCGGTGGCGCCCGACCCGAGCGGACGGCGCACCGGACGACGACGACCCGTACGAGCCGACCGGCGTGGTCGTCGGCCGCTATGGCGCGCTGCGCATCTTCGTGTGCCTGACCTGCCCGGACGTGCCGTTCCTGCTCGACCAGCAGTGAGGCCTGTGGTGTCGACGAACCCGTGGCTGTCCGGGCCGACCCCCACCGGGCGGCTGCCGCGCGAACGCCTGGCCGAGCGCATCCTCAACCTGCTCTCGTCGCAGAACATGTGCGTGCTCGCCACCGTCGGGCCGGACGGGCCACTCGCCACGCCGGTGCGGTACTACCCGCTCGGCTTCGCGGTGCTGTTCACTGCCGCCCCGGCGTCGCCGAAGATGCGCAACATCGCGGCCGACCCCCGGGTGTCGGTCGGCATCTTCGCGCCGCTGGTGGGACTGGCCAGCAGCCGTGGCGCCCAGGTGTTCGGCTCGGCCCGGGTGCTCAGCCCCGACGATCCGGACCGGGCGCACTACTGGTCGGCGTTCCGGTGGGAGAACGAGCACGTCGAGCGGGGCCGGTCGCTGACCGAGCCGCCCCGCGACACGCTGGTGGTGGTGGAGGCGGACCGCATCGTGTACACCGAACACTGGCTGCGGCGCGAGGGCTACGCGCCCCGACAGGTCTGGCGGCGCTCGGACTGAATGCCATCCGCCGGGCTCGATCGACCCGCGACCGCGCTCGGTCAGTCGGCGGAAGATCAACGCGGCGAGGGCGAGCCAGTCGGCCGCCACCAGCAGCCTTCAGCCCGGCGTGGCGTGGTACGGCTGTGGACGGTCCCTGGTCGGGAACGGCGCGGACCGCTGTGGTGCCGCCGTCCCTCGGGGTGACGAGGAGGTGCGACGGGCGAAAGCTCGACGCCCCGGTGGCGTCGGCGCCCCCGGCCGCCACCCGTCGTCCAGACGGGACGAGTGGAACACCATGGGTGTCAGACAGGTGCGTTGGCAGCCATGGTGTTCCACTCGCGGGAGTAGCGGGACAGGCCCCGTTGTCGCCTGCGGTCAGCCGCCGGCGGGGCGGGCCGGCTCGACCTGATCGGCGGCCAGCACAGGCAGGGCGTTCGTGACCGGGCCGCCACGCTGTTCCGCCGGGCTGCCGAGGCGGAGTGTCGCGCCCTGCTCGAGTGCGCCGGCCAGCTCAGCTGATGTGGTGCAAGATCACGTTGTGCACGTGGTGGCTCTTCTGGGCGCCACGGAACTCCACCTCGTAGGTGTGCGTGCCGACGTGGATCGCGATCGCGCCGGTGGAGAAGAACGAGCCGCCCCAGGACTTGTTGCTGACCACGCTGACGCTCGTGATCTTCGAGTACGGGATGCTGGTGATGGCGTACCGCTTGCCGACGAAGGAGCGGTCCTGGATGATCACGCGCCGGTCGGTCAGGCCGATGAAGCCCGTGCCCGTGCCGACGGCGTCGTAGACGGCGATGATCTGTTCCCCCTGGAGCAGGCCGCTCTGGATCTGCTGGAACTGCTCCTTGCGGTCGTACGTCGCGTTGGCCATGACCTCACGGTAGGCCGGGCGTGCCAGCCCAAGATCACTCTCGGCGCGCCAGGACGAGGAACTCGCCGTCGCCCCGGCCCACCGGCTCTCCGCCCCAGCCGCCGTGGATCCGCTCGACTGCGAGCCCGGCGGCCCGCAGCGACCCGCGCAGCTCGTCCTCGGTGCGGAAGCGCAGGGTGGCCGAGCTGAGCAGCTCCTCGCCGTCACCGAACAGGTAGTGGTGGGTGAAGGCGACCGTGCCGCCGTCGACGGCGGTTACCTCCGTCCACGCCCGCACCATCTCGCCGCCCGGCAGGGTGATGCGCCGCCGCGAGTCGACCGGGTTCCAGCGTTCCCACCGCCGGTCCGCCGGATCGCGCGAGTCGAACGCCAACCAACCGCCGGGCACCAACGCCCGGGCCAGGTCGGCGAGGGTACGCGCCCACTCGGCGTCGTCCACGACGAACTGCGCCACGTGGCTGGTCAGCACCGCCACGTCGTACGACCGGTCCGGCAGCAGCGCCGAGGTGCCCTCGATCCAGGTCACCCGGTCCGCGCCCCGCTTGGAGCGGGCGGCGGCCAGCGAGGGGCCGGCCGGGTCGACGCCGGTGACGGTGTGGCCGGCGGCGGCCATGCCGAGGGCGAGCCGCCCGGTGCCGCAGCCCAGGTCGAGCACCCGGGCGGCGGGCGTCTCGCAGACCCGGGCCAGAAACCAGTCGTCATCGCGCGACCAGAGGCACTCGGCGTCGTAGACCCGGACCAGCCGCGGATGGTGGAACTCGCCGTGCCGCATCGACACCGATCATGCCATCCGGTGCTGGGTGCGGGCGACTTCGTTGCGGAACGACCGGCATCCGCCGAACGTGGCGCGGGTCAGCGTCCGTTCGCGTCGGTCGCGGCCCGGACGAACTCGCGGACCCGGGCCGTGGTGTTGCTCTCGCGCCAGACCAGGCCGCGCCGGATCGGGGGCGCGTCGCGGATCGGCACGTACGCCACGTCGGGGCGGGGGTAGTAGCGCCGGGTGTGCTCGCCCACGGGCAGCACGCCCCGCCCCATCGCGACCAACGTCAGCATCTCCGAGAAGGTGTTGCCGGCCGGCCCCTTCGGCACCGGCCGCCCCGACGGGGTGTGCTCGGGCGTGCGGTCGCGCTTGAACTCCACCGAGGTCACCGCCGGGTACTGCACCACCGGGTGGTCGCCGAGCACCTCCAGGGAGACGGACTCCTGCCGGGCCAGCGGGTGCCCCGCCGGCACCGCGAGCACCCGCTCCTCCTCCAGCAGCGCCGGCCCGCAGGCCATCCCGTCGAACGGGTACGCGGCCATCAGGATGTCGATCGAGCCGTCCACCAGGCTCGGCCGCGAGTTGAAGAGCTGGACCTCGTGCACCTCGACCTGGCAGTCCGGGTGGCGCTGCGCGAACAGGGCGACGGCCTTGAGCAGCACCGGGGCGGTCCACTCGCCGAGGAAGGCGACCCGCAGCCGCCCGGTGACGCCCCGCCCCGCCTCGACGGCCCGGCGTACCGCCTCGTCCATGCCGACGACCAGCGGCGCCAGGTCGTCGGCGAGCTGCCGGCCGATGGGGGTGAGCTGCACGACCCGGCTGGTGCGGGCGAACAGCGGGGCGCCGATGCGACGTTCCAGCTTCTTGACCACGTGGCTGATCCGCCCGGTCGTCACCCGCAGGCGTTCGGCCGTCCGGCCGAAGTGCAACTCCTCGGCGAGCGTCAGGAAGGTCTCCAGCTCGTGGCGTTCCAGCACGTCGGTGTCCCGTCGTTGAATCCGGCTCAACGATCGTAGTGTGATCGCGTCTTGGTCGGCCGGGCCGGTCGGCGCATCGTGGGGGCATGGAAACGACGACAGTGACCGACTACCTGGCGGGCCTCGACGCCCCGCTGCGGGAGATCGGCGAGAAGCTCCTCCCCGTCATCGAGGCGGCGCTGCCGGGCGCGACCGGGGCGGTGTGGCACGGCCACCCGGTCTGGGGCCTCGGCGACCGGCCGGGCCGGCGACCCGTCTGCCCGGTGAAGGCGTACGCCGCGTGAGCGCCGTGCGGGTCACGGGCTTCGACCACCTGGTGCTCAACGTCTCCGACGTCGAGCGGGCGTTGGGCTTCTACTGCGACGTGCTGGGCCTGGCCCCGGTGCGGGTCGACGAGTGGCGGGCGGGCAAGGTCCCGTTCCCGTCGGTACGAGTCAGCCCGGAAACCATCATCGACCTCGTCCGTCGGGACCGGGGCGAATCCAACGTCGACCACTTCTGCCTGGTGGTGGAGCCGCTGGACTGGCAGCACGCCGTCGACGCGGGGGTGTTCACAGTCCTGGCGGGACCGGTGGGCCGGTTCGGCGCGCGCGGCAGCGCCACCTCCCTCTACGTGCGGGACCCGGACGGCAACTCCGTCGAGCTGCGCTGGTACCCCCAGGACGCCGCGTAGCCGGCGCGTAGGTCAGGGCTGGGTGACAGCGCGGTACGCGTCCTCGATGCGCGCGGCCAGCAGCACCTCGCGCTCGGTCAGCGGGGCGTTGCCGTGCCCGACCTTGATGTGCGTGTGGTCGGCGCGGCGGCTGATCTCGGGCCGCAGGTGCAGTGCGTCGGCGACCACCTTCACCCGCTCGGTGAGGGCCGCGTGCTGCGTGTCGTCGATCACGAGGGTCCGTCGGATCTGCTCACCCTCCCGGGTCCAACCGGTGAGCAGGGTGAGGGCGTCGCTGAGGTAGTCGTGCTTCGCCCGGCCGTTGAACAGCACGCGCATCACCGCACCTCCCAGGCGCCGTTGCCGGCTTGTGGCCAAATCGTCGCCGTCCCGTGTCTTGTCGGTGCCCTCTAGTCTGTCGTCGCACGGTGGGTGTGTCCACGCCCACACTTCCGTCTTCTCCTGCCCTGACGGTCGGCCACGCTACCCAAACCGCCGATTGATCTGGCACGCTGGACGCCCGTGCGGACCGAACGGGCTAACGGCGGCGGGCAGGCCGAACGACGGGACCTGAGGGTCGTCGTCGGGGCGGCGATCATCAGGAACGGCAGGGTGCTCGCCTGCGCCCGGGCCGCCCCGCCAGAGGTGGCGGGCATGTGGGAGTTCCCCGGCGGCAAGGTGGAGCCGGGCGAGAGCGAGACCGCCGCGCTCGTCCGCGAGTGCGCCGAGGAACTCGCCGTACGCGTGGAAATCGGCGACCGGGTCGGCCGCAACGTCCGGATGGCGCACGGCCGCTCCGTGCTCAAGGTGTACGCGGCCCGCCTGCTGCACGGCGACCAGCCGCAGGCGCTGGAGCACTCGGCACTGCGCTGGCTCTCCGCCGACGAGTTGGACAGCGTCACCTGGCTGCCGGCCGACGCTCCCATCGTCGCCGCCCTCCGCCCGATCCTCGTGCCCGGCTGAGCCGAAGCGGACACCCGGGCGGAAACGGGACGGGGGCCGGCGGCAACAGCCGCGGCCCCCGTCATCGTCGACGCCCTCAGTGCTTGTCCTGCTCCGGGTGGGCGAAGTTCAGGTGCTCCGGCGGCAGCGGGAAGGTCACGTCCTCGCCGAACGGCGACGGCGCCGCCGCCCGGTCGAAGGTGAGCTCCGTCAGCGGAAGCCTGCCGTGGGTGTCCACGGCCGGCGCCGTCGGCTTCGGCACCTCGCGGTGCCAGTTGACGCCGCGCTGCGCCTGCACCTCGGACTGCGGGTCGTGCGAGCCGCCCGCGTGCGAGTGCACGCCCCCGTGGGCCGCGCTGCCGTGCACCGCACCGCTGGCGTGCCCGCTGGTCACGATGGTCTGAGGCACCTGACCCCTCCGGAAGATCTTGCTACCAAGCCACACGAGGGGATCGTACCTGCGGTCGACGACCCGCTCCTTCATGGGGATGATCCCGTTGTCCGTGATCTTGATGTGCTCCGGGCAGACCTCGGTGCAGCACTTGGTGATGTTGCAGAATCCGAGGCCCTGTTCGGCCTGCGCGTACTCCTTGCGGTCGGTCCTCGCGTCGAGCGGGTGCATGTCCAGCTCCGCGGCCCGGATGAAGAACCGCGGCCCGGAGAACGCCTGCTTGTTCTCCTCGTGGTCCCGGATCACGTGGCAGACGTTCTGGCACAGGAAGCACTCGATGCACTTGCGGAACTCCTGCGAGCGCTCCACGTCGACCTGCTGCATCCGGTACTCGCCCGGGGCCAGGTCGGCCGGCGGCGCGAACGCCGGGGTCTCCCGCGCCTTCTCGTAGTTGAACGAGACGTCGGTGACCAGGTCCCGGATGATCGGGAAGGTGCGCAGTGGGGTGACCGTGACCGTCTCGTCCTCCGCGAAGGTGGACATCCGGGTCATGCAGCTCAGCCGCGGCTTGCCGTTGATCTCCATCGAGCAGGAGCCGCACTTGCCGGCCTTGCAGTTCCACCGGCAGGCCAGATCCGGGGCGTCGGTGGCCTGGAGCCGGTGGATGACGTCGAGGACCACCTCGCCCTCGTTCACCTCGACCATGTAGTCCTGCAGGTCGCCGCCGTTCTCGTCGCCGCGCCAGATGCGGAACTGGCGCTTGGCGCCGGGCTTGCCGGCCCCGGGGGACTTCTGCTCCGCCATTACTTGCCCGCCTCCTCGGCCTCGGCGTCGGCGACGAGGGCGTCGAACTCGGCGAGCTCCTCGTCCGTGAGGTACTTGGCCAGCTCCGCGCGGTCGAAGAGGCCGATCAGCTCCGCGCGCATCTTCGGCAGCGGCTTGCGCTCCAGGCGCACGGTGTCGCCGTCCAGCGAGCAGACCAGGTTGACCCGGCGCCACATCGGATCCATCGCCGGGTAGTCCTCCCGGGTGTGACCGCCGCGCGACTCCTGCCGCTCCAGCGCCGCCTTCGCGGTGCACTCCGAGACCACCAGCATGTTGCGCAGGTCCAGCGCCAGGTGCCAGCCCGGGTTGTAGCGGCGGCCGCCGCTCGCGCTGACCTTGGCCACCCGCTCGCGCAGCTCCGCCAGCCGGCTCAGCGCGTCGGCCAGCTCGCCCTCGCGCCGGATGATCCCGACGAGGTCGCCCATCACCGCCTGGAGGTCCTGCTGGAGGGTGTACGGGCTCTCGCCGGTGCCCCGCTGCAACGGTGCCAGCGCGGTCTCCACCGCGGCCTCCACCGCCGCGACGTGGACCTTCGGGCGGGCCGGCAGGCTGTCGGCGTACGTGGCGGCGTGGCCGCCCGCGCGCTTGCCGAAGACCAGCAGGTCGGACAGCGAGTTGCCGCCGAGCCGGTTGGAGCCGTGCATGCCGCCGGAGACCTCACCCGCGGCGAAGAGCCCCCGCACGGTGCCGTACGCGGCGCCCGAGTCCGGGTCCACCTCCACGCCGCCCATCACGTAGTGGCAGGTCGGCCCGACCTCCATCGGCTCCTTGGTGATGTCGACGTCGGCCAGTTCCTTGAACTGGTGGTACATCGACGGCAGCCGGCGCCTGATCTCCTCGGCCGGCAGCCGGGAGGCGATGTCCAGGTAGACGCCGCCGGCGGGGGTGCCCCGGCCGGCCTTGACCTCGCTGTTGATCGCCCGGGCCACCTCGTCGCGGGGCAGCAGCTCCGGCGGGCGCCGGTTGTTGTCCGGGTCCTTGTACCAGCGATCCGCCTCGGCCTCGTTGTCCGCGTACTGCTTGCGGAAGACGTCGGGGACGTAGTCGAACATGAACCGCTTGCCGTCGGAGTTCTTCAGCACGCCGCCGTCGCCGCGCACCGACTCGGTGACCAGGATCCCCTTCACCGACACCGGCCAGACCATGCCGGTCGGGTGGAACTGGAGGAACTCCATGTTGATCAGCGTCGCGCCGGCGCGCAGGGCCAGCGCGTGCCCGTCCCCCGTGTACTCCCACGAGTTCGAGGTGACCTTGTAGGAGCGGCCGACGCCGCCGGTCGCCAGCACCACGGCCGGCGCCTCGAAGAGGACGAACTCGCCGGACTCCCGGTAGTAGCCGAACGCGCCGGCGACCCGGTCGCCGTCGAGCAGCAACTCGGTGATGGTGGTCTCGGCGAAGACCTTGATCCGGGCGTCGTACGAGCCGTGCTCCCGCTTGTCCTCCTGCTGGAGGGAGACGATCTTCTGCTGGAGGGTGCGGATCAGCTCCAGGCCGGTCCGGTCGCCGACGTGCGCCAGGCGCGGGTACTCGTGGCCGCCGAAGTTGCGCTGCGAGATCTTCCCGTCCTTGGTGCGGTCGAAGAGCGCGCCGTACGTCTCCAGCTCCCAGATCCGCTGCGGCGACTCCTTCGCGTGCAGCTCGGCCATCCGGAAGTTGTTGAGGAACTTGCCGCCGCGCATGGTGTCGCGGAAGTGCACCTGCCAGTTGTCCCGGCTGTTCACGTTGCCCATCGCGGCGGCGGCGCCGCCCTCGGCCATCACCGTGTGCGCCTTGCCGAAGAGCGACTTCGAGATGATCGCGGTCTTCTTGCCGGCGAGCCGGGCCTCGATCGCCGCGCGCAGGCCGGCGCCGCCGGCCCCGATCACGACGACGTCGTAGTGGTGTCGTTCGATTCGCGTGGTAGAGCTCGTGTGGTGGTGAGGATTGGTCATGTCAGGGGGCCCTCTAGTTGATGAACCGCAGGTCGTTGAACCAGCCCGCAGCGACCGCCATGACGTAGAAGTCCGTCAGGGCCAGGGTGCCGAGGGTGATCCAGGCGAGCTGCATGTGCCGGACGTTCAGGGCGGAGATGAAGGTCCAGGCCCGGTAGCGCACCGGGTGCTTGGAGAAGTGCTTGAGCCGCCCGCCGATGATGTGCCGGCAGGAGTGGCAGGAGATCGTGTACGCCCACAGCATGACCACGTTGCCGAGCAGGATGATGTTGCCCAGACCGAACCCGAAGCCCTTCGGCGAGTGGAAGGCCAGGATCGCGTCCCAGGTGTTGATCAGCGAGATGACGGCGGCGGCGTAGAAGAAGTAGCGGTGCAGGTTCTGGCCGAGCAGCGGGAACCGGGTCTCGCCGCCGTAGGACTGGTGCCCGTCCGGCACCGCGCACGCGGGCGGCGACAGCCAGAACGACCGGTAGTACGCCTTGCGGTAGTAGTAGCAGGTGAGGCGGAACAGCAGCAGGAACGGCAGGGTCAGCGCGGCGTCCGGGATGATCCACCAGCCGGGCAGGAAGCTGCCGAAGTGCGAGGAGCCCTCGACGCACCGTTCGGTGACGCAGGGGGAGTAGAACGGGGTCAGGTAGTGGTACGCGTCGACCCAGTAGTAGTCGTGCATGAAGACCCGGACCGTCGCGTACGCGACCCAAGCGCCGAGCCCGATCACGGTGAGCAGCGGGGCGAGCCACCAGCGATCGGTACGCAACGTCTTCGCCGCGATGGCGGCGCGCGCCCGCGCCCCCCGCGGCCTCGTTGCCGTTGATGTCATTCGAGTCGTCTCCCTGACGGGGCCCGCACGCGCGGGCGGATCAGTTTCCGGTCGGCACGCGGACCGGCGAACCCGCACCCGCTTGCCACGTCATGCGCACACCAACGACCGCGCCGGCGATACGGCGCAGCTAAGTGACACACGTTACGCCGATCTTTGCGGGCCGTCCGCGCAAGGCAGTGTCCCGTGTGTCCCGGCCGGTGGAAAGCCCCGAACGATGATCGATGTCCGGATGTTAAGAACCTCACCGGTCGCCTGTCCGTCGTACGCACGCGACTCACCCGGAAGCGTCGCCGGCCCCGACTCCGTCGTGGAGCGGGCCGCCGGGCTCCGGTCTGTGAGCGGGCCGCGGGGTCAGCCGGAGGCGCCGCCCGTGAAGTTCCAGGAGGCCAGCCGCAGCGGTGGGGCCTCCCACCAGACGCCGTCCGTCCGGTCCGGCTGGCGTACCGCCCGGCTGCCGACGCCGAGCACCGCGCCGGGACCGAGGGCTCGGGGGTAGGACTCGGTGAAGCGCAGGTCGCGGACCGCCCGGGTCACCACGCCGTCCTCCACCAGCCAGACGCCGTTGCGGGTCAGGCCCGTGACGACCAGGCTCTTCGGATCGAGCACCCGGGTGTACCAGAGGTCGCTGACCAGCAGCCCCCGCCGCACCCGACCGACCATCCCGGCGGTGTCCCCGTCGACCACCGCACCCGCCACGCCGCCGCCCGCGCCCGCCGTGCCGGCGCCCGACGTCGCCGCCGGCGCGCCGCCGGTGGCCCCGGCACCCGTCGGCCCGGCCGCGTGCAGGCGCAGGTTGCGGGGCATCGGGCCCCACGTCGCGGCGCCGGCCAGCGCGTGCCCGGTCGAGGCCGCGCCGACCTCGACGGCGGTGCGCCGGTCGTGCGCCACCGTCCGGGTGGTGCCCGCCTCGACCAGGGTCACGGCTCGCCGGGGCGTGCCCTCGACGTCGAACGGCAGCCCGGAGCCGCCGAGCGGGTCGTCGACCAGGGTGACCGCCGGGTCGAACTGGGCCGCCCCCGGCTCGGCGAAGGACTGCCGCTCGGCGTACCGCTTGCCGTTGAAGCCGAACCAGGAGAGATTCTGGAGCAGGTCGGCGACGGCGGCCGGCTCCAGCACCACCTCGTAGCGGCCGGGCGGCAACTCGACCGGGTCGGCCGCGGCGCGCGCCTTGGCCGCGGCCCGGGCGCCGAGCGCGGCGCCGTCGATATCGGCCAGCCGGTCGGCGCAGAACCGGGCCACGCCGTCGGAGCCGCCGGTGCGGGCGATGCCGTCCATCGCCGCCTCGGCGGCACGGCCCCACGCCGAGTGGCCGGCCGAATTGGCGAACGCGGAGGAACGGTGCGCCGTGCGGCAGTAGCCGGCCGCCTCCAGCCCGCCGGCCGCCGCCACGAACGCGCGCACCAGCTCGGCCCGCTCGTCCGGCTCGGCGTACGCGGTGGCCTCGTCGAAGGTCGCGGCAGTCGGCGCCGGCGCCGGCGGGGCGAGGCCCGGCCAGGCCGGGTCGGGCGGACAGAGCCGCGCCGCGGCGAGGGTGCGCTCGACCAGCGCGCGCAGCCCGTCGGCGGTGACCACGCTGCCGCTGCCGGCGGCCGTGCGCCCGCCGACGTGCAGCCGCAGCCGGACCTCGACACCGGACTCGGCCACGTTCTGGTGGATGAACGAGTTGGCGAACCGGGTCAGCGCCAGGTCGGCCCGGGTGACCACCGCCTCGGCCTGCGCGTCGGGCCCGCCGAGCCGGCGGACCAGCTCCACCACCTGACCGGCCATCTCCAGCTCACTCATGCTGCACCCTCTTCGTTCGCGACTGCGGGACTCGCTCGCTGCGCTCGCTCATTCCTCGCGCTCACGCACGAACTCCTACCCGGACGTTGCGGAAGCGGGCCGGCGCGGCCGGGTGGCCGGTGTGGCCCACCTGGCCGGGTTGGCCCTTGCCGCAGTTGGGCGTGCCCCAGGCGACGGTCTCCGAGGAGAGCATGTCCATCGAACGCCAGAAGAGGGGACCGATGCCGGTGTAGGTGGGGTTGCGCAGCATCCGCCCACGCCGGCCCTTCTTCACCTCCCAGCCGATCTCGCAGCCGAACTGGAAGTTGAGCCGCTTGTCGTCGATCGACCAGGAGCGGTTGACGTCCATCAGCACCCCGTCGTCGGTGGCGGCGACGATCTCCTCCAGGGTGTGCGGGCCGGGCTCCAGGCCCACGTTGGTCATCCGCACCATCGGCAGCCGGGCCCAGCCGTCGGCGCGTACGCTGCCGCCGTGGTCCAGGCCGGCGACGGCGGCCGAGTCCCGGCCGGCGAGCACGCCCACCCAACGCCCCTCGCGCACCGCGTCGCGCTTGACGGCCGGGGAGCCCTCGTCGTCGAAGCCGAAGCTGCCGAGCGCGCCGGGGATGGTGGGGTCGATGGTGACGTTCATCAGCTCGGAGCCGTAGCGCAGCGAGCCGAGCTGGGCCAGGTCCAACCAGGAGGTGCCGGCGAAGGCGGCCTCCCAGCCGAGGATCCGGTCCAGCTCGATGGCGTGCCCGACCGACTCGTGGATCTGCAGGGCGAGTTGCTCGCCGCCGAGGATGAGGTCGGTCTCGCCGGCGGGGCAGGGCGGCGCGGTGAGCAGCGCCCGGGCCTCCTCGGCGATCCGCGCCGCCTGCGCGGCCAGGTCGAGCGAGGTGACCAGCTCCCAGCCGGTGGTGCCGTATTGGCCTCGGTAGCTCGGGTAGGAGCGGCGCTGGGTCTCCCCGTCACCGACGACGGTGGCGGAGATGCCGCCGCCGCACTCCCGGATCCGCTGGTCGATCCGGTGCCCCTCGCTGGAGACGAACCACTTGGCCGTGTCCCAGACCTGGTAGAGGCCCTCGGCCACGTCGGCGCCGTGCTCCGCCATCGTCCGCGTGGCACCGACCAGCAGGTCGCCCTTGTCGGAGAGCGGCACGCCGAGCGGGTCCACCACGCAGGGGGACGCCCAGCTCGCGGTCACCGCCGCGGCCGGCACCAGGTCGATCGGCGGCCCCGGGACCCGCGCGCTCGCCGTGGCGATCCGCGCGGCGCGCCGGCCGGCCTCGCGGGCGGCGGCGTCGGACAGCTCCGGTACGGCGTGGAAGCCCCAGCTCGACCCGACCAGCGCGCGGACGCCCAGCCCGATGCTCTCGTCCTGGGTCAGCTCCTCGATGTCGCCGTTGCGGGCCGACATGGACTCGTAGCGGCGGTGCATCACCCGGGCGTCGGCGTATCGGGCTCCCGCGTCGAGCGCGGCCTGCACCGCGGCGGCCGCCGCGTCGAACTCGGTCACGACGGCACCACCGGGTTGCGTTGATGATTCGCTCGCTGGCGCTCGCTCATGCGCCCGACCCTAGGCGAGCCCACCGACATCCGTCAGGCGAGCAGGTCCTCCGGCCGGATCGTGACCCGTACGGGCTCGGTCAGCTCCAGCTCGTCGCCGGCCTTGGTCACCGACCGCTCGACGTAGTGGGCGCCCTGCCGCTGGTACAGGTGCATGGTCAGGTTCTCCTGCTCCACGAGGAGGTACCACTCGATGCCGGCCGCCGCGTAGTAGTGCATCTTGAGCACCTTGTCGGTAGCGGCGTTGCTCGGTGAGATGATCTCGCACACCAGCCGCACATCGCGGGCGTCGATGACGAGCACGCGGAGATCGACGTCGTTGGTGATCACAAGGTCGGGTATCGGGATGCGTCCCGGCCGGAGCCGGACGTTCACCGCTTCCAGCACGCGTAGGCCGGCTGCCCGGACCGGTGCCCGGAGCGCGGCGCGCAACTCGCCGGAGATGTTCTGGTGAAGAGGGGTGGGTCCTGGGGTCACGTGAAGGCTCCAGTCGAAGAGCTCGACGCGGTCCTGCGTCTCGCCGAGGGCGAGGTACTCCTCTTCGGTCCACGGGCCGTCGTGGCCGAACACCGCCGCGGTCATGGTCACCTCCACCTCATCGACGGGATCCTCCCGTGACTGACGCAGCCATGGTCGCACCTGAGGTGCGTCGGATGTTTCAGTTGTGGCGGTGGATGTGCTGGTGGGGGTGTCGGAGCCCGTTGCAGAGTCGTTACGCTGTGGCCCGCTGACAGCCCTCGGTTATGTAGCTTATTTTCACCCTCAGTGATTTCCTGTAGGTTCTCTTCGTCACTGAGGGAGGCGGTCGTGGGCAGTCCGGAGTCGGCGTCGTCCGGGGAACCGGGCCGCCCCAGCGTGCCGGAGCAGCGCTCCGGCCAGGATCCGTACCTGCGGGTGAGCGACCTGCGGGTCCGCTTCGACACCGAGGACGGCGTGGTGCGCGCGGTCGACGGGGTGTCCTTCGCGGTGGAGCGGGGGCGCACGCTCGGCATCGTCGGCGAGTCGGGCTCGGGCAAGAGCGTCACCTCGCTGGCCATCCTCGGCCTGCACAACGCCAAGCGGACCACCATCACCGGGGAGATCTCCGTCGGCGGGCGCCAACTGGTCGGCCTGCCGGAGGAGGAGGTACGCCGGCTGCGCGGCCGGGACATGGCGATGATCTTCCAGGACCCGCTGTCCGCGCTGCACCCGTACTTCACGGTGGGCAGGCAGATCGCCGAGGCGTACCGGGTGCACCACCCGAAGGCCGGCAAGCGCGAGGCCCGCCAGCGCGCGGTGGACATGCTGGGCCGGGTCGGCATCCCGCAGCCGGCCCGCCGCTTCGACCAGTACCCGCACGAGTTCTCCGGCGGCATGCGGCAGCGGGCGATGATCGCCATGGCGCTGGTCAACGACCCGGACCTGCTGATCGCCGACGAACCGACCACCGCCCTGGACGTGACCGTGCAGGCGCAGATCCTCGACCTGCTGGCCGACCTCCAGGCCGAGTTCCACTCCGCGATCATCATGATCACGCACGACCTGGGTGTGGTCAGCCAGGTCGCCGACGAGGTGCTGGTCATGTACGGCGGGCGGGCCGTCGAGCACGGCAGCGTCGAGCAGGTGCTCCGCCGGCCGCAGCACCCGTACACCTGGGGCCTGCTCTCCAGCGTGCCCTCCCTGCACGGCGACGCGGACGCGGACCTGGTGCCGATCAAGGGCAACCCGCCCAGCCTGATCAACCTCCCGCCCGGCTGCGCCTTCCACCCGCGCTGCCGGTACGCCGACCGCAACGGCGACCGCTCGCGCACCGAGGTCCCGGAGCTGCGCCCGGCGGGCGCGCCCGGCCACCTGGTGGCCTGTCACCTCTCCGCCGACGACCGGACCCGGTTGTACGCGGAGGACATCGCCCACGTGGGGGTTGCCCGATGAGTGTGGAGACGGTCGAGCCGCTGCTGCGGGTGCGCGGGCTGGCCAAGCACTTCCCGGTGCGCAGCGGGCTGCGGAGCACGGGCCTGGTGCGGGCCGTGGACGGGCTGGACTTCGACGTGCGCCCGGGCGAGACGCTCGGTCTGGTGGGGGAGTCCGGCTGCGGCAAGACGACGACCGGCCGGATGCTGGTCCGCCTGCTGGAGCCCAGCGCGGGGAGCATCGAGTTCGCCGGGCGGGACATCACCCACGCCGGCCGGCGTGAGCTGCGCCCGCTGCGGCAGGACCTTCAGATCATCTTCCAGGACCCGTACGCCTCGCTGAACCCCCGGCACACCGTCGGCCGGATCGTCGCGATGCCGTTGCAGGTCAACGGGATCGACCCGCCGGGCGGGATCAAGGCCCGCGTGCAGGAGCTGCTGGAGCTGGTCGGGCTGAACCCGGAGCACTACAACCGGTACCCGCACGAGTTCTCCGGCGGCCAGCGCCAGCGCATCGGCATCGCCCGCGCCCTGGCGCTGCGGCCGAAGCTGATCGTCGCCGACGAGCCGGTCTCCGCCCTGGACGTGTCGATCCAGGCGCAGGTGGTCAACCTGCTCCGCGACCTGCAGCGCGACCTGGGCCTGGCGTTCGTCTTCATCGCGCACGACCTGGCCGTGGTGCGGCACTTCTGCCAGCGGGTCGCCGTCATGTACCTCGGCAAGATCGTCGAGATCGGCGACCGGGACGACATCTACGAGCGCCCGCAGCACCCGTACACCCGGGCGCTGCTCTCGGCGATCCCGGACGTCACCAAGCTCGGCCCGGCCGGCCGGATCCGGCTGGCCGGCGACGTGCCCACCCCGCTCAACCCGCCGTCGGGCTGCCGGTTCCGCACCCGTTGCTGGAAGGCGCAGGACATCTGCGCCACCGAGGAGCCGGCGCTGGTGCCCCGCGACGGCGGAAGCCAGGCCGCGGCCTGCCACTTCCCGGAGCGGGGGCCCGTCGAGGCCGCCCCGGCCGGGCAGCCGGCGACGTCGGCCGCCGGGCCGGCGGACGGCGCGGGCGGCGAGCCGGCGGACGGCGCGGGCGGCGAGCCGGCGGACGGCGTGGGCGGCGAGCCGGCGGGCACGGGTGCGGGCGTCGAGGAGGTGTCGAGATGAGCATGTCCCCGGTGGAGGGCGTGGCGCTGGCCGAGATCGACTCGGGTGGCGGCGCCGACGCGCCGAAGGAGAAGGGCTTCGTCGGCCGGTCGCCCGGCCAACTCGCCATGCTCCGGCTGCGCCGCGACCGGACGGCGATGGCCAGCGGGGCGATGCTGGTCTTCTTCGTGCTGGTGGCGCTCGCCGCGCCGCTGATCGAGGCGTTCTACGGGATCAGCCCGCGCGACCAGTTCCAGGCCAAGCTGGACGGCTTCGGCATGCCGCTGGGCTACGCCGGTGGCGTGTCGGGGGACCACTTCTTCGGGCTGGAGCCCAACCTCGGCCGGGACATCTTCATCCGGCTGGTGTACGGCCTGCGTACCTCGCTGCTGATCGCCTTCGCGGCGGCGGTGATCACGGCGGCCATCGGCATCGCGCTCGGCGCGCTCGCCGGCTACCTCGGCGGCTGGCTCGACGCGGTGATCAACTGGATCACCGACCTGACCCTGGCCATGCCGTTCCTGATCATCGCGTTGGCCCTGACCCCGACCCTGACGCTGCGCTTCTACGGCGAGCGGGACGCGGTCTCGCCCGCCTTCGGGGTCGGGGTGCTGATCGCCGTCTTCGCGATCTTCGGCTGGACCGGCACCGCCCGGCTGGTCCGCGGCCAGGTGATCGCGCTGCGCGAGCGGGAGTTCGTGGAGGCCGCCAAGGCCAGCGGCGCCGGGCTGGCGCACATGCTCTTCCGGCAACTGCTGCCGAACATCTGGGCGCCGATCCTGGTGTCGTTCTCGTTGGCGGTGCCGCAGTTCATCACCAGCGAGGCCGCGCTGTCGTTCATCGGGGTCGGGCTGACCGAGGAGACGCCGAGCTTCGGTCGGATGATCTACCAGAGCCTGGACTACCTCCAGACCGACCCGGCGTTCGTCTTCTTCCCCGGCATCACGATCTTCGCGCTCGTGTTCGCGTTCAACCTCTTCGGCGACGCGCTGCGCGACGCGCTCGACCCGAAGTCGTCCCGGTAGGGGTTTCCGATGGCGCGCTTCCTGATCAAGCGGATCTTCTCCGCGGTGCTCACCCTGTTCGCGGTGAGCGTGCTGACCTTCCTGATGTTCTTCGCGCTGCCCCGCGACCCGGTCAGCGGCATGTGCCCGAAGAACTGCAACCCCGAGCGGCTGGAGCGGGTCCGCGAGGAGTTGGGCCTGCGCGACCCGCTGATCACCCAGTACGCCGGCTACATGAAGGGCATCTTCACCGGGCGGGACCTGGGCAGCGCCCAGGGCGGCCGGTGCGACGCGCCCTGCCTGGGCTGGTCGTACGTCAACAACGAGGCGGTGCTGGACACCATCGCCCGGGTGCTGCCGGTGACGCTGAGCATCGTGATCCCGGCGGCGATCCTCTGGCTGCTGCTCGGCGTCGGCCTCGGCATGGTCTCGGCGCTGCGCCGGGGCACCTGGCTCGACCGGGCCGCGATCGGCTTCTCGCTGACCGGTGCCTCGCTGCAGCTCTACTTCGTCGGCGCGGTGCTGCTGCTGGTCTTCGTCTACAACCTGCGCCTGCTGCCCGTGCCGAGCTACACGTCGATTTTCGACAATCCCCTGAAGTGGGCCAGCGGCCTGGTGCTCTCCTGGGTCGCGCTGGCCTTCCTCTTCTCCGCCATCTACGCCCGGCTGTCGAGGGCGCAGATGCTGGAGACGCTCTCCGAGGACTTCGTGCGCACCGCGCGGGCGAAGGGCCTGGCGAAACCGAAGGTGTACGGGCGGCACGCGCTGCGCGCCGCGATCACCCCGGTGGTCACCATCGCCGGCCTGGACGTCGGGGCGGCGCTGGGCGGCACGGTGATCACCGAGACCACCTTCGGCATCCAGGGGCTGGGGCGGACCGCCGTCGAGGCGGTGCGCGCCGGCGACCTGCCCACCATCATGGCGACCGTGCTCATCTCGGCGGTCTTCGTGGTGCTCGCCAACGTGCTGGTCGACCTGCTCTACGCCGCCATCGACCCCCGCGTACGGCTCGGGTGAACCGCCCGTCCCGGCCGGCGTGCCCGCCCCGGGTGTCCGCCGGTCGGATGGCGGTGAAATTTATCGACAACTGTTACACAACTCGTAGGTTTTCTTCTTTACGATCCTCGGGACGTCGGCGTTCACGCCCGGCGGCACCTGGGTGGAGGAGGTAGGAGATGCGACCACGCGTGGCGGCCGCCGCAGGCGGCGCGATCGCTCTGGTTGTGGCATTGGGTGCGTGCTCGGAGAACACGGGCGAGGGCACCACGGTGGACACCAACCGGCAGCAGACCGGGGTCATCGCGACGGACCCGAAGGACTCCAAGGGCCCGGCGGCCGAGGTGCCGGGCGCCCAGAAGGGCGGCACCTTCACGATCATCCGGGAGACCCCCATCTCCCACCTGGACCCGCAGCGGACGTACTCGTTCGCCGGCCTGATGACGTCGCCGCTGTTCTCCCGTTACCTGACCACGTGGAAGGACGACGGCAAGGGCAGCCTGGTCCTCGTCGGCGACCTGGCCGAGACGCCGGGCACCAACGTCAACAACGACTGCAAGGTCTGGGAATTCAAGATCAAGGACGGGGTCAAGTTCGAGGACGGCCGCCCGATCACCTCCAAGGAGATCGCGTACGGCATCGCCCGCTCCTTCGACCCGGACCTGTCGGGCGGCCCCACCTACATCCAGGAGTGGCTGGCCGACAGCCCGCAGTTCGACACCAAGTGGGACTTCAAGAAGAACAAGACCTCGCTGCCCCCGGGCCTGAGCACCCCGGACGCGAAGACCCTGCGCTTCGAGTTCGCCAAGCCCCGCTGTGACCTGCCGTTCGCGGTCTCGCTGCCGACCACCGCGCCGCTGCCGGCCGACAAGGACACCGGCGTCAACCTGGACCACCAGCCGTTCTCGTCCGGTCCCTACAAGATCGCCAAGAACCAGGTCGGCGTGCAGATCACCCTGGACCGCAACCCGCACTGGGACCCGAACACCGACCCGGTGCGGCACCAGTACCCGGACCAGTTCGTCTGGAGCTTCGGCGCGACGGCCGACGCCGCGAACAACCGGGTGATCGCCGACAACGGCGCCGACCAGAGCGCCGTCGCCTTCAACTACGTGCCCGCCTCGCTGGTCGCCAAGGTCGCCAACGACCCGGCGCTCAAGGAGCGGACCATCCTCTCCCCGACGCCGAGCTCCAACCAGCTCGTCATCAACAACCAGCGGGTGAAGGACCTGAAGGTCCGCCAGGCGCTGAACTACGCCATCGACCGCGAGGGCCTGATCAAGTCCGTCGGCGGGCAGACCGTCGCCTCCCCGATGACCACGCTGATGCCGTCGTCGACGATCGGCTACAAGGCGTTCGACGCGTACCCGGCCGGCGCCAACGGCAACGTCGACAAGGCCAAGGAGTTGCTCGGCGGCCAGACGCCGGAGCTGGTCCTGGGCGTCGCGGACAACACGACCGAGCAGCAGATGGCCACCCAGCTCAAGGGCAACCTGGAGCGGGCCGGCTTCAAGATCACGGTCCGTAACATCCCGGACGACTCGAAGCTCGACGAGGTCAAGAAGAAGGACAACCCCTGGGACCTGTACATCGGTAACTGGGCGGCGGACTGGCCGAGCGGCGCCTCGATCCTGCCGGTGCTCTACGACGGCCGCACCATCAAGGCCGAGGGCAACAGCAACAGCGCGTACTTCAACGACCCGGCGATCAACGCCGAGTTCGACCGGATCCTGGCCCTGCCGCCGGGCGAGCAGGGCCCGGAGTGGGCCAAGCTCGACGAGCGGATCATGAAGGAGCACGCCCCGGTCGTGCCGCTCTACGTCGACGTGGCCTACCTCGTGCACGGCTCCAAGGCCGGCGGGGTCTTCGTCTCCAGCGTCTTCGGCTACCCGGCCTTCGTGAACGCGTACGTCAAGAAGTAACCCTCAGGCACCAACCGCACGGACGGGCCCCGGTCGACAACGTCGTCGACCGGGGCCTCCGCGCATCCGCCCCGCGCCGCCCGTCGTGTTAGGAAGGGCCCCTTCCTCTACCGCAGGCGTTAACAAGGTGCCCTTCCTTACAGGTGCCGGCGGACGAAGTCCAGCTCCAGCCTGAGCAGGCGTTCCGCGGTGCCGCCGGCGGCCATGTGGGTGGCCCCGGTCAGCGGGAGCACCGAGTGCGGCCGGCCGGTCGCCAGCAGCGCCGCCGAAAGGCGCAGGGTGTGCGCGGCCACCACGTTGTCGTCGACCAGGCCGTGCACCAGCAGCAGCGGCCGGGCCGACTCCGGATCGGTCACCGGCTCGCCGGCCAGCTCCACCAGCGAGTGGTGCGCGTAGATGTCCGTGCCGTCGTCCGGCAGGCCAAGGTAGCGCTCCGTGTACGCGGTGTCGTACAGCGCCCAGTCGGTGACCGGCGCCCCGACGATGCCGCACCGGAACAGCTCCGGGTGCCGCAGCACCGCCAGCCCCGCCAGCCAGCCGCCGAACGACCAGCCGCGCACGGCCACCCGGCCGAGATCGAGGTCGGGGTGCTTGCCAGCCAACGCGGTGAGTGCGTCCACCTGGTCGAGCAGCACGACGTCGGCCACCCGCCGGTGGATCGCCTTCTCGAAGGAGGGGGCCACGCCCGGGGTGCCGCGGTTGTCGACGGTGACCACCGCGAAGCCGGCGTCGGCCCACCACTGGCGCTCCAGCCAGGCCGAGCGGGCGGCCAGCACCTCCTGGTGCCCCGGCCCGCCGTAGACGTCCAGCAGCACCGGCAGCCGCCGCCCGGTGACGTAGTTGTCCGGGTAGAGCACCGCCGTCGGCAGCCGCCGGTCGGTGACCCGCTCCAGCAGCGGCAGCGGAGAATACGGCGGGGTCGCGGCGAGCGAACGCAGCACGCCCACCTCGCGCTCGCCCTGCCACACCGTCCACCGGGTGCCCGGGTGGTCGAGCGAGGCGCTGCCCACCACCAGGACGTTCCCGCCGACGGCGGCGGTGTGCCAGCCCGGGTCGGTGGTGATCCGGCGGGCGTCGACGCCGCCGCCGATCGTGGTGCGTACCCGGAACAGGTGCCGCTCGCTCGGCTCCCCGTCGCTCGCCTCCACCAGCAGGTCGGCCGGGCCGGTGCCGCCGGGCAGCCGCCCCACCACCCGCCGCACGTAGAGCGACGGCGGGGTGAGCAGGGTGCCGTCGGCGAAGAGGCAGCGGGCGTCGTACCCGTCGTGGGCCAGTTCCCCGCCGACCAGCACCCGGCCGTCCGGCAGGTGCGCCGGGGTGCCGGGGATCGGCTCCACCCAGCGCGGGTCGGCCAGCTCGGCGTGCACCTGCGTCTCGCCGGTACGCGGGTCGACCGCGAGCACCAGGCCGTGCTGCTGGGAACGGCGCAGCACGGTGATCAGCGGCCCGCCGTCGGCCCAGTGCACCGCGGTCAGGTACGGGTAGGTCTCCCGGTCCCAGTGCACGTCGACCCAGCCGTCGTCGAGGTCGAGCAGGTGCAGGCTGACCTCGGCGTTCGGGCCGCCCGCCCGGGGGTACGCGACCGTGGTCGGCGGGCTCGCCGGGTCGGCCGGGTCGTGCAGGTGCCAGCGGTCCAGCCGGGACTCGTCCACCCGGGCGGCCAGCACGGAGCGCCCGTCGGGCGCCCACCAGTAGCCGCGGAACCGGTCGAACTCCTCGGCCGCGATGTGCTCGGCCAACCCCCAGGTCACCCCGGAGTCCTCGCCGGCCAGCAGGGTGTCCGTGCCGTCGTGCTCGACCACCCGCAGCTGACCCCGGCGGACCCCCTCGGCGGCGTCGGTCACGTACGCCAGGCGCTGCCCGGTCGGGTCGGGCCGCGGGTCGAGCACCGGGCCGACGGTGGCCACCTCGACCACGTCACCGTGCACCAGGTCGGCCCGGAACAGCCGCCCGGCCAGCGCGAAGACCGCCACCCGGCCGGCGGCGTCCAGCGCGTACGAGCCGATGCCGGAGGCGCTCAGCCGCAGCCGCTCGCGCAGCGCGCGCTCGCCCGGGCTGAGCGCGTCGACGTCGACGTCCGCCCCGAGCAGCGCCGCCGGGTCGGCGACCAGCCGTTCCTCGCCGGTCGCCACGTCCAGCAGCCAGAGCGCGTCGGCCGGGTCCTCCGGGCCGGCCGAGCGCAGGAAGACCACCCGGGAGCCGTCGTCGGCCACGGCGACCGCGCGCGGCGCTCCGCGGCTGAACCGGCGGGTGCGGGCGGCCAGCTCCGGAAAGTCCACAGGCCAGATCGTAGAGCGGCGCCGGGGGTGATGTGGCCGACCTGCGTGGACGCGTCACGGCCGGCGGAGGAGAACCGCCGGATAGAGTGACCACCGTGACGACGCTGCCCGACCGCCGCCTCCTGCTGGTCCACGCGCACCCCGACGACGAGTCCATCGGCACCGGCTCGACGATGGCGCACTACGCCGCCGCCGGTGCCCACGTCACCCTGGTGACCTGCACGCTCGGCGAGGAGGGCGAGATCCACGTGCCGGCGCTGGCCCAGCTCGCCGCCGCCGAGGCCGACCAGCTCGGCGGGTGGCGGATCGCCGAGCTGAACGCCGCGTGCGCCGCGCTCGGCGTCACCGACCACCGCTTCCTCGGCGGCGCCGGCCGCTACCGCGACTCGGGCATGATGGGGCTCGCCACCAACGAGCACCCCCGGGCCTTCTGGCAGGCCGACCTCGACGAGGCCGCCGGCCACCTGGTGGAGATCATGCGGGAGGTACGCCCGCAGGTCGTCGTCACGTACGACGGCAACGGCTTCTACGGGCACCCCGACCACATCCAGGCGCACCGGGTGACGATGCGCGCCGTCGAGCTGGCCCGCGCCGAGGGCCTCGCCCCGGCCAAGGTCTACTGGACGGCCATGCCGCAGAGCGTCCTGGAAGCCGGCATGGAGCACTTCGCCGACTCGTCGGACAACCCCTTCGCCGGCATCGACCAGGCCACCGAGCTGCCGTTCTGCACGCCCGACGCGCAGATCGCGGCGCGGATCGACGCCACCGACCAGCATGCCGCCAAGGAGGCGGCGATGCGCGCGCACGCCACCCAGATCCCCGACACCTCCTGGCTCTACTCGATCGCCGGCAACTTCGGCAGCGAGTTCATGGGCGTGGAGTACTACACCCTCGCGGTGGGCGGGAAGGGCCCGGGCAGCGGGCCGTACGGCTGGGAGGACGACCTCTTCGCCGGGCTCGATGTCGCCGACGGCCCGGACCGGTCCCCGGTCGGGGCGGCCGGCCTCCGGTGACACCGCCCGCCGCGCCGATGTCGGTCGTCCCCGAGGAGAGCGCCCCGCCACCGCCGCCCGGCCGGTCCCGGCTGCTGCTCGACCTGGCCCTGCGGGTGGCCGGCGGGCTGGTCGCCGTCCTCGGCGGGGTGCTGACCGGTGTGCTGGAGCTGCTGCTCGCCACGCTCCGGGTCGGCGGGCAGCTGATCGGCCTCTCGGTGGTCCTCGCCGTCGCCGCCAACATCGCGCTGAGCTGGTTCGCCCACGAGGCGGTCGGCCGTCGCTGGGCGGTGGCGCTGCCCGCGCTGCCCTGGTTCGTCCTGATGGCGGTCGCGGCGGTCCGCACCACCGAGGGGGACCTGCTCGTCGCCGGCGACAACTGGGTCGGCCTGGCGATGATCGTGGCCGGCGCGATGACCTTCGCGGTGATGGGCTTCCGGCAGGTCCTGGCGCCGCCGCCCGTCCGTCCGGGGGACTGACGAGACACCGGATCCGGTGGTAGACATTCCTGCCAGGAAGCCCGCCGCGGAGGCGGGCGGTACGGCGGGAGGCGTGCGATGAGGGAGCGGTGGCGCGCGATCGGGATACTCGCGATCGCGCTGTTCGGGGTCAACGTGGTCGCCCGGCTGGTCATCCGGTTCGGCTTCGACGGTGACGACACCGCCGCCGCCGACCGGGTGTCGCTCGGGATGTTCGCGGTGATCGGGCTGGTGCTGGCCGTGGTCGCCTTCCTCTGGGGCAGGCGTCGGCCGGTCGCCGCCTGGGGGTCCGACATGGCCGCCGCGGTCGGCGTCGCGCTGCTGCTGACGGTGCTGGTCGGGCCGCTGCTGGTCGGGGAGAACCCGTTCGGCGGGGGCGCGGGCACGTTCTTCGCCCAGATCTGGCTCTACCTCGCGGCCACCGGCGTCGGGGTGCTGCTCGGCTACCTGCTGCTCACGGCGCTCGGCCTCGACCACCGCTCGCAGTCCCTCAAGCGGTACGCCGAGCTGAAGGCCACCAAGCCCCGCAAGGTCGTCCGTCGCTGACCCGCGCGGCTCCGGTCCACGGGCGCGCGCCGGCCGCGCCGGGACCGGCCCTGGCGCTCGTGGCGGCAGCATGGCCCTGTGCGGCTCCTGTCGAGCTGCCCCACAGATGGGGCAGGGCCCCCGCCCAGAGGGCGCGGCCCGGATGCCGGGCGCGCCTCCCGTACGCGGCGGAAGGCGACGCGGTCAGTGCGGGGCGGTGCGGGTCAGGTAGGTGTGGTGGGTGGTGAAGCCGAGAGCCCGGTAGAGGGCCACCGCCGGGGTGTTGCGCTGCTCGACCTGGAGGAAGGCGCGCGAGGCGCCGGTCGCGGCGCCCCAGTCGGCGAGCGCGCGGATGACCCGGCCCGCCAGGCCCTGCCGCCTCGCCTCGGGCCGCACCTCGATCAGGCTGAGCCCGAGCCAGCGCCCCGACCCGGTGACCGTGCCGCGGCCGATGGCGACCAGCGCGCCGTCGGCGTACACGTGGGCGAAGCGGACCTGGCCCACGGCGGTGAGCACGTGCCGGGCGGCGTCCGGCAGGCCGCCCTTGCGGCCCGCGACGACGGCGAGCCAGTCGTCCGACGGCGCGGTGGCCAGCTCGACCGGCGGTGACCCGGCGGCGGCCGGCGGCAGCCCCGCCAGGGGCACGGTCTGCACCAGCACGGGCGGGCCGCTGCCCCAGCCCCGCGCGTCCAGTTCGGCGCCGACCGGGGCGGCGAGCGGCAGCGGGGTGTTGACCAGCGCCGGTTGGCCGAGGTCGGCGTACCAGCGCTCCACCGCGTCGAGCGCGGCGGGCAGCGGCCGGTCCGGGTCGCCGACCGGCAGCGCCGAGTTGGCCCGGCCGGTCCAGCCGTCGGCCGCGCGCAGCAGCCAGTCCCCGAGCCGACCCCGGACTGCGGCGGGCCACGCCTCGTCGGCGGCCAGTTCCAGCTCGACCACGGCCGCGGCGGTGGGCCGGCGGGTCGGCGGCACCCGCTTGGCCCGGTGCACCTCGGCCACCGGGACCCGGAGCCGGCCCTGTGCGGTGGCGAGAGTGAGATGGGTCTCGCTCAGCTCGACCAGCTCGCCGAGGGCGTCCGAGAAGAGGGGCCGGCCTTCGCGAATCCCCACAATCCGGCGAACCACGATCCGGTGTCCCACATCCTGCTGTCGGAGCACGATCGACCCCCTCCCCGGCGAGATACTAGGCTCTTACCGTCGCGGGTGATCGCGGCGTGTCTTGCGGAGGAGAAGACCGGTGACCTACATCATCGCCGAGCCGTGCGTGGATGTGCTCGACAAGGCATGCATCGAGGAGTGCCCGGTCGACTGCATTTACGAGGGCAACCGGATGCTCTACATCCACCCCGACGAGTGCGTCGACTGTGGTGCCTGTGAGCCCGTCTGCCCGGTCGAGGCGATCTTCTACGAGGACGACGTCCCGGAGCAGTGGAAGGACTACACCGGCGCCAACTACGAGTTCTTCGAGGACCTGGGCTCGCCCGGTGGCGCCTCGAAGATCGGCAAGGTGGAGAAGGACGCGTCCTTCGTCGCCGCGCAGCCGCCGCGCGGCGAGGGACACTGAACCGTCCCGTGCCGGTCTCGTCGCGGCTGCCCGAGTTCACCTGGGACACCCTGGACGCCGCGGCCGCGCTGGCCGCGGCGCACCCGGAGGGCCTGATCAACCTCTCCATGGGCACGCCGGTCGATCCGGTGCCCGAGGTGATCCGGCGGGCGCTCGCCGAGGCGGCGGACGCCCCGGGCTACCCGCTGACCGCCGGCACGCCGGCGCTGCGCGAGGCGATCGCCGCGTGGGTCGCGCGGGCCTGCGGGGCGGGCGTCGACGGCCTCGGCGTGCTGCCGACGATCGGCACCAAGGAACTCGTCGCCTGGCTGCCCACCCTGCTCGGGGTGGGCCCCGGTGACGTCGTCGTGGTGCCGTCGGTCGCCTACCCGACGTACGAGGACGGCGCCCGGCTCGTCGGGGCCACCGTCGTGCGCGCCGACTCGCTGACCGCGGTCGGCCCGACCCCCCGGGTGCGCCTGGTCTGGGTCAACTCGCCGGGCAACCCGACCGGGCGGGTACTGCCGGCGGCCCACCTGCGCAAGGTGGTCGACTGGGCCCGGGAGCGCGGCGCGGTGGTCGCCAGCGACGAGTGCTACCTGCCCCTGGGCTGGTCCGCCGAGCCGGTCTCGGTGCTCTCGCCCGAGGTCTGCGGCGGGTCGTACGACGGCGTGCTGGCGGTGCACTCGCTCTCCAAGCGGTCCAACCTGGCCGGCTACCGGGCCGGGTTCGTCGCCGGTGACCCGGCGCTCGTGGCGGAACTGCTCAAGGTCCGCAAGCACGCCGGCATGATCGTGCCCGCGCCCGTGCAGGCCGCGATGGTGGCCGCGCTGCGCGACGAGCGGCACGCCGACGAGCAGCGGGAGCGCTACCGGGCCCGGCGGGAGATCCTGCACGCCGCGTTCACCGGGGCCGGCTTCACCGTCGAGCACTCCGAGGCGGGCCTCTACCTCTGGCTGACCCGGGGTGAGGACGGCTGGGAGACGGTCGACTGGCTGGCCCGCCGGGGCATCCTGGCCGCCGCCGGCACCCTCTACGGCCCGGCCGGCCGGCAGCACGTCCGGGTGGCGCTGACCGCGTCCGACGCGCACGTGGCGGCGGTCGCCGGCCGGCTGCGCGGCTGAGCACGGCCGGCGTCCTCGACATGTACCGACCGAAACGCCGAGGTGCCTGATGCGTGAGAGACCCGGCGGGCCGTTGCGGGCCGCCGTGGTGGGCACCGGCCTCATCGGCGGGTCGATCCTGGTGCGGCTGCACGAGGCGGGCGTGGACGTCGCCGGCTGGGATCCCGACGAGGCCACCCGGGCGGAGGGGCGCCGGCGGGGGATCGCCTTCCCCGACGAACTGGTCGAGGCGGTGCGCGACCGTGACCTGGTGTTCCTCTGCGGGCCGCTGCCGACCCTGCCGGACGCCCTGGTCACCGTCGCCGCCCACACGCCCGAGGGCTGCGTGGTCACCGACGTGGGCAGCACCAAGGGCGGGTTGGCGGCCTTCGCCGTCGAGCGCGGCCTGACCGGCCGGTTCGTCCCCGGGCACCCGATGGCCGGCACGGAGCGGTTCGGGCTGACCGCCGCCGTGCCGGCGCTGTTCGAGGGGGCGGCCTGGGTGCTCTGCCCGGAGCCGGAGGGCATCGACGCGTTCCGGCTCCTGGCCGGCCTCGTCGTGGACGTCTTCGCGGCCCGGGTGGTGCCGATGTCCCCATCCGTGCACGACGCGGTGGTGGCCCTGTCGTCCCACGTCCCCCACCTGCTGGCCGGCAGCCTCGCCGGGGCGGTGGCCCGGTCGGACGTCCGGGACGCCGTGCTCGGGCTCGCCGCGGGCAGCTTCCGGGACGGCACCCGGATCGCCGGTACGCCCGCGAAGCGGACCGCGGACATGTTGTTCCACAACCGCGAGCAGGTCGTCCGGCAGCTCGACCGGGTGCGCGCCTACCTGGACGAGTTGTCGGCGGCATTGGTCGGCGACGACCTGGACGCGCTCGTCGAGGGCTACCGGCAGGCCCGCGACCTGCGGACGGCCCTGCTCGACCGGGACCTGCACGCGTCCCGGCGGGAGTTCCCGACGAGCGGGGACCACGCCGACGAGCTCGCGTACCTGCTGGCGCTGGGCGAGGCGGGCGGGCACCTCACCGGCTGCCGCGTCGGCCCCGGCACCGTCGCCTACACCGGCCACCTCCCGGCATCCGCCGACCCCGCCTGACCGGGCGGCCCGCAGGGTCTCCTGCACCCGCGAACCGGCGCCGAGGACGGTCGGCGCGCCGCGGCACGTCGGCCGGTCGTCGCGCGCGTCGCTTCCCGCGCGTGGCGGGCGGGCGGGCGGGAGCGCGGTTAGGGTGAGGGCATGGTGGACGGGCCGGTGGTGGCGGTGCGCGGCGAGGCGTACCGGGAGGTCCCTCCCGAGATCGCCCGGTTCACGGTGACCGCCACGGCCCGCGACCGGGACCGGGAGGCCACCCTGACCCGACTGGCCGAGCGGGCCGCCGCCGTCCGGGTGCTGCTCGACGGCTACGGCCCCGCGATCGACCGGCGGGAGACCGGCGAGCTGCGGGTCCGGCCGGAGACCCGGCGCTCCGGCGAGCGCGTGGTCGCGTACCACGGCAGCGTGGCGACCACCGTGACGGTCAGCGACTTCACCGCGCTCGGCGACCTGATGCTGCGCCTGGCCGACCAGGACCAGGTCGAGGTGGCCGGGCCGTGGTGGTCGCTGCGGCCGGACAGCCCGGCCCACCGGGAGGCCCGGCACGCCGCGATCGCCGACGCGCTGTTGCGCGCCCGCGAATACGCGGAGGCGCTCGGCGCCCGGGTGACCGCCCTGATCGAGCTGGCTGACGTGGGCGCGGCGGAGCGGCCCATGATGAGCCGGATGGCGTACGGGATGGGCGGCGGCGTCGAGGGCGGGCCGCCGGAGCTGGAGCTCGACCCGCAGCCGCAGACCGCGCAGGCGGCGGTGCAGGCGCGGTTCGCGATCAGCGAGCCGGTTCTCGGCTGATGACGGCCGCCCGGGTCGTCGGGGTCGACGAGTTGGTCGCGCGGGCGCGCGCCCTCGCCGACGCCGGCCCGCGTCAGCTGCTCGGCATCGCCGGGGCGCCCGGCGCGGGCAAGTCCACGCTGGCGGAGCGGATCGTCGAGGCGGTCGGCCCCGCCGCCCGGCTGGTGCCGATGGACGGCTTCCACCTGGCCCAGGCCGAGCTGCACCGGTTGGGCCGGGCCGAGCGCAAGGGCGCCGTCGACACGTTCGACGCCAACGGCTATGTCTCGATGCTGCGGCGACTGCGCCGGCTGGAGCCGACCGCCGTCTACGCGCCGGCGTTCCGGCGGGACCTGGAGGAGCCGGTGGCCGGGGCGATCGAGGTGCCGCCGTCGGTGCGGCTGGTGGTCACCGAGGGCAACTACCTGCTGCTGGGCGCGCCGCCCTGGGACGAGGTGCGGTCGTTGCTGCACGAGGCGTGGTTCCTCGACCTGGACGTCGAGCTGCGGCTGCGCCGGCTGACGGCCCGGCACCAGGCGTACGGGCGGTCGGCGGAGCAGGCCCGGGCGTGGGCGACGGGCAGCGACGAGGCCAACGCCGCCCTGGTGGCGGGCACCGCGCACGCCGCCGACCTGGTCGTCCGGCTCGACGAGCCGCCGCCGGCCTGACCCGCGCCCCGCCCACCGCCACCGGCCGGGGTCAGCCGGCGCCGCGCCGGGGCGCTGGCACGCCCCGCCGCAGCAGCCGCGCCACCCGCGAGCGCTCCCGCTGGAACTCGGCCGCCTCCGGATAGCCGCTGTGGTTGCGGATCGGCGGGTCGGCCACCTCCCCGTCGCTGGGGTGCAGCGCCTCCGGGTCGCGTACGGCGACCTCGCGTTCCCCCGCCGTCACCTGCCAGCCGAGGGGGTCGGTGGCCCGCCAGAAGTTGGTCCAGCGGCTGCGCCCACCGGGCGGCGTGAGCGCGTCGGCCAGCACCGGCAGCCGGTCGGGCCCGAAGTACGCCGGGAAGACGCGCCCGTAGAGCCGGGTGAGCTGGCAGCCGTAGGAGAAGTACCAGATCCGCCGCCGCGACCGGGCGGGAAGCTGGAGGATCACCGCGGCGCAGATCACCGTGCCCTGGCTGTGCCCGGAGAGGATGATCCCGTCCACGGCCCGGGGGTCGTGCTCGTCCAGCGCCAGCAGCCCGGCCGTACGGGTCTGCAACTCGGGCACGGCCCGCTCGGCGTAGCTGGGCGGGGCGAGCGGGTGCGCGGCCCGGGGCCAGAAGGTGCCGACGTCCCAGAGCACGCCGACCGAGCGGCGGACGAGGTCGTTCCGGTAGACCAGCAGACCCACCGCGCCGACGAGCACCGGCAGCCAGCCGAGCATCCGGTCGCCCACGCCGGAGATCCACTCGACCACGGCGGCGCCGCCGGTCGCCGCCGTGGGGTGGGGCCGGCCGCCGGAGAGCGCGGCGGCGTAGCCGAGGGTGACCAGCACCCCGGACGCGGCGGCGTAGCGGCCGACCAGTCGCACCGCGTGCTCGCCGACCAGGCGGTGCAGCGCCCGCCAGGCGCTCGCCTGCCGGCAGCGCCGCAGGTCGTGGCCGGAGAGCCGGTGACCGGCGGGCACCAGCTCCGCGTACTCGTGGCGGCGCAGGCGGAGGAAGATCAGGCCGGCCCGGGCGGCCGTGGCGACGAGCGTGAGCAGGGCGACGGCGAACGCGAGCCCGGCCCAGGTCACCGGGACCGGGGGCGTCACGGGGGAGACCGCGTCGGCCGTCGCGCCGCCGCCGAGCCGGCCGGTGACCCAGTAGAGCAGGCCGGCGCAGTAGGAGACGCAAAGCACCCAGCCGAAGCCGGCGATGAGCGCCGGGGCCCGGCCGCCCCAGGCCAGGTCGGTGTGGGGCTCCGGCGGCTGCCGCTCGGCCGGCGTCGGCACGCGCGGCAGCAGCAGGCCGGTCGCGGCGAGCGCGACGACCCCGACGGCGAGCATCCAGACCTCCAACGGCGGAGGCGCGGGCGGGATCCCGGGCAGTCGGCCCGCGATCCAGGCGACGCCGAGGGCGAGCAGCAGGGCGGCCGCCGCCGGCGCGGCGAGTGCCCGCCGCCCCGACCGGCTCACCGACCCGATCGCGATCAGCAGCAGCAGTTGCCCGGTGCCGAGCCAGGCGACGACCCGGTCGACGCCGGGCAGCGACCGGTCGGCCGGGCACGGTGGCGCGGCGGGCTGCCGGCCGCAGCCGGGCACCTGGCGCAGGTCGGCCAGCGGGGTGCCCGCGGGCCCGTCGGGCAGCAGCAGGATCAGCAGGGTGCCCGCCAGCCCGGCGCCGGTGAGCACGGCGACCGCCACGCTCCAGCGGCCGAGCGGGGTGCGGCCGGCGCGCCGGGTCAGCCAGGGCCGCGCGAGCGCCACGACCGCGATCAGCACGGCGGCGGCGAGCGCGGCCACGGTGGGCCAGGCGACGGCGGCCCGGGCGCCGTGGGGCGGGTCCATCGCGAGGACCGCGCCGAGCGGTACGGCGGCGGCCACGACGGCGCCGGTGCAGAGGTGCAGCACGGCCGCGCGGCGGAGCTGCCCCTCCCCGTCCCAGAAGGTGGGGTGCTGGAGCGGGTTGCCCAGCGGGCCGGGTGGCGGCTCGGGCGCCGGTGGCTCCGGCACGGGCTGCCCGGGCTCGCCCGTCGGGGTCCCGTCGGGCGGCCGGGCGCCGGTGAGGGGGACCGGCTCGGCCGGCATCTGCGCCTCGTACTGGTAGGTCCGCCAGCTCACCAGCCCGAGCAGGGCCAGCACGCCGAGCGGTGCGAGCAGGCCGACGGCGAGGGGCCGCGCGTCCTCGCTCCACCAGCCCTGCCCGAGGAACTCCCAGGGGCCGGGGATCCGGCGCAGGCAGTCCTCATCGACGCACTGCCAGCCCACGAGGTCGACGCCGACACCGGTGAAGGTGAGCGCGAGCGTGCCGGTGAGGCTCAGGCAGAACAGCCGGATCAACCAGGCGGTGACCCCCGACCTGCCGGCCGGGCGTTCGTCGTCCGGGTCCGCCGGGATGCCCGGCCGGGCGTGCAGCGCGACGTTGGCCAGGGTGAAGGGCAGCAGCAGCGTCCACAGCGCCCGTTCCACGTCACGCGCGGTCCGCCCGCCGGAGGTCAACTGCCCCCAGCTGTACGCCTCGACGACGATCGGGTCGTCCGGCCCGGCGGCGGGGGAGCGGTAGAAGCCGGTGACCGGGTCGCCCGCGACGCGCCACGGCGGGGGCGGGTCGGCCCCCGGCGCGGGCCGCAGGCCGAGGATCTGGCCCGGGGGCGTGTTGGAGACCCCGTGCACGCGCAGTTCGAGCACCCGACCGATCATCCCCGCCTCCTGGTGACGACGTCACCACCCACAGTGCCGTGGACGGGTTGTCCGCGCCAGTCGCGGATGGACGTTTGTGCAGGTGGTGGGCTTGATCGGGGGTCAGTCGAGCTGGCGTACGACGCGAGCCGGATTACCCAACGCGACGACGTTGGCCGGCAGGTCCTTCGTCACGACGGCACCCGCGCCGACGACGGTGTTCTCCCCGACGGTGACACCGGCGAGCACGATCGCGCCGCCGCCGAGCCAGACGTTGTCGCCGATGGTGATCGGCTTGGCCGCCTCCCACTTGTCGCGGCGCGGCCCGGGCTCGACGGGGTGGGTGGGGGTGAGCAGTTGCACGTTCGGTCCGATCTGGACGTCGGCGCCGATGGTGATCGGGGCGACGTCGAGGAAGACCGCGTTGAAGTTGACGAAGCTGCGCGGCCCGATCCGGATCTGCCAGCCGTAGTCGCAGTGGAAGGGTGGCCGCACCCAGGCCTCCTCGCCCACCTCGCCGAGCAGGTCGCGCAGGGCCGCGAGCCGGCCCTCGGGGTCGGCTGCGGGACTGGTGTTGAAGCGTTCCATCAGCCGCGCGGCGCGGTCCAGGTCGGCGACGATCTCCGGCTCGTTGGCGATGTACGGCTCGCCGGCCAGCATGCGTTCCTTCATGGAGGTCACCGGTCGATCTTCCCGGAGGGCGGGCACGTCCGTTGGTTGGTTCGTCATCTTCGCGTCTTCATTTTGCATACCCGGTATGTAAATATGATGACCGTCAATGCGCGTCTCTCCACAGGTAGTAACGCCCGACGAGGAGGATCCGTTGCAGCGAACAAGAAAACTGGCCGGTCTCGGTCTCGTGCTCGGCCTGGTGCTCGGCACTCCGGGAATGGCCGTGGCCCAGGCGCCCGTCGGCCCCGCCGCCCGTCCTGACCCGACCGCCGGCCCCGGTGCCGCAGCCCCGGCGCCGCAGCCGGGCAGCCGTCCCACCACCGTCACCCTGATCACCGGGGACCGGGTCACCGTGACCGGCGCCGGGGCGAGCGTGCGTCCCGGGCCGGGGCGCGAGAGGATCCGCTTCCTGACCCGCCGCGAGCAGGGCCGGCTCAGCGTCGTGCCGCAGGACGCGGTGGCGCCGATCCAGGCGGGGCGGGTCGACCGGCGGCTGTTCGACGTCACCGGGCTGATCGAGGCCGGCTACGACGACGCCCGCCGCGACGACCTGCCGGTGCTGATCACCGGCGGGTCGGGCGCCGCCCGGCGTGTGGCGGCGCCGGCCGGGGTGACCGTCACCCGCGAGTTGCCCGCCGTCCGCGGGGTCGCCGCGACGGCGGCCAAGGACCGGGCCGGCCAGGTGTGGGCGGCGGTCACCGCCGCCGGGGCTCGGGTCGGCGCGGCGGGGGGTGTCGACCGGATCTGGCTCGACGGCCGGCGGCGGATCACCCTCGACCGCAGCGTGCCGCAGATCGGCGCGCCGGCCGCCCACCAGGCCGGTCTCACCGGCCGGGGCGTGCGGGTGGCGGTGCTGGACACCGGGCTGGACGCCACCCACCCGGACCTGGCCGGCCGGGTGGCGCAGGCGCACAACTTCACCGAGGAGGCCGCGTCCGGCGACGTGGTCGGGCACGGCACCCACGTCGCCTCGATCATCGCCGGCAGCGGCGCCGCCTCCGGTGGCCGGCACCGGGGCGTGGCCCCCGACGCGACGCTGCTCGACGGCAAGGTCTGCGAGACGTACGGCTGCCCCGAGTCGGCGATCCTCGCCGGCATGCAGTGGGCCACGGTCGAGCAGCGGGCCGACGTGGTCAACCTGAGTCTCGGTGGCTTCGACACCCCGGAGATCGACCCGCTGGAGGAGGCCGTCAACGCGCTCACCGCGCAGACCGGCGCCCTCTTCGTGATCAGCGCCGGCAACGACGGCACCTTCGCCCCGGTCAGTTCCCCCAGCACCGCCGACGCCGCCCTCTCGGTGGGTGCCGTCGAACGGGACGACAGCCTCGCCAACTTCTCCAGCCGTGGCCCCCGGGTCGGCGACGACGGGCTCAAGCCGGACCTCACCGCCCCCGGCGTGGGGATCGTCGCGGCGCGCAGCCGGGACGGGGTGATCGGCGAGCCGGCCGGGGACGGGTACGTCGCCCTGTCCGGCACGTCGATGGCCGCCCCGCACGTCACCGGCGCGGTGGCGCTGCTGGCCCAGCAGCACACCGACTGGACCGCCGGCCGGCTCAAGGCCACCCTGATGGCCTCGGCGAAACCCCGCCCGGAGCTGACCGCGTACCAGCAGGGGGCCGGGCGGGTCGACGTGGCCCGCGCGATCGGCCAGACGGTGACCAGCGACCCGCCGAGCGTCTCCTTCGGCCGGGCGCTCTGGCCCCACCACGACGACACCCCGATCACCCGCACGGTGACCTGGCGCAACGACGGCCCGGCCGCGGTCACCCTGGACCTGGCCGTCGAGGTGAGCCGCCCGGACGGCGAGCCGGCCCCGGCCGGCATGTTCGCGCTCGACGCCGAGCGGGTCAGCGTGCCGGCCGGCGGCACGGCGAGCGCCACCGTCACCGCCGACACCCGGGTCGACGGGCCGGACGGCCACTACACCGGCCGGGTCGTCGCCCGCTCCGGCGACACGGTGGCGGTCACCCCGCTGGCCGTGCACCGGGAGGTGGAGAGCTACAACGTGACGGTCCGCCACCTGGGCCGGGACGGCGCGGCCGTCGGCGAGCACGGCACCACGCTGGTCTCGCTGGACGGATTCGCCACGTACGACGTGTACGACCCGGACGGCACCGCCGAGCTGCGGCTGCCGAAGGGCCGGTACGGCCTGAACAGCCTCGTGTTCGAGCTGGACGGCGAGCAGTTCGCCGGGGTCACGCAGATCGTCCAGCCGGAGCTGGTGGTCGCCGGGGACACCCGGGTCACCGTGGACGCCCGGCAGGGCAGGCCGGTCCGGATGAGCGTCCCGCAGGGCGCGGCCACCCCGGTGCTGGTCGACACCGGCGCGAACTTCCTCCTCGACGAGGGCAGCTACGGCTTCGGCCTGCTGGCCTCCGACTTCGACGGTCTCTTCAGCGCCGGTCTCGGCCGGTCGGTGTCCGGGGAGCGCTTCGTCGCCACGATCAGCAGCCAGTGGGCCGACCGGGAGGCCGCCAGCAGCCCCTACCTCTACGCCCTCAGCGAGGCGACGCCCGGCCGGATGCCGACCGGCTTCGTCCGGGACTATCGGGCGAAGGACCTGGCGACCGTCACCCACCGGTTCCGGGCCGCACCGTCCGGGCTGGTGACCGAGCGGATGGTCTTCCCGCACCTGGAGCCCGACGTCGGCGGCTGGGCGGTCGTCCTGCCCACCGCGACGCCGGGGCAGCGGGTCGAGCACTACAACACGCGGGGCGTGCGCTGGTCCTCCGAGCTGAACTTCGGGGTGCCGACCGAGGACGGCTGGACCGACGTCAAGGCCGTGCTCGTCTCCGAGGAGCGGAGCCTGCGGGCCGGCCGGCACTACCGGGAGAGCTGGAACGGCGCGCCGTACGGGCCGTCCCTCCCGGGGGCCGCGATCACCCGCCAGGGCGACCACATCGAGGTCGGCGTACCGTTGCACGGTGACGCCGAGGGGCACCCCGGCGGCTCCGTCGCCGACACCGCCCGCACCGCCCTCTACCGCGACGGCGAGCTGGTCGGGGAGACCCCGGAACCGGCGTACGGCCGGTTCGAGGTGCCGCCCGGCGCGGCGGACTACCGGCTGGAGGTGCTGTCGAAGCGGAGCTTCACCGACCTCGCCACCGAGGTCGCGGCGACGTGGACGTTCCGGTCCCGGCACGTCGCCGGGGACGACCCGGCCGCACTGCCGGTGTCGGCGATCCGCTTCGCGCCCCGGCTCGACCAGGACCACGCGGCCCCGGCCGGGCGCACCTTCGCCATCCCGGTGCTTGTGCAGCGGCAGCCGGGCGCACCGTCGGCCCGGGTGGCCGCGTTGACCGTCGACGTCTCCTACGACGGCGGGAAGACCTGGCAGCCGGCCCGGGTCCGGCCCGGCGGGGACGGCTGGACGGCCATCGTCGAGCACCCGGTCGGCGCCGGACACGTCTCGCTGCGGGCCACCGCCCGGGACACCGCCGGCAACACGGTCACCCAGCGCGTCATCCAGGCGTACCGCCTGCGGTGAGGCGTACCCCCTCCGGGTCCGCGGCCGGCCGCGGACCCGGAGGGGCGGCCGTCAGTCGTTGGCGTGCAGGGCGGCGTTCAGCTCGATGCCCCGGCCGGTGCGCTGCTTCGCCTCCAGCGCCCCGGTGACCGAGTTGCGCCAGAACAGCAGCCCGTCCACGCCGGAGAGCTCAAGGGCCTTGACCACCCGGCCGTCCGGCAGCGTGATCTTCGACGCGGCGGTGATGTAGCACCCGGCCTCGACCACGCAGTCGTCGCCGAGGGAGATCCCGACGCCGGCGTTCGCGCCGATCAGGCTCCGCTCGCCGATGCGCACCTTCTCGGTGCCGCCGCCCGAGAGGGTGCCCATGATGGAGGCACCCCCGCCGATGTCGGAGCCGTCGCCGACCAGCACGCCCTGCACGATCCGCCCCTCCACCATCGAGGTGCCGAGCGTGCCGGCGTTGAAGTTCACGAATCCCTCGTGCATGACGGTGGTGCCGGCGGCCAGGTGCGCGCCGAGCCGCACCCGGTCGGCGTCGGCGATCCGGACCCCGGAGGGCACCACGTAGTCGGTCATCCGGGGGAACTTGTCCACCCCGTAGACGGCCAGGTGGCGGCCCGCCGCCCGCTCGACGACCCGCAGCTCGTCCACCCGCTCCGGCGGGCACGGCCCGGCGGAGGTCCACGCGACGTTCGCCAGCTTGCCGAAGATGCCGTCGAGGTTCAGCTCGTTGGGACGCACCAGGCGGTGCGAGAGCAGGTGCAGCCGCAGGTACGCGTCGGCGGCGTCCTTGATCGGGTCGTCCAGCGAGCCGATCACGGTGACCACCTGGACGGTACGCAGCCCGGGCAGCGCCCGGTCGCCGACCGCCCCCGGCGGCAGGTCCAGCACGTCCGCCTCGTCCTCGCCGGCGACCAGCGGCAGCTCGCCGAGCCCCAGCTTGCCGGTCGGGTACCAGGTGTCGAGCACCTGGTCGTCAGCGGTCACGGTGGCCAGGCCGATGCCCCAGGCGGATTCGGACGTCACTGATTCACCTCTCGTTCGTGACTGCGGGTCGCGGGTTCCCCTCGCCCCCGCGCGGCCGTGTCCCACGCCGGCCGCCCGGGGAGCGCTCGCTCCTCGCGCTCACCCGACCTGACGGTACCGTGCGAACCATGGAGAACCCGCTGACCCCCGAGGTCCTGGCCGATCCGGTGGCCCTGACCCGTGCGTTGGTCGACATAGAGTCCGTGTCCCTCGACGAGAAGGCCATCGCCGACTGCGTGGAGGAGGTGCTGCGGGGCGTGCCGCACCTGACCACCTACCGGCACGGCAACACGGTGATGGCGCGGACCGACCTGGGCCGGGACCAGCGGATCGTGCTCGCCGGCCACCTGGACACGGTGCCGCTGAACAACAACTTCCCGTCGAGCATGCGCGGCGACCTGATGTACGGCTGCGGCACCTCCGACATGAAGTCCGGGGTGGCGTACGCGCTGCACCTGGCGGTGACGCTGCCGGACCCGCGCTACGACGTGACGTACTTCTTCTACGAGGCCGAGGAGATCGAGTCGAAGTACAACGGCCTCTTCCTCGTCGCCGAGGCGCACCCGGAGTGGCTGGAGGCGGACTTCGCGGTGCTGCTGGAGCCGACGTACGGGATCGTCGAGGCCGGCTGCCAGGGCACCATGCGGTGCGTGGTCACCACCACCGGCGTACGCGCCCACTCGGCCCGCTCGTGGCACGGGGTGAATGCGATCCACGCGGCGGGCGAGGTGCTCGACCGGCTGACCCGGTACGAGGCGCGGCGCGTCACCATCGACGGCTGTGACTACCGGGAGGGGATGAACGCGGTCCGCATCAACGGCGGCGTGGCCGGCAACGTGGTGCCGGACCGGTGCGAGGTCGAGGTCAACTACCGGTTCGCGCCGGACCGTACGCCGGCCGAGGCCGAGGCGCACCTGCGGGAAGTCTTCGCCGGCTTCGACGTGCGGGTCACCGACTCGGCCGCCGGCGCCCCGCCCGGGCTGGAGGCGGCCCCGGCCCGGGAGTTCCTCGCGGCGGTCGGCGCCGCGCCGATCGGCAAGCTGGGCTGGACGGACGTGGCCCGGTTCGCGGCGATGGGCATCCCGGCCCTGAACTTCGGCCCCGGCGACCCGAACCTGGCCCACCACCCGGACGAGCACGTCGAGATCAGCAAGATCCGGGACGGCGCTGCCACGTTGCACCGCTGGCTCGCCCCCGCCTGACGGACTCCTGGGCGGTCGTCCTGGCGTCTGCCGGCCGCCCGCCCCGGTGGTCGCCCCGTGCGCGACCGGGAGGCCCGCGTCACTGGGCGGTGCCCGGTGACGCGAACCTCCCGGTCGTGTGTCGTCGGTGCGGTCGGACGGCGGCGGTGCGGTCAGACGGCGGCGGTGCGGTCGGACGGCGGTGTGGTCAGACGGCGGCGGACGCGTCGGCGGTGGGCCGGGCGTCGGCCGGGCCGCCCTGGTCGGCGGCGGACGGCTCCATCAGGCGGGCGCGGCGGCGCTCGGCCACCACGTCGCGGATCCGGCGCTGCATCTGTCGCCGGATCCGGATCATCTCGCTGTTGCTGATCACGCTGGCTCCTCCCCCGAAGGCGCGCGCCGGGGCATACCCGGTATGTGAATAGTAAGACGTGCGGGCGACCGAATTAGTTGCCCATGATCCGGAACTAATTTCCGGGCTCGTCGCCCCGCGCACCCGACGGGTGTCGCTCCACTACGGTTGCTCCCATGGGTCAGAGCAACGGGCGGGAGGCCGGCCGCGAGCCGGGACGGGAACGGCACCGGGGCGCCGTGACGCTGCGTCGGCAGGCGATCACGAACAGCACCGCAGACCAGCGCCTGCTCGACTCGCGGGGGCGCGGCGACTGGAAGACCAAGGACGCCTGGCGGGCCCTGCGCATCCTCTCCGAGTTCGTGGAGGGCTTCGACACCCTCGCCGACCTGCCCCCGGCGGTGAGCGTCTTCGGCTCCGCCCGCAGCCGGCCCGAGAGTCCGGAGTGCCGGCTGGCCGAGGCGCTGGGCGGGGCCCTGGCCCGGGCCGGCTACGCGGTGATCACCGGCGGCGGGCCGGGCGTGATGGAGGCGGCCAACCGGGGTGCCAGCGAGGCGGGCGGGCTCTCCGTCGGGCTCGGCATCGAGCTTCCCTTCGAGCAGGGCCTCAACGACTGGGTCGACCTGGCCATCGACTTCCGCTACTTCTTCGCCCGCAAGACGATGTTCGTCAAGTACGCGCAGGCGTTCGTCGTGCTGCCCGGCGGGTTCGGCACCATGGACGAGCTCTTCGAGGCGCTCACCCTGGTGCAGACGGGCAAGGTCACCCGGTTCCCCGTGGTATTGATGGGCGCCGACTACTGGCGTGGCCTGCTCGACTGGCTGCGCGACACCATGGCCGCCGACGGCAAGATCGGGTCGATCGACCTGGAACTGATCTGCGTGACCGACGACGTCGACGCGGCGGTCCGGCACATCGTGGAGGCCGAGGCCGCCCTCTCCGTCGAGCAGGACGCGGTCCGCGATGAGGCCGTCGCCGTCGCCGCCGCCGAACAGCAGGCTGCCGCCGCGGCCGGGGCGGCGAACGGCGCCGGGTCGACCGGCGGCGCCGACGTGCCCGGCGACGCCCCGTCGCGCGGCGCTGCTTCGGGTGGCGCTGCTTCGGGTGGCGGTGCGTCGGCCGGGGCCGCGTCGGCCGGGCCGCGCCGGGCGGGCGACGCGAGCGGGGAGCGCTGAGGCGTGGCGGCGATCTGCGTGTTCTGCGCCTCCTCCCGTACGCTCGACCGCCGCTGGCTGGACCTCGCGGCCGAGACGGGCGCGGAGATCGCCCGGCGCGGGCACACGCTGGTCAGCGGGGGCGGGTGCGTCGGCATGATGGGCGCGTTGGCGGACGGCGCGCGGGCCGCCGGCGGGCGGACGATCGGGGTGATCCCGCAGTCGCTGGTCGACCTGGAGGTCGCCGACCTGGCGTCGGACGAGCTGCTCGTGACCGACTCGATGGCCAGTCGCAAGACTTTGATGATCGACAAGTCGGACGCGTTCCTCACGCTGCCCGGCGGCCTCGGCACCCTCGACGAGCTGTTCGAGGTCTGGACGACGGCGACGCTCGCCCTGCACGCCAAGCCGATGGTGCTGGTCGACACCGACGGCTTCTACCGCCCGATGCTCGACTGGCTGCGCGCCCTGGCCGACCAGACCTTCCTCAAGCCCGCCGGCCTGGACCTGCTCACCCTGACCGACACGGTCCCCGCCGCCCTGGACACCCTCGAACTCCGCCTAACCTGACACACCCCACCCTCCCCTGTCCCGCCGCGATCTTGCACTTGTGGCCCCTGTTGTGCCCCTTTCGTATGCGTTCGTCGGGGCCGAAAGTGCAAGATCGCGGAAGGAAAGGAGGCGGGGCGGGGTGGCGGGGCGGGGCGGGGGTGTCGTACCGGCGTGGTGGGATGGGGGGATGCAGGCGTACCGGCTGGTGCGCCGGCCCGCCGAGGCGGCCCCGGGGGGCCACCGGTCCGGTGGGCCGGCCCGGGGGGACGGGCGGCCAGGTGGGCCGGCCGGCGGTGACGCGCACCGGGGGACGGCGCGGCTGACCGACCCGCGCCAGGCCGAGATCGTCGCGCACACCGACGGGCCGATGCTGGTGCTCGGCGGCCCCGGCACGGGCAAGACCAGCACCCTGGTCGAGGCGGTCGCCGCGCGGGTGGCCGAGGGCGTCGACCCGGAGCGGATCCTGGTGCTCACCTTCGGCCGCCGGGGCGCCACCGCGCTGCGCCAGCGGATCGAGGCCCGGGCCGCCCGGGGCGGGCACCGCGTGCTGCGCGAGCCGCTGGTGCGCACCTTCCCGGCGTACGCCTTCGGGCTGCTGCGCCGGGCCGCGGCCGAGCGGGGAGAGCCGTCCCCCCGGCTGCTCACCGGCCCCGAGCAGGATCTGATCATCCGCGAGCTGCTCGACGTGGTCGGCGAGGAACCGGGCGACGACCCGGTCGGCTGGCCGGAGGACCTGCGCCCCGCGCTGCGCACCCGGGCCTTCGCGGCACAGCTACGCGACCTGCTGATGCGCGCCGCCGAGCGCGGGGTCGGCCCCGTCGAGCTGGCGCGGCTGGGCGAGAAGCTCGGCCGCGCCGACTGGCCCGCCGCCGCACGCTTCCTCCGGGAGTACGTGGCCGTGCTCGCCCTGCGCGACGTCAGCAACCGCGGCTCCGTCGCGTACGACCCGGCCGAGCTGGTCCGGGCCGCCACCGGGATGCTGCTCGACGACCCCGAGCTGCTCGCGGCCGAGCGACGCCGGCTGGCGTACGTCTACGTCGACGAGCTGGCCGACACCGATCCCGCCCAGCAGGAACTGCTCGCGACGGTGGCCGGCGGCGGCAAGTCCCTCGTCGCGTTCGCCGACCCTGATTCGTCCACGTACGCCTTCCGCGGCGCGGACCCCGCCGTGGTGACCACGTTCCCGCACCGCTTCCGCACCGCCTCCGGTGCGCCCGCGGCGCAGGTGGTGCTGACCACCTCCTACCGGGCCGGCCCCCGGCTGCTCGCCGCGTCCGGTCGGCTGGCGCGGCGGCTGCGCGGCCCGGCGGCGCACCGCAGGCCGCACCCGCTGCCCGACGCGCCGCCCGGCTCGGTGGAGGTGCGCACCTTCCGCTCGGCCACCAGCGAGGCGGCCTGGCTGGCCCATGCCCTGCGCGAGGCGCACCTGCTCGGCGGCGTGCCGTGGTCGGAGATGGCCGTGCTGGTGCGCTCCACCGGGCGGCAGCTGCCCTCGCTGCAACGCGCGCTGCACGCCGCCGGGGTGCCCACCGTGGTGCACGGCGAGGACCTGCCACTGCACCTGCAACCGGCGGTCGCGCCGCTGCTGCTCCTGTTGCGCTGCGCGCTGGAGCCCGAGCGGCTCGACGAGGAGGCCGCGGTCGCCCTGCTGCACTCGCCGCTCGGCGGCGCCGACCCGCTGGCCGAGCGGCGGCTGCGGCAGGGGCTGCGGGCCCTGGCGCTGGCCGCCGGCGACCGCCGGCCCTCGGGCGAGCTGATCGTCGAGGCGCTGCGCGACCCGGCCGAGCTGGCCGGGATCGAGCGGCGCTGGGCCGAGCCGGCGCAGACGGTGGCCGGCCTGCTGGCCGTCGCCCGGGAGACCGCCGCCCGGCCCGGCGCCACCGCGGAGGACGTGCTGTGGGCGGTCTGGCGGGCCAGCGGGCTGGCCGAGCTGTGGTCCGCCGCGATCGGCCGGGGCCAGACGGTGGCCGGCGAGGGGGACGTGGCCCGGCGCCGGCGCGCCGAGGCTGCCGACCGGGACCTCGACGCCGTGATGGTGCTCTTCGACGCGGCGGCCCGGTTCACGGACCGGCTGCCCGGCGCGCGCACCGAGGTCTTTCTCGACCACGTCCTCGGCCAGGACCTGCCGGCCGACACGATCGCCCCCACCGCCGACCGGGGTGAGGCGGTCCGGCTGCTCACCGCGCACGCCGCGAAGGGGCTGGAGTGGGACCTGGTGGCGGTCGCCGGGGTGCAGGAGGGCGTCTGGCCCGACCTGCGGCTGCGCGGCAGCCTGCTCGGCTCCGAGCGGCTGGTCGACGTGCTCGCCGGCCGGGCGGCCGGCGCCGGCACGGTGGCCACCCTGGTCGGGCAGACCTCGGCGCTGCTGGACGAGGAGCGGCGGCTGTTCCACGTGGCGGTCACCCGGGCCCGGCGCCGGCTGCTGGTCAGCGCGGTCGCCTCCGCCGCCGTCGGCGGCGACGACCACGAGGAACAGCCGAGCCGCTTCCTCTACGAGCTGGGCCCGACCGACCCGCCCGCGCCGGACGACGGCCCCCCGCCCGGCCGGCCGGACCCGGCGGGGCCGACGCAGGCCGGGCCGACGCAGGCCGGGTCGACGCAGGCCGGGCCGGGCGCCGCGGGGCCGGTCCCGCCGGGGGCGGGCGACGGCCCAGTGGTGACGGGCGAGGAGGAACCGGACCGGCCGAGGACGCTGCCGGTGAGCCGGCCGCCCCGCGCGCTCACCCTGCCGGCGCTGGTGGCGGAGCTGCGTACGGCGGTCAGCGACCCGGACGCGCCCTACGCCCGGCGGCAGGCGGCGGCGGCCGAGCTGGCCCGCCTCGCGGCCGCCGGGGTCGCCGGTGCGCACCCGGACGACTGGTGGGGGCTGCGGCAGCTCTCCGACGACCGCCCGCTCGTCGACGAGGGGGAGCCGGTCCGGGTCACCCCGTCGGGCATGGAGAGCGCGCTGCGGTGCAGCCTGCGCTGGCTGCTGGAGCGGCACGGCGGCAGCGCTCCGGCCAGCGCCGCCCAGGGGGTCGGCAACCTGGTGCACGCCGCCGCGATGCTCGCCGAGGACGCGAGCGTCGACCGGGGCGCCCTGCTGGACTACGTCGCCGCCCGGTTCGACGCGATCGAGCTGGCCGCCCGCTGGATGGTCGGGCCCGAGCGGGCCCGCGCCGAGGGGATGGTCGACAAGCTGCTGCGCTGGCTGGCGGCCAACCCTCGCCGGCTGCTCGCGATCGAGCACGAGTTCGCGGTGCGCCTCGACGACCCGCACCGGCCCGTCGAGCTGGTCGGCCGGGTGGACCGGCTGGAGGTCGACGCCGACGGCCGGCTGGTCGTGATCGACCTGAAGACCGGGAAGTCCACCGCGGTCACCGCGCACGACCTGGCCGAGCACCCGCAGCTCGGCGCGTACCAGGCGGCGGTCGAGGCGGGAGCGTTCGTCGAGTTCGGCGAGGAGTCCGGCGGGGCGGCGCTGGTGCAGCTCGGCACCGGGGCGAAGGACGCGAAGGAGCAGAGCCAGCCGCCGGCCGGGGAGGGCCCGGAGGCCGGCTGGGCGACCGCGCTGGTGCGGCGCACCGCCGATACGATGGCCGCCGCCACGTTCGCCGCCGTCGCCAACTCGAAGTGCCGGGTCTGCCCGGTGCGGTCGAGCTGCCCGGTGTCCGGGCAGGGCCGCCAGGTGGTCGAGCCCCCGACCGACCGCCGCCCCGACCAACCGTGAGCCTGAGTATGCGGTTGCGAGCCCCGCAGTCGCGAACCAGGACGGCACCGTGAGTGTGAGGAGTGAGCTTGCGAGCCCCGCAGTCGCGAACTGAGGCGGAGCGGTGACCCAGCCCGCCCTGTTCGGCACGGCGACACCGACGCCCCGGGTCGCCGACGCCGGCCCCCGGTACACGCCGGTGGAGCTGGCGAAGCTGCTGCGGCTGCCGGCGCCCACCCGGGAGCAGGCGGCCATCATCGCCGCGCCCGTGGAGCCCCTGCTGGTGGTCGCGGGCGCGGGCTCGGGCAAGACCGAGACGATGGCGGCCCGGGTGGTCTGGTTGGTCGCCAACTCGCACGTGCGGCCGGAGCAGGTGCTCGGGCTCACCTTCACCCGCAAGGCCGCCGGCGAGCTGGCGCACCGGGTGCGTACGCGGCTCGACCAGTTGGTGCGGCGGCTCGGGCGGCGGGGGCGGGACCCGCTCGACGACCCGCTGGTGGGGGAGCCGACCGTCTCCACCTACCACTCGTACGCGGGCCGGATCGTCACCGAGCACGGGCTGCGGGCCGGCTACGAGCCGTCCACCCGGCTGCTCACCGAGGCGTCCCGCTGGCAGCTCGTCGACCTGCTGGTGCGCAACTACGACGGCGACATGTCCGAGGTGGACCGGATGCCGAGCACGGTCACCGACGCCGTGCTGGCGCTCGCCGGCGAGCTGGACGAGCACCTGGTCGACCCGGACGAGCTGGCCGCCTGGACGGGCCGGTTCTTCGCCGAGGTGCAGGCCCGCCCCGGCCGGGTCTACGCCGACGTGCGCAGGGCCCTGGCCCTCCAGCAGACCCGGCTGAAGCTGCTCCCGCTGGTGCGCGCGTACGCCCGGCGCAAGGAGGACTTCGAGGCGATGGACTTCGCCGACCAGCTCGCCCGGGCGGCCCGGGTGGCCCGGGACCACCCCGGGGTCGGCGAGATCGAGCGGGACCGCTTCCGGGTGGTGCTGCTGGACGAGTACCAGGACACCAGCCACGCCCAGGTGGTGCTGCTCAACGCGCTGTTCGGCGGCGGGCACCCGGTGACCGCGGTCGGTGACCCGTGCCAGTCGATCTACGGCTGGCGGGGGGCGAGCGCCGGCACCCTGGACCGCTTCCCCACGGAGTTCGCCCGCGCCGACGGCGCGCCGGCCGAGGTGCTCGGCCTCACCACGAGCTGGCGCAACCGCCCCGAGATCCTCGGCGTCGCCAACGCCCTGGCCACCCCGCTGCGGGCCGCCGGCGCCCGGGTGCCGGAGCTGCGCGCCGCCATGAGCGTCAAGGACCCGGTGCCGCACCGCAGCGCCCGCGGAGCCGCCGGCGGCACCGTCCACTGCGCCCTGCTCCCGACGTACGCCGACGAGGCCGACTGGATCGCCGACAGCGTGCTGCACGCCTGGCGCGGGGCGGCTGCCATGCCCGGCGCGCTGCCCGAGCACATCCCGGTGCCGCTGCGGCCGACGACGGCCGTGCTCGTGCGGCTGCGCAGCCAGATCCCCGCGATCGAGTCGGCGCTGCGCGAGCGCGGGCTGCCCGTCGAGGTGGTCGGCCTGGGCGGCCTGCTGGACACCCCCGAGGTGCGGGACGTGGTGTGCACGCTGCGGGTGCTGGCGGACCCGACGGACGGGGCGGCCCTGCTGCGGCTGCTGACCGGCGCGCGCTGGCGGATCGGCCCACGTGACCTGGTGGCCCTGCACCGCCGGGCGAAGGGCATCGCCGCCGCCCGGCGGAAGCTCGCCGACGACGGCGGCCCGGAGATCACCCCCGACCTGCTCGACGAGGCGACCCTGGTCGAGGCGCTGGCCGACCTCGGCCCGGCGCAGGCGTACTCGGCGGAGGGCTACGCCCGGCTACGCGCGTACGCCCGGGAGCTGGGGCTGCTGCGCTACCGGCTGGACCAGTCCCTGCCGGAGCTGATCGCGGACATCGAGCGCACGATCGGCCTGGACGTGGAGGTGGCCGTACGCGCCGGCCGGGACGGCGCCGGGGACGCCGGCCTGGCCCGGGGCCACCTGGACGCGCTCGGCGACGTCGCCGCCCGGTTCGGCGGCGAGACGCCGGGCGCCACCCTGTCGGGCTTCCTGGCCTACCTCGCCGCCGCCGAGGACGAGGAGCGCGGCCTCAGCCCGGGCGAGGTGGAGGTGGTCGAGGGGGCGGTGCAGATCCTCACCGCGCACGCCGCGAAGGGCCTGGAGTGGGACGTGGTCGCGGTGGCCGGGCTGAGCCGGGGCGTGTGGCCGGGGCCGGTGCGCAACTCCGACCACTGGCTGGGCGGGCTCGGCGTGCTGCCGTTCCCGCTGCGCGGCGACGCCGACGGGCTGCCCGAGCTGGGCCTGGGCGGCACCGAGGACCAGCGCGGGGTGGCCCGGGCGCTGGAGGACTTCACCGACGCCTGGCGGGCGCACGACGAGCGGGAGGAGCGCCGGCTGGCGTACGTGGCGGTGACCCGGCCCCGCCGGCTGCTGCTCTGCTCCGGCCACTGGTGGGGGGAGGGGACCAAGCGGCCGCGCGGCCCGTCGGTGCTGCTGCGGGAGGTGCACGACGCCTGCGTGGACGGCCGCGCGGGGCACCTGGTCGACGAGTGGGCGCCGGAGCCGCCGGGCGACGCGGTCAACCCGACCACCGAGGTGGTGCTTCGCGCCGAGTGGCCGGCCGACCCGCTCGGCGCCCGCCGCCCGGCGCTGGCCGAGGCAGCCGTCCTGGTCCGCCGCTTCCTCGCCGACGGCGACGCGGCGGGCCGCCCGCCGGCCGGCGAGCGGGGCGCGGCCGGCCCGGAACCCGGCGACGGGGCGGGCCCGGAACGCCGGGCCGCCGGCGACGACGCCGCCGGGGCGGCAGCCGAGCCGCCGGCCGGCGACCCGGACGTGGCGCGGTGGCGGCGGGAGGCCGACCTGCTGCTCGCCGAGCGGGCCGAGCTGACCCGGCAGGGCGGCGCGGTCGAGGTGGCGCTGCCGGGGCAGCTTTCGGTGACCCAGCTGGTGGCGCTGCGCCGGGATCCGGCGGCGCTGGCCCGGGCCCTGCGCCGGCCGGTCCCCACCGAGCCGAGCCCGTACGCCCGCCGGGGCACCGCCTTCCACACCTGGTTGGAGCAGCGGTTCGGCGCCGACCGGCTGCTCGACCTGGACGAGTTGCCGGGCGCGGCTGATGCCGACGCCGCGCCCGACGAGGCGCTGGCCGAGCTCCAGGAGCGCTTCCTGGCCAGCGAGTGGGCCGACCGGGTGCCGGTCGAGGTGGAGGTGCCGTTCGCCACGGTGATCGCCGGGGTGGTGGTGCGGGGCCGGATGGACGCGGTCTTCGCCCGCCCCGGCGGGCGGTTCGACGTGGTCGACTGGAAGACCGGCCGGCAGCCTGCCGGCCCCGCCGCCGAGGTGGCCGCGGTGCAGCTCGCGGTCTACCGGCTGGCCTGGGCGGAGCTGGCCGGGGTGCCGGTGGAGCGGGTCGGCGCGGCGTTCCACTACGTGCGCGACGGCGTCACCGTGCGCCCGGCCGACCTGCTCGACGCCGACGGGCTCACCGCGCTGATCACCTCGGTGCCGGAAAATCCGGCAGACGGTGGGCCATCCGGCGAATCCGTGATAGGTTGATCGCGTTGCAGTTATGGTTCCCAGAGACTCTGTGTGCGCCTGGAGGATTGTGGCCCAGGCGCTCTTTGTTGTGTCCGGAGTTCTCCGGGCGGGGCGACCAGAAGCGACAAGCGAGCCAGGCAGTTCCGCGTGGCGCGCTCCTCTTCGAGCCCGCAACAAGTGCGGGTTCGACGTTCCGTCAAGGAGACGAAACAAAAATGGCTATTGGCACCGTCAAGTGGTTCAACGCTGACAAGGGCTTCGGCTTCATCACCCCGGACGGCGGCGGCGCCGACGTCTTCGCCCACTTCTCGGCGATCCAGTCCTCCGGCTACCGGAGCCTGGACGAGAACCAGCGGGTCGAGTTCGAGGTGACCCAGGGCCAGAAGGGCCCGCAGGCGGAGAACATCCGCCCGCTCTGATCTTCGGATCTTCCAGGTAACACCCACCGCGCCCTCCGGGCGCGGTGACGGGACCGGTCCGCCGCACCGTCGACCTGCGTGAGCAGGCGGCGAACGGCGGCGGGCCGGGGCCCGTACCCCTTTCGGTTCGTGCTTGTGAGTCACCCGCGGCCTGGTCCGCCGGTGACAGCGCCGCCTCCGGCGCCCTCCCTCGACACGTGCCGCGTCGAGGAAGGCTTCCGCATGACCACTGTCGTACCGTCTTTCGCCCATACCGGGCTGGCCCCGGCGCTGCTCGCCGAGCTGGCCGCCCAGGGCATCACCGAGCCGTTCCCGATCCAGTCGGCGACCCTGCCGGACTCGCTCGCCGGCCGGGACGTGCTCGGCCGGGGCCGCACCGGCTCCGGCAAGACGCTCGCCTTCGGGCTTCCCGTGCTGTCCCGCACCGCCGGCCGCCGGGCCCGCCCGGGACGGCCGCTGGCCCTGGTGCTGGTGCCGACCCGGGAGCTGGCCCAGCAGGTCACCACCGCGCTCGACCCGTACGCCCGGGCCGTCGGCCTGCGCTGCGCGACCGTCGTCGGCGGCCTGTCGCTGCAACGCCAGGCGGACGCCCTGCGCGCGGGCGCCGAACTGGTCGTGGCCACCCCCGGGCGGCTGCACGACCTCATCAACCGCGGCGACGCCCGGCTGGACCAGGTCGCGATCACCGTGCTCGACGAGGCCGACCAGATGGCCGACATGGGCTTCCTGCCGCAGGTGACGAAGCTGCTGGAGCAGGTCGCCCCGGACGGGCAGCGGATGCTCTTCTCGGCCACCCTGGACGGCGGCGTGGACAAGTTGGTCCGTCGCTTCCTTACCGACCCGGTCTCGCACTCGGTCGACCCGGGCACCGCCACGGTGACCGCGATGACCCACCACGTGCTGCACGTCGACGCGGTGGACAAGCCGGCCGCGCTGACCTGGATCGCCGCCCGCGAGGGCCGCACCATCCTGTTCATGGGCACCAAGCACCGCGCCGACCGGGTCGCCCGCCAACTGTTGGCCAAGGGCGTACGCGCTGCCGCGCTGCACGGCGGCAAGTCGCAGCCGCAGCGCACCCGGATCCTGGAGCAGTTCCGCACGGGGCAGGTGACCGCGCTGGTCGCCACCGACGTGGCGGCCCGGGGCATCCACGTCGACGGGCTGGACCTGGTGGTCAACGTGGACCCGCCCACCGAGGCGAAGGACTACCTGCACCGCGGTGGGCGTACCGCCCGGGCGGGGGAGTCGGGCACGGTGGTCACCCTGGTCCTGCCGGAGCAGCGCCGGGACGTGTCCCGGCTGATGAGCACTGCCGGCATCCGCCCCGAGTCCGTCCAGGTGCGCCCCGGCGACGAGGCACTGGCCCGGGTGACCGGCGCCCGTGAGCCGTCCGGGGTGCCGGTGACGATCGCGCCGCCCCCGCCGCAGGCCGCCTCCTCGACGTCGGCCGCCGGACGCTCGGGTGGCCGGGCCGGCGACGGTGGGCGTGGCGGCGAGGGTGGCCGGGCTCCGCACCGCGCCTCGGGACGGCCCCGCCGCCCGCGGCGGCCCCGGACGCCCCGCGCCTCCTGACGCCCGCCCTCCCTCGGTCCGGCCCCGGTCGCTCTCGGGCGTGGGCAGGACTCCCGCCACACAGGCCGCCGCGATCTCACCCTGCGAATGGCACCCGTATCGGACCGGTCGTGCCGGTCCGTGAACACCCGTTCCAGACCGGCGCCGGCTGAGTCGGGAATCAGCGGACGTTACGTCCGATCGGCGACTGTTCCGGTGGCCGGTGGTGGTGGAAGCTGGGGGCCGGGGGGAACGACCCGGGCGGGACCGCCCGGCGCGGGAGGGGTGATCATGGCGGGCGACGTCGGCACGGGCGCGGTGCGTGAACTGCTGCTGGTGCTCGCGGTCGCGCTCGCCGGGCTGCTGCTCGCCATGGTCGCGGTCTTCACGCCGTGGCACGCCACCCCGGACGGGGCCGCGCCGGCCGCTCCGGTCGAGCTGCACAGCCCGACCGGGGGGCCGACCACCATCGCCGGCTGAGTCACGGCCATCGCGGTGAGCCACCGCCGTCGCCCTGGGCCGCGCCGTCGCCCTGCGTCATTGCCGTCGCTCTGGGCCGCCGCCGTCGCCGGCTGAGCCACCATCGTCCGAGCGCTGCGGCGGGGCCGCCGCCGGGGGCGACGGTCAGCGGGTGGGGGCCTGCCGCGTGTCGACCGCCGGGTGCTCCGTGCCCAGCAGGTCGGCGAGGGTGGTCCGGTCGACCACCAGGGCGACCGCGCCGTGCACGGCCAGCCAGACGTCCCGCAGGCCGGTCGCCGCGCCCCGGTAGCCGGCCTGTTCGGCCGGCAGCCCGCGGACCGTCGTCAGCGATCCGCCGACCGCGCGGAGCACGTCGCCGACGCTGATCTCGGCCGCGGGGCGGGCGAGGGTGTACCCGCCGTCCGTGCCGCGGTGGCTGTGCAGCAGGCCTGCCCGGCGCAGGTCGACCAGGATGCCCTGGAGGAAGCTCAGCGGGATGTCCTGGCGGCCGGCCAGGGCCGCGGCCTTGACCAGCCCGCCGCCGCCGACCGGGTCGGCGGCGGCGACGGCGAGCATGGCCTGGAGTGCGTAGTCGCTGCGCGCGGAGACGTACACGTCACTGACCGGCCTGGTCCAGTACGCCCCAGCGGCGCCGGATCGCCTTGTCGGCCGCCCCGAACGCGGCGTCGACCACCAGACCCAGGACCAGGATCACGATCATGGTGGAGATCAGCCAGGGCGAGTCCGACAGCTCCCGGGAGTAGGTCAGCTGAGCGCCCAGCGAGGTCTGCGAGATGCCGACCACGATCAGCTCGCCGGCCATCAGGCTGCGCCAGGAGAACGCCCAGCCCTGCTTGAGGCCGGCCACGATGGCCGGCAGCGCGGCGGGCGCGATGACGTACCGGTACAGGTTCAGCCCCCGGGCGCCGAGGTTGCGGCCGGCGCGCAGCAGCAGCGGCGGCACGTAGTCCACGCCGGCGATCACGCCGTTGGCGATGGACGGGGCGGCGCCGAGCACCACCACGAAGAAGATCGCCTTCTCGCTCAGCTCGAAGAGCAGGATCGCCAGCGGGAACCAGGCGATCGAGGGCATGGTCTGCAGTGCCGTGATCATCGAGCCGATCGCCGCCCTCAGGATCCGCGACCGGGCCACCGCGAGGCCGACCAGCAGGCCCACGGCGACCGAGAAGAGGTAGCCGACCGCCGCCCGGCGCAGCGTGGTGGCGAGTCCGTCCCAGAGCTGGACGCCGCTGACCTGCCGGAGCAGCTCCTGCCCCACTGCGGCCGGGCCGGGCAACGCGTACTCGGGCTTCCAGCCGGTCCAGACCACGACCTGCCACGCGCCGACGGCGATGCTGAGCGCGGCCAGCTTCGGCCAGGTCGCGGCCCAGAGCCGGGCGGCCCGCGGCCGGCTCTGCTCCCGGCCGGCCAGCTCCAGGGCGTCCAGCCCCGAGATCTCCGCGTCGGTACGCGGGACGGCGGCGAGGGTGTCACCGGCCATGGCGGCCCACCTCCGTACGCAGGCGGTCGGTGACCTCGGCGGCGACCGCGGCGACCTCGGGGGAGTCGATGCGTCGCGGCCGGGGCACGTCGACCGCGGTGGACCAGATGATCCGGCCGGGCCGGCTGGAGAGCAGGATGATCCGGTCGGCGAGCCGGGCCGCCTCCCGGACGTTGTGCGTCACGAAGAGCACGGTGAGCCGCCGCTCGGTCCAGATCCGTTCCAGCTCGTCGTGCAGGATGTCGCGGGTCATCGCGTCCAGCGCGCCGAACGGCTCGTCCATCAGCAGCACCGGCGTGTCCAGGGCGAGGGTGCGGGCCAGCGCCACCCGCTGGCGCATGCCGCCGGAGAGCTCGTGGGGGCGCTTGCGGCCGAAGTCGGCCAGGTGCACCGTGCCCAGCAGCTCGGCGACCCGTTCCCGGCGCGCGGCCCGGGGCAGCCCGCGCAGCTTGAGCGGCACCTCGACGTTGCCCTCGACGGTCAGCCAGGGGAAGAGGGCCGGCTCCTGGAACATCAGCCCCGGCTCGACCCCCTCGCCGAGGGCGATCCGCCCGCCGCTGGGCCGGTCCAGGCCGGCCACGAGGTTGAGCAGCGTGCTCTTGCCGCAGCCGGAGGCCCCGACCAGGCAGACGAACTCGCCGGGCGCGACGTCGAGGGAGACCCCGTCCAGGGCGAGGACGGCGTTCGCCCCGCGCCCGTACACCTTGGTGACGCCGTGCAGCGCGACCGAGCCGGTCGCGCTGCGGGGCGCCGTCGTCGTCGACGTCATGGTTGGACGACCTCGGCCTTGCCTTGGCCCTTGAGCACCTCGTTGAGGTACGTCAGGTCGTAGAGCCCGTCGAGGCTGACCGGCTGGGTCAGCCCGACCGCGACGGCGTGGTCGAGCCCGGTCTTCAGCGAGGAGGCGATGGGGTCGTTGGTGAACTCCAGCGTCGGCCAGGCCTGCTTGATCAGCTTGAGGTCCAGCGGCTTGCCGCTGATCTTGCCGATGTGGTCGGAGATGGCCTGCTGCGCCTCGTCGGGCTTGCCGTTGACGAACTCGTTCGCCGCCACCTGCCCCTCGACCAGCTTCTTCACCACGTCGGGGTGGGCCTTGAGGAACTTGGTGCTGACGATCAGGTTGGTGATCACGAACTTGCCGTCCGGCCAGAGGTCGCGCTCGTCGACGAGCACCTTGCCGCCCGCGTTGACCAGCCGGGAGACGAACGGCTCGGGCACCCAGGCGCCGTCGATCGCCCCGCTGCCGAACGTCTCCACCGTCTGGGCGTTCTCCTGCGGGATGATCTTGACGTCGCCGCCGCCCTCCTTGGTCGTCGTGAGGCCCTTCTCCTTGAGCCAGTGGCGGATCGCCACGTCCTGCGTGTTGCCCAGCTGCGGGGTGGCGATCTTCTTGCCCCGCAGTTGCTCGACCGACGTGATCTCGGGCTTCACCACGAGCGCGACGCCGCCGGAGGCCGCGCCGGAGACGACCCGGACCGCCTCGCCCTTGGACTTCGAGAAGGCGTTCACGGTGGGGTTCGGGCCGATGTACGTGGCGTCGAGCGCGCCGGAGAAGATCGCCTCGATCGCGGCGGGGCCGGCGTTGAAGGTCTTCGTCTCCAGCGTGACGCCGGTGCCGAGCTTCTCGGCGAAGATGCCCTTCTCCACGCCGACCACCGCCGGCGCGTGGGTGATGTTGGGGAAGTAGCCGAGCCGCAGGGTCACCGGGCCGGAGCCGCCACCCGCGCTCTCGCTGTCGTCGCCGCAGGCGGCGGCGGTGCCCAGGGTCGCCGTGCCGACGACGGCGAGGGTGGCCAGGGAGACCAGCCGACGCAAGGGGAGCCGTCTCATCGTCCATCCAATCCGCAGTATTCCTACTTAGTTGGTAGGAAGAATGGGTCAGGCGGTGAGCTGGAGTCAAGGGTCAACCGCATGACGGGACTGGCGTCTCGTCAAAGACGGCAATCTCTACCTATTGGATGGGTTTCGCGGCGTCCGGGACCGGCGTCGCCGCCGGCCGCCGAGACCGGCGGGCGCGCCGGTTGGTACGCCGGCCGCGGCGGCTGGCCGAAGGTCGGCGATGGCGCGGGTGTCGACGCGCTAGGGTCGATCCCGTGGCGGCGCGGAGATCGAGAATTCCAGCGACGAAGTACCCGGTCGAGCGGTTCACCCTCGACAACGGCCTGCGGGTGGTCCTGACCCCCGACCGCAGCGCCCCGGTGATCGGGGTGGCGGTGGTCTACGACGTCGGCATCCGCTCGGAACCGGAGGGGCGCACCGGCTTCGCCCACCTCTTCGAGCACCTGATGTTCCAGGGCTCGGAGAACCTGGAGAAGCTGGCCCACTTCCGGCACGTGCAGGGGGCGGGCGGCACCTTCAACGGCTCGACCCACCTCGACTACACCGACTACTTCGAGACGCTGCCGAGCAACGCCCTGGAGCGGGCGCTGTTCCTGGAGGCCGACCGGATGCGCGGCCCGCGGCTGACCGAGGAGAACCTGCGCAACCAGGTCGACGTGGTCAAGGAGGAGATCCGGGTCAACGTGCTCAACCGGCCGTACGGGGGCTTCCCCTGGCTGACCCTGCCGCCGGTCATGTTCGACACCTTCCCGAACGCGCACGACGGCTACGGCTCCTTCGTCGACCTGGAGTCGGCCACCGTCGCCGACGCCGCCGACTTCTTCCGCCGCTACTACGCCAGCGGCAACGCGGTGCTGGCCGTCAGCGGCGACATCGACGTCGCCGAGGCGACGGCGCTGGTCGAGCGGCACTTCGGCGACGTGCCGGCCCGGCCCGCGCCGGAGCGGCCCGACTTCGCCGAGCCCGACCTGACCGCGGAGCGGCGCACCTCGTGCACCGACAGGCTGGCCCCGCTGCCGGCGGTGGCCGGCGCCTGGCGGGTGCCCGACCCGGTCACCGACTTCGCCGGCTACCTGCCGTACGTCGTGCTGGCCGAGGTGCTCACCGACGGCGACGCCTCCCGGCTGGTGGAGCGGCTGGTGCAGCGGGACCGGGCGGTGACCAGCCTCGGCGGTTACCTCGGCTTCATGGGCGACCCGTTCGACGTGCGGGACCCGACGGCGCTGCTGCTCCAGGCGCACCTCCCACCCGGCGGGGACGTGGACAAGGTGCTGCGCACCATCGACGAGGAGCTGGACCGGCTGGCCACCGACGGTCTGACGGAGGGTGAGCTGGCCCGCACCCAGGCCCGGATGGCGACCCACCTGCTGCGCGACACCGACGCGGTGCTCGGCCGGGCGCTGCGGATGGCCGTCCTGGAGCAGCAGCGCGGCGAGCCGGGGCTGCTCAACGACCTGCCCCGGCTCGTGGGCGAGGTCACCGACGAGCAGGTCCGGGCCGCCGCGGCCACCCTGCGGCCCGAGCGCCGTGCGTCCATCGAGGTCATCGCCGGAGGTGCCCGGTGAGCGCGAGGAGTGAGCCGGGTTTGCGAGCCCCGCAGTCGCGAACGAAGGCGGGTCCGGTGAGCGCGAGGAGTGAGCCGGGTTTGCGAGCCCCGCAGTCGCGAACGGAGGAGGGCCGATGACGGTAACCGCACCGGCCGGGCCGCGGGAGCTGCCGCCGCTCGGCCCGAACCGCAGGCTCAAGCTGCCGAAGCAGGCCGAGCGCACGCTGGGCAACGGGCTGACCGTGATCGCCGTACGCCGGCCGGCGGTGCCCCTGGTCGAGCTGCGGCTCTGGATGCCCTTCGGCCGCAGCCACCTCGCCCGGGGCGCGATGCTCGCCCAGACCCTGCTCTCCGGCACCGAGGGCATGTCCAGCGTGCAGATCGCCGCCGAGCTGCAGAAGGTCGGCGGCGGGCTGTCCGCCGGGATCGACCCGGACCGGCTGATGCTCTCCGGCGCCGGCCTGGTCACCGGACTGGACCGGATGCTGGAGATCCTCGCCGACGTGCTCACCGGCGCGACCTACCCGAACGAGGACGTGGCGACCGAGCGGGACCGGCTGGTCGACCGGATCCAGGTCGCGCAGAGCCAGCCCTCGCACCTGGCCCGCACCGCCCTGCTCAAGCGGGTCTACGGCAGCCACCCGTACGCGGTGCAGACCCCGGACCCGGAGGCGGTCCGCGCGGTCCGGCCGGGGGTGTTGCGCACCCTGCACGCCCAGCGGGTGCATCCCGCCGACGCGGTGCTGGTGCTGGTCGGCGACGTGCAGCCGGAGCGGGCGCTGGACGCCGCCGAGAAGGCCCTGTCGGGGTGGAACGGCGCCGGGCACACCGCCGACCTGCCGCCCGCCCCGCCGCTGGAGCCCGGGCCGCTGCTGCTGGTCGACCGGCCGGGGTCGGTGCAGTCCTCACTGCGCATCGCGCTGCCGGCGGTGCCCCGCACCCATCCCGACCACGCCGCGCTGCAACTGGCCAACCTGCTCTTCGGCGGCTACTTCTCCTCCCGCTGGGTGGAGAACATCCGCGAGGACAAGGGCTACACCTACGGCCCCCACTCGCTCGTCGAGCACTCGGTGGCCGGGTCGGTGCTGGTCGCCGCCGCCGAGGTGGCCACCGAGGTCACCGGGCCGGCGTTGCTGGAGACGACGTACGAGCTGGGCCGGCTGGCCAGCCTCCCGCCCCGCGAGGACGAGCTGGAACAGGCCCGCCAGTACGCGCTCGGCACCCTCCAGCTCGGCATGTCCACCCAGGCCGGGCTGGCCTCGTTGACCAGCGCGTACGCCGGCAACGGGCTGCGGCTGGAGTTCCTGGCCGAGCACGCCGCCCGGCTGGCGAAGGCCACCGTGGCCGACGTGGCGGAGGCGGCGGCCCGCTACCTCGCCCCGGCCCGTGCGGTGACCGTGGTGCTCGGCGACGCCGAGCGGATCGCACCGCAGCTCGCCGCGCTGACCCCGGTCGTCACCGAGCCGGCGCGGCCGTGAGCGGGGAGCCCACGCCGCCGCTGGCCCGCTCCACCCTGGACCGGGCGGCGCACCGGCGCACGGACCCGGGATGGCTGGCGCAGGCGTGGGCCAGGGCGCGGGTGCTGGTGCTCGACTCCGGCGACGAGGGCCGGGCGCTCGTGCGCACCGACACGTCGCCGCCGGCGTTGGTGCTGCTGGACGCGGCCGACCTGCCGCCGGCGGCGTCCCCGATGTTCCTCGGCGTCGAGCCCGACGGCGTGCCGGTCTTCGCCGTGGACGCCCCGCTGCCGGCGGTGCCCGGGGCCCGGCCGGCGCACCTGCGCGAGGTCGGTCACCTGCTGGTCGACCGGGACGCCGGGCTGTTCACCACCGCGCTGGCGCTGGTCAACTGGCACCTGCGGCACCGTTACTCGTCGGCCACCGGGCATCCGACGGAGGTGGACGAGGCCGGCTGGTCCCGCGTCGACCGGGCCGGGGAGCGGATCTGGCCGCGTACCGACCCGGCGATGATCGTGCTCGTGCACGACGGCGTGCCGGGGCCGGGCGGGCGGTGTCTGCTCGGCAACAACGCCACCTGGCCGCAGACCCCCGGCGAGCGCCGTTTCTCCTGCCTCGCGGGCTACGTCGAGCCGGGGGAGTCGGCCGAGGCCGCCGTGCTGCGTGAGGTCCGTGAGGAGGTCGGCGTCCCGGTCGAGGACATCGCGTACGCGGGCAGCCAGGCGTGGCCGTTTCCCGGCTCGCTGATGCTGGGCTTCCTCGCCACGGCCGACCCTGAGCACCCGGTGCGGCTCGACCCGGCGGAGATCGCGTACGCCCGGTGGTTCACCCGCGCCGAGATCGGGGCGGCCCTGGCGGGGCGGCCGGTGGAGGTGGGCGGCGCCCGACTGGTCCTGCCGCCGCGGTCGTCCATCGCACTGTTCCTGATCCACCGCTGGCTCGACGGCCACTGCTGAACCGGCACCTGCGAGGCCGGGCCGGTGACCGCGCGGACGTGCGGTCCCGGCCCGTGGCCGCCGTTGCCGCGACGGTCACGGGCCGGGAACACGGGCCGTCGTGGTCGGCTGGGCAAGGAACGCGGCGGGGGAGCCGGTCGGCCACGACGGACGTCTCGGGCCGGGTCAGCTACCCCGGTCGCTTCGGGTTCGCCAGCCGAGGGCCGGCTCGTCGAGCGGGAGCACCTTGACCCGCTGTTTCCCGGAGCGGACCGCGCCCACCGTGGACAGGGCCCGGGCCAGCAGCAGCGCGGCGTCCCGGTCCTCGGCGTGCACGATCTGTCGGCGTGGTTCGGGCGTGGTGGTCTCGTCCCGCAGGCGGCCACCGCACGCCCAGGTGGCGGCGATGTCCACGTCGGCTGCGGCGCGGATGTCGGTGCGAACGATCAGGAAACGCATGTGGGTCTCCGGATGAACCGCGACGGTGGGGAACGGGTGGAAGTTCCACGTCACACTCTGTCGCCATGCTACGCCCCGCACACGTCTCAGCAAGTGAAACCCGACGATCGGTGCGGAGCCTCGTCCGATCAGCGGATGCCTGGTCAACGCGGACGCGGGCCGGAGACGCGGCGGGGGCGCCGGCATCGTGCCGGCGGCCCCGCGACGGTCGGCGGATCAGTTCAGATCGAACTGTCCGTTCTTGGCACCGGCGATGAAGCCCAGCCAGCCCGCCCGGTTGAACAGCAGCACCGGGCCGCCCTGGTCCTTGCTGTCCCGCAGGGCCACCGCGGCCGGCCCCGTCCCCAGTGGCGCGACCTCGACGCAGTTCGAGGTCTGGCTGCGCGTGCTCTTGCGCCACGGGGCGTCGGCGAGCCGCGCGCGGACGGACGGCGTGTTGCGGATCTCGTTCATGGTCTCACTCCTGAGGTGAACTGCACCGATGGAACGAGTGGCGTCGCACGACCCGACGGTGGTCCCCCGTGATCACCGTTCCGTCAGGCGCCCTGAGTGCCGGCGGCGCTGGGTCGGCGCCGTTGCCGACCCGTACGCCACCGTGGACGCGGTCGCCGTGCCGGGCAGCCGTCCCGTCGCCTCGATCAGCCAGGAGAGGGTGTCCGATGCGGAGAGTGCCGCCGTGCATAACCACTCGAACACCACTTTATAGCGATTTAGCGCGTTTACCTCGGTCGACATGACGTCGGTGAACCCCCCTTCGATGGCCAGCGTCTCCGGATCGAGGGGGTCCGCGAACCGGTAGACGGAGAACGCCGTCGGCGGGAGGTACCAGTTGTCGATCTGGGTGTCGCGGGGCAGCACGTGCAGCGTGATGTTCGGCAGCATCGCCAGCTCGCAGAGCTGCCCCAACTGCTCGCGCAGCACCTCGGGCGGCGCGGTCCGGACGCCGAGCGCCGCCTCCTCCAGCACCGCCGTGTAGCGGGGCGCGTCGGACGTGCGGGTCAGCAGCGACTGGCGGGCCAGCCGGGCCCGCACCTCGGTGTCGACGTCCTCCCCGGCCTCCGGGTCGCCCGCCTCCTCGTCGACCTGGCGGGCCGAGGCGATCCGCACCGACGCGTAGCCCGGCGTCTGGAGCAGGCCCGGGACCAGGACCGGGTTGTACTCGGAGATCTCCGCGCAGCCCGCCTCCAGCTCGGCGAAGCTGCGCTGCTGCTGGGTCATCACCGGGTAGTTCTTCAGCCAACCGCGTATGTCGCCGGCCTCCTGGGTGATGCCGAGGAGTTCCTCGCGCAGCGCTCGCTCGGCGCCGTAGAGGTCGAGCAGGACGCGGACGTCGTCGGGATCCGGACGGCTGCGGCCGTTCTCCAGGCGGGACAACTTGGACGCGGAGGCCCAGCCGATCCGCTCGATGACCTGGTCCCCGGTGAGACCGCTGGCCTCGCGCAACCGGCGCAGTTCGGTGCCCAACCTGCGGCGGCGCAGGATCGGGCTGGGTGAGGCAGGAGGCACGACGTCCTCTTTTCCGTGGACCGCCGCAGACGCGACGGTAACTGTATGAAATTCGCCCCCCACGGTCAGTATGGACGGCGCAACCCCCGCCGGAGGTCCCGGCGGGGGCGTGTCTCGCAGAAAAGAGGACCGTGGAAGGGCGTGGCGGCCGGTACGACGCCGTCCCGACCCGACCGTGGGACTCCCGACCGCGCCGAGGCGCGCACCACCCCGCCGGAGGGACCCCATGCGCACCGTCCTGCGCCGCCCGGATTTCCGCCTGCTCTTCGCCGGCCTGCTCGCCAGCATGGCCGCCGAGTCGATCCTGCTGCTCGCCCTCGCCATCTGGGTGAAGGACCTGACAGGGTCGGACGGGCTGGCCGGAGCCACCATCTTCGCGGTCATCGCGCCGATGACACTGGCCCCGCTGGTCGGGTGGTTCGTCGACCGCTACCCGCGCCGCCCGTTCTTCGTGGCGGCGAACCTGGTGACGGCGGTGCTGCTCACCCCGCTGTTCGCCGTCCGCGACCGGGCCGATGTGTGGATCATCTACGCGGTGGCGGCCCTGTACGGCCTGTCGTACATCACACTCAGCGCCGCGCTCAGCGGCCTGATCCGGCAGCTCGTTCCGCTGGACCTGCTGGCCGAGGCCAACGGCGTGCTCCAGACCGTACGCCAGGGGCTGCGGCTGATCGGCCCGCTGGCCGGCGCCGGCCTCTACGCCGCCGTCGGCGGGTGGATGCTGGCGGCCATCGGGATGGTCGGGTTCCTGTCCGCGGCAGCCGTGGTCGGGGCGCTGCGGACGACGGAGTCACCGCCCGCCGGGTCCGGCTCGCGCTGGCTCGCGGAGGTGGGCGCCGGGCTGCGGCACCTGGCCCGGGAGCCGGCGCTGCGCCGGGCGCTGTTCGGCTACGGGCTGGGCTCGCTGGCGATGGGTTTCAGCGAGTCGCTGATCTTCGCGTACGTCGACCGGGGTCTCGGCCGGGACGCCGCGTTCGTCGGCGTGCTGGTCACCGTGCAGGGGATCGGCGGGCTGGTCGGCGGGCTGCTCTCCCCGGCGGTGGTGCGCCGGGCGGGCGAGGTGGGCACGCTGGCCGCCGGGGTGGCGTTCTTCGGGCCGGCCTCGCTGGCGCTGACGTACCCGAACCTCTGGCTCGGCTTCGTCGCGGTGCTGCTGGCCGGGGTGTCGTTGCCGCTGACCATGGTCGGCCTGCACACGCTCATCCAGCGACGCACCCCGCCCGGGCTGCTCGGCCGGGTCGCCGCGGCCTCGGAGGCCGTGGTGAGCGGCCCGCAGGCGTTCTCCATCGGCGCCGGGGCGCTGCTCGTCGGGGCGCTGGACTACCGCCTGCTATTCGCCCTGATCGGCCTGGCCACCCTGCTCGCCGGCGGCTACCTCTGGCACGGCCGCACCCTCAGCCCCCCGCCGGTGGCCCGGATCCCCGCCCCGCGCCGCCCGGCCGACCGGCCCGGCCCCGCCGAGGGGCTCGCCCCGGCCGACCGGCTCGTCCCCGCAGGGCAGGAGGCCGTCGGCACGAGTCGCCCGCGTCGGGGCCGGTGACGGCTCCGGCGGGGTCGGCCCCGCACCCGGCCGCCCGGGCCGCCGGGCGGCCGGACGCGACGAGCGGCCGACCCGTCCGGGCCGGCCGCTCGTCGGGTGGTGCGCCAGGTCAGGCGGACAGGCCGGCCAGGTGCTGCTTGACCTGCGTGATCGAGGGGTTGGTCAGGGCGCTGCCGTCGGCGAAGCGCAGCGTCGGGACGGTCTGGTTGCCGCCGTTCACGCTCATCACGAAATCCGCGGCCTTCGGGTCCTGCTCGATGTCGACCACCTCGTACCCGATGCCCTCCCGGTCGAGCTGCGACTTCAGCCGGTGGCAGTAGCCGCACCAGGGGGTGGAATACAGCGTCAGCATGGTCAGATCCTCCAACGGTCCGCCCGGCGGCTTGCCGATCAAGCCCAGGCTAACCGCTGCAACGCCCGGCGGAGCTGAGACAATTCCTCGCTGTGGTGGTTCACTCAGCGTCCGAACGCGTGCTCGCCGGTCTGGATCCGGAGCAGCGGTCGGCGGTGACCGCCCCCGCCGGCCCCGTCTGCATCCTGGCCGGCGCCGGCACCGGCAAGACCCGGGCCGTCACCTCCCGGATCGCCCACCGGGCGTTGTCCGGGGAGATCTCGGCCCGGCACGTGCTGGCGGTGACCTTCACCGCCCGGGCCGCCGCCGAGATGCGGAGCCGGCTCGCCGTGCTCGGCGTGCCGGGGGTGCAGGCGCGGACCTTCCACGCGGCGGCGCTGCGCCAGGTGCGCTACTTCGCGCCCCGGCTGCTGGAGGGGCGGGCCATGCCCGAGCTGCTGGACAGCAAGGTCCGGCTGGTCACCCTCGCCGCGGCCAAGGCCGGCCTGCGCGCCGACCGGGCGGCGGCCCGGGACCTGGCCGGTGAGATCGAGTGGGCCAAGTCGTCGCTGGTGGAGCCGGCGGAGTACGTCGTCGCGGCGGCCAAGGCGCTGCGGGACACCCCGCACGAGCCGACGAAGGTCGCCGACGTCTTCGCCGCGTACGAGCGCCTCAAGCGGTCCAACGGCGTGATCGACTTCGAGGACATGCTGCGTGCCGCGGTCTGGGGGATCGAGGAGCACCGGGACGTCGCCGAGCAGGTCCGCGCCCAGTACCGGCACTTCGTGGTCGACGAGTACCAGGACGTCAACCCGCTCCAGCAGCGGCTGCTGGAGGCGTGGCTCGGCGGCCGGGACGACCTGACCGTGGTCGGCGACGCCAGCCAGACGATCTACTCGTTCACCGGGGCCACGTCGTCCTACCTGGTCGACTTCCCGCGCCGGTACCGCGGGGCGACGGTGGTCCGGCTGGTCCGCGACTACCGCTCCACCCCGCAGGTCGTCGGGCTGGCCAACGCGGTGATCTCGCAGGCGCGGGGCGCCGAGGCGCGGCTGCGGCTGGAGCTGGTCGGCCAGCGCCCGCCCGGCCCCGAACCGGAGCTGCGGATCTTCACCGACGAGCCGGCCGAGGCCAACGCGGTCGCCGCCCGCTGCCGCGCGCTGGTCGACGCCGGCACCCCGGCCAAGGAGATCGCCGTGCTGTTCCGGACCAACGCGCAGTCCGAGGCGTACGAGAAGGCGCTGACCGAGGCGCGGGTGCCGTACGTGGTGCAGGGGGCGGAGCGGTTCTTCGAGCGGGCCGAGGTGCGGCAGGCGATGGTCGCGCTGCGGGCCGCCACCCGCGCGATCCCGGGGGAGACCCCGCTGCCGGCCGCCGTGGTCGAGGCGCTCGCGGCGGTCGGCTGGGCCCCCGACGCCGCCCCGGCCGGTGGCGCCGCCCGCGAGCGGTGGGAGGCGCTCGCCGCGCTGGTCCAGCTCGCCGAGGAGTACGCGGCCACCCCGGAGGTGCTACCGATCGGGCCGGCCGCCTCCGTCGAGCGCCCGGTCAGCCTGGCCGACTTCAACGACGAGCTGGCCCGGCGGGCCGCCGCCCAGCACGTGCCGACCGTCGACGGGGTGACCCTGGCGTCGCTGCACTCGGCGAAGGGGCTGGAGTGGGACGCGGTCTTCCTGGTCGGCCTCTCCGAGGGCACCCTGCCCACCACGTACGCCAAGACCGTCGAGCAGGTCGAGGAGGAGCGCCGGCTGCTCTATGTCGGCATCACGCGGGCGCGGGAGTGGCTGTGGCTGTCGTACGCCTCGGCCCGTTCGCCGGGCGGGCGGGCCCGGCGGCCGTCGCGGTTCCTGCCGCAGCTGGACCGCTCGGGCGGCGCGGAGCGGGCCGGCGCCGGCCCGGGGCGGCGGCCGGAGCGGCGACGGACCCAGATCGTGTCCTGCCGGATCTGCGGCGCCACCCTGCTCGCCGGGCCGGACCGCAAGCTCGGCCGTTGCCCCACCTGCCCCTCCGACATCGACGACGAGCTGCACGAACGGCTGCGCGAGTGGCGCCAGCGGGTGGCCGGCGGGCAGCGGGTTCCGGCCTATGTGGTCTTCACCGACGCCACACTGGTCGCGCTGGCCGAGCGGCGTCCCGCCCGGGCGGAGGAACTGATCGCGATCGCCGGCATCGGGCCGCGCAAGCTCGGCCTCTACGGGGAGGCGGTGCTGGCGCTGGTGGCGGGCGCGGCGGTCGACGACGTCTGCCCGGAGAAAAACTTCGAAATCTCGTCGTAAATTCGTTTGCCCTCGCCCCCGGGCGAGGAATAGCCTCATGGCACACCTCGCGAGCGGCGCCATTCGGGCTGCTCATGAGGGGTCGAGACCGTGTCGGCACGAGAGAACGTCAGGGAGGTGGCACCAATGGAGATCTTCTACACCAACGAGCGTCCGGCGGCGCTGCCCGCTGCCGTCGTTCCGCTGTCGGCTGTCCGGGTGGCCCTCGCCGCTCCGCGACCGTCGGTTCCGCAGGTGCACCAGGTCGAGGCTCAGGCCGAGCTGATCCTCGTCCCCGCGCCGACCGGAATCCAGGGGACCAGTGGCTTCACGGGCAAGGGTGTCGATGTCGCCAACAAGCGCATGGACGTCCGCGGAGTTCCACCTCGAGGTAGACCAGTCTGATTCATCAGACGACCGGCTCACCTCGAGGCCGCGGAACCCGCTACCGGGATCCGCGGCCTCAGTTTTTTGCCCGCCAAGTACGTCGGAAGTGCGATCCACGAGATCGAAAACGAGAGAGAGGTGACCGGGCGATGAGTCTGGCGTTGGCCCCGCTCGACGTGAGCGTCGAGGTGGAGGCGAACCTGCCCTGCCGGAAGTTCGACCCCGACCTGTGGTTCTCCGACTCGCCCGCCGAGCTCGAGCTGGCCAAGTCGCTCTGCGGGGACTGCCCGCTGCGCGTCGAGTGCCTGGCCGGCGCGGTGGAGCGGGCCGAGCCCTGGGGCGTCTGGGGCGGCGAGATCTTCGAGCGTGGCGCGGTCGTCCCGCGCAAGCGGCCCCGTGGTCGCCCGCGCAAGGAGGACCTCGCCCGCGACGCGGCGCTCCGGGTCGAGGCCGAGGCGCGGCTGGCGGCCAGTGGGCTGTCCGAGTCGCGCAACGCGGTCCGGCTGGCGGCCTGACATGAACCCGATCCGTCCCACCCACGCCGGTCTCGCACCGGCGACGAGAGAGCTGACCACCATGCTGAACGTTCTTAACGGAGTCGCCGAAATGCAACTACTTCACGAAGCGTTGTCCCGGGCTCGAATGCGCCGGCCTCAGGCCGGTCGTACCACCACGAGCACTGAGGCAACCCGTTCCGCCCGTACCGTCGCCATGAGTAGCCGCAACCGATCGGCTCGCGACCTGGGCGTTCTCTAGATCCACACTGATGCCCGAGGGGCGGTGGCCGGTTCGGCCACCGCCCCTCGGCGTGTTCCGTGCGTCGTCCTCCGGCGCCTGTCGCGCGTTGTCGCGTCGCGGGGGCGGGTCAGGGGACCGGGGCGAAGCCCGGCAGCCAGCGCTCCAGGATGCCCCGGTAGGGCGCCTTGGCCTCCAACTGGCAGAGCACGCCGATCGACCCGAGCGTCACCCGGTGGATGAGCAGGTACGACGGCGGCAGGTTGAGCTGCCGGCTCAGTTGGTACGCGGGGGAGCGGGGGCTGGCCAGCCGGGTCGCCTCGGCGCGCAGCCAGGCCCGGCTGAACCGGAATTCCTCGGCGGCGATGGGCTCCAGCATGGGGCGGAGGAAGTCGAGCACCGCCTGGGCGTCGATCTCCTCGGTGGGGGCGATGAAGCCCTCGGACCGCAGGCCCGCCACCACCTCGTCGGCGTTGCCCCGCAGGGCCAACGCGGCGATCCGGCCGATCGGCTCGGGAGTGCCCTCCGGCATCCGGGCCACCGCGCCGAAGTCGATCACGCCGAGCCGGCCGTCCGGCAGCAGCCGGAAGTTGCCCGGGTGCGGGTCGGCGTGCAGCAGCCCGGCCCGCTGGGGCGCGGACAGGTGCAGGATGGCCATCAGCCGGCCGGCCTCGTCGCGCTGCTCCTCGGTGCCCTCGCGGATGATGTTCGCCAGCGGGGTGCCCTCGACCCACTCGGTGACCAGGACCCGGGGCGACGCGGAGACCACCGCCGGGATGTAGATCTCCGGGTCGTCGGCGTACGCGGCGGCGAAGGCGCGCTGCGACTCGGCCTCCAGCTCGTAGTCGAGTTCCTCGGTGATCCGTTCCCGCAGCTCGACCAGGAGCGGCTTGACGTCCAGCCCGGGCTGGATCGCCCGGAACATCCCGCCCAGCCGGGAGAGCTGCTTGAGGTCGGTGAGCAGGGCGTCGCCCGCGCCCGGGTACTGGATCTTCACGGCGACCTCGCGGCTGTGCGGCACGCCCGACGGGCCGTAGCCCGGCTCCCGCCACACCGCCCGGTGCACCTGGCCGATGCTGGCCGCGGCGGCCGGCGCGTCGTCGAACTCCACGAACCGGTCCCGCCAGTCCGGGCCGAGCTGCTCGGTGAGCACCTTGTGCACGCTGGCCGCCGGCAGTGGCGGCGCGGCCTCCTGGAGCTTGGTCAGCGCCTGCCGGTAGGGGGCGGCGATCTCCTCGGGCAGGGCGGCCTCGAAGACCGACAGCGCCTGGCCGAACTTCATGGCACCGCCCTTGAGCTGCCCCAGCACGCTGAACAGCTGCTCGGCGGTGCGCTGCTGGATCTCGGCGGAGATCACGTCGGAGGCGAGGCCGGTGACGCGCTTACCCATGCCCAGGACGGTCCGACCGGCGAAGCCGAGCGGCAGAGCGGCGAGCTTGGCGGTCCGGGACACGGCCCGGCGCGGGATGTCGGTCACCCGGTCATTGTTACCGACTCAGGGGGCCTGCGGCTGCTCTGCCGCCGGGCTGGGTGGCTGGACCCCGCCCTTCGCGGGCCGCCGGCCGGGCCCGGGGGCCCGGCGGACGGCCGTCGCCGCGTCCCCGCGCGGGTCACCATCGGCCGGGGCGGCCCACTTGCGGTGGTCACCGGCGTCCGCCGGGGCGGCGCACTTGCGGCGGTCACCGGCGTCCGGCGGGGCGGCCCACCGGTGGTGGTCACCGGCGTCCCCGCGCGCAGCCGCAGGAGGGGTGCGGGGGCCACACCCGGCGGCGGAACCGGCCGGGCCCGGGGATCTCCACCGCGCAGCCGAGCGTCTCCGGGGCGCTCCCGTCGAGCTGGGCGAGCGCCTCCGCCGCCGCGTACGCCCCGGCCGCGAGGAGCGTCGCGGTGGCGCACGCCTGCTCCGCGCCGCCGGCGAGCTGGGCGGCCAGCGCCGGCCAGTCCGGGTCGAGGTCCGTCCGGTGCAGGTCGAGGCAGTTCAGGCAGGGGCCGGCGGGCGGGCGGACGAGCGGGCCGACCACGGGCACGCCCTCCCGGAGGGCGACCAGCAGGTGCGGCTGGCGGCGCCGGGCGTGCGCGGCGGCGAGCAGGGCGGCCGGGCGGTCCGCGCCGAGCAGGACGACCAGGTCGGCCCGACCGGGCCGGAGCGGACCCGTGCCCGTGCCCGGGGCGGCGCGCTCGACGGCGTCGCGTACCGCCGGGGCCAGCGGACGGCCGATCGCGGCGGCCGGGATCCCGGTGCCGACCAGGTCCGCCGGGCGGACCGGGCCGGTCAGGTCCGGGTGCACGTGCCCGACTCCGGCCTGGGCCAGGGCGAGGGCGATCGGGGCGCCGAGGCGGCCGGCTCCGCTGACCACGACCCGGGCGGCCAGCCGGCGGCGCAGCACCTGGGCGGGCGTGCCGGGCAGCCGGGCGGCGACCAGCGCCAGCGCCCCGGCCTCGGCGGCGAGCCGGGCCCGGGACGGGCCGGCCAGGTCCCTCGGCAGCAGCGTGTGCGCGGGTACGACCAGGCCCGCGGCCCGCAGGGCGTCGAGCAGGGTGCGGGCCGCGTCGGGCGCCACCTCGGCGGTGACGGCCTGCTCCAGCACCAGCCGCTCGCTGCGGGTGCCGTCGAGCAGGTCGAGCAGCCGGGCCGCCCGGGGATCGGCGATCTCCAGCAGGACGGCGCGGCCCGGCTCGACGCCGAGCTGGAGGGTGTGCCGGTCCCGCCAGAGGCGGGTGAGGCCGGGCAGCAGCGTGGGGCGGGGGAGTGGGGCTCGACGCATGACAACGAATCGTGACCGCGTCCGTGCTGTCCGTCGATCGTTGTCCACAGGTGCGCGGCTCCCTGTCCAGCGCTGTCCACAGGACATCCCGCGATATCCACAACCGGCCGGTAACCATGTCGGTGAGCCGACAGTGGCGACGGGTGGGGAGCGCGACCGGCGCCGGCCGGGTCGTTCGGCCGGGTCGTTCGGGTGGTGGCCGCGACCCGGACCAGGTGCGGGGACGCCGGAGGGGGCGGCCGGCGGCCACCCCCTCCGAAGCACCCGTACGGGTCAGACCTTCGCCTTGCCCAGGATGCGGTTCACTGTTGTGCCGCACACCGGACACTTGCCCTTGGCCATGTTCATCCCGGTCTTCGAGACCTCGACGCGTCCCTCGAAGTCCCGCTTCTCCTTGCACTTGACGCAGTAACCGTTGTAGGTCTGGGCCTGGTCGGCCACGGTGCCCTCCTCGTCTCGTCCGCCGGCCGATGCCGTCCCGGCGGGTTGCCCGGCGGCGGGCCACGCGGGCGCCGGCGCTGGGTCGTTCTCCCGCAGCCACCGTCGTGACCGCTGGTGCGCGGACCCTACCCAGGTCTGGGCGGTTCCATGTCAGCTGTGCTTCGCCACTGTGAGCAAGTCGACGTCGAGAGTGTGCATGGCGAATTACGTCTGATAAGTCAGTTTGGCGGGGACACGCCGACCGAACCCGGTCGAATGCCCCGTGCGGGGCCCCGAGCTGCGCCCCGCCGGGTGATCGCCTACGGTTGTGGTGCGTCGGCGCCCGCCCGTCGTCGGTCGCCACGAAGGGTGACGACGGCGATTCTCAGCCACCCGTTCAAAGTTTTTTCGGGACTCTGCCGACCAATCATCATTTTCCGGGCGCGTGTCGTCGTGTTGACTCTTGCGGACCCCTGGTCAGTACGCATTAGCTTTCCTTCGTGGCAGGAATCCGAGGCTGCGCGGTCTGCTGATGGCAGGGGCGCGCAAGCCGGTCGTCGAGGTACGGCGCAGCCAGCGCCGGCGACGGACGGTGTCCGCGTACCGCGACGGTGAGCGTGTCGTCGTCCTCATTCCGGACCAGTTCTCCCGGGCCGAGGAGAGCGAGTGGGTCGACCGGATGCTCGCCCGGCTGGCCGCCCGGGAGGGGCGCCTCGCCCGGTCCGACGCCGAGCTGCTCGCCCGGGCCACCCGACTGATCAGGCTCTATCTGGCCGACCACGGCACGCAGGCGGTGCCGACGAGCGTCCGCTGGGTGACCAACCAGAACGGCCGCTGGGGGTCCTGCACCCCCGCCGACGGCACCATCCGCATCTCGCACCGTGTCCAGGACATGCCGGACTGGGTGATCGACTACGTGCTCCTGCACGAGCTCGCGCACCTCATCGTGCCCAGCCACAACGCCCGGTTCTGGGCGCTCGTCGCGCGCTACCCGAAGACCGAGCGGGCGCGCGGCTATCTGGAGGGCGTCGCCGCGGTCGCCGGCGCCCCGCTGGCCGACTGACACCCGCCGCCCGCGCCGTCGCCGGCCTGCCGGCGCCGGGCCGACCTGCTCTGCCGCGCGTCGGTACCCCGTCGGCCGGCTTCCGTGCCTCCGCATCCCGCGCCTTCGCTCGTCCCGGGGCGGCGGGCTAGGGTCGCGGGGTGGCCCGACGTGTGGTGGTGGCGTTGCTCGGACCGGTGACCTGGTCGCCGCCCGGCATCGACCGGGTGGACTGGCGGGCCGCGCTCGCCGAGGACGTGGTCGACCTGTTCGCCACGCTCAACGAGGTCGAGACGGCGGTCGCCGTCACGCCGGAGGATCGCTGGCTGGCCGACGCGGTGGTCTGGCCGGACACGGCCGTCCACGAGGTGCCCGAGCCGACCCCGAACGCCGTCTTCGCCGCCCTCGCCGGCACCGGGTACGACCAGGTGGCGGTGGTCGCCGGGGACGCCCCCGACGTGCCGGGCCTGACGATCGGCAAGCTGCTCCGCCCGCTCACCACCCGACCGGTGGCGGTCGCGCCGGTCGAGGGCGACGGACCGGGGCTGCTCGGCGTGGCCGTGCGGCTGCCCGTGCCGGCGTGGCTGCCGCCGCTGGACCTGGACACCGCGCGGCCCGCGGCCGTGCGCGCGGCGGCGCCGCGCCCCGGCGACCTTGCGGTCACCCCGGCGTGGCGTCGCCTGCGCGGACCGGCCGACCTGGCCTTCCTCGACCCGGCCGTGGAGGGCTGGGAGACCACCCGCGCCCTGCTCTCCGGCACCGGTCGGCCCTGCTGACGGCACCGCGAGGGGGGCGCTGACCGGGCGTGCCGCCCGACCCGGGCAGGTCGGGCGGCACCCGTCGGTGGCCACGGGTCAGGGGCGGGCGTCGCCGCCCTCGGTGTCGTCCGGGCGCTGCTCCGGCTCGCCCGGGGCCTTCTCCTCCGGGCCGCCCGGCGCGCTGAAGTCGAAGCTCTCCAGCTCGCTGAGGTCGAACTGGGCCATCGCGAAGGCCACCGGGTCGGCGAAGTCGGCGTCCGAGGGGAGCAGGTCGGGGTGGCCCCAGAGGGCGTCCCGGCCGGCGATGCCCCGGTGCTCGGTGAGCGCCGCCCAGAGCGCCGCCGCCTCGCGCAGCCGGCGTGGACGCAGTTCCAGGCCGACGAGGGCCGCGAAGGTCTGCTCGGCCGGGCCGCCGGCCGCCCGGCGCCGGCGGAACGCCTCGCCCAGGCTGACCACGCTGGGCAGCCGGCCGCCGGCCGCGCTGTCCACCACGTGGCAGACCCACCCCTCCACCAGGGCCAGGGCGGTCTCCAGCCGGGCCAGGGAGGCCTTCTGCGCCGGGCTGTCCTCCGGGGTGAAGATGCCCTCCAGCGCGATCGCCTGCATCGACTCCGGGTCGGTCGGGTCGACCCGGCCCATCGCCTCCTCGATCGCCTCCCGGTTGACCCGGATGCCCGCGGCGTACATCTCCACGGCGCTGAGCACGTGCCCGCGCAGCCACGGCACGTGCTGGAAGAGCCGCTGGTGGGCGGCCTCGCGCAGGGCCACGTAGAGGCGGACCTCGTCCTCCGGCAGCTCCAGGCCCTCGCCGTACGCCCGGATGTTGGCGGGGATCAACGCGGCCGTGCCGGCCGGGCCGAGCGGCAGCCCGATGTCGCCGGCGGAGAGCACCTCCGCGGCGAGCGAGCCGAGCGCCTGGCCGAGCTGGCCGCCGAAGAGCGCGCCGCCGAGGGTGGCGACCATGGACTGCATCGGGCCGAGCTGGGCGCGCGCCTCCGGCGGCACCAGGTCGCCCATCGCGCCGACCATCCGGCTGGCCACCGGGTCGCAGAGCTTGCGCCAGACGTCGAGGGTCTTGAAGATCCACTCGTTGCGGTTCCAGGCCACCGAGGTCTGGATGCCCGAGGGCAGGGCGGACGCCGGCTCCAGCCACAGGTCGGCGAGCCGCAGCGCCTCCTCCACCGCGTTGCGCTCGTAGGGCGAGACCGCCGGGTCACCGGCGGCGGCGAGCTGGCTGGCGGCCACCTGCCGGGCCAGGTCCCAGTTGACCGGCCCGCTGCCCGACGCGGAGAGCAGGTGCTGCAACTGCGACATGAACTGCTGCATCTGCGCGGGATCGTTGGGGTCTGGTGGTTGCCCACCCGGGAGCGCGAAACCGAACGGAATATCAGGCACGACGTCTACGGTACGCGCGCCGCGCCCCAGGTCGCCGCCGCTGGCGTTCCGCTGAGGGCGAAGTCGCGGTTCGCCCGCCGGGGCGTCCCACCCCGGTCGGTACGCTCTGCCGCATGAGACGTCGTGGCGTGACCGTCCTGCTCGGTGCTCTGCTCACCACCCTGCTCAGCATCGGCGTGCTCGGCGCGCCCATCCCGTACGTGGTGCTCGGCCCCGGGCCGACCGTGAACACGCTGGGCAAGGAGAATGGCAAGGAGGTCATCCAGGTCAGCGGCCGGGAGACCTCCACGTCCGCCGGGCAGCTCCGGTTGACCACGGTCGGGGTGCAGCCCACGGTCAAGCTGCGCTCGGCGATCCAGGGCTGGTTCTCCGACGACGAGGCGGTCGTGCCGCGCGAGCTGGTCTACCCGCCCGGGGAGAGCCGCGAGGAGGTCGACGAGCGCAACGCCGAGGACTTCAAGGTCTCGCAGACCAGCGCGGAGACCGCGGCGCTGAGCGAGCTGGGGTACCCGGTCCAGGTGGTGGTCAAGACCGTGGCCGCCGACGGACCGGCCGCCGGCGTGCTCAAGCCCGGCGACGTGGTGACCTCGGTGGACGGGCAGTCGGTGCCGGTGGCCGCCCGGCTCACCGAGCTGGTCCGGGCCAAGCCCGCCGGGACCGCGCTGGAGATCGGCTACACCCGGGGCGGCGCCGCCGCCACGGCGAAGGTGACCAGCCGGGAGCAGGACGGCCGGCCCCGCATCGGCATCGAGATCGAGCAGCAGCAGCCGCACCCGTTCACCCTCAACATCGACCTGGAGGACATCGGGGGGCCGAGCGCCGGCCTGATGTTCGCCCTCGGCATCGTGGACAAGCTGACCCCGGAGGACCTGACCGGCGGGAAGATCATCGCCGGCACCGGCACCATCGACGACGCCGGTCGGGTCGGTCCCATCGGCGGCATCGCGCAGAAGCTCGTGGGCGCGAAGGAGGCCGGCGCGGTGGCGTTCCTGGTGCCGGCGGACAACTGCGCCGAGGCCGTCCGCAACCCGCAGCCCGGGCTGCCGCTGCTGCGGGTCGGCTCGCTGGACGAGGCGCTGACCGCCCTGGAGACGCTGCGCGCCGGTGGCCAGCCGACCCGCTGCTGACCGCCGCACGCGGCCGGTTCCGCCGCTGACGTCGACCCCGTCGCCTCGGGGAGCGCGCGCCGATCAGGTGCGGAGACGGTCGCCGCGACGAGGGCCGTCGGCCGAGCGTGGGGCGGCTCCGCGTGGTCGCCACGTGACCTTGGACCGACGCGTTCAGGAACACCCCGTACTCTGGGTGCCTGGTCGGAGCCGATCACATCGAGCGTGCGGAGCCAACAGTGGTCATGCGTAGCAGCAGCCCCCTGCCGAGGATGAGCCGACGCGGACGCGTCACGATCGGTGTGCTGGTCGGGGTGTTCGTGCTCTTCACCCTGCTCGGCTGGGGTGTCCAGGCGTGGACGGACTGGCTGTGGTTCGACGAGGTCCGCTACACGCAGGTCTTCACCGGCGTGCTGGCGACCCGGTTGCTGCTCCTCCTCGCCGTCGGCCTCGGCATGGCCGTGATCGTCGGCGGGAACCTCTGGCTGGCCCACCGGCTGCGCCCCCGGATGCGGCCGCACTCGCCGGAGCAGGCCACCCTCGAGCGCTACCGGATGCTGCTGAGCCCCCGGCTCGGCCTGTGGATCGCGCTGGTCGCCGGCGTGGTCGGCCTCTTCGCGGGGCTGTCGGCGCAGAGCCGGTGGAACCAGTGGCTGCTCTTCCGCAACGGCGGGGACTTCGGCGTCGAGGACCCGGAGTTCGGGGTGGACGTCGGCTTCTACGTCTTCCAGCTGCCGTTCTGGCGCTACCTGCTCGGGGTCGGCTTCACCGCGGTGGTGCTGTCCGTGGTCGGCGCGCTGGCCGTGCACTACATCTTCGGCGGCGTCCGGCTCCAGGGCGTCGGCGACCGGATGACCAACGCCGCCCGGGCCCACCTGAGCACGCTGGTCGCGGTCTTCGTCCTACTCAAGGCCATCGCGTACGTGCTGGACCGGCGGGCGATGCTGCTGGAGTACAACGACGGCGCCAACGTCTACGGCGCCGGCTACGCCGACGTCAACGCGCTGCTGCCGGCCAAGGAGATCCTCGCGTACATCTCCATCGTGGTGGCCATCGCGATCATCGTCTTCTCCAACGCGTGGATGCGGAACCTGGTCTGGCCCGGCATCTCGCTCGCCCTGCTCGGCGTCTCCGCGGTCGCCATCGGCGGCATCTACCCCTGGGCGGTGCAGACCTTCGAGGTCAAGCCGAGCGCCAAGGAGAAGGAGGCGCCCTACATCGATCGCAGCATCAAGGCCACCCGGGCGGCGTTCGGGCTGGGGTCGGTGACCACCACGCCGTACGCGGCGAACAACCTGACCCCGCCGGCGAGCCTGGCCACGGACACCTCCGTGGTGCCGAACATCCGGCTGCTCGACCCGCAACTGGTCTCGGAGACCTACACCCAGCGCCAGCAGGTCCGGCAGTTCTACGACTTCGGCGAGAAGCTGGACGTCGACCGGTACGGGGTCAACGGCAAGGTACAGGACTACGTGGTCGGCCTCCGCGAGGTCAACTACCGGCAGCTGACCCCCCAGCAGAACACCTGGATCAACCGGCACACCGTCTACACCCACGGCTACGGGCTGGTGGCGGCGCCGGGCAGCCGGGTGGTCTGCGGCGGCCAGCCGTTCTTCGTCTCCGGCTTCCTCGGCGACCCACAGGAACAGCAGAAGCAGCAACAGGGCCAGGCGCAGACGAACGAGCAGTGCGCCGCGCAGACCGAGCAGATCTCGGCGAAGCAGCCCCGCGTCTACTACGGCGAGCGGATGGACGAGGGCGACTACGCGATCGTCGGCCAGACCGACCCGGAGCGGAAGGCGGAGTTCGACCGCCCCGTCGGCGAGGGTGGCGAGTCCTACACCTACACCGGTCAGGGCGGCGTCGAGATCGGTTCGTTCACCCGCCGGCTGCTCTACGCGATCAAGGAGCAGGAGTCGAACTTCCTGCTCTCCGACGCGGTCAACGACAACTCGAAGCTGCTCTACGTTCGCAACCCGCGCGACCGGGTGGAGAAGGTCGCCCCGTTCCTCACCCTCGACGGCGACCCGTACCCGGCGGTGGTGGACGGCCGGATCCAGTGGATCATCGACGGCTACACCACGGCGGCGACCTACCCGTACGCCGAGCGGATCAACCTCCAGGAGCAGACGGCCGACGAGCTGACGGGGCGGGGCACCTTCCAGCTCGCCCGCGAGAACGTCAACTACATCCGCAACTCCGTGAAGGCCACCGTCGACGCGTACGACGGCACGGTCCGGCTCTACGAGTTCGACGAGACCGACCCGGTGCTCAAGGCGTGGAACAAGGCGTTCGGCGGCGACCTGGTGGTGCCGAAGTCGGAGATCCCGGCCGAGCTGGCCGAGCACTTCCGCTACCCGTCCGACCTGTTCAAGGTGCAGCGCAACCTGCTGACCCGGTTCCACGTGACCGACCCCGGCGCCTTCTACTCGGAGACCGACTTCTGGCAGGTGCCGAACGTGCCGGACGCCCCCGACACCGGCCAGAAGCAGCCGCCCTACTACCTCTTCACGCAGTTCCCCGGCCAGGAGTCGCCACGCTTCCAGCTCACCTCGGCGGTCACCCCGAACGGCCGGGAGAACCTCGCCGCGCTGATCTCCGGGTCGTACGTGGACGGGCAGCCGAAGCTCGAGGTGCTCGACCTGCCCGACCAGACCCGGGTCTCCGGGCCGGTCCAGGTGCACCAGTCGATGACCCAGAACGGCAACATCCGGCAGCAGCTCAACCTGCTCCAGTCCGCGCAGGCGCAGGTGCAGTACGGGAACCTGCTCTCGCTGCCGTTCGGCGACGGCATGCTCTACGTCGAGCCGGTCTACGTGAAGACCGCCGCGCAGAACGCGCCGCCGCTGTTGCAGCGGGTGCTGATGTCCTACGGCGACGGCGGCTCCTACGTGGTGCTGGCCAACAACGTCGCCGACGGCATCAAGCAACTCGTCGAGCAGGGCAAGCAGGCCGCCACCCCGGGCGCGCCGCCACCGACCGGCGGCACCCCGCCGGGCGGCACGCCGCCCGCGCTGACCGGTGAGTTGGCCGAGGCGGCCAACCGGGTCCAGACCGCCATCGCGGAGGTCCGGGCCGCGCAGACGTCCGGCGACTTCGAGCGGTACGGGCGCGCGCTGAAGGCGCTGGACGAGGCGCTCACCGCCTTCCAGCAGGCCCAGCGGGCGGCGACCGCACCGGCGCCCGGCGCCACGCCCAGCGGCAGCCCGCCGGCGTCCCCGGCGGCCAGCGGCAGCGCCGCACCGACGCCGAGCGGCTGACCAGGCAATCCGCCGCAGCGCCCCCGGCCCGCGGACCGATCCGGTCCCCGGCGCCGGGGGCGCTGTCGCTTTCCCGACCGGCGGCCGGACCCCCGCAACCCGCCCCCTCCTGACGCCGTCTTCCCTGCAAGAGGCGGGAACGGCCGGGGGAGCGTGGTCGGGAGATGAGGGACGCAACAAGCTTCGACGAGTTCTACCGGAGCACCTCGCGGCGGATGCTCCGCTACGGCTACGCCGTGGCAGGCGACCACACCGAGGCGCAGGACCTCGTGCAGGAGGCGTACGCCCGGGCCTGGCGGCAGTGGGGCCGGCTGACCACCCACCCGGCGCCGGAGGCCTGGCTGCGGCTCGTGGTCGCGCGGCTGGCCACCGACCGGTGGCGCCGGCTGCACGGCTGGCGCGCGATGCTGAGCCGTACGGGTCCGCCGGAGCCGGTGCCGCCGCCGGGCGAGGAGGGCGTGCTGCTGGTGGGCGCGCTGCGCCAACTGCCGGCCGCCCAGCGGCAGGCGCTCGCCCTGCACTACCTCTTCGACATGTCGGTGCAGGACATCGCCCGGGAGACGCAGGTGCCCACCGGCACCGTGAAGTCCTGGTTGGCGCGGGGGCGGGCCCGGCTGGCCACGCTGCTGCCCGACCTGTCCGTCGAGGATCTGGAGGCGAACGATGTCGCGTGAACTGTCCGATCTCTACCGGTCGCTCGCCGAGGACGCCGACGGCCGCACCCTGGCCGCCCCCGAGCAGGTGCGGCGGCGCGCCGACCGGCGGGCCCGGGTCCGGCTCACCGGTGCCGCCCTCGCGACGGCACTGCTGGTCGGTGGGCTGGCGACCGGCACCCGGCTGGTGCTGGCCGGGGATGCCACCCCCCTCCCGCCGCCCGCCGGCACCCCGGCGCCGCCGGCGACCGCCCCGTCCCCGTCCTCGGCGGCGACGGGCACGCCGACCGGCGGGCCGTCGGTGACGGGCACGCCCCCGACGAGGGGCACGCCCGCGACGACGGCGGGGAGCACCGGCGCCGCGCCGCCGCGTACGCCCACCTCGGTTCCGGACCGGGCCTTCTTCGTCCAGGCGGCCGCGAACCGGACGGGCATCGACCCGGTCTTCCGCGACACCGCGGCGCTGCCGGGGCTCTGCGACGCCCGGTACGGCAGCGACGCCGGGATCGTGCAGCGCCGCACCCGGAACCTCGCCTACAAGCTGCCGCAGACCCCGCAGGGGTACGTCCCCGACGGCAGCTACGCGCACAGCGTCACCGTCTACCGTTCGGGCCGGGCCGACGACTTCCTCCGCGAGCTGCGGGCGGCGGTGCGAGCCTGCCCCGAGCAGCCGGGCGTGAGCGGCGGCAACCCGTCGACGTCCCGGGTGCGGCTGCTGGCCGACGGCGGATTCGGCGACGACTCGGTGCTGTTCGAGATCCGGACGCCGGGCCGGGACGTCGAGGGCGAGCCGACGGGCGGCGAGGAGGTCCGGCTGATCCGGGCGATCCGGGTGGGGGACGTGGTGACCGTGCTCTGGGAGCAGGGCTGGGAGGGCACCTCCGCCGAGCGGTCCCAGGTCGACGCCGACAGCCGGCGGGCGGTCGACGCGATCGAGGAGTGGCTGGGTTGAGCCGTACGGCGGTCCGGGCTGCGGCGCGCGGCCCGGACCGCCCCGCTCGGGGGTCGTTTTGCGGCGGCCGGGGGTGGTGAGATACGGTATACGAGCCGACGCGGGGTGGAGCAGCTCGGTAGCTCGCTGGGCTCATAACCCAGAGGTCGCAGGTTCAAATCCTGTCCCCGCTACCACATCGGAACGGCCCCGAGGAAATCCTCGGGGCCGTTCCGCGTTCTCGGGCGGGCAGCGGGCTCCGGCCGTGCCTCCGGCGGCGGACGCGACCCGGAATTCCCGCCAGTCCCGGCCCCGGGCCAGGCGTCCCCGGCTGCCTCGGCGGTGCGGCCCGGGAGGGAATCCGGGTGGGATCGGGGGCCCGCTGATCATCGGGGCGGGGGATGCGATAGAGTAAACGAGCCGACGCGGGGTGGAGCAGCTCGGTAGCTCGCTGGGCTCATAACCCAGAGGTCGCAGGTTCAAATCCTGTCCCCGCTACTCTCGCGAAAGACCCCGGAGAAGATCTCCGGGGTCTTTCGGCATCTCCGGGGTCTTTCGGGTGCCTCCGGCCCGACCGCGCCGGTCCGGATTTTGCGGGCGGGTCCCCGCCGACCAGCGTGCCAGGGTTGCGGTCGTCGGCGAGGATGTCAGCATGTCTTCCTTCGGTAAGTGGTGGGGCCGGCTCAGCACGGTCCTCGGTGCCGTCGTGCTGTCGGTGTTCGTGCCCGTCGCGGCCTGGGCGTCCACCGGCACGGGTGAGCTGGTGGTGGAGGCCGCGCGGCGCCGCCGCAGTGGCGGCTTCGGCTTCCTCAGCCTGCTCTGCTGCCTCGTCGTGGTCGCCGTGATCGTCTTCCTGGTCCTGCGGATGATGCGCAACCGGCGCGGCGGCCCGCCGCGCTGAGCCGGACGGGTCGGCGCCTGCCGGTCGGCCGCTATCCGGCCAGGGCGGCTTCCGCCCTGGCCATGAAGCGCGACGTCGCCGCCCGGCTGCCGGCCGCCCCGCTGCGGATGCTCTCGGCGGCCTCCAGCAGCAGCGCGCGCACCCGGGGATGGCCCTGCGGTGGCGGGCTGGGCGCCGGCCCCAACCGGGCGTCCAGTGCGGTGCCGAACGCCGCCGCGCGCTTCTGCGCCGGGTCGGTGATGCTGCCCTCCACGTAGCGGCGGACGGCGAGGCTGGGGCTGAGCCCGCGTTCGTGACCGAGCACCGCGCCCGCCTCGCCGTTGCCGGTCAGGAAGTTGATCACGTCCGCCACCACGGCGGGACGCCGTGTGCCGCGGAAGCCCGCCCAGAACATCGACGCCCGCGCCCACTGTGCCTCCGGCGGGCCGGGCAGGGCGGCCAGGCCGAGCTCGGCGCCGGTGAGCCGCTGGAGCTCCGGAAGCTGGTGCGACCAGGCGAAGGAGGCGGCCGCGGCGCCGGTGACCACCAGCTGCCGGGCCGGTTCGCCGCTGTCGGCCTGCTCGACCAGGGCGGCGCTCGGGGTGGCCCGGTCGGACCGGGCGCGCCGCCACAGCTCGAACCACTCGACCAGCGCGTCGGCGTCGAAGCCGAGCTGCCGGCCCCGGTAGAGCTCACCGCCCTGGCCGCGCAGCCAGTGCCAGAACGCGCGGTAGTCGCCGGAGGCGTCCATCGTGCCGGCCACCCGGCCCTCGCTGGCCCGGGTGACCCGTCGCGCCCAGGCGACGTACTCCGGCCAGGTCATCCCGCCGTCCGGCTCGGGCACGCCCAGCCGGCGCAGCAGCGTGCGGTTGTGGACCAGCGCGGCGGCCGTCTGCCCCGCCGCGACGCCCACCGTCCGCCCGTCGACCTGCCCGTAACGGACCAGGCCCGGCGGCAGGCTCCGCAGGTCCAGCCGGTGGTCGGCGACGTACCCGGTGAGGTCCAGGACGATCTCGCGGCGGGCGTACTCGGCGAGCATGCTGTCGTCGACCTGGATCAGGTCGGGCACGTTGCCGCCCGCGGCCTGAGTGGCCAGCCGGTCGTAGTAGCCGTCGACGCCCTGCCAGGTGATCCGGAAGCCGACGTGGGGGTTGCGGTCCGTGTAGAGCCGCAGCACCTGCTCGGTGAGCGCCGCCCGCTTCGCCCCGCCGTACCAGAAGACCGACAGCTCGACCGGGCCGCTCTCCGCCGGGGCCGCCTGCTCCTCGCTGCACCCGGTGAGCCCACCGGTGGCGAGCACCGGCGCCCCCAGCAGCGCGGCGAGCACCCGCCGTCGGCCCGGGTCCGCCCCGTGACGGGGCAGCGGGGAGCGGGCAGCGGGCACGGAGTCTCCTGGTGGACCGGGTGGGCGGGGCGGCCGGATCATTCACGCAGGCGGCGCGGGAGGGTGTCAACGTCCGTCCGGCCACACCGCCGCACCCGCGGTCGCCGGCATCGATGCCGTCCGCCACCGCCGGAGGCCGTACGCAGGTCGCGTGGTGTACTAGGCCGCGTGGAACTTCTGCACTCGGGCAAGGTACGGGACGTCTACGCCGACGGCGACGACCTGATCCTGGTCGCCTCCGACCGCATCTCGATCTACGACGTGGTGCTGCCGACGCCGATCCCCGACAAGGGCAAGCTGCTCACCGCGCTGTCCCTGTGGTGGTTCGAGCAGCTCTCCGACCTGGTGCCGAACCACGTCATCTCCGCCACCGACGTGCCGGCCGAGTTCGCCGGCCGGGCGATCCGCTGCCGGCGGCTGGAGATGGTGCCCGTGGAGTGCGTCGCCCGGGGCTACCTGACCGGCGGTGGCCTCAAGGAGTACGAGCGCACCGGGGCCGTCTCCGGCGTGGAGCTGCCGCGCGGCCTGGTCGAGGCGTCCATCCTGCCCGAGCCGATCTTCACCCCGTCGACCAAGGCGCCGGTGGGGGAGCACGACGAGCCGATCACCTTCGCCGAGGTGGTGAACAAGGTCGGCGCCGAGACCGCCGAGCGGCTGCGCCAGATCACCATCGACCTCTACCGCCGGGGTGCCGAGCTGGCCGCCGACCGGGGCATCCTGGTCGCCGACACCAAGATCGAGCTGGGCTGGGCGCCGGACGGCACCCTGACGATCGGCGACGAGCTGCTCACCTCCGACTCGTCCCGGTTCTGGCCGGCCGAGTCGTACCAGCCGGGCCGGGCGCAGTTCTCCTACGACAAGCAGTACGTCCGGGACTGGGCGGTGGAGAGCGGCTGGGACAAGCAGGCCCCGGCGCCCGAGGTGCCGGCCGAGGTGGTCGAGGCGACCCGGGCCCGCTACGTCGACGTCTACGAGAAGCTCACCGGCAACAGCTGGGGCTGATTTCCCGACCGGTGCAGCACCTCGGCCACCCCACGGACTTTCCTGGGGCGGAGGTGCCATGCAGCCGACGTTCGAGGAGTTCGTGACCGCCCGCGGGGGAGCCCTGCTGCGGTTCGCGCTGATGCTCACCGGGGACCGGCACCAGGCCGAGGACCTGGTGCAGTCGGTGCTGGCCAAGGCGTACGTGCGGTGGGCGCGGGTGGCCGGGATGAGCCGGCCCGAGGCGTACCTCAAGCAGGTCCTGGTCAACGAGAACCTGCGCTGGTGGCGGCGGCTCTCCTCGCGTGAGTTGCCGGTGGCCGCCCCCGGTGACGGGGCGGCCGGCCCGGACGCCGCCGGCAGCCACGCGGCGCGCGACGCCGCCTGGGCGCTGCTGCGCCGGCTGCCGCGCCGCCAGCGGGCGGTGCTGGTGCTGCGCTACTACGAGGACCTCTCCGACACCCAGATCGCCGAGGTCCTCGGCTGCGCCCCGGCCACCGTGCGGTCGCAGGCTGCCCGGGCCCTCGCCACGCTCCGGGCCACGGTGCCCACGATCGATCGGGAGGCGCTGCCATGAGCCGGTACGACGTCGAGACGCTGGTCCGGGACACCTTCCTCAGCCACGAGGCCGAGGCCGACGAGGGCGGGGGAGACCTGGCCGGGGCGGTGCGGGCGCGGGTGGCCCGGCGGCGTCGCCGGGCCCGGGCGGCCGGGGCCGGGGCGGCTGCCGTGGCGGTGCTCGTCACCGCGGGGGTGGTTCCGGCGCTCACCGGCGAGCGCCCGGCCCGGCCCTCGGCGGTCGACACGGCGGCGGAGGACCGGGCGGCGACCGCCGACTGGCGCTGGGAGAGCTCCCTCGGCGCGGAGATCCGGGTGCCGGCGCACTGGGCCGTCAACGACTCCGGCTGCGGGATGACCGACGCGCCGAGCGTGGTGCGGGGCAAAACCGTGGAGCGCGCTTGTTGGAGTCCCGAGCCGGCCGACAAGGAGATCGCCGTCCTCGACCAGTGGCCGATGGAACCGAGTCAGCCCGGCGGTGCCGGGTTCGTCCAGCGGGCGGTCGACGTGGGCGGGGTGCTCGCCGTCCGTGCCGAGGGGCGGCTGCCCGACGGGCGGTTCGCCGGCACCGTGACCGTGTCCGGGCGGCAGGTCGCGGTGACCGTGCGGACCCGGGACGAGGCCACCACCCGGCGGATCCTCGACAGCTTCCGGCTGGTGGAGACCGACCACGCCGGCTGCCCGACCCGGCTCGTGCCGGTCGCTCCCGCGCCGCTGCCCGGGCAGAGGTCGCCGGGCCCGCCGACGGCGCAGACCACCGAGGATCAGAAGCAGATGCCCTTCGTGCCGGGCGATCCGTCCTCGATCTCTGTCTGCTCCTACGGATCGTTGGACTCGTACAGGGAGCGGCGCGACCGGATCGAGGCGTCGGCCCGGCTCTCCGGCGCCGAGGCGACAGCGCTCGCCGCCGCGCTGAACGCCGCCCGCCCCGGGGGAAACCCCGCGCCTCCCGGTCTGGCCTGTGCCCCGCCAGACCCGCTCGGTTACGAGGCCCTGCTCCTGGTGCGGCACCAGGGCGAAGAGGTGCGGGTACGGGTCAACTGGAACGGCTGCACGCGGGGACTGGACAACGGGGCGAGCCGGGCCCAACTGACCATGTCGCTGCTCAGGAACATCATGGGACCGATGAAGACTGGTTACTCCCTCTCCCACGACCTGCCCGACTGATCCCGACCGACGCCCGCGCCCGTCGCGGTGTCGTCAGTCGACCCAGTCCAGGGTGCGCTCGACGGCCTTGCGCCAGTTGCGCAGCTCGCGCTCGCGGTGCGCCGCATCCATGGTCGACTCCCACTGCGCGTCGGAGCGCCACTGGGCGCGCAGCGTCGCCAGGTCCGGCCAGAAGCCGACCGCCAGGCCGGCCGCGTACGCGGCGCCGAGGCAGGTGGTCTCGGTGATCCGGGAGCGGACCACCGGCACGTCGAGCACGTCGGCGAGGAACTGCATCAGCAGCCCGTTGGCGGTCATGCCGCCGTCGACCCGGAGCCGGCGCAGCGCCACGTCGGAGTCGGCGTTCATCGCGTCGACCACCTCGCGGGTCTGCCACGCCGACGCCTCCAGCACGGCCCGGGCCAGGTGCCCCTTGGTGATGTAGCCGGTCAGCCCGGCGATCACGCCCCGCGCGTCGCTGCGCCAGTGCGGGGCGAACAGGCCGGAGAAGGCCGGTACGACGTAGCAGCCGCCGTTGTCGTCGACGGTGCCCGCCAACTCCTCCACCTCACCGGCAGTGGAGATCAGCCCGAGGTTGTCCCGCAGCCACTGCACCAGCGAGCCGGTGACCGCGATCGCCCCCTCCAGCGCGTACGCGGCGGGCTGGCCGTCGATGCGGTAGGCGACCGTGGTGAGCAGACCGTGGGCGGAGGGGACCGGGCTGGCACCGGTGTTGAGCAGCAGGAAGCTGCCGGTGCCGTAGGTGCACTTCGCCTCGCCCGGCTGGAAGCAGGTCTGCCCGAACAGGGCGGCCTGCTGGTCGCCGAGCGCGCTGGCCACCGGCACCCCGGCCAGCACCCCGGTCGCCTCCCCGTAGACCTCGGCGGAGCTGCGGATCTCCGGCAGCATCGCGGCCGGCACGCCCATCGAGTCGAGCAGCTCCGGGTCCCAGTCGAGGGTGGTCAGGTCCATCAGCATGGTGCGGCTGGCGTTGGTCACGTCGGTCACGTGCCGGCCGGTCAGCTTCCAGATGAGCCAGCTGTCCATCGTGCCGAAGAGCACCTCGCCGGCCTCGGCGCGCTCGCGCAGCCCGTCGACGTGCGCCAGCAACCAGCGCAGCTTCGGCCCCGCGAAGTAGGTGGCCAGCGGCAGGCCGGTGCGGGAGCGGAACCACTCCTCGCCGTACGCCTGCGCCAGCTCGCGCAGCAGCGGCCCGGTGCGGGTGTCCTGCCAGACGATCGCGTTGGCCACCGGCCGCCCGGTGGCCCGGTCCCAGACGAGGGTGGTCTCCCGCTGGTTGGTGATGCCCACGGCGGCGAGCCCGGCGGCGTCGGTCCCGGCGGCCCGCAGCGCCTCCCGGACCACCAGCTCCACGTTGTCCCAGATCTCCTCGGCGTCGTGCTCCACCCAGCCGGGCCGGGGGAAGATCTGCCGGTGCTCCCGCTGCGCCGCGGAGACGATCTCCCCGGCCTGGTCGAAGACGATGCACCGCGAGGAGGTGGTGCCCTGGTCGATGGCGGCGACGTACTGGGGGGTCACGGCAGCACCGTACCCGGACCGGCCGCGCTCCGCCGACCGGCGCGGCCCCGATCGGGGCCCGGCCCGGGTGCCGTCCGTACGATGTGCGGACGTGCGCGACATCGCCGTTTTCAGTGGTACCGCCCATCCCGACCTCGCCGCCGAGATCTGTGCCCACCTCGGTGTGCCCCTGCACCCGGTGCGGGTGTCCCGGTTCGCCAACGACTGCCTGGAAGTGCAGTTGCAGGCCAACTGCCGGGAGCGCGACGTCTTCCTGATCCAGCCCCTGGTCCCGCCCGTGCAGGAGAACCTGGTCGAGCTGCTGCTCATGATCGACGCGGCCCGGGGCGCCTCCGCCGGCCGGATCACCGTGGTGCTGCCGCACTACGCGTACGCCCGGTCGGACAAGAAGGACGCGCCGCGCATCTCCATCGGCGGGCGGCTCGTGGCCGACCTGCTCACCTCGGCGGGGGCGGACCGGGTGCTGGCGATGACCCTGCACTCGCCCCAGGTGCACGGCTTCTTCAGCGTGCCGGTCGACCACCTGCACGCGCTGCGCGAGCTGGCCGCCCACTTCACCCGCTACGACCTGAGTAACACGGTGGTGGTCTCGCCGGACCTGGGCAACGCCAAGGAGGCCGCGGCGTTCGCCCGCCGGCTCGGCACGCCGGTGGCGGCCGGGGCGAAGCAGCGGTTCAGCGACGACCGGGTCAAGATCAGCGCGGTGATCGGCGACGTGGCCGACCGGGACGTGATCGTGCTGGACGACGAGATCGCCAAGGGCAGCACGGTGATCGAGCTGATGGAGCACCTGCGCGAGCGGAAGGTCCGCTCGATCCGGCTGGCCTGCACGCACGGCCTCTTCTCCAGCGGCGCGCTCCAGCGGCTCAGCGAGCAGGAGGGCGTGCTGGAGATCGTCTGCACCAACACCGTGCCGATCCCGGCCGACAAGCGGGTGCCGAAGCTGGCGGTCCTCTCGGTGGCTCCGGCGCTCGCCGAGGCGATGCGCCGCATCCACAACGGCGAGTCCGTCAGCGCCCTCTTCTCCTGACCCCGCCCTCCCCACTCCCGCGATCTTGCACTTGTCGCCCCGGTGAATCGGGCAAGGCGCGCATTTCGAGGGCCGAAAGTGCAAGATCGCCGGGCCGGGGCCGGGGGAGGGAGGGCAGGGGTCAGTCGCGGCGGTGGCGGCCGATGTGTTCGGGGGCGCCGACGGCGGCGCTGATCCGTACGGTCGTGCCGGCGGCACCGGTCTCGACCTCCATGCTGTCGCTCAACTCCCGGGCCAACCAGAGGCCCCACCCGCCGGCGGTGTCCGGTGCGGGGCGGGCCCGGTCGCCGAGCCGCTGCGTGCTGATCCCCCCGCCGTGGTCGGAGACCTCGCAGACGAGCAGGCCCGACTGCCGCCACAGTCGCAGCCAGCCCCGGCCCCCGCCGTGCCGGACCGCGTTCGTGATCAGCTCGTTGACCGCCAGCACGAAGTCGTCCAGGCGCTGGCCGGCCAGCCCGGCGTGGTGCGCGCAGGACGTGACCGAGTGTCGCAACTCGGTCACCTGGGCCTGGTCGAAGGCTTCGGCGATCAGGAGGGAAGGTTCGATGGGCACAACCGTACGCGGTACCGGGGATTCTGCACTCGTCATGGCCCCGTCCCGACAGCGGATCACAGAACTTGTTGCGGAATTCCCACCGTACGCCAGCGCTTCCCGGCGTGCATCCGCCAGCCCGTCGGTCGCCGGGCGGGCTGTGGCATCGTGACGACCGTGCCGACGCCGCCCGGTGGTTTCGAGGTCCCGCTCTGGCGGGCCGTCGCCGTGTTCCGGGTGGCCTCCCTGGCGTACGTCTGCGTGCTGGCGCTCCGGGACTTCGACCGGTACGCCCACCCCCTGGCGGCCGGCGGCGTGGTCCTGCTGATGGCGGCCTGGACCGGGGTGACCGCCGTCGGCTACGCCCGCCCGGCCCGGCGGGGCTGGCCGCTGCTCGCCGCGGACCTCGCGGTCGTCCTCGGCATCCTGCTGGTCAGCCCGTGGGTGGTCGGGCGTGCGGCGCTCGCCGCCGGGGTGCCGACCCTGGCGGTGGCCTGGCTGGCCGGCCCGGTGCTCGCCTGGGCCGTCTCCGGCGGGCGGCGCCGGGGCACGGTGGCCGCCCTGGCGATCGGCGCGGCGGACCTCGTCACCCGCGAACGGTTCGGCCAGTCCTCGCTCACCGGGGTGATCCTGCTGCTGCTCGCCGGGGCCGTCGTCGGGCACGTCGCCCGGCTGGCGGTGACCGCCGAGGAGCGGCTGCACCGGGCGGTGGAGCTGGAGGCGGCGACCCGGGAGCGGGAGCGGCTGGCCCGGGACATCCACGACGGCGTCCTCCAGGTGCTCGCTTTGGTGCAGCGGCGCGGCGCCCACCTGGACGGCGAGGCCGGCGAGCTGGCCCGGCTCGCGGGGGAGCAGGAGGCCGCGCTGCGCGCCCTGATCGCCGGCACCGCGCCGGCCGGCGCCGACACCGACGGCGGGCCGGTGGACCTGCGGGCGCTGGTCGGCCGGTACGCCTCGGCGGCGGTCTCGCTCTCCGCGCCGGCCACCCCGGTGCCGCTGCCCGGGCCGGTGGCCCACGAGCTGGTGGCCGCGACCGCCGCCGTGCTGGACAACGTCGCCCGGCACGCGGACGGGCGGGCCTGGGTGCTGATCGAGGACGAGGGGGCGACGGTGACGGTCTCCGTCCGCGACGAGGGGCCGGGGTTCCCGGACGGCCGCCTGGCCGAGGCCGCCGCCGAGGGGCGGCTCGGCGTCGCGCGGTCCATCCGGGGCCGCCTCGCCGACCTCGGCGGCACGGTGCGGATCACCTCCGCGCCGGGTGCCGGTACCGAGGTGGAACTGACCGTCCCGAGGGGGAGCGACGGTGCGCGCGAGGAGTGAGCCGGGTCTGCGAGCCCCGCGGGTCGCGAACGAAGATGGGCTCATGACGGGTGTGCGCGTGATGGTGGTCGACGATCACCCGATGTGGCGGGAAGGGGTGGCCCGGGACCTCACCGAGGCCGGCCACGTCGTCGTCGCCACCAGCGGCGAGGGCCGGCAGGCCGTCCGGGTGGCCGCCGCCGCCCGGCCCGACGTGGTGGTCCTCGACCTGCAACTGCCGGACGTCTCCGGGGTGGAGGTGATCCGTGGGCTGCGCGCCGCGCTGCCGGAGGTGCGGGTGCTGATGCTGTCGGCCAGCGGCGAGCAGCAGAGCGTGCTGGACGCGGTGAAGGCGGGCGCCACCGGCTACCTGGTGAAGTCGGCCGCCCCGGCCGAGTTCCTGGACGCCGTGCGCCGGACGGCGGCGGGGGAGCCGGTCTTCACGCCCGGCCTGGCCGGCCTGGTCCTCGGCGAGTACCGCCGGCTGGCCGCCGCCCCGGTCGGGGCCGCCCCGACGGCGGGCCGGGACCCGGCGCCCCGGCTCACCGACCGGGAGACCGAGGTGCTGCGCCTGGTGGCCAAGGGAATGTCCTACAAGCAGATCGCCGACCGGCTCGGGCTGTCGCACCGTACGGTGCAGAACCACGTGCAGAACACGCTGGGCAAGCTCCAGCTGCACAACCGGGTCGAGCTGACCCGGTACGCGATCGAGCGGGGCCTGGACGACTGAAGGGCTGCCGGACCACGCCGACAGCCCTCCGGCCGCCTCAGACCGAGTGCGGCGGGCGCGTCTCGTGGATGGCCAACTCCTCGGCGCTCGCCCCGCCGCCGGCCGACCCGGCGTCGTACGCGACCGAGTCGGTCTCCTGGTCGGTGTGCGCCCCCTCGTCCGGTTCGACGAGCCGGCCGACCTGGGCGTCGGCGGTGGTGCCGAGCTTGCCGTGGTCGTAGAGGGAGACCGGCGAGTCCGGGTCGGAGGTGGGCCCCGGCTCGATCACGTCCGCGTCGAGCTGGGCCTGCGCCGCGGCCTCCTCGCTGTCGGCCTCGGCGGCGATGTCCGGGTCGACGGGGCCGGCCAGCGGGTCGTCGGCCGGGCGTTCGCGCTGCTCCCGGTCGAGCTTGTAGTCCAGCGACTCGCCGTCGAGCTGCTCCTCGGCGGTGGTCCCGTACCGGTCCACCGCCACCGGCGTCCGGTCGGCGGGTAGCTGTGCCGGCTCCGGTCCGTCCGCCTCGCGCCCGGTCAGGACGTCGTCGTTGGCGGTCGAGTCGTCGTCGGCGGTGTCGGGCAGGCCCTCCGCCTCCGGGTCGGACACGGGGGTCGGGTACTGGTCGTCGCGCATGGCTGACCACTACCCACTGCCCTCCCGGCGTAACCGGTGCCGGGCGTGGCCATCCGGGCGGAAGCGTCGCCTTCCGGGACGGACGGGGAGGATCGGGGCGGCGGTCAGCCGCCGAGGCCGGCCTCGTCCGCGGCGTGCAGGACGCACCAGACGACCTTGCCGTCCGGCACCCGGCTGCTGCCCCAGCGGCGGGCGACGGTGTCGATCAGCAGCAGGCCGCGCCCGCCGACGGTGTCCACCGGCGCCGGCCCGGCGAAGGTCGGCTGCCGCGACGAGTGGTCGCGCACGGCGAGGTGCAGGGTGTCGTCCCGGGGCGCCAGCCGCACCGTCATCGCGGTGTGCGCGTGGGCAACCACGTTGCCGACCAGCTCGGTGACCGCGATGCACCCCGGCTCGGCCAGCTCGTCCAGCCCCCAGCGGCGGCAGCCCTCGGTGACGAGGTGCCGGGCCTCCCGGGCGGCCTCCACGGCGGGTGGGAAGTCGGCGCTGACCACCGCGGCCATCGGCGCGGCGGCCAGCCCGGCCGTCGCCCCCTCCAGGGTCGGCCAGGCCGGCGCGCCGTCGACGGTGCCGGTCGGGTCGCAGAGGAGCAGGTCGGCGGCGGGCCAGTCGAGGACCTCCCGGCGCACCTCCGCGAAGACGCCCCGGGCGGCCGGATCGGGCATCTCCAGGCCGGTCAGGTCGGCCACCACCGGGCCGGGCCGGGCGCAGAGCCGGGCGAGCAGCCCGGCGCGCACCGTGTCGACCGCAAGCCGGTCGAGGACGCCGGTCAGCCGGACCACCCCGGACGACTCGTCCGTCTCCACCCGGCAGCGCACGTCGGTCGGCATGATCGTCCCATTGTGCCCTCCCGGGCCGGGCCCCGCACCGCTCCGCTCGGCCCGGCGCATCAGCGGTCCGTCCGCGCTCGGCGGGCCATCGCCGCCACCGTCCCGACGGCCGTTCCCGCCGCCGCCAGCCCGAGGGCGGCGGTCATCCGCACCAGGTGCCGGCGCCGGCCGTGCCAGCCGCCGTCGCGCCGCGCCGCCGCGTCGGCCTGGAAGACGTTGCCGGTGCTGTCGAGCCGCGGGGCCGGTCCGAACTGGGTGCGGTGGGCGTACCAGCCGAGGGCCCGTTCGGCCAGCGCCGGGGCGACCCGCCACTGCAGGCCGATCAGCCGGGCGGCCCCACCGGCGTACGCCTCGCGCCGCGGCCGGCGCAGCATCCGGACGATCGTCTCCGCCACCACCTCCGGCGGGTAGACCGGGGGCGGCGGCACCAGTTCCCGCCCGCTGTGGTTGGCGGCGTGCCGGAAGAACGGGGTGTCGATGGTGGCCGGCAGCACCGTGCAGATCGAGATGTTGCCCCGCCCCGTGACCCGCAGTTCCTGGCGGACCGTGTCGGCCAGGCCGCGGATGCCGTGCTTCGTGGCGTTGTACGCCGACTGGTAGGGCATCGCCACCTCGGCCAGCACCGAGGCGTTGTTGACCAGCACCCCGCCCCCCGCCGCGCCGAGGTGGGGCAGGGCGGCCCGGGTGCCGTACGCGGCGCCGAGCAGGTTCACCTCCAGCACCCGGCGGAACTCCTCCACCGGGATCTCGTCGAAGAGCCCGACCGCACTGACCGCGGCGTTGTTGACCCATCCGTCGATGCGGCCGAACTCGGCCACCGCGCGGGCGGCGAGCCGCTCGACGGCCGCCGGGTCGGTCACGTCGGTCGGCACGACCAGCGCCCGCCCGCCCAGCTCCCGGCACCGCTGCGCGACCTGCCCCAGGGCCGGCTCGCTGCGGGCGGCCAGCACGACGGCCGTGCCGCGGCGGGCGAGGGCGTACGCCGTGGCCGTCCCGATCCCGCTGGAGGCGCCGGTGAGCACCACGGTGGCGTCGGCGAGGCTGCGGGTGAGAGGCATTCCTGAGCGGTACCCCGGCTGGCAGGGGTCATGCGGCCGAATGTGGGTCGGATGACGGTCGGTGGGTGATGTGTGACCCGCCCGCGATGCTTGCCGCCACGCAAGCACCCGCCGGCCTCTTCCCGATCTGCCAGGTTTCGGCTCCCGAGGGTCTGGTTAATGGGACCCTCTGACCGAGGACCACCGCTCGAGAAGATCGCATGGAGGTGACCCATGCGCGTCGGCCTCGTCTGCGCGCACGCCGGCCCGCCCAGGCGTGCCGACGCTCCGACCGTCGGCACCCACCAGCACATCGCGAGGGTCGCCGCCGAGCTGGCCGCGCGAGGCCACGACGTCCGGGTGTACGAACGGCGCGACGACCCGGGCCTGCCGGACACGGCGACGGTCGACGGCTACCGGGTGGAGCGGGTGCCCGTCGGCCCGGCCGCCCCGATTCCCACCGCCGAGCTGGTCCCCCACGTGGCCGAGTTCGGCACCTGGCTGGCGGACCGGTGGGCCGGCGACTGGCAGCCGGAAGTGGTGCACGGGCACTACTGGATCGGTGGGCTGGCCGCGGCGCACGCGGTGCGCGAGACCGACACCCCGGTGGTGCAGACCTTCCACTCCCTCGGTGTCGAGCAACTGCGCCACCTCGGCGGCCAGTACGACGGCCCGGGGGAGCGGATCCCGCTGGAGCGGGCGCTGACCCGGGCGGTGGACATCGCGGTCGCCCAGTGCAACGACGAGGTCGACGAGCTGACCCGGATGGGGCTGCAACGCGCCTCCGTGGCGATGGTGCCGGCCGGCGTCGACACCGAGCAGTTCCACCCCGACGGCGAGGCCGCGCCCCGCGACCAGCGGGCCCGGATCCTCTCCGTCGGACTGTCGGCCGGGCACGGCCAGGAGGACCTGATCCGGGCCATGCGGCTCGTCGGCGACGCCGAGCTGGTGATCGCCGGCGGCCCGCCCGCCGAGCAGCTCGCCGGCCACGCCGAGGCCCGCCGCCTGCGCGAGCTGGCCGAGCGGAACGGGGTGGCCGACCAGGTGTCGCTGGTGGGCGCGGTGCCGCACGAGCAGATGGCCACCTGGTACCGCTCGGCCGACGTGGTCGCCTGCACCCCGCACTACTCGTCCGCCGGGCGGGTGTCGCTGGAGGCGATGGCCTGCGGCGTGCCGGTGGTCGGCTACGCCATGGGCGGGATCGCCGACGCGGTGGTCGACGAGGTCACCGGGCGGCTGGTGCCGCCGGGCGACGTGCGCGTCCTCGGCGTGACCCTGCGCCGGCTGCTCTCCGACAACGCCGGACGGTTCGCGTACGGGCACGCCGCCGTCGACCGGGTGCGGTGCAGTTACACCTGGGAGCGGACGGCGGGCGCGCTGGAGCGGCTCTACGAGCGGGTGGTGCGCCGCCGCAAGCCGGTCGAGGCGGCCTGAGGGAGCGCCCGCCGGCCCCGTGCCTCAGAGCGGGCGGCCGACGCCGACCACGGCCCGGTCCCGTGCCCCGGCCACCGCGTGGTGGTGCTGGGGTTCGGCGTACCGGGTGAGGCCGATGACCGCGGCGAGGGTGACCAGGAACCCGGCCGCGGCGAGCCACTCCCGGCCGGGCCAGATCTTGTCGTTGAGCAGCAGCAGGCCGACGATCGCGGCGGGCACCGCCCCGGCGGCGTCCATCGCGGCCACGGCGGCCGTGGTCGAGCCCCGCTGCATGGCCAGGCCGAGCAGGAGCTGGCCGACGATCGAGTGCGCGATCAGCAGGTAGAGCAGCGGGTCCCGGACGAGCGCCTCCGCCGTGGAGGCCGAGGCCAGCGGTCGGGCGGCCACCGCGGCGGCGGAGAACGCCAGCCCGGCCAGCGAGCCGAGCGCCACCGAGCCCGGCGCCCCGTGCAGGCGTACGGCGAAGAAGCCGAGCACCGCGATCACGCCGAGCACCACCGCCAGGGCGATCATGCCGGCGGTGCCGAGTGGCTTGGACGGCGCGGGCCGGGCGGAGAGCACCAGCGCGGAGATCCCGGCGAAGAGCAGCACCAGCAGGGCCACCTCGGCCGCCGGCAACCGCCACTTCAGCACCAGCACGCCGAGCAGGGCGGTGACCCCGAGCCCGGCCGCGACGCTGGCCTGCACCAGGAAGAGCGGCAGGTCCCGCCGGGCCAGGAAGGCCAGCACGAACCCGGCGACCTGGCAGACCAGCCCGACCAGGTAGGTGCGGTGCCCGGCCAGCCGCAGCAGCAGCCCCGGGTCGAAGGTGTGGTGCACGGTGGTGCGGGCGGCGGCGACCGACTGGAGCAGGTTGGCGACGCCGTACGCGACGATCATCGCCGCGAGGAAGCACCACCCGGAGGAGACCACCTGGCGAGGATAGAGGTTGCCGGAGGTCAGTGCTCGGCTGGCCGACCCAGCCGGGCGAGGATGTCGGCGTGCAGCGGGCCGTTGCTGGCCACCGCGCTGCTCTCGGTGCCGGCGTCGCCCGAGGGCGCGGGCCGGCCGGCCAGGTCGGTGAACGTCCCGCCCGCCTCGGTGACGATCGGCACCAGCGCGGCGACGTCCCACAGCGACAGCTCCGGCTCCACCATCACGTCCAGCGCGCCCTCGGCGAGCAGCATGTAGCCGTAGAAGTCGCCGTACGCCCGGCTGCGCCAGGTGTCCCGCATGAGCTGGAGCATCGCGTCCAGCCGGCCGGCGGACTCCCATCCTGTCAGGGACGAGTAGCAGAAGCTCGCGTCGGCCAGGTCCCGGACGCCGGAGACCCGGATGGGTGCGCCGCCGGCGGCGTCCGGCCCCGCGTACGCGCCCTCGCCGAGCGCGGCCCACCAGCGGCGGCCGAGGGCCGGCGCGGAGACCAGGCCGGCGACCGGGCGGTCCCCCTCCAGCAGCGCGATCAGGGTGGCCCAGACGGGCACGCCGCGGATGAAGTTCTTCGTGCCGTCGATCGGGTCGACCACCCAGCGCCGGCCGTCCGGGCCGCTGGCCGGCTCTTCGCCGTACTCCTCGCCGAGCAGGCCGTCGGCCGGCCGGTGCGCGGCCAGCAGCGCCCGGATCTCCCGCTCCACGGCGGTGTCCGCGTCGGAGACGGGGGTCAGGTCGGGCTTCGCGTCGACCCGCAGGTCGAGCGCCCGGAACCGGGCCGTGGAGACGGCGTCGGCGGCGTCGGCGAGCAGGTGGGCGAGGGCGAGGTCGTCGGCGTACCCGGTCACGTGCCCCAACCTACCGACGGCCCGGGCCTCACGCCCCGGCGGGCGGGTCGCCCTCGCCCGCCCGGGAGGCGAGCAGCCGGCGGTACGAGGCCAGCCGGCGCGGGTCCGCCTTGCCGGCCGCCACCCAGGCGTCGAGCCCGCAGTCGGGAGCCTCCGGGGTGTGCGGGCAGTTGGCGGGGCAGTCGACCGTGCCCTCCACCAGGTCGGGGAAGCCGTGCAGCAGGCTGTCGGCGGAGACGTGTGCCAGCCCGAAGCTGCGCACCCCCGGAGTGTCGATGATCCAGCCGGCGGCGCCTCCGGGTCGCGGCGCGGCGGCGTCCCCGCCGTGCGCTGAATCCCCGGGCAGCGGGGGCAGCCGCAGCGCCACCGCGCTCGTGGAGGTGTGCCGGCCCCGGCCGATCGCGCTGACCGTGCCGACCGCCCGCGCGGCGTCCGGCACCAGCCGGTTGACCAGCGTCGACTTGCCCACCCCGGAGTGCCCCACCATGACGGAGATCCGGCCGGCGAGCAGGCTGCGCAGGGCGTCGAGGTCGGAGTCCGGCCGGATCAGCACGTACGGCAGCTCCAGTTCGGCGTAGTAGCCGAGCACCCCCTCGGGGCCGGCCAGGTCGGCCTTGGTCAGGCAGAGCAGCGGCTCGATGTCGGCGTCGTACGCGGCCACCAGGCAGCGGTCGATGAACCCGGTGCGCGGCGGCGGGTCGGCCAGCGCGCTGACGATCACCAACTGGTCGGCGTTGGCGACGACCACCCGCTCCAGCCGCCCCTCGGCGGTGGTCTCGTCGTCGTCGGCGGTGCGCCGCAGCACCGACGTCCGCTCGGCGATCCGGACGATCCGGGCCAGCGCCCCGGCCACGCCGGAGGTGTCCCCGACCAGGCCGACCCGGTCGCCGACCACCACCGACTTGCGGCCCAGCTCCCGGGCCCGCATGGCGGTGACCGTGGGCGCGTCCGGCTCCGCGTCGGGCAGCACGCACGTGTAGCGGCCCCGGTCGACGGCGATCACGAAGCCGTCGACGGCGTCCGCGTGCCGGGGTCTGGTGCGCGTACGTGGGCGCGACGACTTCCCGGGTCGTACCCGGACGTCGTCCTCGTCGTACTCCCGCCGTCTGGTCGCCAGGACCCGCCCCCCGTCGTGTCAGCTCTTGCCGGTCACCATCGCCGACCATAGTGCCGGGAACTCGGGCATCGTCTTCGAGGTACACGCCACGTCGCTCAGCTCGATGCCCGGAACGGCCAGGCCGGCCACCGCCGCCGCGTGCGCCATCCGGTGGTCGTGGTAGGTCTCGAACACCCCGCCGCGCAGCGGCCGGGGCCGGATCTCCAGCCCGTCGGGGGACTCCGTGATGTCCGCGCCGAGCGCGGCGAACTCCCGCGCCAGCGCGGTCAGCCGGTCGGTCTCGTGGCCCCGGATGTGACCGACGCCCGTGAACCGGGACGGCGAGTCGGCGAGCATGGCCAGCGCGGTCAGCGCGGGCGTCAGCTCGCTGACGTCGGAGAGATCGGCGTCGAGGCCGTGCACCGTGCCGGTGCCCCGGACGGTCAGCCCGGCGGTGGAGAGGGTCACCTCGCCGCCCATCCGGTGCAGCAGCGAGCGGAGCTGCTCCACCGGCTGCGCGCTGCTGCGCGGCCAGCCCTGGAGGGTCACCTCGCCGCCGGTGACCAGGGCCGCGGCGAAGAACGGCACGGCGCCCGACAGGTCCGGCTCGATCTCCCAGCCGCGCCCGGCCAGCGGGCCCGGCTCGACGACCCAGACGTCGGGGGTGCTGTCGTCGACGGCCGCGCCGGCGGCCCGCAGCATCTGCACCGTCATCCGCAGGTGCGGCGCGGAGGGCACCGGGGGACCCACGTGCCGGACCACCACGCCCCGGTCGAAGCGCGGGGCGGCCAGCAGCAGCCCGGAGACGAGCTGGCTGGAGGCCGAGGCGTCGATCACCACCTCGCCGCCGGCCACCCGCCCGCCGCCGAGCACGGTCAGCGGCAGGCTGCCGGTGGCGGGGGCGTCCACGCGTACGCCGAGGGAGCGCAGCGCGCCGATCAGCGGGCCGAGCGGCCGGGTGCGGGCCTGCGGGTCGCCGTCGAAGGTGATCCGCCCGTCGGCCAGGCCGGCCACGGGCGGGACGAAGCGCATCACCGTGCCGGCCAGGCCGACGTCGACGTGCGCGGGACCGACCAGCGGGTGCGGCCGGACCAGCCAGCGTTCGTCGTCGCTGATCGACATGTGCGCGCCCAGCGCGCGCAGCCCGGCGGCCATCAGCTCGGTGTCCCGGGCGCGCAGCGGCCCGGCCAGGGTCGAGGGACCGCTGGCCAGCGCGCTCAGCACCAGGGCTCGGGCGGTCATCGACTTGGAGCCGGGCAGGCGCAGCGTGGCCGTGACCGGGTCGGAGGCGGTCGGAGCGGTCCACGGCTGCGGCGGCCGGGTCGCGGTCAGGTTCCCCACGGTTACATTCTGCCGTGTCCGCCGGGGATGACGCCCGGCACCGTCCCGGCTCCCGGCCAGCGGGACAGCCGGGCGACGCCCGGCGGGTTAGCGTGTGCGGCATGTGCGGGAGGTACGCGACGACCCGGAGCGCGGGCGACCTGAGCGCGCTGTTCGAGTCCCATGACGAGACCGGCGGCCGGCTCGACCCCGACCACAACGTCGCGCCCACCGACCCGGTGCCGCTGGTGCGGGTCAGCCCGGAGGGCCACCGCGCGCTGTCGGTCGGGCGCTGGGGGCTGGTGCCGGCCTGGTCCCGGTCGCCCGCCGGCGCCGCCCGCATGATCAACGCCCGCGCCGAGACGGTCGCCACCAGCCGGGCGTACGCCGGCGCGTTCACCCGTCGCCGCTGCCTCGTTCCGGCCGACGGCTGGTACGAGTGGGTCCGCTCGCCCGGCGGGGGCAGGCAGGCGTACTACATGACCCCGCTGGACGGCTCCGTGCTCGCCTTCGCCGGCATCTGGTCGGTCTGGGAGGGGCCGGGCGGCCCGCTGCTGACGTGCAGCGTGCTGACCACCGCCGCGCTCGGTGAGTTAGCCGAGGTGCACGAGCGCATGCCGCTGCTGCTGCCCCGGCCGCGGTGGGAGTCGTGGCTGGCGGCCACCGACGAGCCGGCGGGCCTGCTCGCCCCGCCCCCGCTCGACTGGCTGGCGCGGCTGGAGATCCGTCCGGTGGGGCCGGCGGTGGGCAACGTGCGCAACGACGGGCCGGAGCTGATCGCCAGGGTGCCGGTCGCCCGCGTCGCCGCGCCGGAGGAAGTGACGCTTTTCTGACAGCGGCGGCACATTGTCGGGCGTGATTTGCCAGAGTTGCGGGCGAAACGTCGCCTGCTCGTTTACCCGTATTTGCCGTAGAGGCTTGTCCCCGTGTCCGTAAGTGCGATAGAACACAGCGCCGGTAGTGGGCGCGACTCGCACGGGGCGGACGACGCTCACCGATCTTGCCGGTCCCACGGGGGAGGTGGGTGGATTGACACGGGCACGCATGCCCCGCCCGCACGAGGTGGCCGCCGCACGACGAGATCCGCGACTGCTGCGGGCGTTGCGGGAGCGGCGACAGGACGAGGCTTGGCGGACCAGAGGAACCTGTCAGAGTGTCGACCCGGAAACGTTCTTTCCGGCGCCGAACGAGCCGGCAGACGCGGCTGTCGCGCTCTGCCGAAGTTGCGACGTGCAGGGCTCCTGCCTGGCCTGGGCGCTGGACGTGGGCGACTGCCACGGCGTCTGGGGTGGCACGACCCCGCGCGAGCGGCGGGCGATGCTGGTCGCCTGGCGCGACGAGGTGCAACCGGATCCGGACGCCGCCGACGAGGCGGGTCCGCCGGTCCGGGACCGTCTGCTCACGCTGGTGCCGCTGAGCTGACCGTCGACTGAGCCGGCCGGGGCCGGCCCGCGATCACGCGGGCCGGCCCCGCGTCGTGTCCCGGACGCCCCAGAATGGGCTGGTGCCCGAGACCGACGAGCTACCCACCCCACGCGGGCCCGCCCGGGTCGCCACGGACCTGCCGACCGGTCCGCCGACCGCTGTGCTGGCGCTCGGCCACGGCGCGGGCGGTGACGTCGACGCCCCCGACCTGCTCGCGCTCCGCGACGCGGCGGCCGGCGCGGGCCTGGTGGTGGCACGGGTGACCCAGCCGTACCGCGTGGCCGGCCGGCGCGCCCCGGCTCCGGCCGGGCACCTCGACGAGGCGTGGACCGCCGTGCTCGCCGTGCTGCGGGAGCGGCATCCCGGCGTACCCCTGCTGGTGGGTGGGCGCTCCAGCGGCGCGCGGGTGGCCTGCCGCACCGCGCGGGCGGTCGGCGCCGCCGGGGTGGTCGCGCTCGCATTCCCGCTGCACCCACCCGGCCGCCCGGAGCGGTCCCGGGCCTCGGAACTGGTGACCGGCCTGCCGACCCTGGTGGTCAACGGCGACCGCGACCCGTTCGGGGTGCCGGAGCCCGGGCCCGCGGTGCGCGTGGTCACCCGACCCGGGGAGCGGCACGACCTGCGGGGTGACCCGACCGGCACGGCCGCGGCGGTGCGCGACTGGCTGCGCGACCAGGGCTGGGCGCGGCCCTGACCCCGGCGTGCGACCTTCCCGTCCCGCGCGACCTCCGTCCCCGCCGCTCGTGGGCGCGAGCCTCCGTCCCGGCCCCGCTGGGCGCGGCCCGGTTGGTGGGCGGCCGACGCGCCGCGGGCGGGCGAGGACGCGCCCCGGGGGGGAAGGGGTGACGCTCCGGCCGGCCGTGTCCGGTGGCCGCGGCGGGTCGTTGCATCGGATGGCGCCGGACGCCCGGTTCGGGCGGCGGCGCCGGTCCTCCCAGGCCCTTCCTGGTCCCAGCGTCGGCGTCCCGCCGAGGCCGGGACCAGGAACGGGAGGCCCGGCCGGAATGCCCCGCGCGTCCGTGCCGTTGCACCCCCCGGACGACATTTCTGGCGAGGGGGGTGACCGGGTGCCGATCGAGACGCAGGCCCGGGAACGGGACGAGCGGGGAGCGCGGCAGCTTCGGCAGTTGCTGGGCGCTCCGGACTGGCCCGCGACGGCGCCGCCGGTCGGCGTGGCCGCGGTGAGCACGAGCACACCCGCCGGAAGTGAATCTGTGGGCAGGCCTGTGCGCGTATCCTCGGCGGGAAAGCATCCGACGCGAGGGGATGTGCGGTTGACCACCGAGAAGACGGACGAGCGCAGGGCCCGCTTCGAGCGGGACGCGATGCCCTTCGTCGATCAGCTCTACGCTGCCGGCCTGCGGATGACCCGCAACCCGGCGGATGCGGAGGACCTGGTCCAGGAGACCTACCTGAAGGCGTACGCCGCCTTCCACCAGTTCGAGCAGGGCACGAACCTGAAGGCCTGGCTCTACCGGATCCTGACCAACACCTACATCAACTCCTACCGCCGCCGGCAGCGCCAGCCCATCCAGGCGCCGACCGACGAGATCACCGACTGGCAGCTCGCCGAGGCCGAGTCGCACACCTCCAGCGGGCTGCGTTCGGCCGAGACCGAGGCGCTGGACCGGCTGCCGGACAGCGACGTCAAGGAGGCCCTCCAGCAGTTGCCGGAGGAGTTCCGCCTGGCCGTCTACCTCACCGACGTCGAGGGCTTCTCCTACAAGGAGGTCGCCGACATCATGGGCACGCCGATCGGCACGGTGATGTCGCGACTGCACCGGGGCCGACGTAATCTGCGCAAGCTGCTCGAGCAGTACGCCGCGGAGCGGGGCTTCACCGCCGCGTCGTCGAAGAAGGGCTCAACCGCTGCCGCCGGCCGGGAGGTGTGACGTGAGCTGTGGGGAACCGCACGAGACGGACTGCCGTGAGGTGCTGGCGGAGGTCTACCTCTACCTGGATCTGGAGTGCGCCGAGGAGCGGCGCACGCTGATCCGCTACCACCTCGACGAGTGCGGGCCGTGCCTGCGCGAGTACGGCATCGAGCAGGAGGTGAGGGCGCTGGTCGCCCGCTGCTGCGGCAACGAGACCGCGCCCGACCAGCTGCGGGAGCGGCTCCGGGTCCGGCTGACCGAGCTGGTCGTGTTCGAGAACAGCGAGTCGCGGGAGCTGGCCGACTGAGGCCGGCACCGACAGCAACGCCGGTGGCCCGGGTCGGAGACGACCCGGGCCACCGGCGTTTCGCTGTCTGATCGACGCCGGGCCGTGGGCCCGGCCGCCGGATCAGGAGTTGGGGCGCTTGCCGTGGTTGGCGCCGCTCTTCTTCCGGGCCTTCTTCTTCCGGGCCTTCTTCGCCATGGTGACCTCCTCGTGATGGTCGGATCCGCCTGCGCACGACCTCGGCGCCGGTGCACGCACCGGTCCTCCCGGCGCCGGGTCCGACCCGCTGATGCTAGTGCTGCCGGCACCCGTCGTGGTGCGCCGGGGCGGCCGGCCGTACGCGCGCCGCGCGACACGCCGGCCGCCTCCCCGCGTCGCCGCACTCCGGCCGGGCGGGACGCCGCGGCACGCCCGACCCGACAGTGGATCATCCGGACGCGACCGCTCCACGCCCGGCGCGGGGCGTCCGCATGATTGGATACGTCGGCAGGCAACAGGCGAGAGAAGGGGCCGTGGAGATGGCCGAGGAGATCCGCGCCGAGATGGTGGCGAACGTCTGGAAGGTCGTCGCGTCGGCCGGGGACACCGTGTCCGAGGGGGACACGCTGGTGATCCTGGAGTCGATGAAGATGGAGATCCCGGTCGTCGCCGAGTCCGACGGTGTCGTCAAGCAGCTCGCGGTCAACGAGGGCGACGTCGTGCAGGACGGGGACCTCATCGCGGTGATCGATTGACCGGCCTCGCGGTGCGGCGGGCCGGGCCGGCCGACTTCGCGGCGGTGGCCCGGCTGACGGTCGCCGCGTACGAGGCCGACGGTCAGCTCAAGGGGGAGCACGGCTACGCCACCGTGCTCGCCGACGTGGCGGCCCGGGCGGAGCACGGCGAAGTCCTCGTCGCCGCCGACCAGGAGACCGACGCGGTGCTCGGATCGGTGACGTTCGTCCTCCCCGGCAGCCGGTACGCGGAGCTGTCCGGGGCGGGCGAGGCGGAGTTCCGGATGCTGGCCGTGGACCCGGCCGCGCAGGGCCGGGGCGTCGGCGCGGCCCTGGTCGAGGCGTGCGTGTCCCGGGCGACCGAGCTGGGCTGCTCGGCGGTGGTGATCTGCGTCCGCAGCGGCTTCGCCGCCTCCGCCCAGCGGCTCTACCGGCGCCGGGGCTTCGTGCGCGTGCCGGAGCTGGACTGGTCGCCCCTGGCCGGGGTGGAACTGCTCGCCCTCCGGCTGGAGCTCACCGGCGCCTGATCCGGCCCGGGCCAGGCCGGGGCGGCGTGTCCGCCGGGGCAGCGGGCGTCAGGGCGCCTCCGTCGCGGCGGCGTCGCGCCCGGTCCCGATGGGGGCGAGCAGCTCGTCGGCCATCTCCAGCGCGAGCGTCCTCCGCTCCGCGTCGGTGATGCCCGGCGTGCGGATCGCGAACCAACTGCTGTGCACGGCGAAGAGCGACAGGATCGCGCGGAGCTGCGCGGCGGGCGAGTCGTCTCCCCGGCAGAGCATCTCGGCCAGCCGCAGCATCCGGCCGCGCATCTGCTGCCCGGCGGCGAGACTCTTCAGCACGGTCTGGTTCTGCTCGAAGAACCGCATCACCGACGGCTCGTCGCCGGTGAACATGGCGTCGGCGTACCGGCCGATCACGGCGCGCCGGGTGTCCCGGCTCGCCGGCTGCGACTCGGCCCAGGCGATGAGGGCGTCCATCAGCTCCAGCCGGTCCTCGACGACGCTGCTGACGATCTCGTCCTTGCTCTTGAAGTGGTAGTAGAGCGCGGCCTTCGTCACGTTCAGCCGTTCGGCGATCTCGCGCAGCGAGGTCTTCTCGTACCCCTGCTCGGTGAAGAGCTCCAGCGCGACGGACTTGATGCGCTCCCGCGTGCCGCCTGTGCTCTCCCTCACGTCTGCCACCCAATTCGCTTGACCGGTCCTGCCGACAAACTTACCGTGCGGCTAGTAAGTTAACTAGCCGGGCGGCAAGTAAGTGCGGCACATCTCGGGGGAGCTTACCCATGACGCAGGCAAGCCAGGCACCGGCACGACCCAACGTGCGGGTCGTGCTCTTCGGCCTGATGATCGCCATGATGCTGGCGATGCTCGACAACATGATCGTCAGCACGGCGCTACCGCGGATCGTGGGGGAGTTCGGCGGGCTCGACCACTTCACCTGGGTGGTGACGGCGTACGTGCTGGGCACCACGGTCTCGACCCCGATCTGGGGCAAGCTCGGCGACCTCTACGGGCGCAAGTCCGTCTTCCTCACCTCGGTGGTCGTCTTCCTGGTCGGCTCGGCGCTGTGCGGGATGGCCGGCTCCGACCTGTTCGGCGGGCCGGGCGACGGCATGGTCGAGCTGATCGCCTTCCGGGCGGTACAGGGCCTCGGCGCCGGCGGCCTGATGGTCGGCGTGATGGCGATCATCGGCGACCTGGTGCCGCCCCGGGAGCGGGGCCGCTACCAGGGCATGATCGCCGGCATCATGGCCATCGCGATGGTGGCCGGCCCGCTGGTCGGCGGCTTCATCACCGACCACCTCTCCTGGCGCTGGGCGTTCTACGTGAACCTGCCGCTGGGCGGCGTCGCGCTGCTGGTCCTCGCCACGACCATGCACCTGCCGAAGTACCGCACCGAGCACCGGATCGACTGGCTCGGCGCCGGGCTGCTCTCGGTCGGCATCACCGCGATCGTGCTCGTCACCACCTGGGGCGGCAACGAGTACGCGTGGGTGTCGCCGCAGATCCTCGGCCTGGCCGCGCTCGCCGCGGTCGCGCTGGTGGTCTTCGGTCTGGTCGAGCGGCGGGCCGCCGAACCGATCCTGCCGCTGGGGCTCTTCGCCAACCGCAACTTCGCGCTGATCTCCGTGATCGGCTTCCTGCTCGGCTTCGCGATGTTCGGCGCGATGAACTTCCTGCCGCTGTACCAGCAGACCGTGCAGGGCGCCTCGGCGACGAACTCCGGGCTGCTGCTGCTTCCGCTGATGTTCGGCATGCTGGTGGTCTCGCTGGTGGTCGGTCGCGCGATCACGAAGACCGGGCGGTACCGGATCTACCCGATCGTGGGCGGCGTGGTGATGACCGCGGGCTTGGCGCTGCTGACCCTGCTCGACGTGCACACCGGCAAGCTGGAGTCCTCGCTCTACATGATCGTGCTCGGCGTCGGCATGGGTTTCCTCATGCAGACCTCGATGCTCATCGCGCAGAACAGCGTGGCGCAGAAGGACCTGGGCGCGGCGAGCGGCGCCGCCACGTTCTTCCGCTCGATCGGCGGCTCGTTCGGCATCTCGCTGTTTGGCGCGATCTTCGCCAACCGGCTGGCCGACTCCCCGGCCGGCGGCGCGTTCAGCGGCGGCGGCGAGGCCGGCGCCGCGATGGACCTGGCGGAGCTCAAGGACCTGCCGGCGCAGGCGCGGGAACTGGTGCTCGGCGGCCTCGCCGACGCGATCTCGCACGTCTTCTGGTGGGCGGTGCTGTTCACCGTGGCCGTGCCGGTGCTGGCCTGGTTCATCAAGGAGATCCCGCTGCGGACCGCCAACGAGCCGCCGGCCCCGCAGGGCGCCGGTGAGGGGCAGGCCGAGGCCGCCCTCGGCAAGGCACCCGTCGCCTGACCCGCTTCAGGGTCGCCGGAGGCGGCCGGTGAGGCGGCGCCAGAGGCGGCGCAGGCCGGAGCGGGGGCGGGGGACCAGGGGGGTGGCGACCAGGGAGGTCGCCAGGGCCGTCGTCTCCGCGTCCAGGGCCGGCGTCGCCAGGGCCAGGTGGGCCAGGGACACCGCGACGGGCACCGGGCGCAGCCGCGCCACCGCCGCGACGTCGGCCAGCCGCTCGGCCACCACCCGCGCCACGTCGGGGCGCACCGCCGGGTCGACCCAGGCGGCGGTGACCATGGCGAACAGCGCCGCCTCGGTGATCCAGTCCTCGACGCCCCAGACCAGGTCCAGCAGCACCCGGCGGCGGGTCGAGGTCGCCCAGGGCTCGTCCGTGCGGTGGTGCAGCAGGCCGAGGCAGGCCCACACCTGGACGCAGCGCACCCAGAGCGAGGGGTCCTGCCCCAGCACCCGGCCCAGCGCGGTGGGCGGCGCGTCCGGCGGGTGCGCCAGCAGGCCGACCAGGTCGGCCAGGTCCAGGGTGGCCAGCCCCACCGCCGCGTCGTACGCCGCCGGGGGGTGTGGCCACGCCGGGTGGGCGAGCTGCCGCAGCCGCGCGGTCGCTTCCGCCGAGGGCGCCGGCACCGCGGGCGTGACCGTCGTCCCGTCCCAGCGCCAGAGCCGCCGGGCGTCCGCCCGCCGGGGCTCGCGCGGGTCCGGCTCCGGCACGCCGGCCACCTCGACCCGCAGCGCCGGCACGGCCGCGGCGACGGTCCGCAGCGCGCTCGGCGGCGCGGGCGACTCCAGCAGCACGGCGGCGCCGACCCCGCCGTGGTCGTCGGCGACGGCCTGACGCAGCGCGTCCACCACCGCCCCGGCCGCCGGGGTCACCTGCCCGAGCCAGGCCCGGCTGCGGCAGCACTCGGCCAGGTCGCCGTGCTCGTGCGAGTCGTCCGGGTGGTCCCGCACGAAGTCGGCGAGCGCGACCAGGTGCGCCACGTCGCCGTCGCGCTGGTGCCGCAGCCGGTGGGCGGTGTGCACGGCGCAGTCGAAGGTGGGGTCCCGGGCGAGGGCCCGGTCGATCCAGTCGAGCGCCTCGTCGAGCCGCCCGGTGTCGGCGAGGGTGCCGGCGATGTCGGCGTACACGGCGAGGTCGTCGGGGTCGTGCGCGACGGCGCGGCCGAGTGCCGCCAGCGCCTCCCGGGTGCGGCCGGCGCTGCGGTACGCGTACCCGAGCCACACCTCGCCGATCTTCGACGGCTCCGCGCGTACGCCCCGGGCGGCCCAGCGGACCGCCAGGGCGACCTCGCCGACCCGCCGGGCCAGCGCGGACGCCGCGCCCAGCAGCAGGCCGTGCTCGGCGTGGACGGTGACCGCGTTGCGGGCCAGCGCCAGGTAGGGGGCCAGCGCCGCCCGGTCGGCCCGGGGCGCCGGGTCGGGCACGGCGGCGCAGACCTGCATCAGGATGCGGGCGGTCCGGTCCGGTTCGAGGCGTTCGGCGAGTTCCGGCGCGGTCACCCAGGGCACGCCGGCCCAGTCCGCCCCCGGGGCGTGCCCGGTCGCGGCGACCAGCAGGTCCAGCCCCTCGGCGGGCCGGCCGGCGGCGGCCAGCAGGTGGGCGCGGGCGACCACGGCGCCGACGAAGGCGTGGTGGTGCAGCGGGAAGAGGTCCACGCCGCCGGCGCCGTCGGCGGCGGCGAGCCGGGCGAGCGTCTCGTGCACCTCGGGCAGGGTCGGGGCCTGGGCGAGCGCGGCGGCGACGTGCCCGGCCGCGTGCTCCAGGTCGCCGGAGTCCATGGCGAGCCGGGCGAGAGCAAGTTCCTCCGCCGCGGGCAGCGCCCGGTCGTCCTCGGCCACGGCGTCCTCTCACTCGTCGGTGCTCCGGTCGGCCGGGCAAGCCTAGGTGATGTTGCACCGACATGGTGATCAACTGCGCACTCCTGCTCGTTCGATTGCTCTGATCAGATCAAAGATGCAAGACTGAGCAGGAAACGCGCGGCAACCGCGCAGTGGGAGGAGTCTTCGTGACGCGTGCAGGGGCTGGCATGGCCGCCGACATCGACGAGCAGCCGGCGGGCTACGCCCGGCTGCTCTCCGCCGAACACGCCGGGCCGATCGCCCGGGTGGCGGCGGTCATCGCGGAGCGCCGACCCCGGCACGTGGTCTTCACCGCCCGGGGCACCTCCGACCACGCCGCCCTCTACGGGGCGTACCTGACCGAGATCCGGCTCGGCCTGCCCGCGGGGCTCGCCTCGCCCAGCGCCGTCACCGTCTACGGCGCCCGGCCGGACCTCTCCGACGCGCTGGTCGTCGGCGTCAGCCAGAGCGGCGGTTCGCCGGACCTCGCCGAGGTGCTGCGCACCGCCCGCGCCTCGGGCGCGCTGACCCTGGCCGTCACCAACGCGCCCGACTCCCCGCTGGCCGACGTCGCCGAGCTGAGCGTCGACATCGCCGCCGGGCACGAGCGCGCGGTGGCCGCCACCAAGACGTACACCGCCGAGCTGCTCGCCCTGCTGATGCTCGTCGAGGGCATCCGGGCCGGCGACGGCGCGCTGCCCGCCGACGAGCGCGACGCGCTCGCCGCCCTGCCCGAGCTGGCCGCCCGCACCCTGGACGACCCCACCCCGGCCCAGCTCGCGCCCCGCTACCGGTTCGCCGGCCAGCTCGTCACCACCGGCCGGGGGTACGCGTACCCGACCGCCCGCGAGGCCGCGCTGAAGCTGATGGAGACCTCCTACCTGCCGGCGCTGGCGTTCTCCGGCGCCGACCTGCTGCACGGCCCGCTCGCCATGACCGACCCCGACGTGCCGGTGCTCGCCGTGGTCGGCTCCGGGCCGGGCGGCCGGTCGATGGGCGAGGTGCTGCCCCGGCTCGGCGAGCGCCGCGCCGACGTGGTGGTGGTCGGCTCCGCCGACGTCGAGGGCGCCACCCGGATGGCCGTCCCCGAGGTCGACGAGCGGTACGCCCCGCTGCTGGACATCCTGCCGCTGCAGCGCCTGGCGCTGGCGCTGGCGCTGGCCCGGGGCGAGGACCCGGACGCGCCGCGCGGGTTGAAGAAGGTCACCGCGACGATGTGACGCCCGGCGTGGCACGCTGGTCAGCGTGTCCACGCTGCGCGACCTCGCCGAGGAGCACACCCGCCTCCGTCCGGCCGACATCGACCACCTGCACCGGATCGCCGGCGACTGGCAGTTGCTGTCCGACCTGTCCTTCGCCGACCTGCTGCTCTGGGTGCCCGTGGACGGTGACGGGACGTACCTCTGCGTCGCCCAGGTCCGGCCGACGACCGCCCCCACCGCGTACCTGGACGACCAGGTGGGGCGGATCGTCGGCGGGCCGGAGGTGGCCCACCTGGAGGTGGCCCACCGGCAGGGCCGGATCTGGCGGGAGGGCGACCCGGTCTGGTACGGCGACGTGCCCGCCCGGCACGAGGCGATCCCGGTCCGGCTGCGCACGACCGACGGCGAGGCCGGCGAGGTGGTCGCCGTGGTCGGGCGGGACACCAACCTCTCCACCGCGCGCACCCCGAGCCAGCTGGAGCTGAACTACCTCACCACCGCCGACGACCTGGCGCAGATGATCGCCGACGGCACCTTCCCGCCGCCGCGCCACCCGGGGGAGACCACCTCGGCGCCCCGCGTCGGCGACGGGCTGGTACGGCTCGACGCCGGCGGCAAGGTCACCTACGCCAGCCCGAACGCGCAGTCGGCGTACCGGCGGCTCGGCTACGCCTCGCACCTGGTGGGCGAGGACCTGGCGGCGCTGCACCGCCGGCTGGCCGGCGACCCGCTGGAGGGGACGGACGCGGCGAACGGCATCCTCGCCGCCCTGCGCGGCGAGGCGCCGCCCCGTCGGGAGATCGACGCCCGCGGTGCCACGATGCTCACCCGGGCGCTGCCGCTGATGCCCGCCGGGGTGCCGATCGGCGCGCTGGTGCTGGTCCGGGACATCACCGAGGTACGCCGCCGCGACCGCGCCCTGATCACCAAGGACGCCACCATCCGGGAGATCCACCACCGGGTGAAGAACAACCTCCAGACCGTCGCCGCCCTGCTGCGCCTCCAGGCCCGCCGGGTGTCGATGCCGGAGGCCCGGGTCGCCCTGGAGGAGTCGGTACGCCGGGTCGCCTCCATCGCGCTGGTACACGAGACCCTCTCCCTGTCCAGCGACGAGGCGGTCGAGTTCGACGGCATCGTGGACCGGGTGGCCAGCGCGGCGACCGAGGTGGCGGCGGCCGAGTCGACGGTCGGGATGCGGCGGACGGGCAGCTTCGGGGTGCTTCCCGCCGAGGTCGCCACGTCGTTGGTGATGGTCCTCAACGAGCTGCTGCTCAACGCCGTCGAGCACGGCTTCCCGCCGGCCGCCGAGGCGGCCGCCGCGCCGGACGCGGCCGGCGCGGTCGGCGCCGCGCCCGAGGTGGTGGTGTCGGCGCACCGGTTCCGGAAGATGCTGCACGTCTCGGTGACCGACAACGGGCGCGGGCTGCCGCCGGACTTCGACGCCGAGCGGGGCGGCAACCTCGGTCTGCAGATCGTCCGGGCGCTGGTGACCGGCGAGCTGCGCGGCACCATCGAACTGCGCGACGGCGCGAACGGCGGCACCGAGGCGACGCTCGTCGTGCCGCTGGCCCGCAGCGCCCCGGAGGGCCGCGCCGCCGGCTGACCCGCCGCGGGGCGGGCCCGGTCACCGTCGTCGTCCCGCCGCCGCGGCGGGTCAGCGGGTGAGCAGCGCGACGGTCAGGCCGGGGCGGTGCCAGACCCGTTCGACGGTGTAGCCGGCGCGCAGCGCGTCGCCCTTGGCGCCCGGCACGGTGGCCAGCGGGTCGTCGCGGCGGCCGGCCACGACCAGCCAGACCCGCTGCGCGCCGGCCAGGCACTCGGCCGGCTGGGCGCACTCGGCGGCCCACAGGTCGCCCCGGCGGGCCTGGTCCTCGGTGGCCAGCACGTCCCGGGGGCGGCGGCCGCCCAGGTGGTAGTCGAGGCCGAGGTCGAGGAAGAGCCAGCTCTCGCGGGGCGAGTAGACGACGGCGTCCCCCGGCCGCTGACCGTCGGCGACGACCCGGGCCGCCCCCCGGTAGTCGACCGGGGCGCTGCGTGGCCACTCGTGCGTCCGCCGCAGCGCCGCCTGGTCGGGCAGGCCGAGCAGCCCGGCCAGGGCCACCACGGCCAACGCGGGCGGCAGCGGCACCGTCGCGAGCGCCGCGCCGGCCAGCAGGCAGCCGAACGGCACGACGAAGAACAGGTAGCGGGACACCCAGAGGGGAACGACGGCACCGGCGGCGAAGAGCAGCAGCACCGGCAGCAGCACGGCGCACCCGGGCAGCAGGGCGCGCCGGCCGAGCCGGGCCGCCCCGAGCGCCGCCAGCCCCACCAGCAGCCCGCCCACCACGCCGCTCTGCGCCACCCCGCCCGGCAGCGCCGTCAGGTCGGTCAGCCGGACCGTGTCCACCCAGTCGAGCTGCCGGGACCGCTGGCCCCTGGCCAGCAGCACCAGCGGGGTCACCAGCAGCGCGGCCGGCAGCAGGGCGAGCGCCCAGCGCAGCGGGCGGCTCGGCGGCCCCTCGCGGTGGGCGGCGAGCACCGCCACCGCGTGCGCGGCGAGCAGGGTGAGCGCGACCAGATGGGTGAGGCCGAGGGCGGCCACGGCGGCGGCGTACGCGGCCCAGCGGGGCCACCCGGGCCGGGCCAGCGCCCCGACCAGGAGCAGGGTCGCCAGCACCGCGAAGAACGCCGCCAGCGCGTACGGGCGGGCCTCCTGGCCGTACCGCGAGGTGCCCGGGAGCACCGCGAGGAGCAGCCCGGCGAGCAGCCCCGCCCGGGTGCCGGCCAGCCGCTGCCCGAGTACGGCGGTCAACCCGGCGGTGGCGGCCATGGCCAGCGCGGCGGGCAGCCGCAGCGCGGCGACCGAGTCGCCCGCGAGCGCCACCCAGGCGTGCATGAACAGGTAGTAGGGGCCGGTGGCGGCGTCGATGGTGCCGGCGAGCCGGACCAGGTCCCCGGGTGACCGGGTCGCCGCGCTCCAGGTGGCCAACTCGTCGCGCCACGGTTGCGCGTGGCCGATCCCGGTCAGCACGACGGCCAGGGTGGCCAGCGTCGGGCCGACCCAGACCAGGCGAGGTGCGCGGACCGGCCCGCCGGGCGCGTCGCCGGCGGGCGGCGGCGCGGTCAGCCGGCCCGGACCGCCGGCAGACAAATCAGAAGAACCGGTCACATATCGCAGCGTCACACAGCCGTGCCGTGCCGTTGTGCCGGTCCACGGATCAGCCGCCGGCGTCGTTCCCGGAGCGCGTCGCCCGTGATGTGGGATCACGCACGCGCTCGTTGGCCGGCCCCCACCCGGTGTGGCAGCATGACTCCATGACCGCCGCCGTCGTCCGCCGCTTCGTGGCCCGCCGCCACGTCGACTACGGCCGCGTGCGCAGCGCCATCTGTCCGGCCCACTGACGACGCCCGACCAATCTGTCCCGGGCGCGCCCCCGCGCCGGCTGTTCCGACACCGTTGTCCCCAGCCCGTTCCGACGGGCCGGCCGCCGCGCCCGCGCATCCCGAGGCACCTCAGACAACGGAGGACGCCGCCATGGCGGTCAGCAGCATCCCGGCCCGGGCCGGCGATCCGACGGCCCCCCGACCGGCCCGGACCCCGCGCCGCCCGCGCGGCGAGGGCCAGTGGGCGCTCGGCCACCGCGAGCCGCTCAACGCCAACGAGCGGATCAAGAAGGACGACGACCCGCTGAACGTACGGGCCCGGATCGAGAACATCTACGCCCACCACGGGTTCGCCTCGATCGACCCGCAGGACCTGCGCGGCCGGTTCCGTTGGTGGGGCCTCTACACCCAGCGCAAGGCGGGCATCGACGGCGGTCGCACCGCGGTGCTGGAGCCGCACGAGCTGGAGGACGAGTTCTTCATGCTCCGGGTCCGGGTGGACGGGGGCGAGCTCAGCCTGGCGCAGCTGCGGGTGGTCGCGGAGATCTCCCGCGAGTTCGCCCGGGACACCGCCGACATCACCGACCGGCAGAACATCCAGTACCACTGGATCCGGGTCGAGGACGTGCCGGAGATCTGGCGCCGGCTGGAGTCCGTCGGCCTGCAGACCACCGAGGCGTGCGGCGACTGCCCCCGGGTCGTGCTGGGCAGCCCGGTGGCCGGCGTCGCCCGCGACGAGCTGGTCGACCCGACGCCGGCGCTCGACGAGATCGTCCGCCGGTACGTGGGCGACAAGCAGTTCTCCAACCTGCCGCGCAAGTTCAAGACCTCCATCTCCTGGCTGGCCGACACGCCCTACGAGACGAACGACATCGCGTTCCTCGGCGTGGACCACCCGGACCACGGCCCGGGCTTCGACGTCTGGGTGGGCGGCGGGCTGGCCACGAACCCGATGCTGGCCCAGCGGCTCGGCGTCTGGGTGCCGCTGGCCGAGGTGCCGGACGTCTGGGCCGGCGTGGTCGGCATCTTCCGCGACTACGGCTACCGCCGGCTGCGCAACCGCGCACGGCTGAAGTTCCTCGTCGCCGACTGGGGCGTGCCGAAGTTCCGCGAGGTGCTGGAGAAGGAGTACCTGGGCCGCGCCCTGCTCGACGGGCCGGCCCCCCAGCTGCCCGACAAGCCGGTGGACCACATCGGCGTGCACCCGCAGCGTGACGGGCGCAACTACGTCGGCGCCGCCCCGGTGGTGGGGCGGGTCTCCGGCGGGCAGCTCACGCGGCTGGCCGACGTCGTCGAGGCGCACGGCAGCGACCGGGTGCGGCTCACCCCGTACCAGAAGCTGCTGGTGCTCGACGTGGCGCCGGAGCGGACCGACGCGCTGGTGCGGGCGCTGCGGGAGATCGGGCTGGAGGCGCAGCCGTCGGCCTGGCGGCGCGGCACCATGGCGTGCACCGGCATCGAGTACTGCAAGCTGGCCATCGTCGAGACCAAGGCCCGGGGCGAGGAACTGGTGGCCCGGCTGGAGGAGCGGCTGCGCGACTTCGACGCCGACATCTCCATCCACCTCAACGGCTGCCCCAACGCCTGCGCCCGCACGCAGGTCGCCGACATCGGCCTGAAGGGCCAGCTGGTGGTCGGCCCGGACGGTCGCCAGGTGGAGGGCTTCCAGGTCCACCTCGGCGGCGGGCTCGGCATGGCCGAGGGGCAGACCGCCGGCTTCGGCCGCAAGCTGCGCGGCCTGAAGACCACCGCCGAGGAGCTTCCGGAGTACGTGGAACGCCTCGCCCGGCGCTACCTGGCCGGGCGGGAAGCGGGCGAGACGTTCGCCAACTGGGTGATCAGGGTCGACGAGGAGGAACTCCGATGAGCGAGACCCGTTCCGCGCCGCTGTACTGCCCCTACTGCGGCGAGGAGGATCTGCGGCCGAGCGAGGCCGGCCACGGCGCCTGGGAGTGCCACGCCTGCGCCCGGGTGTTCTCGGTGAGGTTCACCGGCCTGCTCGGCCGGGCGGTGGCCCGGTGAGCGGGGGCACGGGCGACTCGTCGGGCCTCGTCTCCGCGGCGGGCCTGGGCCTGGTCGGCGTCGGCGGCCCGAAGCCGGCCGACCCGGCGCGTCGCGACCCGGACGAGCTGCGTGCGCTGGCCGAGGAGGCCGGGCGGGAGTTGGAGGGTGCGCCCGCGCTGGAGATCGCCCGCTGGGCGACCGCGACTTTCGGCGACCGGTTCTGCGTCACCAGCTCGATGGCCGACGCCGTGCTGGCCCACCTGGTCTCGCGGGTCGCCCCCGGGGTGGACGTGGTCTTCCTCGACACCGGCCTGCACTTCCCGGAGACGCTGAGGGTCCGCGACGAGGTGGCCCGGACGCTGCCGGTGAACGTCCGGTCGATCCGGCCGCGGCTGACCGTCGGCCAGCAGGACGGCGAGTACGGCCCCCGGCTGTTCAACAAGTCCCCCGACGACTGCTGCCAGCTCCGGAAGGTCGAGCCGCTGGAGCGGGCGCTGGCCGGGTACGACGCCTGGGCCGCCGGGCTGCGTCGGGACGAGTCGCCGACCCGGGCGAACACGCCGGTGGTTACCTTCGACGCCCGCCGGGGCAAGGTCAAGGTCAACCCGATCGCGGCCTGGCGGCAGGCGGACGTGGACGCCTACGTCGCCCGCTGGAACGTGCCGGTGAACGAGCTGTTCAGGCAGGGCTACGGCTCGATCGGCTGCTGGCCCTGCACCCGCCGTACGAAGGCGGGGGAGGACCCGCGGGCCGGCCGGTGGGCCATGTTCGAGAAGACCGAGTGCGGCCTGCACGTCTGACCGGGCCGGGCCCGGCCGCTCCCGCACCGGGGGCGCCCGGGCCGTGGGGGGCGGCCGACCCCGTGGTCCTGGTCGCCCACGGCAGCCGGGATCCGCGGGCCGCCGAGGCGACCCTGGCGCTGGCCCGGGCGGTGTCGGCTGCCCGGCCCGGCACGCCGGTGCTGGCGAGCTGGCTGGACCACACCGAGCCGGGACCGGCCGCGGTGCTGCGGGACCTGGCCGACGCCGGGCATCCCCGGGCGGTGCTGGTGCCGCTGCTGCTCACCGCCGCGTACCACCGGCGGGTGGACATCCCGGCGGCGGTGGCGGCGGCCCACGCGGCGGGGCCGCCGATCGCGGTACGGGTGACCGACGTGCTCGGCCCCGCCGGCGGCGAGGTCGACGGCGGGCTGCTGGCCGGCCTGCGGCGGCGGTTGGGCGAGGCGGAGCCGGGGCGGTTCGACGGGCTGGTGCTCGCCGCCGCGGGCACGCGGGACGCCCGGGCGCGTGGGTCGGTGGGGCGGGTGGCAGCCGCGCTGCGCGCCGGTCTCGGGGTGCCCACCCGGGTGTCGTACGCCTCGGCCGCCCCGCCGGCCGTCGACGCGGCGGTGGCCCGGCTACGTGCCCGGGGCGCCCGGCGGGTGGCGGTGTCGGCCTACTTCCTGGCTCCCGGCCTCTTCCACGACGCCGTGGCCGGGGCGGCGCGGGAGGCCGGCGCGGTGGCGGTGTCCGCCCCGCTGACCGACGCCCCGGAGCTGGCCGACGTGGTCCTGCGGCGGGTCGACGCCGCCGTCGGGGTGGCCGGGGTCACGGCCCGACCGTGATCGGAAAGGCGCCCCGGTGGGTAGGTGAGCGGGGTGCGGACAGCGAGACGCCCCGGCGGGCGGACCCGGCCGGGGCGTGCAGCTGTGGTGCGTGGGATTAGGCGGAGTGAGCGCGCAGCACCCGGAGGCCACCGCGGCGCTTCACGGCGCGCCGCTCCTCCTCGCTCATCCCGCCCCAGACGCCAGCGTCCTGACCGGACTCCAGCGCCCACTGCAGGCACTGGTCGGTCACGGAGCAGCGCCGGCAGACGGCCTTGGCCTGCTCGACCTGCAGGAGAGCCGGTCCGGACGTCCCGATCGGGAAGAACAGCTCCGGGTCCTCGTCGCGGCAGACAGCATGGTGACGCCAGTCCATGGCGGCAACACTCCTCATTCTGGGTGGGTGGCAGATATTGCTTTGGTGCTTTTCCTATATGCATCCGCAGCGCCGACGGTGACGGTTCGCGTCCGCTTATTCGGCAGTGCGTGAGCAGGCTGTTGTTGGCCCCGCGGACCTGCTGGAACAGCTCAACCTGCCGAGCATATCCAGGCAATGTCCCGGTAACTCAAGTTCGCTTGTGAATACTTTCACGAACGCTCGGGATGTCAAGGGTGGCGCTCGGAAAAACTCCAGGCGGTGAGCAAGCCCACAACCCATTTGTCCGGATTCCGGCGTCTTCCCGGTTACCCGGCGTACCACAGCCGAGGATCAATATAGTACAGTCCGCGTGACATTGCTGACATTTCCGGCACCTGCCTCTCGGTGTGGCGGCCGCTCCGGTCGGTGCGGTCGTCGCCGCGTCGACCTACGGCAGTACCCGAGACCTAGCAGATTACTCTCAGTGCGGCGGGAATGGATGTGAATCTGACTTTCTCCCGCTCGCCGAGGTAGTCGCCGTCGAGCTGGAACGCCTGTGGGCGGGCCGAGAGCAGGGTGAACTCCGCGACGTCGTGCAGCCGCAGCACCTGGCGGCCGTGCGGGTCGGGCGTCCGGGCGAAGAACTGTGTCACCGTCCGTGTCGTACTGGCGACCCGGAGCTGCCGCAGCGCCAGCACGTCCAGGCCCAGGTCGAACGACGCCTCCGGGTTCGGGTTGACCTCCCGGTCGCCCAGGTACGTCCACGGCGCGGTGTTCTGGATGATGACCGTGGCCAGCTCGCCCTCCGCCGGCTCGCCCGGCCGCTCCAGGCTGATCGCCGGATGCCGACGGTCGGAGTTGAGGAAGTACTGGGCGACCGTGGCGCGGAAGTAGAGCGCGGGGGTGGAGACCCGGCCCCGCCGCCGGGCCTGCTCCACCCGGTGGATGACCGCCGCGTCGACGCCGAAGCCCGCGCAGAAGGTGAAGTAGCGGTCGTCGGCGCGGCCGAGCCCGATGGTCCGGTACCGGCCCAGCCGCAGGCCCTCCAGGATCATGCTGGCCCCGTCCGGCCAGTCCCTGGGCAGGCCGAGCGCCCGGGCGAAGACGTTGGTCGAGCCCCCGGGCACGGTCGCCAGGGCGGGCAGCCGCTCGGCCGGCGAGGCGGCGCCCGGCATGGTCGGCGGCTCGGCCGTCATCAGGCCGTTGACCACCTCGTTGACCGTGCCGTCGCCACCGAGCGTGACGACGACGTCGACGCCCTCCTCGGCCGCCTCCCGGGCGAGGTCGGTCGCGTGCCCGCGTCGCCGGGTGTAGCGCACGGAGAGGTCGACTTCGCTGCGCAGCGCCCGGACCAGCACGTCCCGGCTGCGCTCGCTCGTGGTGGTGGCCTTCGGATTGACCACCAGGACGGCCCGCATGGGCGGCACTGTACCGCGCGGTAGCCCGGGTATCGTGGCGCGCGTGACCATCGACTCGGACCCGATACCCGTCACCCTCCGCTGGGCGGTCCGGCTGCTGTGGGGCGAGGCGGTCGCCGTGGGGCTGGTCGCCGCGTGGCTGGTCTGGGCCGATCTCACCGCCACCACCACCGACCTCACCTCGGCGTTGCTGGTGACCGCGTTCGCGGTCGGTGCGGCGGCGGCGCTCTGGGCGCTCGGCGGCGCGCTGGCCCGACGCCGGGCGGGCGCCCGCGCCCCGGCGATCGTGCTCCAGCTCATGCTGCTGCCGGTGGGGTGGTTCATGGTCCAGGGCGGGGTGGCCTGGCTCGGCGTACCGCTGATGGCGCTCGGTCTCGGCGTCACCGCGCTGCTGGTGAGCACCCCGACCACGCGGGCCCTCGGCTTCGAGTGACGCCCCGCCGGGGGTGCCGGAGCGTCCGGCGGCGCACCGCCGGGGGCGGGCGGCTCAGTATCCGGAGGCGCGCCGGGTGAGCAGCGAGATGGTGGCCCGGCCGTCGGCGGCGCTCGCGGACGCCGACGTGGTGAGCGCGGTGAGCACCTTCCAGGCGAACGACGACTCCGCCGGCAGCGTGGCGCCCCGGACGGTCGGCACCGTCACCTCGACGGTGAGCGCGTCGTCGGTGACCGCGAACCGGCAGTCGAGTTCGGCGTCGCGGGTGGCGATGGCGAGCAGCATGGCGCACGCCTCGTCCACGGCGATGCGCAGGTCCTCGATCTCGTCGAGGGCGAACTGGAGCCGCGCCGCGAGCCCGGCGGTGGCGGTGCGCAACACCCCGAGGTAGCCCCCGTCCGCGGGCACGGTGAGGTGCACGACGTCGTCGTCGGTCGTCGGCTGCCCGGTCAGTTGAGTCACCACTCATCCCCCCGGTCGGGGACTCTACCCGCTCGGTCGCCCGGACGTGTGGGGGCCGCCACGTGCCTGCGCGGCCAGGCCGGCCAGGGCGTCCCCGCTGAGCCGGTAGGGGACCCACTCGGACATCTGCCGCGCCCCGATCGAGGCGTAGAAGCCGGCGGCCGGGTTCCAGTCGATCATCCACCACTCCAGCCGCTGGTAGCCCCGCTCCACGCAGATCGCGGCGAGGGTCGCCAGCAGCAGCCGCCCCGCGCCGGTGCCCCGGGCGGCCGGGCGGACGTAGAGGTCCTCCAGGTAGATGCCGTGCACCCCGGCCCAGGTGGAGAAGTTGAGGAACCACAGCGCGAAGCCCACCGGTTCGTCGTCGGCGTCGACGGCCACGTGCCCGTAGAGCGCCGGGGCCGGGCCACGACTGCTCCAGCTCGGCGCGTCCGACGCCGCGCCGCGACCTGGAGCAGACGCGAACAGGGCGGCGGTGAGCTGTTCCTCCGTGAGGTGGCACTCGTCGGCGGCGCGTTCGTACGCCGCCAGCTCGTGCACCATGGCGACGACGGCCGGCACGTCCCCGGGACGTGCCGGCCGGATCGTCGGCGGACCGGCGAGGGTCACGCCTTCTTGGTCTCCCAGAAGATCTTGGAGATCTCGTCGATCTTCTGCAGCAGCTCGTCGGCCTTGGCCGGGTCGGTGCCGCCCTTCGCGCCGGCGGCGCCGGCCAGCTTGGTGGCCTCGTTGAAGAGCTGGTGCAGGTGCGGGTACTTCTCGAAGTGGGCCGGCTTGAAGTAGTCGGTCCAGAGCACCCACAGGTGGTGCTTCACCAGGTCGGCGCGCTGCTCCTTGATCAGGATGGCGCGGGTGCGGAACTCCGGGTCGGTGTTGGCCTGGTACTTCTCGCAGATCGCCTTCACCGACTCGGCCTCGATCCGGGCCTGGGCCGGGTCGTAGACGCCGCAGGGCAGGTCGCAGTGGGCGCTGGCGGTCACGCGGGGCGTAAGGATGCGTGGAAGTCGCATCAGGATCCTCCATGGGAAGTTTGCGATGATCCAACACGACATTACTCCTGGACGCGTGCCGAGAGGCCGGGTGGAGGTGAAACCGATGGGGGCGGCTCACCCGGCAGGGGCACCCCGGCTGCGGTGGCCGCTGACCGCCGTGCTGGTGACCGGTCCGTCCATGTCGCCCACGCTGCGGCACGGCGACGCGGTGCTGGTCCGCCCCGGCGGGCGGGCCGTCCGCCCCGGCGACGTCGTGGTCGCGGTGTTCCGCAGCCGCCCCGAGCTGCTCGTGGTCAAGCGCGCGGTCCGCGCCGAGGACGGCGGCTGGTGGCTGGCCGGCGACAACGACCTCGTCACCGACGACTCCCGGGCGTACGGGGTGGCCGACGTGCGGGGCCGGGTGGTGGCGCGCTACTGGCCCCGCCCCGGACGGGTGCGTCGGCGTCGGTTATGACCCCGCTCACATCCGGGTGATGGTGGCGACACTATGCTCGGGGCGTGCCCGGGTGACCCCCGCACCGCGTGTCGCCGCTGGGCGCCTCACCTCGCGCCCGCGCCGGCCGCTCCGTCTGCTCGACAGATCCTGGAGTCACCATGTCATCGTCCACCGTGGACCCCGCTGATCCCGTCTTCCGGCTGCACCGGGGCGGCAAGATGGCCGTCGCCTCGACCGTCCCGCTGACAAGCCGGGAGGATCTCTCCCTCGCGTACACCCCGGGGGTGGCCCGGGTCTGCGAGGCGATCGCCGCCGACCCGAGCGTCGCCGACGACTACACCTGGGCCGCGCACACCGTGGCCGTCGTCACCGACGGCTCGGCCGTACTCGGGCTGGGCAACATCGGCCCGCGCGCGGCGCTGCCGGTGATGGAGGGCAAGGCGGTGCTGTTCAAGCAGTTCGCCGGCGTCGACGCCGTGCCGGTCTGCCTGGACACGCAGGACGTGGACGAGATCGTCGCGGTGGTGCGGGCGCTGGCGCCGTCGTTCGGCGGGATCAACCTGGAGGACATCAGCGCCCCGCGCTGCTTCGAGGTGGAGCGCCGGCTCGACGAGGCCCTGGACATCCCGGTCTTCCACGACGACCAGCACGGCACCGCGATCGTCGTGCTCGCCGCGCTGCGCAACGCCGCCACCCTGCTCAACCGCAAGCTCGGCGACCTGCGGGTGGCGGTCAGCGGCGCCGGCGCCGCCGGGGTGGCGGTGACGAAGATGCTGGTCGCCGGCGGCGTGGACCCGGACCAGGTGGTGGTCTGCGACTCCAAGGGCATCATCGGCCGGCACCGGGCCGGGCTGACCGGCACGAAGGCCGAGCTGGCCGCGATGACGAACGCCGACGGCCGCGAGGGCGACATCGCCGAGGCGCTGCGCGGCGCGGACGTGCTGATCGGCGTCTCCGGCGGGCAGATCCCGGAGCAGGCGGTGGCGGGCATGGCGGCGGGGGGCATCGTCTTCGCGCTGGCCAATCCGACGCCCGAGGTGCACCCCGAGGTGGCCGCCCGGCACGTGGCCGTCGTCGCCACCGGCCGCAGCGACTACCCCAACCAGATCAACAACGTGCTGGCGTTCCCGGGCGTGTTCCGGGGCGCGCTGGACGCCCGGGCCACCCGCATCACCGACGGCATGAAGGTGGCCGCCGCCGACGCCATCGCGGGCGTCGTGGCCGAGTCGCTCACCGCCGAGGCGATCGTCCCGTCCCCGCTCGACCCCCGGGTCGCCCCCGCGGTGGCTGAGGCGGTCGCCGAGGCCGCCCGCCGCGACGGCGTCACCCGCTGAGGTGTAAGGAAGGGCCCCTTCCTATCGCTATGCGATAGGAAGGGGCCCTTCCTTACACCCGTCGCACGGCGAGCAGCCCTTCTTGTCGGCCGTTCGGCTTGTTACCGTGCCGATCATGCGTGCCGCCTTCGCCTCCCGCCTCGACGACGCCAACCCGCTCGCCGCGCTCACCGTCGGCGAGCAGCCCGAGCCCACCCACCCGGCCGACGACTGGGTGACCGTGCAGGTGCGGGCCAGCTCCCTCAACCACCACGACCTCTGGTCGCTGCGCGGCGTGGGGCTGCGCGCGGAGCAACTGCCGATGATCCTCGGCTGCGACGCCGTCGGGGTGGACCCGGACGGCAACGAGGTCGTCGTCTACCCGGTGGTCGCCACCCCGGGCGACCCGCGCGGCGTCTCCATCCTCTCCGAGCACTTCCCCGGCACGCTGGCCGAGCGGGTCGCCGTGCCCCGGTCCAACCTGGTGCCGCTGCCGGCGGGCCTGGCGGCGACGGATGCGGCCTGCCTGCCGACCGCCTGGCTGACCGCGTGGCGGATGCTGACCACCGTGGGTCGGGTCGACGACGCCGACGCCGTGCTGGTCCAGGGCGCCGGGGGCGGCGTGGCGACCGCGGCCGTCGCGCTCGCCGCGGCGATGGGCAAGCGGGTGTACGCGACCAGCCGCGACGCCGGCAAGCGGGAGCGGATCGCCGAGCTGGGCGCCACCGCCGTCGAGCCCGGCACGCGGCTGCCCGAGCGGGTCGGCGTGGTGATCGAGACGGTCGGGGCGGCCACGTTCGACCACTCGCTGAAGTCCGCCGCGCCGATGGCCCGGATCGTGGTCTCCGGCGCGACCGCCGGGCACGAGCCGAAGGTCAACCTGCGCCGGGTCTTCGCCATGCAGCTGGAGATCCTGGGCACCTCGATGGGCACCCCCGACGAGCTGTCCGCCCTGCTCGCGTTCTGCGCCGAGCGGGGGGTGCGCCCGGTGGTGGACACGGTCGTCCCGTTCAGCCGGGTCGCCGACGCCTTCGCCCGCCTGCACTCCGGCGACGTCTTCGGCAAGGTCGTCGTCGACCACACCGCCTGACGGCCCCCGGCGGCCGCGCCCGCTCGCCGTCCGGCGGGGCGTGGCCGCTCAGAGGCGGTTGTCGAGGGTGGCGATGTCGTGGCGGGCGGCGTCGGTGGGGATGCGGCGCTTGGCGGCCTCGTCGCCGTAGAGGGACCAGCGCAGGAACTCGACCGTGGTGTCGGAGACCACCCGCAGGGCGTCGCCGTCGCTGAGCAGGGCCCGGCCGTGGTCGCCCTTCGGCAGGCTCAGCATGGCCTTCGGCCAGGGCACCTTGTCGTAGGCGGCCTTGCCGGCGGCGTACTCGACCACCTCGTCAGCCTCGCCGTGCACGAAGAGCTGCGGCGCGGCGGCGCCCGCGAAGGCGGTGCCGACACCGAGGGCGGTGCCGGCGAAGACCACGCCGGCGTCCAGCCGCTCGTCGCGGCCGGCGGTGAAGAGGCCGATCGTGGTCACCCCGCCGGCCGAGTGCCCGGCCGCGGCCACCCGGTCGGTGGCCAGCCGGCCGCGCAGCGGGTCGCCGCTCCGGCCGTCGAGGGCGAGCACCTGGGTGAGCGCGTACGACACGTCGGCGGGCTGGTTGAGCACGTCGAGCACGTTGCCGTCGCCGCCCCGCGCGGTGTGCGGGAAGGTCGGGGCGGCCACCACGAACCCGGCCGCAGCCCAGCGGGTCAGCAGCTTCTCGTAGTCGGCCGGCCGCCCGTTCAGGCCGTGGCTGAACATGACGACGGGAAACTTCCCCCTCGCGGCCGCCGCTGAGCGCTCCGGCTGCCCGCCGGCCTCCCCGGCCGCGGGGTACCAGACGGTCACCGGCAGCGGCCGGTCCCCGTCGCGGTTCAGCTCGAGCTGTCGTACGCCGACGGCGAACGCCTTCTCGGGGGCGGTGCCGGCGGGCACCAGCGGCGCCGGGGTGCTCGCCTTCGGCGATTCGACGGGAGCGGCCGGGCGGGCGACCGGACCGGCGTCGGCGGAGCAGCCGACCAGACCGGCGGCGAGCAGGGCCGTGGCGAGCAGAGCGGGGGTGGCGCGACGCGACATGGCTCCGATTGTGCCTCGCCGCGCCACCCGCCCCACCCGGGATCGACGCAGCGCACCGGCCGCGTGACCGGCTCGTGCCGGCTCGTCCGACTCGGGTGCCGGACGCGCGATCGAGGCGAGCCCGGTCGCCCGGTTCGCCGGTCGCCCGGGCGTCAACCGGTCACGAACGGGCGTCGGCGACGGCGGCGCGCAGGCGCGCCAGATCGGCGGCGTCCTTGGGGCGGCGGGGGCGCCCCGGCATCCAGACGGGAAACATCTCCTTGAACTCGATCTGGGCGGCCACCGAGATCACCGGGACGGCCAGCGGGCCGATCCGGCCGGGCGGACCGGTCAGCATGCCGTCGGGCAGTGGGGTGCCCGCCCACGGGCCGGCGCCCACCACCACCCGGCCGGCCGCGTCCCGCGCCAGGTACGCGACGCTCACCTCGACGTCGTCGCGGATCAGGTCGAGCTGGAGGTGGACGGGCATCCTCGGGTCTGGCCGCCAGCCGTGTGCCCGCAGCAGGCCGGCCAGCCGCTCCGCGTCGGCGCGCCAGCAGTACCAGTCGACGTCGACGTGCGGCCGGGTCACCTCGCCCAGGTGGAAGTCCATCGCCCAGCCGCCCCGCAGCCACACCTCGACGCCGGCCGCCGACGCCAGCCCGGCCAGCTCGGCGATGCCGTCGAGTTGTCGCCCCGCCAGACCGTCCACGGCCGCACGGTAGCCCGGCGGCCCCCGCCGCGCCAGAGCGTCACCCGCACCGGAGGCGTCCAGGGCGGCCGGTGCGGCGGTCAGCGGGCGGGGCGGGTCTCGAACGCCGTCACGCCGGGGGAGCGGGCGCCGCCGGGCAGGCGCCGGCCGGCGTCCGGGTCACCGTAGAGGGTCCAGCGGAGGAAGTCCGTGGTGGTGGCGAGGACCTGGTCGAAGCCGGGCCGCCCCGGGGTCAGGTACTCGCCGTGGCCCTGACCGAGCAGGCTCAGGAAGGCGGCCGGGCCGGTCGTGCGGTCGTACGCGGCCCGCCCGACCGACGCCGGCACGATCGGGTCGGCCGTGCCGTGCACGAACAGCAGCGGCGCCGCCGGGCCGGCGAAACTGCCCGCCATGCCGCCGCCGGCGATGACGATGCCGGCCCGCAGCCGCCCCGACCGTCCCGAGGTGAACATCCCCGCCGTGGTGAAGCCGCCCGCCGAGTGGCCGGCGGCGGCGAACCGGGTGACGTCGAGGTGCCCGGCGAGCGGGTCACCGCGCCGGGCGTCGAGCCGCACCAGGTGCCGGACGAGGCGCCAGCCGTCGGCCGGCTGGTGGCGTACGTCGGCGCGGCTGAACCGGGGCGCCCCGCGCCGGGTGTGCGGGTAGGCCGGGGCGGCCACCACGAAGCCGGCGGCGGCCCAGCGCCTGGTCAGCCCGGCGTGCAGCTCGGGAAGGCTGTGCAGCCCGTGGCTGTAGACCACCACCGGGAACCGGCCCGCCGCCACCGCGTCCCCGTCCGCCGGGTACCAGACGGTCACCGGGAGCGGCCGAGCCGAGGTGGGGTCGACGGTGAACGTCCGCACCCCGACGGCGTACGTCGTCTCGGGGGCCGGACGGCCCGGCGGCGCGCCGCTCCCGGGCGCGGCGGTGGCCGGCGCGCAGCCCGCCAGCAGCGCCGTCATCAGCACGGCGACCAGCCGCTTCACCCCCACCGTTCCACGGTAGGTGCCGGGTCGTCCGGACCGTCCCCACCGTCCGGCCGGACACTCCCGTCGGCCGGGCGGATCCCGTCCACCGGCCGGCCCGACCTGGAGTCGGGCGGCGCGTGACGGACGACGGGGCGGTAGCGACTTGGCTAGGGTCACCGGCATGCCTGAGAACCACACGGACCCGAGCGGCAACACCGCGGCGTTCCGCGCCTTCGCCAACACCGCCGAGCCCGAGGCGCCGGCCGGCGCCTCCCGCACGCCGCTGCTCGTCGGCGCCGGGGCGGTCGCGGTCGTACTGGTCGCCCTTCTCGCCTGGCTCGCCCTGAGCTGACGCCCGGGCCCGGGTCAGCCGGCGGCGCCGACCACGGCCCGCGTCTGGAGGGCGATCTCGCGCTCCTCGTCGGTGCCGAGGACGAAGACCGTCACCTCGGCACCCTCGGGGGAGATGACCCGGTCGCCGCTGCCGGCGTTGCGCTCCGGGTCCACCGCGATGCCGAGCCGGTCCAGGCCGGCCAGCGCGGCGGCGCGCACCGGCGCGGCGTGCTCGCCGACTCCGGCGGTGAAGGCGATCGCGTCCACCCGCCCGAGCAGCGCGTAGTACGCCCCGACGTAGCCGGTGATCCGCCGGCAGTAGACGTCGAAGGCGAGCGTGGCCGCCGGATCGCCGTCCGCCCGGCGCCCGAGGACCTCGCGCATGTCGTTGGCGCCGGTCAGCCCGAGCAGGCCGCTGCGGTGGTTGAGCAGGTCGTCGATCTCGTCGACGGAGAGCCCGCCCTCCCGGCGCAGGTGGAAGATGACGGTCGGGTCGAGGTCGCCGCTGCGGGTGCCCATCACCAGGCCCTCCAGCGGAGACATCCCCATCGAGGTGGCCACGCTCCGGCCGCCGGCGACCGCGCAGGCGCTGGCCCCGTTGCCCAGGTGCAGGGTGATCGTGTTCACCTCCGCGTACGGGCGGCCGAGCAGCTCGGCGGCGCGCCGGGACACGTACGCGTGCGAGGTGCCGTGGAACCCGTACCGCCGGATGCCGTACCGCTCTGCGGTGTCCCGCTCGACCGCGTAGGTCGCGGCGGCCTCGGGCAGCGTGGTGTGGAACGCGGTGTCGAAGACGGCGACCTGCGGCACGTCCGGCAGCGCGGCCAGGGCGACCTCGATGCCGGTCAGGTTGGCGGGGTTGTGCAGCGGCGCGAGCGGGATCAGGTCGCGGATCGCGGCGAGCACCGCGTCGTCGAGCAGGACGGGCTCGCCGAACCGCTTGCCGCCGTGGACCACCCGGTGCCCGACGGCGGCCAGCCCGGCCAGGTCGAGCCCGGCGAGGATCTCCCGGACGGCGGTCTCGTGGTCGGCCGGGCCGCCGCCCGGCTCGCCGACCCGCTCCACGGTGCCCCTGTCGAGCACCCGGTCGCCGTCGAAGAGCCGGTACTTCACCGACGACGATCCGCAGTTGAGCACGAGCACCCGGCTCACGGGCGCCTCCTTCCGGCGGCGGCCGGGCCGACCCGGGCACTCATGACGACACTCCGCTTCGCTGCGTGCCGCCATGAGGCACCGTCGCCCTGAGCCTGCTGATTCGCTCGCTTCGCTCGCTCATGACGACTCCTCGGCCGCGGCCTGGATGGCGGTGATCGCCACGGTGTTCACGATGTCCGGCACGGTGGCTCCCCGGGACAGGTCGTTCACCGGCCGGCGCAGGCCCTGCATCACCGGCCCGACGGCCACCGCCCCGGCGGAGCGCTGCACCGCCTTGTACGTGTTGTTGCCCGTGTTCAGGTCGGGGAAGACGAAGACCGTGGCCCGGCCGGCGACCGTGCTGCCGGGCAGCTTCGTCGCCGCGACCGCCGGGTCGATCGCCGCGTCGTACTGGATCGGCCCCTCGACCAGCAGGTCGGGGCGGCGCTCCCGGACCAGTTTCGTGGCCGCCGCGACCTTCTCCACGTCGGCGCCCGCCCCGGAGCTGCCGGTGGAGTAGGAGAGCATGGCGACCCGCGGCTCGATGCCGAACCGGGCGGCGGTGTCCGCCGAGGAGATGGCGATGTCGGCGAGCTGGGCGGCGTCCGGGTCGGGGTTGACCGCGCAGTCGCCGTAGACCAGTACCCGGTCGGCCAGCAGCATGAAGAAGACGCTGGAGGCGACCGAGACCCCCGGCACCGTACGGATGATCTCGAAGGCCGGCCGGATCGTGGCGGCGGTGGTGTGGGTCGCCCCGGAGACCATCCCGTCGGCGTGCCCGGTCTGCACCATCAGGGTGCCGAAGTAGTTCGGCTGGGCGACGATGTCGTGCGCCAGCTCGGCGGTGACCCCCCGGTGGGCGCGCAGCTTCGCGTACTCGACGGCGAACTCGTCGCGCCACTCGCTGGTGAACGGGTCGACCACCCGCGCGCCGGTGATGTCGATGCCCAGCTCGCGGGTCCGCCGCACGACGTCGTCGGGACGCCCGAGCAGGGTGATGTCGGCGACGCCCCGGCGCAGCAGGATCTCCGTCGCCCGCAGGATCCGCTCCTCCGCCCCCTCGGGCAGCACGAGGTGCCGGCGCCGCGCCCGGGCCCGGTCGATCAGGTCGTTCTCGAACATCAGCGGGGTGACCCGCCCGGAGCGGCTGACCCGCAGCCGGCGGGCCAGGTCGTCGGTGTCCACGCAGCGCTCGAACGCGCCGAGCGCGGCCTCCACCTTGCGCGGGTTGGCCGCGCTGGGGCGGCCCTCGATCCGGCTGGACGCGGCCACCGTGTCGTAGCTGTCGCTGGGCACCGAGAGCACCGCAAGGCCGGGCTTCAGCGCCTCCACCAGCCGCATCGCCCGTGGGTCCGGCTGCTCGCCGAGGGTGAGCACCAGGCCGGCCAGCGAGACCTGGCCGGCCACGTGCGCCGCGCTCGTGCCGATCAGGAGGTCGTCCCGGTCGCCCGGCATGATCACCAGGGCGCCCTCGGTCAGGTGGTCCAGCAGCGTCGGCACGTGCGCCGCGCCGACCACGTAGTCGAGCACGTCGCGGCCGAGCGCGTCGTCGTCCCCGGCCAGCAGCGTGGCGCCGAGCGCCGCCGCCACCTCGGCCACCGTCGGCGCCGACACGGTCGGCACCTCCGGGATGGCGTACGCGGGGACCGGCAGGTCCGGCAGGGCCATCGGGCCGGGCACCCGGTTGGCGACGACCGCCAGCACCGTGGCCCCGAGGTCCTCCAGATCGTGGTACGCCCCGCGCGCCGCCGCCGCGATCGCCGCCGGCTCCTGCCCGAAGCCGTCGACCACGGGCACCACCACGCTGCCGAACTCGGTGGCCAGCCGGGCGTTGAAGGCCAGCTCGCGGGGCCCGGCGCCGTCGCCGCCGTCGGCGAAGTCGCTGCCCACCACGACCACCGCCGGGCAGCGCCGCTCGACCTCCCGGTAGCGCGTGACGATGTCGGCGATCAGTTCCTCCCGCCGCCCGTCGGCGACCAGCGCGGTGGCCTCGGCGTACGTGGTGCCGCTGAGGTCGGCCAGCGGCAGGCCGATCCGGTACCGGTCGCTGAGCAGGGCGAGGATCGGGTCGGGGCCGTGCCCGCCGACCAGCGGCCGGAACGCGCCGATCCGCTCGACCTGCCGGGACAACAGCTCCGCCAGCCCGAGCGCGACGGTCGACTTGCCACCGCCGGATCCCACGCTGGTCAGGTACACACTCCGAGCCACGCACCCACCCTAAAAGATCGCGCCTCCCCCGACCCGGGACCTTAGCCCCACCCGCCCGGGCCATTGATCATGAAGTTGTTGTCGCCCGCCTCGGCGTGTCGCGACAACAACTTCATGATCAACGCAAGGTGACGGGTGGGTTACTCGTCGTCTTCGTCGTCGAGGCGGGCGAGCCAGGTGGCGAGGCGCTCGATCGGGGTCTCGAACTCGGGGTTCAGGTCGACGAAGTCGCGGAGGCGCTCGCCGAGCCACTCGACGCTGACGGACTCCTCGCCCCGCCGCTGCACCAGTTCCTCGATCCCACGGTCCGTGAAGTACATGCTGTCCGTTCCTCGCTCGTCGGTCTGCTGCGTATGGGCGTTCGGGCCATCCGGGACGGACGCCGGCCGGGACGCCGACGGGGCAGAGACCGTCAGCGCGACGGTCCCTGCCCCGGTTGTCGGTGCGGTGCTCAGGTCACGGGCGGGGGAGAGCCGCCTCGATCAGGGCGGTCTGCTCGACGTCGTGCATCTTCGCCGAGCCGACGGCCGGGGCGGCCGCGGCCGGGCGGGAGATGCGGCGCAGCCGGACGTCGGCCAGGTGCTCCAGCAGGTTGAGCGCGACGAACGACCAGGCGCCCTGGTTGGCCGGCTCCTCCTGCACCCAGGCGTAGTCCTCGGCGTTCGGGTACGCCGCCAGCGCGGCCCGGATCTCCTCCACCGGCATCGGGTAGAGCTGCTCCAGCCGGATGATCGCGGTGTCGGTGATGCCGCGTTCCTGCCGGGCCTGGAACAGGTCGTAGTAGACCTTGCCCGAGCAGAGCAGCACCCGCTTCACCGACTCCGGCGCCGGGGCGCCCGGGTCGCGCAGCACCGGCTGGAAGGTGCCGGTGGTGAACTCCTCGACGGAGGAGACGCAGAGCTTGTGCCGCAGCAGCGACTTCGGCGTGAACACCACCAGCGGCTTGCGCTTCGGCGAGAGCGCCTGGCGCCGCAGCAGGTGGAAGTAGTTCGCCGGGGTGGTCGGGATGGCCACCCGCATGTTGTCCTCGGCGCACATCTGCAGGAACCGCTCCGGGCGGCCGGAGGTGTGGTCCGGGCCCTGGCCCTCGTGGCCGTGCGGCAGCAGCAGGGTGACGGCGGAGCGCTGGCCCCACTTCACCTCGCCGGAGGAGATGAACTCGTCGATCACCGACTGGGCGCCGTTGACGAAGTCGCCGAACTGCGCCTCCCAGCAGACCAGCGCGTTGATGTTCTCCACCGAGTAGCCGTACTCGAAGCCCATCGCCGCGTACTCGCTGAGCAGGGAGTCGTGCACGAAGAACCGGGACCGCTCGCCGTCGCCGGTCAGCGACTGCAGGGGCAGGTGATCCTGGCCGGTCTCGGCGTCGACCACGGCGGCGTGCCGCTGCACGAAGGTGCCCCGGCGGGAGTCCTGACCGGCGAGCCGGACGGTGACCCCGTCGTGCAGCAGCGAGCCGAACGCGATGATCTCGCCGAAGCCCCAGTCGATGTTGCCCTCGACGGACATCTTGGCCCGCCGGTCGAGCAGCTGCTGGATCCGCTTGTGCGGGGTGAAGCCCTCCGGCAGGTTGACGTGCGCCTCGCCGATGGCCCTGACGACGCCGGCGTCGGTGGCGGTCTCCACCTGCGGCTCCGGCTCGTCCTCCCGCTTGGGGCGGCTGAGCTGGCGCGGCATGGTGGCCGCGTCGCGGGTGGCCTTGAAGACCCGCTCCAGCTGCGACTGGTAGTCGCGCAGCAGCTCCTCCGCATCCTCCACGGTGATGTCGCCGCGCCCGATCAGCTCCTCGGTGTAGAGCTTCCGCACGGACCGCTTCGAGTCGATGATCTTGTACATCTGCGGGTTGGACATCGACGGGTCGTCGCCCTCGTTGTGCCCGCGCCGGCGGTAGCAGACCATGTCGATGACGACGTCCTTGTTGAACGCCTGCCGGTACTCGAAGGCCAGCCGGGCGACCCGGACCACGGCCTCGGGGTCGTCGCCGTTGACGTGGAAGATCGGCGCCTGGATCATCCGGGCGACGTCGGTGCTGTAGAGGCTGGAGCGGCTGTACTCCGGGGCGGTGGTGAAGCCGACCTGGTTGTTGACCACCACGTGCACGGTGCCGCCGGTGCGGTAGCCGCGCAGTTGGGAGAGGTTGAGCGTCTCGGCCACCACGCCCTGGCCGGCGAAGGCGGCGTCGCCGTGCACCGCGAGCGGCAGCACGGTGTAGCCCTCCAGCTTGAGGTCTATCCGGTCCTGCTTGGCCCGGACGATGCCCTCCAGCACCGGGTCGACGGCCTCCAGGTGCGACGGGTTCGCCACCACCGAGACCTTGACCGCGTGGTCGCCGTCCGGCGTGGTGAACTTGCCGTTCTGACCGAGGTGGTACTTCACGTCGCCGGAGCCCTGCGTGGAGCGCGGGTCCAGGTGCCCCTCGAACTCCGAGAAGATCTTCTCGTACGGCTTGCCGACGATGTTCGCCAGCACGTTGAGCCGGCCGCGGTGGGCCATGCCGATGACGACCTCGTCCAGCCCGCCCTCGGCCGACGCCTCCAGCACCTCGCCGAGCAGCGGGATCAGCGACTCGCCGCCCTCCAGCGAGAAGCGCTTCTGCCCGACGTACTTGGTCTGCAGGAAGGTCTCGAACGCCTCGGCGGCGTTGAGCCGGTTGAGCACGTGCTTCTGCTCGTCCGGGGACGGCTTCTCGTACTTGCGCTCGATCCGCTCCTGGATCCAGCGCCGCTCCTCCGGGTCCTGGATGTGCATGTACTCGATGCCGACCCGGCGGCAGTACGAGTCGCGCAGCACGCCGAGGATGTCGCGCAGCTTCATCCGCTGCTTGCCGGCAAAGCCGTTGACCGGGAACTCGCGGTCCAGGTCCCACAGGGTCAGCCCGTGCTGGAGGACGTCCAGGTCCGGGTGCTTGCGGATCTCGAACTCGAGCGGGTCGGTGTCGGCCATCAGGTGCCCGCGCACCCGGTAGGCGTGGATCAGCTCGTGCACCCGGGCGGTCTTGTTGATCTGGCCCTCGCTGTTGACCGCGACGTCGCGCATCCAGCGCACCGGCTCGTACGGGATCCGCAGCGAGGTGAAGATCTGGTCGTAGAAGCCGTGCTCGCCCAGCAGCAGCTCGTGCATGACCTTGAGGAACTCGCCGGACTGCGCGCCCTGGATGATCCGGTGGTCGTACGTGCTGGTCAGGGTGATGACCTTGCTGACCGCCAGCTCGGCCAGGGTGGCCTCGGACATGCCCTGGTAGGGGGCCGGGTACTCCATCGCGCCGACGCCGATGATCGCGCTCTGCCCCTGCATGAGCCGCGGCATCGAGTGCACGGTGCCGATGCCGCCGGGGTTGGTCAGCGAGATCGTGGTGCCGGAGTAGTCCTCCATGGTCAGCTCGTTGCGGCGGGCGCGCCGGACCACGTCCTCGTACGCCTGCCAGAACTGCCGGAAGTCCATCTGCTCGCAGCCCTTGATGGACGGGACCACCAGGTTGCGGCTGCCGTCGGGCTTGACCAGGTCGATCGCGATGCCCAGGTTGACGTGCTCGGGCCGGACCATGACCGGCTTGCCGTCGACCTCGGCGAAGGAGTTGTTCATCTCCGGGTGGGCGACCAGCGCCCGGACCATCGCGTACCCGATGAGGTGGGTGAAGCTGACCTTGCCGCCGCGCCCACGGGTGAGGTGGTTGTTGATCACGATGCGGTTGTCGACCAGCAGCTTGGCCGGGACGGCGCGCACGCTGGTGGCGGTCGGCACGGCGAGCGAGGCGTCCATGTTCTGGACGATCTTCGCCGCCACGCCGCGCAGCGGCGTGGTCTGCGGGCCGGTGGCGGTCGGCTTGGTCGGCGCGGGCTTGGCCGGGGCGGCCTTCGCGGCCGGCTTGGCCGGGGCGGCCTTGGCGGCCGGCTTCTCCGGCTTGGCCTCCGGCTTCTTCTCCGCCGGCTTGGCGGCGGCCGGCTGCGCGACCGTGGTGGTCGCCTCCTGCTGCCCGGCGGGCTCCGGCTTGGCGGCCGGCTTCGGGGCCTGCTGCTCGGCGCGGGGCGTGCCGGCGCCGGGCGCCGGACGGTAGTCCGCGAAGAAGTCGTGCCAGGCCGAATCGACGCTGGTGGGGTCGGCGAGGTAGCGCTGGTACATCTCCTCGACGATCCACTCGTTCGGGCCGAAACCCGCCAGTGGGTTCTCCTGCGAAGTCTGCTGGGTCGACACGGCCGGTAATCGCCTCTTTCACGCGGGTTTGTGTGTCACGCGGTGTCCCCGTGCCGCCCTGTCTGCGAGCGCCCACGAGACGGCTCCCAGGCTACGCCGTGCGGATGCCGCAGGCATTTCCGCCTCCGCTGCGTGGTCCGTTTCACAGAAGATGCCAGAAGTTGGCCAAACGCTGCGTGTTCCGCCGACTGCTGGTAAGGCCCGTCGTGTCGCCGGCGCCCGGTACGACGGGGGCGGGGGTGGTGCCCGGCACCACCCCCGCCCCCCGTCCTCCGAACCCGTCAGGAGATGTCGCGCCGGCGGGTGATCGCGACGCCGACCACCCCGCTGACCACCGCGTAGCCGATCAGCACGAGCGCGCCGACCCACCACTCGGGGGTGAAGTCCGTCTGGCCCTCGCTGACCATGACGGTCGAGGCGACGGCCGGCCAGATCACCTGCCACTTGGCCACGGCCTGGTTCTCCAGCACGTTCGCCAGCAGCATGAACAGCAGCCCCACCACCTGCGTGCCGACCAGGTAGAGCACCGCGGCGGTGATCACCGCGCCGAGCTGGTTGGTGATCAGCGTGCCGATCCCCACGCCGAGGACCGTCCAGATCGCGTACGCCAGCAGGTTGAGCAGCAGCGCCCGCTGCACGGCCCACTCGTCGAGCAGGGTGCCGTAGTCGTTGATCGACAGGAAGACCGCCCCGGCGGCCAGGTCGATCACGGTGGTCACCAGCCAGAACCCGAAGCCCAGCAGGCTCGCCGCGACGAGCTTGCTGAGGATCACCGACGTGCGCCGCGGCGTGGACAGGAACGTCGTGGTCGCCGTCTGGTGGAAGAACTCGTTGGTGACCATCAGGATGCCGATCAGCATCACGAACATCAGGCCCAGGTACTGCCCGGAGGTGTAGAGGTTGGCGGCCTGCGCCGCCGCGGACGCCATGTCGCCGGTGACGCCCAGGCTCTCGCCCTTGCCGCTCAGCGTCTCGTCGGCGACCCAGGCGTTGAACGCGAACGCCAGCGCGATCGACAGGAACGCGCCGATGGCCAGCCACCACCACGTGCTGGTGGTGCGGATCTTGAGCAGCTCGGATCGGACGAGGTTCATCGGATGCCCGCCTTTCCGGCCGTCAGCTCCAGGAAGACCCGTTCCAGGTCGGGCCGTTCCGTGGTCAGTTCGTGTAGTTCGACGCCGGCGGCCAGGGCGACCCGGCCCACGGTCGGGGCGTCCACCCCGCCCACCAGCAGGGCGCCGTGCTCGTCGACGTCGACGGTGGCCGGGCCGTCCTTCAGCGCCACGGTCAGCGCGTCGGCCTGCGGGGTGCGCACGCGCACCCGGATGCCCTGCGCCATCGACCCGATCACGTGCTCGACCGTGCCCTGCCGGACGAGCTGGCCGGCGGCGATGATCACCACGTCGTCGGCGAGCAGCTGCATCTCGGACAGCAGGTGGCTGGAGACCAGCACGGTGCGGCCCTCGTGCGCGAGGTTCTTGAGGAACCCGCGCATCCACCGGATGCCCTCCGGGTCCAGGCCGTTGGCCGGCTCGTCGAGGATCAGCACCCGGGGGTCGCCGAGCATCGCGGCGGCGATGCCGAGCCGCTGCTTCATGCCGAGCGAGTAGCCCTTGAACTTGCGCTTCGCCGCCGGCGTGAGCCCGACCAGCGCCAGCGCCTCGTCGGCCCGCTGCTTCGGCAGCCCCGCCGCCGCGCAGAGCACCCGCAGGTGGTTGATCCCGGTGCGGCCCTTGTGCGCGCTGGACGCCTCCAACACCGCGCCGACGTGCCGCAGCGGGTCGGTCAGGTCGGCGTACCGGCGGCCGCTGATGGTCGCCTGCCCGCCGGTCGGGGTGACCAGGTTCAGCAGCATGCGCAGGGTGGTGGTCTTGCCGGCACCGTTGGGGCCGAGGAACCCGGTCACCCGCCCCGGCTCGACCGTGAAGGACAGATTGTTCACGGCCCGGACGTTCTTGTACTGCTTCGTCAGGCCGGACACCACGATCTGACCGTCACTTGTGGGGCTTCGCTGCCCGTCAGTCATTGCTCTCCTTCGTGCGGGGCGTCGGGGTACGCCGTGACACAGCGTGGCGGGCGGGCGCAACGAGGTCAATCAGGCGCGCTCCGTAGATCCACCTCCGCCTCAGGCAGGAGGCCCTCCTCCCCAGGAACGACTACCCGCCGGCCGCCGACACGGCGATCCAGGTCGCCCGGGCCCAGGCAAGGAGGGTGCCGTCGGGGGCGTACAGGCTGGTGTGCGCGAGCGCCTTGCGGCCCTCGCCGCCGACCATCGCGCCGGTCACCACGCACTCGTCGCCCGGCTCGGGCAGCGCCGCGACCACCGCCGCGATGCGGCCGAGGACGTACGGCCGGCCGGGGGCGATGACGGCCCAGCCGCCGGGGCAGTCCAGCGCCGCCCAGACCGTGGCGGGAGTGACCGACCCCGGCGCGCGGAACGGCGCGGCGGTCCGGCCGTCCGGCAGCCGGCCGGGGAAGATCCGCAGGCCGTCGGGGCGGTCCGGGCCGCAGACGTAGCAGCCCGGGAAGGGGTGGTCCACCAGTCCGGGGTACGCCGCCGACGCGGCCCGCGCGGCCGGCAGGTCCACCGGCGGCACGACCGCGCGGGGATCCTCCGTGGGGCGGACCTGGGCGACGACCAGGCCCTCCGGGTCGCGGACCTCCCCGTCGACGAGAGTGAGCAGGGTCTCCAGCGGGGGCGGGCGGCGCAGCGTCACCTCGACCGGCCCCGGGGCGCCGGACGCGGCGGCGAAGACCCCGGCGCTCCAGCCGCCGTTGCCCGAGCCGGGCGGCCCGTTGTGGCGCGATTCGATGATCATCAGACACCTCCCGCGGCGCGGCGTCCGGCCCCGTCGCCGGCCCGCCCCCGGCAGCCTCGCACGCCCGCCGGCCGGCCCCGCCACGGGTCGCCGACCGCCGTTCACCTCATCGACACTCCTCACCCCAACGCCCGGCAACCCGGGCCGCCTACACAGGTGCCATGGCCGTTCTGCACGCCGCTGGCGCACCCCTGACGACCAGCGGATACACCCTGCTGATCGCCGACGACCCGAGCGAGGTCGCGGCCGCGCAACGCCTCCGTCACGAGGTGTTCGCCACCGAGCTCGGCGCCACCCTCCGCCCCGACGCCGCCGGGCGCGACGTCGACGAGTTCGACCCGTACTGCGACCACCTGATCGTCCGGCAGGAGAGCACGGGCGAGGTCGTCGGCACGTACCGGCTCCTCCCGCCGGACCGCACCGGCCGCCGGTACGCCGAGACCGAGTTCGACCTCGCGGCGCTCGACCCGCTCCGGGAGCAGTTGGTCGAGGCCGGCCGCTCCTGCGTGCACCCCGACCACCGCTCCGGCGCCGTGATCAACCTGATGTGGGCCGGTATCACCCGCTACCTGCACCTGCGCGGGTCGCGCTGGCTCGGCGGCTGCGCGTCGGTGCCGGTGGCCGACGGGGGTGGGGCCGCCGCCGCGGTGTGGGACGAGGTCCGGGCCCGGCACCTGGCCCCGCCGCCGCTGCGGGTGCGTCCGCGCCGTCCCTGGTTCGCCGAGCCGGGCGCGACGACCGGGCCGGCCGACGGTCCGGCGGGGCGGGCCGTGCTGCCGCCGCTGCTGCGCGGCTACCTGCGCCTCGGCGCCTGGGTCTGCGGGGAACCCGCGTACGACCCGGACTTTGGGGTGGCCGACTTCTACGTGCTCTTCTCCCTGGACCGGATGAACCCCCGCTACCTGCGGCACTTCCTGGGCGGGACCGAGCGGTGAGTGCGACACCTCTCTGGCTGCCCGCGTCGGGCTGCGGGCCGGCCTGCCTCCCGGCCGCTGGCGCGGCACCGGCCGCGCCGGTGACCCGGCGCGCGGCCCGGCTGCTGGCGGTGCTCGGGATGCTGCTGGCGGGCACGGTGCTGGCCGCGCTGCTGCCGGTGCTGCCGGCGAGGGAGCGGGCTGTGGCCGTGCGCGGCTGGGCCCGGGGGGCGCTGCGCGCCCTCGGCGTACGCCTGGTGGTGCGCGGCCGGGCGCCGCGGCGGCCGGCGTTGCTGGTGGCCAACCACGTCTCCTGGCTGGACGTGCTGGCGCTGCTGGCCGTCGCACCGGCCCGGATGGTGGCCAAGCGGGAGGTGCGGTCCTGGCCGCTGGTCGGGCTGCTCGCGACCGCGGCCGGCACCGTCCTGGTCGACCGGGCCCGGCCGCGCGACCTGCCGGCGATGGTGGCCCGGGTCGCCGCCGTGCTGCGCGCCGGCCGCCCGGTGGCGGTCTTCCCGGAGGGTACGACGTGGTGCGGGGCCGCCGACGCGGTCGGCTGCCGCCCCGGCCGGGGGTTCCGCCCGGCCCTGTTCCAGGCGGCGATCGACGCCGGGGCGCCGGTGGTGCCGCTACGGATCGGCTACGCGTGCGCGGCGACCGGCGTGCCGACCACGGCCGCCGCCTTCGTCGGCGACGACAACCTGCTCCGCTCGCTGGGTCGGGTGCTCGCCGCCCGCGACCTGGAGGTCCGGGTGACCGTCTCCGCCGCGCTGCACCCCGCGCGGGACGCCGACCGTCGGCTGCTCGCCCGGACGGCCGAGTCGGCCGTGCACCTCGTGCCGCCGCCGGCCGGGGCGGCGGCCCCGGGCGCGCCGGTCCCCGTGCCGGTGCTGTCCCCGCCGGTGTTGTCCGCGCCGGTCCCTGTGCCGGTGCTGTCCCCGCCGGTGCTGTCCGCGCCCGTCGCCGTGCCGGTGCCGTCCCCGCCGGTCGCCGCGCCGTCGGAACCGGGGCCGCCCGCCGGGCCGGCCGGACCGGAGCGGAGGCTCGACCTGGCCGCCTGACCCCCGACGGCGAGGACCGTCCGCCGTCCGGCGGCATCGCTTGCCATATCGCGATGTATCGCGTTAGTGTCTTGCCATGGTGCGCGCCGGGCCGGCGCGTCACTGGAGGGAGGACCGATGACCGGCTGGACCGTGGACGCCCCGCAGCGGCTCACCCTGGACGGGCCGGTCACCCGGCTGGACGTCCACCTGCTCAGCGGCCGCCTCAACGTGGTGGCCGCCGACGGCCCGGCCCGGGTCGACGTCACCCGGGTCGGTCGCCGGCCGGTCCTGGTCGAGCACCGGGACGGTCGGCTCTCCGTACGCCAGCAGCGGCGCCGGCGGTGGTCGGAGTTCGTCTGGTGGGTGGGGCCGCTGGCCCGGCTGGCCCGGGTCGACGTCTCCGTCGCGGTCCCCGCCGACGTGCTGGCCGACCTCGAACTGGTCGAGGGCTCGCTGGTCGCGTCGGGCCTGCGCGGCCGGACCCGGGTGGAGGTGACGGCGGGGCGGATCACGCTGATGGGGCTGCGCGGCCCGACGTCGGCGAAGACCACGTCGGGCCCGGTCGAGGCGCTCGGCGTGTCCGGCGACCTCGACCTGGAGACGGTCTCGGGCGAGGTGACCGTCGCCGACAGCGCGGCCGGCCAGGTGCGCGCGACCACCGTCACCGGCGCCATCACCTGCGACCTGGACAACCCCCGACGCAGCGACATCCGGCTCAGCACGATCTCCGGCGGCATCACCGTCCGCGTCCGCGAGGACAGCGACCTCGCCGTGCGTCTGCACACCACGTCGGGCCGGATCACCAGCGGCTTCGCCCAGGTGCGGGGCAGCGCCGCCCCCGGGGCGGTGGTCGACAGCGAGGGAGTGCTCGGCGCGGGCGAGGGTAAGCTCTGGGCTTCCGCCACCTCGGGCAGCATCGCGCTGCTCGCCCGCCGGGTGGACGACCAGGAAGAGGAGCTGCCGTGACCGCCGTGTTCAGTCACGGGCGGCTCCGGCTCTACCTGCTCAAGCTCCTCGACGACGGCCCGAAGCACGGCTACGAGCTGATCCGCCTGCTGGAGGAGCGGTTCCTCGGCCACTACGCGCCCAGCGCCGGCACCATCTACCCCCGGCTGCAGCGGATGGAGGCCGACGGGCTCGTCACCCACACCGCCGTCGGCGGCCGCAAGGTCTACGAGATCACCGAGGCCGGCCGGGCCGAGCTGCGCCAGCGGGCCGGCGAGCTGGCCGCCCTGGAGTCGGACATCGCGGCCTCGGTCGAGGACCTGTCCGCGCTGGCCGGGGAGATCCGCGACGAGGTAAGCGGCTCGGTCCGCGACCTGAAGCGGGAGCTGCGCGAGGCGGCGCGGCAGACCCGACGGGCCCACTGGACGCCCCCGGCGCCCGGTCCGGCGCCCGCCCCCGGCCCCGCCCTAGGGCCGGGAACGACGCCGCTCGCCGAGTTCGACCAGCGGCTGGCGGCCTTCGCCGTCGAGGTGGGGGCCCTGGTGCGGGCCCGCAGGCTCACCGATTCGCAGCTGCGTACGGCGATCCGGCTGCTCGACGGCGCGCTGGACGGGCTGCGGCGGCTCCTGCGCTGATCACGACGGTCGGCTCACAGGCTTTTTCCAGGAAGTGCCCAGCGCGGACGCAGCGAGAGCGCGGATGATGGGCGCATGGCCGCTACCCAGACCGAGGCGCGACTGCTCGTCGTCGAGGATGACCCCAACATCCTCGAACTGCTCTCCGCGAGCCTGCGCTTCGCGGGCTTCGACGTGGCCACCGCGACGAGCGGCAGCGCCGCCCTGCACGCCGCCAAGGACCACCGGCCCGACCTGGTCGTGCTCGACGTGATGCTGCCCGACCTGGACGGCTTCGAGGTCATCCGGATGCTCCGCGAGGGCGGCACGCGCACGCCCGTGGTCTTCCTCACCGCGCGCGACGCCACCGACGACAAGATCCGCGGGCTGACCCTGGGCGGGGACGACTACGTCACCAAGCCGTTCAGCCTGGAGGAGCTGACCGCCCGGATCCGGGCGGTGCTGCGGCGGACCAGCACCGGCGAGCAGGCGCCCTCCCGGCTGACCTTCGCCGACCTGGAGCTGGACGAGGAGACCCACGAGGTGCACCGGGCCGGCCAGCGGGTGCAGCTCTCGCCGACGGAGTTCAAGCTGCTGCGCTACCTGATGCTGAACGCCAACCGGGTGCTGTCGAAGGCGCAGATCCTCGACCACGTGTGGAACTACGACTTCCGGGGCGACGACAACATCGTCGAGTCCTACATCTCCTACCTGCGCCGCAAGGTGGACAACACCCAGCCCCGGCTGATCCACACCCTGCGGGGCGTCGGGTACGTGCTACGCAAGCCGGCGGCGTGAACCCGGTCCACCAGGGGAAGGCATGGCTGCGCGGCGTCCCGCTGCGGGTGAAGCTGGTCGCCGCGGTGCTCGCCCTGGTCGCCGCCGCCCTCCTGGTGATCAGCGCACTGACTGCCTTCTTTCTCCGCGATTACCTGGTCGGCCAGGTCGACGCCCAGATCAAGTCGGCCAGCCAGGGGCTCGGGCAGGCGCTTCCCGGGCTGCGCACCGGTCAGGTCCAGGCGATGCTGCCCAGCAGCTACGTCGTCTCGCTCGCCGACGAGGAACGGGTGTACCGGCCGGTCTACGACGACATCAGCCTCGACCCCGAGCAGCTGCCGAACTTTCCCACCGACCTGAGCGGATTCGTCGCGCTCGAGGGCGAGCCTGTCTACGTCTTGTCCCGGGACGGTCACACCCGCTGGCGGGTGGTCTACGCGGGACAGGAGGACGGCTCGGTACTGGCCGTGGGGCAGCCGCTCACCCAGGTGGATCGCGCCGTCAAGCAGCTGATCTGGATTGACCTGCTGGTCGGCGGGTCGGTGCTGATCCTGCTCGCCTCGATCGGCGCGGCGATCGTCCGGACCAGCCTGAAACCGCTGGTGGAGATCGAGCGTACGGCCGCCGCCATCGCCGGCGGTGACCTCACCCGGCGGGTGCCCGACCCGGAGGAGGGGCAACCCGTACCGACCTCGGAGCTGGGCCGGCTCTCCCGGGCGCTGAACGCCATGCTGACGCAGATCGAGGCCGCCTTCACCGCCCGGGCCGCCTCGGAGACCGCCGCCCGGGCCGCCGAGACCACGGCGCGGGACGCGGCTGGCGCGGCGCGGGCGTCCGAGGCGCGGGCCCGGCGCTCGGAGGAGCGGATGCGGCAGTTCGTCGCGGACGCGTCGCACGAGCTGCGGACGCCGCTGACCACCATCCGGGGCTTCGCCGAGCTGTACCGGCAGGGCGCGGCGAGCGCGCCGGAGCAGACCGCCGACCTGCTGCGCCGCATCGAGCAGGAGGCGGCCCGGATGGGGCTGCTGGTGGAGGACCTGCTGCTGCTGGCCCGGCTGGACCGGGAACGGCCGCTCGCCCTCGCCCCGGTGGAGCTGCCCGTGCTGGCCAGCGACGCGGTCGAGGCCGCCCGGGTGGTAACGCCGGAGCGCCGGGTGGAGCTGGAGATCGAGCCCGGGTCCGGCCCGCTGGTGGTCTACGGCGACGACGCCCGGCTCCGTCAGGTGATCGGCAACCTGATGACCAACGCCCTCACGCACACCCCGCCGGACGCCTCGGTGACCCTGCGGCTGCGGGCCGAGCCGGGCAACCTGGCCGTGGTGGAGGTGGCGGACACCGGCCCCGGGCTCACCCCGGACCAGGCGGAGCGGGTCTTCGAGCGCTTCTACCGGGTGGACGCGGCACGTACCCGGCGGGCCGGCGGCAACACCGGCACCGGGCTCGGCCTGGCCATCGTGGCGGCGCTGGTGCGCGCGCACCACGGCACCGTCGAGGTGGCCGAAACCCCGGGCGGGGGCGCGACCTTCCGGGTCCGGCTGCCGCTCGTGCCCGACATCGAGGGTGATGGCGAGTGACTTTCAGCCAACATTCAGGCCGGTTCCAGGCTGGTCGCAGTGGCCCGAGCGAAGGTGGATCCATGACCGAGTACGAGTCCGACCCGCAGCGCCGGCCGGCCGCCACCGACGCCGAGCCGTCGCACCCCACCGCCGAGCTGCCGCGCGTCGAGCGCGCGCAGTCCGACTCCCGCCCCGACCCCGCCCCGGCCGCCCTCGGGGACACCGCCGCCCCGGCGTCGGCCGCATCCGCCGCCCCGGCGTCGGCCGCACCCGAAGCGACGGGCGGCGACGCCTTCCGTACCGCCGAGCCGGACCGGACCACCGACGCCCCGGTCGCGGGCGACGTCGCAGCGCGCGCCCCGGAGCCGGCCCGCGCCCCCGAGGGCGTCACCGCCCCGGACGCGGTCCGTGGCCCCGGCGTCCCGGCCGGGCAGCCCACCCCGGCGGGACCGTTCCCACCCGCCACGGCCGCCCCGCCCTACCCCGTGTCCGGTCAGGCGCCGGGCGGCCACCCGCACGCGGCCGGGCAGCCCGGCCAGCCGCAGGGCACGCCGTACCCGGGCGCGCCGTGGTACGGCCAGCAGTCCGGCTGGAGCGGGGGACAGCCGGGACAACTGGGTGCGGGCTACGGCCAGCACCCGCACCACCCGGGCCAGCCGGTGCCGCCCTGGGCCCCCGTGCCGGCGGTCGGCCCCCGGCCGGGCCGGATCGCCAAGCTCGCCGGCGCCGGCGTCGCGGTCTTCGCCCTGATGCTCGGCTCGGGCGTCGCCGGCGGGGCGCTCGCGCTCGCCGTGGACGGCGACTCCGGGATCACCCGCACCTACTCCGCCGCGCCGGTGATCAACAGCGCCGACCTGCCCCGGATCGCCGCCGCCGTGCAGCCCAGCGTCGTCTCCATCGCCACCGACAGCGGCGAGGGCTCCGGCGTGATCCTCACCGCCGACGGCTACGTGCTCACCAACAACCACGTCGTCGCCTCCGCCGGCCAGGACAGCGTCCGGGTGGTCTTCGCCGACGGCAAGACCGTCCAGGCCCGGATCGTCGGCACCGACCCGAAGACCGACCTGGCGGTGGTGAAGGCCGCCGGCGTCAGCGACCTGAAGCCGGCCACGTTCGGCGACAGCGACGCGATGCAGGTCGGCGACCAGGTGCTCGCCCTCGGCAGCCCGCTGGGCCTCCAGGGCTCGGTCACCGCCGGCATCCTCAGCGCCCGCGACCGCACCATCCAGGCCGGCAGCGGCCAGCAGCGGCAGGAGCCGGGCCAGGGCGCCAGCTCGATCGCCGGGCTGCTCCAGACCGACGCGCCGATCAACCCGGGCAACTCCGGTGGCGCGCTGGTCAACACCCGGGGCGAGGTGATCGGCATCAACACCGCGATCGCCACCGCCGGTCAGGGCAGCACCGGCAACATCGGCGTCGGCTTCGCGATCCCCAGCAACAAGGCCGAGGACGTGGCCGGCAAGCTCCAGCGGGGCGAGAAGGTCAGCCACCCGTCGCTCGGGGTCAGCGTGACGGCCGCCGAGGGCGGCGGGGCGCTGGTCGCCGCCGTCACCTCCGGCAGCGCCGCCGAGAAGGCCGGGCTCCAGCGCGGCGACGTGATCACCCGGTTCGGCGACACGGTGGTCAACGACTCGGACGACCTGGTCGGCGCCGTGCAGGCCGGCAAGGTCGGCGACCGGGTAGCGGTGACCTACAAGCGCAACGGCGCCGAATCCACCGCAACCGTGACGCTCGCCGAGACGTCGTAACCCGTAACCGAGACTTTCCTCCTCCCTCCGGCGGCGGGTGGCGGGGCCAAGGGGGTTGGCTCCGTCACCCGCCGCTTCCTCTGACGGCGGTTCGCCCGGTGCGGGTGAGCCGCCGTCACCCGTCGGGCCGGCATCGTCGGTGGCAGACCGGCGATGGCGTACGGAGGGATGCGATGACCACGGCAGCGGCCGTCCGGACCGACGATCGGATCCAACGGGACGTGCTCGACGAGCTGGCCTGGGACGCCCAGGTGCAGCCGAACGACATCGGGGTGACCGTCGCCGACGGCGTGGTCACGCTGACCGGTTGGGTGGACGGCTCTGCCCGCAAGTGGGCGGCGCAACGCTGCGCGCAGCGCGTACGCGGGGTGCGGGCGGTCGCCGACGACATCGAGGTGCGCCTGCCCGGCGAGGCGGGGCGTACGGACGCCGAGATCGCGATCGCGGTGAGCCGGGCGCTGGAGTGGGACAGCTTCGTCCCCGCCGAGCTGCTGGACGTCACGGTTGCCAACGGGTGGGTGATGCTGCGCGGCGAGGTGGAGTTCGGCTGGCAGCGGCGTACCGCCGAACGGGAGGTGCGCCGGCTGCGCGGCGTGCGCGGGGTGACGAACCTGGTCGAGGTGCGCCCCGCCGCCCGTCCGGACGCCGAGCGGATCCGGCGCGACCTGCAGCGGGCGCTGCTGCGGGGGATCGGCACCGAACGGGTGACCGTCGAGCTGGACGGGGACACGGTGATCCTCGGTGGCGTGGTCCGTTCCTGGTGGGAACGGGACGAGGCGGAGCGGCTGGCCTGGTCCGCCGCGGGAGTGCGGGCGGTGCGGGACCGCCTCCTCGTGGGCGGGTGAACGCCCGGCTTGTCCGGTTTAGCCGTGCCGTCACCGGGAAACCGCCCTCGATCCCGCCGTGTGGGGTGACCGGCCGGAGCGCATCCGGCGCCGGCTGCCCACCCGCACCACCGACCGACGGGGAGGACTCGTGGCCGTGAACCACCTGCCGACCGACCGGGCGGCGGAACGGCCGTTGCGGATCGCGATGGTGGTGCCGCCGTGGCTGTCGATGCCCCCGCCCGGCTACGGCGGGCTGGAACAGGTGGTGACCGGCCTGGTGGAGGCGTTGAGCGAGCGGGGACACGCGGTGACCGTGTTCGGGGCGGGTCAGGAGCACGGCACCCCCGCCGACTTCGTCTCCACCGTGCCGGAGCTGCAGTACGAGCGGCTCGGCGAGGCGCTGCCCGAGCTGGCCCACCTGGCCCGGGTCAACCACCTCGTCGACGCGGCCGACTTCGACGTCGTCCACGACCACACCACGATCGGCCCGCTGGTCGCCGGCCGCCGGGCGGTTCCCACCGTGGCCACCGTGCACGGCAACCCCGTGGGCGAGTACGGCGCCGTGCTCAGCGACACCGACCCGGGCGTCGGGCTGGTCGCCATCTCCCACGCCCAGCGCCGGCTCAACCCGCGACTGCCCTGGGTCGGCACGGTGCACAACGCGATGGACGTCCAGGGCATCCCGCACAAGACCGCGCCCAGTCACGGCCCGGTGCTCTGGCTGGCCCGGTTCAGCCCCGACAAGGGCCCGGACGTCGCCATCCGGGCGTGCCGGGTGGCCGGCCTGCCGCTGGTGCTCGCCGGCAAGTGCAACGAGCCGCCCGAACGCCGCTACTTCGAGGAGGCGGTCCGGCCCGTGCTCGGCGAGGACGTCCACGTGGTGCTCGACGCCGACCGGGCGGAGGCGCTGCGGCTGCTGGTCGAGGCCCGGTGCCTGATCATGCCGATCCAGTGGGAGGAGCCGTTCGGCATGGTGATGGTGGAGGCCATGGCGACGGGCACCCCGGTGGTGGCCCTGAACCGGGGGGCCGTGCCGGAACTCGTCCGGCCCGGGGTGACGGGCCTGATCTGCGAGGGCGTGGACGACCTGCCCAGCGCGCTGCGTGCCGTGCCCGGCCTCGACCCGGCGGACTGCGTCGCGCACGTGGCGCAGAACTTCTCCACCGCCCAGATGGCCGCCGGCTACGAGCAGGTGTACCGCCGCTTCATCGCCGACGCGGCCCGGTCCGCCGGGGTCCGGGAGCCGGCCCGGGTGGCCGGGCGTTGACCGTGGCCGGCCGTACCTGACCGGCCCGCTCCGGCGGCCCGCTCAGCCCGCGCCGTCCGGCGCACCGAGGCCCGGCCGGCACCGGCACCGGACGGCCGCTTTCCGGCCCGTGCCAGGATGAGGCCATGGCGCGGGGACCGGTGGCGTTCGTGCTCGGGGGCGGGGGAGTCCTCGGCGCGGTCGAGGTGGGCATGCTGCGGGCCCTGTTCCGGGCCGGGATCCGGCCCGACATGGTGCTCGGCACCTCGATCGGGGCGGTCAACGGCGCCCTGGTCGCCGCCGAACCGTCCGAGGCGGTCACCGACCGGCTGGTCCGGCTCTGGGCCTCGCCGGAGGCGAGCGAGGTGTACGGCGACTCGGTGGCCCGGCAACTGCGCCGGTTCGCCGCCCGGACCCACCTGCACTCGCCCCGCCCGCTGCGCAAGCTGCTGGAGAGCGAGCTGGGCGCGGAGACCACCTTCGCCGATCTCCGGGTGCCGTTCCGCTGTTGCGCCGCGAACATCGAGCGGGCCGCCGAGCACTGGTTCGACAGCGGTCCGCTGGTGCCGGCCGTGCTGGCCTCCGCCTCGGTGCCGGGGCTGCTGCCGCCCGCCCGGATCGACGACCAGCACTACGTCGACGGCGGGATCGTCAACTCCATCCCGATCGGCGAGGCCGTCGCCGCCGGCGCCGGGCGGATCTTCGTACTCCAGGTCGGGCGGATCGAGCGGGAGCTGAGCCCGCCCCGGCGGCCCTGGGAGATCGCCCAGGTCGCGTTCGAGATCGCCCGGCGGCACCGGTTCGCCCGGGAGATGGCGGCCCTGCCCGACGGGGTGGAGGTGCACGTGCTGCCCACCGGCGGGCTGAACCCGCGCGACGACACGCCGTGGGCGTACCGGGACATGGCGGCGGTGGGGCGGCGGATCAGCCGGGCCTACACGGCCTCGCGGCACTACCTGGCCACCCAGGTGGAGCGCTGATGCCTCTGCCGCCGCGGTGGGTACGCCGGGTGCTCCTGGCCCCCGGCGTGGTGCTGCTCGCCTTCCTGGTGGTGACCACCCTGCCGGTCTGGGCGCTGCTCGCGGCGGCCGCCTCGCCGCTGGTCCCGGGCCGGCTCCGGCCGCTGCGACTGCTCTGGATCGGCTGCGTCTACCTGGTCTGGGACGCGGCGGCGCTGCTCGCGCTCTTCGGGCTCTGGGTCGCCTCCGGCTTCGGCTGGCGGGCCCGCTCGCCGGCCTTCCAGCGGGCGCACTACGTGCTCGCCGGCTGGTTCCTGCGGGTGCTCTTCTGGCAGGCCCGCTGGACGCTGCACCTGAGCATCGACGTGGTGGGCACCGATCCCGACACGGCCCTGCCCGGCCGGCCTGAACTGGTGCTCTGCCGGCATGCCGGCCCCGGCGACTCGTTCATCCTGATCCACGCCCTGGTGAACTGGTTCAACCGGGAGCCGCGGATCGTGCTCAAGGACAGCCTCCAGTGGGATCCGGCGATCGACGTGCTGCTCAACCGGCTGCCCAACCGCTTCCTCGCGCCCGGTCCAGATGGGCGGGGCTCGGTGACCGAGCAGATCGGGCACCTGGCCGAGGGCCTGGACGACGACGACGCCTTCGTGATCTTCCCGGAGGGCGGCAACTTCACCCCGCGCCGCCGGCTGCGGGCCATCGCGCGGCTGCGCGCGCTGGGCCTGGAGCGCATGGCGCTGCGCGCGGAACGGATGCGGCACGTGCTCGCCCCGCAGCCCGGCGGGCTGCTCGCGGCCCTGGACGCCGCCCCCGACGCCGGGGTGATCTTCGTGGCGCACACCGGCCTGGACCGGATGCTCACCGTGACCGACGTGTGGCGGGAACTGCCGATGGACAAGCGGATCGTCATGCGCTTCTGGTCGGTGCCGCCCGAGGAGGTGCCGACCGGCCGGCAGGAGCGGATCGACTGGCTCTTCGACTGGTGGGCGCGGATCGACGAGTGGATCGCGGCCAATCGGGACGGCGCCGCGTAGGGTGCGCTGGTGGACCAGATCTGCGTGGTGACGACGGTGGTGGACGCGCGGTCGGTCGCCGACGTGCTGGCGGCCGCGGCCGTCGCCGGGCGGCTGGCGGCCTGCGCGCAGGTGGGCGGCCAGGTGGACAGCACCTACTGGTGGCGTTCCGGGGTGGAGACCAGCACCGAGTGGTCGGTGCAGTTCAAGACCGCGCCGGACCGGGCCGCCGCGCTGGTGGAGCAGATTCGCGCCAGCCATCCGTACGAGGTGCCGGAGATCCTGGTGACCCGGGTGGACAGCGGCGACCCCGCGTACGCCGCCTGGGTGCACGAGCACACCCGGCCCTGAGTACGCGCACTCTGGGGCGGTGACGGGAGCCGGCCGACAATGGCCGGGTGCAGAACACCGGTTACCCCTGTCCCGCCTGCGGCGCACCGGCCTCCCTCGGCTCCGGCTGCTCCGGTTGCGGGCGACCGCCGTACCCGGCCGCCGCCGAGGTGATCCGGCTCGACCGGGAGATCGTCGCGCTCGGCGGCGAGGTCGAGCGGGCCCGCGCGGCGTACCAGGGGCTCGTCGACCGGCTGGCGGCGAGCCGGCGGCGCCGGGCGGAGCTGGCCGCCGCGATCCGGGCGGAGTTCCCGGGCCCCGCCGCGCGTCCGGCTCCCGCCGCCGTCCCGGCGTTCGCGCCGGCCCGCCCGGCGCCGGCGTGGCCCGCCGGGGGGCCGGTCGCGCCCGTTCCCGCGCCGGCCGCCGTCGGCGGGGCGGAGACCTCGACCCGGACGGTCCAGAGCCTGCTCTTCGTCCTCGGCGGACTGCTGCTGGGCACCGCGGCGGTGGTCTTCACGGCGGTCGCCTGGGCGGCGGTCGGGGTCGCCGGCCGGGCCCTGATCCTGGCCGCGTTCACCGCGCTCGCCCTGGCCGCGCCGCTGGTGGCGGTGCGGCGGGGGCTGCGCGGCACGGCGGAGACCTTCGCCGCGGTGGGGCTGCTGCTGGTGCTCCTCGACGGGTATGCCGCCTGGACGGTGGACCTGTTCGGGGTGGCCGGCTGGCCCGGCACCCGCTACGCCGCGCTGGTCGGGGGGGCCGGCGCGGCGGTCGCGGCCGGCTACGCCCGGCTCAGCGGGCTGACCGTGCCGTGGTTCGCGGCCCTGGTGACCGCGCATCCGGTGCTGCCCCTGCTCGCCGTCGCGGCCCGGCCGGACGCCGCCGGCTGGGCGGTGGTCTTCGTCGGGGTGGCGCTGCTCGACCTGGCGGTGCTGGTCGCGCTGCGTCCTCGGGGCGGCCCGGCGGGCGGCGCCGCGACCCCGGCCGACGGGTCACCGACGGTCGCGGCACCCGGGCCCGGGGCGCCCACGCCGGCGGTGCCGGGGCCGGCGGTCGCGCCGCCCGGTCCGGCCGTCGCGCCACCCGGTGCGGGGGGCGGATCGGGGGAGCGTCCGGTGGTCATCGCCGGGCGCGTCGTCGCCTGGATCGGGTACGCCGGCGCGCTGGCCGTGGCCGCGAGCTGCGCGCTGGTGCCGCTGGCCCTCGGCCGGGCCGCCGGCACCCCGCTGCTGGCCGGGGGCCCGCTGCTGCTGGTGGCGCTGACGTTGCTCGGCGCGGCGGTGTTCACCGGCGGTCGGGTGTTCCGCGCCGTCGCCGCCGGGCTGCTGGTGCCGGTGCTGGCCGGGGCGGTCGTCCGCCCCGTCGCGGAGCTGGGGACGGCACCGGTGCTCACGGCGCTGGTCGTGGTGGCGCTGGCCGGCGCGGTGCGGCTGCTGCCCGCCGGCTGGCGGACCGGTCCCCGGGTCGGCGCGCTGCTGGTGGCCGGCGGGACCGCCCAGCTCGCCGTGCTGGGAGCCGTGGTGCTCGCCGGCGGTGCGGTCGGTCGGTCGCTGCCGCCGTGGCACGGCGCCGCCGCCGGGCCGGACATCGCCCGGGGCTGGCAGTTGCCGGTGGTGATCGCGCTGACCCTGGCGGCCCTGGGGCTGCTGCTGCCCCGGGCCGCCCGGCCGGCGCTGGCCGCGTTCGGCGTGGCGGCCACCGTGCTCGCCGTGCCCGCCGGCTGGCCGTCGCCGTGGCCCGCCGTGGTGGCCCTGGACCTGGCGGCGGGGGTGGGCCTGCTGGCCGTCGGGGTGGGGCGGCCCGGCACCCGGTCCTGGACGGCGGTGACGGCGGCGGCGTCCGGAGCCCTCCTGCTCGGGCACGGGCTGCTGGTGGGGCTCGCTGCCCCCGGCGGGGCGGGGGCGGCGCTCGCGGTGGTCCTGGCCGCCGGGCTCGCCGTGGCCGCCGCCGGGCGGCGCGGCACGGCCGTCCAGCGCGGGATCGCCGGGGTGTCCCTGGCCGTCGCGTCGCCCGCGGTGCCGGCCGTCGCGGCCGTCGCCCTGATCGCGGCCGGAGCGCCGGCCTGGTGGCAGGCGCGGGCGGCGCTGGCCGCCGTCGCGGTGCTGCCGGTCGGGCTGCTCGCGGTCCGCCGGCACTGGCCCGACCTGCGGACGTACGCCTCCGTCGGGCTCGCCGTGGCGGTCGCGCTGGTCGGGTTGGCGCCGGTGGTCGTACCGGCCGACGAATCGGTGGCGCTCTACGCCGCCGTGGCGGTCCTGCTGGCGACGCTGAGCGGTGCGGCGCGCTCCGACACCGTCCTGCGGGTGGCCGGCGTCGGGCTGCTGGTGATCTCCCTCGCCGCCGCCGCGCCAGCGGCGTTGACGGTGCTCCTCGCCCCGTACGGCGGGGTGTCGCCCTGGTCCGGGGCGCCCGCGGTCGAGCCCGTCCCGGGTGCGTTCCCGGCCGGCGTGGCGCTGGCCGCGCTGGCGGTGGCCGCGCTGCTGGCGGCGCGGCCCGACCGAGCTGTCCCGGGCGCGGTCGGGCCCGGTGCCGGCAGGTCCGGCGCCGCCGGGGGCGGTGCCGGCAGGTTCGGCGCCGCCGGGGCCGGTGCCGGTACGCCGGGTGCGTTCGGGTCCGGTGCCGGCATGCCAGGCGCCGGCGGAGCGTCGGCGCGCGGCGGGTGGTGGCCGGCCGCGCTCGTCGCGCTGCCGTTCGCGGCGACCGCCCTGCCGGTGCTGCTGGTCGCCGTCGGCGCGCCGTGGCCGGTGGCGCCGGCCGCCACGCTGGCCGTCGGGGTGGTCGCGGTGCTGGTCGCCGCGCTGGCCGCGCCGCGCCCGCTGCTCGCCCCGGTCGGGGCGCCGGTCGGGTTGGCGTTGACCGCCTCCGGGCTGCTCGGGCTGTTGGCCACCAGGGCGGGCACGCTCGCCGGCCTGGGCGTGCTGGTGGTGGCGGCGGCCGTGGTCGGTGTGGCCGCCCGCCGGGACGACGTCCGGCTCGTTGGTCGCCTGGTCGCGGTCGCCGCCGCGACCGGCCTCGCGGTCACCGCGCCGCTGGCCGGCGGGCTGCCGCTGCGGACGGCCGCGTTCAGCGTGCTCGCCGTCGCGGTGCTCACGCTGGCCGCCGCCGCGCTGCTCGGCGGCCAGCGGGCGCCGGTCGGGGCCGCCCCGGCCCGCCAAGCGTCCACCCCGGCGGCGGTGCTGGACGCGGCCGCCCAGGCGGTGGCGCTGGTCGCGCTGCTGCTCGCGGTCGGGGCGCTCCGGCACGCGGCGGCGGTCTGCGTGCTGTGGGGCGCCGCCGTCGCGCTGCGGGTGCTGCGCCCGGGCGAGCCGGCGGGCCGCCGCTGGGCGTTCGCGGGCATCGCCGGCGGCAGCGAGCTGCTCGGCGGCTGGCTGCTGCTGGCCGCCGGGGGAGTGGCGGTCCTGGAGGCGTACACGGTGCCGGCGGCGGCGCTGGCCCTCGGGGCGGGCGTGGCGGCGCTGCGCACCCGGCCTGGGCTGACCAGTTGGCTGGCGCTCGGCCCGGGGCTCGCGGCCGCGCTGCTGCCGAGCCTGGTGTCGGTGCTGGTGGCGCCGGATCCCCAGCCGTGGCGGCGGCTGCTGCTGGGGGCCGCCGCGCTCGGCACGGTGCTCGCCGGGGCGACCCGTCGCTGGCAGGCGCCGGTGCTGCTCGGCGGGGTGACCCTGGCGCTGCTCGCGCTGCACGAGTTGGTCCGCGGGTGGGACCTGCTGCCCCGGTGGATCTTCCTGGCCGTCGGCGGGTTCGCGCTGATCGGTCTCGCCGCCACGTACGAGCGCCGGCGACGGGACCTGGCCCGGCTCCGGGCCGCCGTCGGCCGGATGGGCTGACCGCCGGGGTCCGCGCCCGCCGGCCGGGGTAGGGCAGGCCCTACCCCCGGCCGGGGGGTGGACAGGGTTACTCAGCGCAACCGTTCTCGGGAGACTGGACGGCAGGGGCGCGCCGGCCGGCGCGGTATCCGGGATCGAGGAACGGGAGCCGCAATGGTGCTCGCAGCGGTGGCGGACCCGCCGGTACGGCGGGGCAGTGACTACTCGCAGTTGTCCCGACGGATCAGCGGGGCGGGGCTGCTGGAGCGGCGCCCGGGCCGGTACGTGACGCGGATCGTGCTCACCCTGGGCGTCTTCGCGGCGGGCTGGGCCGCGGTCGGGCTGGTCGGGGACTCGTGGGCGCAGCTCCTGGTCGCCGTGTTCCTGGCCGTCGCCACCACGCAGGTCGCGTTCCTCGGCCATGACGCCGGCCACCGGCAGATGTTCCGCCGGCGCGGGCCGAGCGAGGCGGTGGGCCTGCTCACCGGCAACCTGGCGGTGGGGCTCAGCTACGGCTGGTGGGTCGACAAGCACAACCGGCACCACGCCAACCCGAACCACGAGGACGAGGACCCGGACGTCGGGGCGGGCGCGCTGGTCTGGACGTACGAGCAGGCCGCCGCGACGCGCGGCGTCAACCGCTGGCTCGCCCGTCGGCAGGCGTGGCTGTTCTTCCCGATGCTGCTGCTGGAGGGGCTCGCCCTGCACGTGGCGAGCGTGCAGGCGGTCGTCGGGCGGGAGCCGGACGGCGGGTTCCGAACCCCGATGCGGCACCGGCGGGTGGAGGCGTTGCTGCTGGGCCTGCACGCGGTGGGCTACCTCGGCGGGCTGCTGCTGGCGATGTCCCCGGGCAAGGCGCTGCTGTTCGTCGCCGTCCACCAGGGGCTCTGGGGCCTCTACATGGGCTGCTCGTTCGCCCCCAACCACAAGGGGATGCCGATGCCGACCGCCGACGACGAGCTCGACTTCCTGCGCAAGCAGGTGCTGACCTCCCGCAACGTCCGGGGTGGCCGGTTCGTCGACGTCGCGCTCGGCGGGCTCAACTACCAGATCGAGCACCACCTGTTCCCGAACATGCCGCGGGCGAACCTGCGCCGGGCCCAGCCGATCGTGCGCGCGTACTGCGTCGAGCGGGGCATCCCGTACGCCGAGACGGGGCTGGTGGAGTCGTACCGCCAGGCGCTCGCGCACCTGCACGAGGTGGGCCGGCCGCTGCGCGGCTGAGACGCGCGGCGGGGGCGGCGCCGTCCGGCGCCGCCCCCGCCTCCGTGCGGTCGGGCTCAGGAGCCCATGGACTCGATCAGCTCCTGCGGGGCCTCCTGCGTCTCGCTCGCGGCGGGCTTCTTCACGGTGACCGGGGCGCCGAAGTCCGAGTAGGTGGTGGTCATCATGCCCAGCGACTCGTGCAGCACGCTGGTGTCGATGGCGAACTCGACGAGCCGGCCCTGGTCGTCCACCTTGGCGGTGAACGGGACGGCCTTGGCCTTCTCGCCGAGGGCCTTGATGGACGGGTCGTCGGCCTTCGTGCGGGTGTAGTCGAGGGTGCCGGCGTAGCTGCCGGTGCCGGTCTTCTCGACGTCCACCACGCTCTCGATCATCTGCTTCGCGCCGCCCGGGTCGCCCTCGGGCATCAGGTTGAACTGGCCGCTCTTACCGAGCTTGGTGGTGTCCATGTGCAGCCACTTCTTCGGCATCCCCTGCATACCGGTGATCTTCAGGTAGGCGTCGTCGCCGAGCAGCAGGATCCGGAAGGTGCCCTCCGCGCCCAGCTTCATCGTCATGTCGCCGGTCTTGGTGGCCGGGTCCATCACGCCGCTGCCGTTGACGACCGCCGACTTCAGTACCATCCGGACGCTCTGCTGGTTGAGCTTCTGCGCGGCGGCGGTCAGCTCGGCGCGGGCGTCCGCCGGGGCCGAGCTGGCGGGTGCCGCGCCGGTGCCGTTGCCGGCCGGAGCGTCCGCGTCCGTCTTCGTGCCGCACCCGGTGAGACCGAGGCTGAGCGCGGCGACGATAGCGACCCCCGTGGTCGCCAGCCGTCGAGTGTTCATGCTGAGAATCTCCTCTGGCAGGGTGGGCCGGGGGCGACGCCGGTCGCGGCCCGGCCGGGCCGCCGGTCAGCCTAACGTCCGCCGGCCACAGCCGCGGATCTATGTCCCGTCCGGCCGCCCGCCGGGTGGGACACACCTCCCGCCGCTGGTCGGCGTCGTTCCGACCCCTCCCGGTAGGGTCTCCCCATGGCAGACGTGCTCACCGCCGAGGCGGTGCGAGACGAGCTGGGCGGGCTGACGGGCTGGTCGGGAGACCCGACCGGGATCACCCGCACCGTGGAGCTGGCCAGTTTCCCGGAGGCCATCGCGGTCGTCGACCGGGTCGCCGTGACGGCGGAGGAGCTGGACCACCACCCCGACATCGACATCCGCTGGCGCACCCTGACGTTCCGCTGCGTGACCCACTCGGCGCGCGGGGTCACCCGGCGTGATCTGGAACTGGCCCGGCGGATCGACGAGATCGTGGGGAGCGTCCGATGAGATTCGAGATCAGCAAGGTGCTCGACGCCATCGAGGGGCGGGTCTGCACCGACCCGTCGCTGGCCCGGGCCGTCCTCGACCTGGCCGAGGTGATCCGCTACCAGGACCTCGACGGCGGCCGGCCGGCCAGCCTGCTCCGCCTCGGCATGGTGATCGACGCCCTCGCCCGGGAGCTGGAGGAGGACAGCGTCCCCGTCTACGCGGTCGTCCACCGGGCGCTGCTCTCCGACGCCGACCTCACCTCCAACGAGCGGATGGTGGTCCGCCGGTGGGCCGACGACGGGCTGGTCGAGGTGCTCGACAACCCGGGCGACCGGATGCTGGAGGTGGCCGACCTGCTCGGGCTGCCGGTGCTCACCCGGGTGCGGACGGACGGCCTGCGCGGGCGCTACCCGTGGCTGGTCGAGCAGCCCGGCCGCGTGTTGGCCCCGGTGCCAGGCGCCGGCGGGCCGGCCTTCGTCGCCCACGTCGGCGGCGGGCACACCCCGGTCGCCGGCGACCGGTCGCCGGCCGGCGTGAAGCTGCTCTCCCGGCAGTGGCGCTGCCCGGAGCCGGGCTGCGCGCTCTTCGGCGGCGGGGGCGGCGGATCCTTCGCCGACCTGGCCCGGGTGGAGCGCAGCCCCGCCGCCCAGCCTCCGCCCTCCCTGCGCGGTGGCGCGCCCACCTGCCCGCGGCACGGCGCCCGGCTCGGCGACGCCGGTCCGCGACCGCGCAGCGAGGTCCTGGCCGTGCGCGTCGGCGGGCTGATCCGGCGCCGCTTCGTGCTCACCGAGGACCAGCCGGTGCTGGTCGGCCGGGCGCCCGACCAGGCCGGCGGGATCGTGCTCGGCCAGTGGCTCAACGACGAGGCGCGCCGTTGGATCAGCCGCAGCCACCTCCGGTTCGAGCTGCGGGTCGGCGAGGTGATCGTGACCGACGTGAGCACCAACGGCTCCGGCATCCGGCCGGGCGGGTCGATGGCGGAGAGCGACCGCGTCCCGCTGGCGCCGAAGCAGTCGCGGGTGGTGGCCGAGGGCGACATGGTCGAGCTCTACCCGGGGGTGCAGATCGGCCGGCCCGGCGAGCTTCCCGCCGGCGCGCCGTACACGCCGAACTCGGTGATGGCCGAGGCCCCCACGATGGCGATGCGCCTGCCCCGCTGACTGCCGGGAAACGACGGCGGGCGCCGGGACCGTGTCCCGACGCCCGCCGCTGTCGTACGGGGTCAGCCGGCCAGCACGGCGGCGAGCTGGGCCACCGCGTGGTCGATCTCCTCTTCGGTGATCACCAGCGGCGGGGCGAGCCGGATGGTGGAGCCGTGGGTGTCCTTGGCCAGCACGCCGCGCTCGGCGAGCCGCTCACAGGCCTCCCGGCCGCTCATCAGCGCCGGGTCGATGTCCAGCCCCGCCCACAGTCCGCGGCCCCGCACGGCGACCAGGCCCTTGCCGACCAGCGACTGGAGGCCGGCGTGCAGCCGGGCCCCCAGCTCGGTCGAGCGGCGCTGGAACTCGCCGGTGGCCAGCAGCCTGACCACCTCGGTGGCGACCGCGCAGGCCAGCGGGTTGCCGCCGAAGGTCGAGCCGTGCTGGCCCGGCTTGAGCACACCCAGCACGTCGGAGTTCGCGGCCACCGCGGAGACCGGCACGATGCCGCCGCCCAGCGCCTTGCCGAGCAGGTACATGTCCGGCACGACGCCCTCGTGCTCGCAGGCGAAGGTGGCGCCGGTGCGGCCCAGGCCGGACTGGATCTCGTCGGCGACGAAGAGCACGTTCCGCTCGGTGCAGACCCGGCGTACGCCCGGCAGGTAGCCCTCCGGTGGCACGACGACGCCCTGCTCGCCCTGGATGGGCTCGAGCAGCACCGCGACGGTGTTCTCGTCGATGGCGGCGGTCAGCGCGTCCAGGTCGCCGTAGGGCACGACCGTGAAGCCCGGCGTGTACGGCCCGAAGTCGGCGCGGGCGTCCTCATCGGTGGAGAAGCTGACGATGGTGGTCGTGCGGCCGTGGAAGTTCCCCTCGGCGACCACGATGTTGGCCTGGCCCGGCGTCACGCCCTTGACCTGGTAGCCCCACTTCCGGGCCACCTTGATGCCGGTCTCCACCGCCTCGGCGCCGGTGTTCATCGGCAGTACGAGGTCCTTGCCGCAGAGCTCGGCCAGCTCCCGGCAGAAGTCGGCGAACTGGTCGTGGATGAACGCCCGGCTGGTGAGGGTCAGCTTGTCGAGCTGCGCGTGCGCGGCCGCGACGAGCTGCGGGTGCCGGTGCCCGAAGTTCAGTGCCGAGTAGCCGGCCAGGCAGTCGAGGTAGCGCCGGCCGTCCACGTCGGTCAGCCAGGAGCCCTCGGCGGAGGAAATGACCACCGGCAGCGGGTGGTAGTTGTGCGCGGTCCACCGCTCCGCGTCGCGGACCGCCTCCGGCGTCCGCAGCATGTCCTCGATCACTTGCTCGCCTTTCCCTGACGGAGTCGCAACGTGCAGCACTTCGGCCCGCCGCCGGCCTTCCGCAGCTCGGACAGGTCGACGCCGATGGTCTCGTAGCCCCGGTCGCGCAGCTTCGCGGCCAGGCCGGTGGCCTGTGCGGGCAGCACCACGTGCCGGCCGTCGCTGACCGCGTTCAGCCCGAAGACCTCGGCGTCGGCCAGGGTGGCGTGCACCGCGTCCGGGAAGAGCCGGCGCAGCACGGCCCGGCTGCCGGGCGAGAACGCCTCCGGCAGGTAGGCCACGGTCCGCTCGTCGAGCACGGTGAGCGCGGTGTCCAGGTGGTAGAAGCGCGGGTCGACCAGCTGCATGGTGACCACCGGGTAGCCGAAGACCTCCTGGAGCTGCGCGTGCGAGGCGTGCGCGGTGCGGAAGCCGGTGCCGGCCAGCAGGAAGTCGCCGGCCAGGAGGATGTCGCCCTCGCCCTCGTTGACGTGCTTCGGGTCGTGCAGCTCGAAGCCGGCGGCCTCGAACCAGGCACGGTACGCGGGGGCCTCGTCGGCGCGCTGCGGGTCGCGGAACTGCACGGCCATCGCCTTGCCGTCGATCACCGTCCCGCCGTTGGCGGCGAAGACCATGTCGGGCAGCCCGGGCACCGGAGTGATCTCCTCGACGGTGTGGCCCAGGTCCCGGTAGATCTGGCGCAGCTGCTCCCACTGCCGGACGGCGAGGTCGGCGTCGACCGGGGCCGTCGGGTCCATCCACGGGTTGATCGCGTAGTCGACGGCGAAGTACGTCGGCCGGCACATCAGGAAGCGCTGGCTGGTGGCGTCCATCGTCATTGTCCTGCTCCCAGGGGGTCGGGCGCGCCCCGGCCATCTTCGACCCACGGGGCTGGCGCCGTCCGTCAACGCTATGCGGGCCGGGCCGACAGGATCCACCGGTGATGGTTGCGTGGGGCGGAGGATCGTTGCGTATGAGACCGCTCTGCCGTCGAATCGTTGCGTCCTGGCGGGAGAGGGTCGCGGTCGCCGCCCGTTCGTCCGTCGGCCGCCCGGATCCCCGACCCCGGACGCACTTCGGGGGCGGCGAACCGCCGCCCCCGAAAGGATGTGCCCGGCTGGTGAACCACCAGGCTGGTCGGGCGTCGCCGATGAACCACCGGCACTGCCGGCGCACCGCCGGCGAGCCCGACAGTGCCCGCTAGAAGCGGTCCGCAAACTGTGAGTCGAGCCACTCCCGCAGGCGCCCCACCCAGTCGCCGTCGGTGGTCGGCCAGTCGAACCGGCCGGTCATCGCGAGCACGCCCAGGACCACCGCGCCGAGGCCGAACGCGATGCCCAACAGGGCGTCGGTCTTGCCCGCGATGTGCCGGCGTCGGGTGGCCACGAGACCCAGCACGGCGAGGACCGCACCGACCGCACCGAGCCCGATGCCGTACCCGGCGAGGGTGCCGGTGAGCACGAAGAGGGCGCCGGCGACGCCGACGACCAGGCCGAGCGTGGCGAGCAGGCTGGCCCGGGGCTTCGGGCCGGCGACCACCGGCCGCTCCGGGGCGCGGTCGGCGACGCCGTCGCCGTCCCGGTCGACGGGGTGGTCCACCGGGAGATCCCGGTCCGGCCCGGCGGCCCGCGCCGCCGCCGCGTCCCGGTCCAGGTCGACCGTCCGGCCGTCGACGGTCCGTTCGAGGGCCGGGTCCGCGTCGATGATCCGGGGGTTGCGCCGGGTGTCGTCGTCGGCCGGCCGGGCGGTGGCCGCCCGCGCGACGGCGGCGCGCTCGGCCGCCCGCCGCTCGGCGTCGCCGCCCCGCCCGCCGGGTCCGGTCGCCCGACCGTCGGCTCCGGCCGCGGCGCTGCTGCGGTAGGTCGCCTGGTCGCTGTCCCGGTCGGTCACCACCGGGCGGTCGGCCCGGCCCGTGTCCTCGGCCCGGTCCCGGCCGATCGCGTCGTCGTCCGTCGGCGCCGGCTCCGTCCGGCGCGACAGGGAAGGAATCTTGACCACACCACACCTCCTGATGAATGCGCGGCGGCCGATGGAGCGGGTGGCGCCCGCGCGGTACGAACCCGAGGTACCCAGCCGCGACCTCCGCGACACCCGGCCGCGTCGGCCCCGGCCCCGTCCCGGCTACCGTTGCCGTCGTGCCTGAGGGACACACCATCCACCGACTCGCCGCGCGGCACGCCGAGCTGTTCGCCGGCGACAAGCCGCACGCCGCCAGCCCGCAGGGCCGCTTCGCCGAGGGCGCGGCCCGGCTCACCGGCACCGTGCTGGAGGCCACCGAGGCGTACGGCAAGCACCTGCTGCACCACCACGCCGGCGAGCTGACGCTGCACGTCCATCTCGGGCTCTACGGCAGGTTCACCGACGGCGCGGGGGAACCGCCGGAGCCGGTCGGCCAGGTGCGACTGCGGCTGACCAGCGACCGGCACTGGCTCGACCTGCGCGGCCCGACCGCCTGCGAACTACTCACCCCACCCGAGGTGGCGGCGCTGCGCGGCCGGCTCGGCCCCGACCCGTTGCGCGCCGACGCCGACCCCGACCGGGCGTACGCCCGGATCTCCCGCAGCCCCACGCCGCTGGCCGCGCTGCTGCTGGACCAGTCGGTGGTGGCCGGCACCGGGCTGATCTTCGTCACCGAGGCGTTGTTCCGGGCCGGGCTGCCGCCGACGCTGCCCGGGCGGCGGCTGCCCCGCGCCGGCTGGGACGCACTCTGGGCCGACCTGGTGACGCTGATGCGGCTCGCCGTCACGCGCGGCCGGATCGACACCGTCCGCGACGCGCACCTGCCCGAGGCGATGGGCCGCGCCGCCCGGGTCGACCGGCACGGCGGCGAGGTGTACGTCTACCGCCGCCCCGGCGCGCCCTGCCACGTCTGCGGCACGCCCGTGGGCCGGGGCGAGCTGGCCGGCCGCAACCTCTACTGGTGCCCCACCTGCCAACCGGCCTGACGCCCGCCGCGCTCACCCTGGGCCGAGCAGCCAGCGGACCACCTCGACCTGTCGCGGGAAGACCTGCCCCTCGCCGATGCTCCACGCCAGCGTCTGCCCGACCGTCCAGCCCCGCACCCGCTCCCGGTCCAGCCCCAGTTCCGCGCTCAGCCGGTCCAGCCGGTGCCGGACGGCGTCCGGCGAGTGCCCCAGCTCCGCCCCGCGCACCAGCGGCACGACGCCGAACTCCCGCTCGCCGGCCAGCGGCTTCGGGTCGATCACCAGCCACGGCTCCCGGGCCGCCCGCAGTACGTTGCCGGCGTGCAGGTCCTGGTTGACCAGCACCTGCTCGCCCTGACTGCCGACGAGGTCGCCGAGGAGCCCGAGCGCCGCGTCGAGGAGCCGCCGCTCGTACGGCCGGCCGGCCCGTTCCCAGTTCACCGGCAGCCGCTCGCACCACCCGGCGGCCTCCTCGGCGAGCGGGGTGAACGGTGGGCCGGCCGGTCGCCACAGCCGGGGCAGCAGCCCGACCGCCACGTCCAGCGCCGCGTCGGCGGGCAGCTCGTGCAGCGGCGTGCCGGGCACGCACCGCTCCACCAGCAGCGCCCGCCGGTCCGGGTCGTGCGCGAGCAGCCGGGCCGCCCCCGCCCCGGCCCAGTGTTCGAGCGCCGTCGCCTCGTGCACGCTGTCCGGGTCCGGGTACTGGAGCTTGAGCACCGCCGGCGTGCCGTCGGGCAGCGTGGCCGGCAGGGCCAGTGACGCGAAGGCGTACGGGAAGGGGCGTCCCACCCGCAGGTGCCAGCGTTCGACGCACTCCGCCAGCCGGGCCGGCAGCACCGCCCGCCACGCCCGGCCCGCCTCGACTTCCTCGGTCCAGCGCAGCCCGTCGGGGATCTCCAGGTCCACGGCCATCCGGTCATCCTCGGCCACGCCCGCGGGTCGCGTACAACCGTTTCCGGGCCGGGGCCGTCTGGAACAGGGAACCCCACGGAGGTGGCCGGATGCCGGACGCATCGGACCAGGAATACATCGAGTACGTCACCGCGCGCCTGCCCGCGCTGCGCCGACTCGCGTACGCGCTCAGCGGCGACGCCGACCAGGCCGACGACCTGGTACAGGAGACCGCGACCCGGCTCTACTCGCGCTGGTCGCGGATCCGGGAGGTCGGGCAGCTCGACGCGTACGTCCGCGCGGTGCTGGTCCGACTCTTCCTGGACACCCGGCGGCGCGGCTGGTGGCGGGTGCACCTGTTCGGCGGGCCGCCCGACACGCGGTCCACCGAGGACCGGGGCGTCGAGGAGCGGACCGTGCTGCACCAGGCGCTGGCCGAGGTGCCGCCGCGCCAGCGGGCCGTGCTGGTGCTGCGGTTCGTGCACGACCTGCCGGTCGACGAGGTGGCCCGGACGCTGGGCTGCTCGGCCGGCACGGTGAAGAGCCAGACCTCGCACGGGCTGGCGGCGATGCGACGACTACTCGGCGGCCGGGAACTGGCCGGTCGGGCCGGAGGGGAGCGGAGATCATGACGATGGACGAGGAACGCGTCACCGACCTGCTGCGTCGGCTCGACGACGAGCCCGACGGGCCGCCCCGGATCGATGTGCCGGGGGCGATCCGGGAGGCGCGCCGTCGCCGCCGCAACCGCCGGGCGGCGGTGGCCGGCGCAGCCGCGCTCGGCGTGCTGGCGGCTGCCGCCCTGCCGGCGGCCCTGCACCGTGTCGACGGGGCGACCCCTGCTCCGGCGGGAGTGAGCGTCAGCCCCGTGCCCCCCACCCCGAAGCCGTCGCCGCCCGGCCCGTGGCAGGGAAAGTGCGAAGCCGCGCTACTGCCGGCGCCGGACAGTGCCGCTCCCGGGAGCGAGGTCACCGGAGGTGACCCCGACGGCCGGTGGCTGGTCGGCCACCTGAGCCCGAACGGGTCGCCGGACCACCGCGTGCTGGTCTGGGACGCCGGCCGGGCCCGGGAGGTCGAGATCCCTGGCACGTACCAGGAGTTGCGCGACGTCAACCGGGCCGGCCTGGCGGTGGGCTCGACGAGGCGCATTGGCGGAGGGCTGGAGGCGTGGGCGGTACGTGACGGCCAGCCTGTACGCCTGTCCGTGGTCGGCCCCGGGGCGGCGAGGGCGGTCAGCGACGCCGGCCGGATCGTCGGCTACCGGACCGACGGGACCGGGCCCGGGGGCTTCCCGAGGTGGCGGCCGGTGGTCTGGGACTCGTACGAGAGTCGGGCGGTCGACCTACCGCTGCCCGGCCCGCAGTGGGAGGGAACAGCCGTCGGCATCGACGAGGACGGCACCATCTTGGCCACCATGACCAACGGAGATCTGCATCAGCCTCCGCGCGCCGTCGTGTGGCGGCCGGGCGCGACCCAGCCGGAGGTGCTGCCGCTGCCCCGGGTGCCTGGCGGGGTCGCCTTCCAGTTCCTGCCCGTCTCGCTGGCAGGGGGCTGGGTGACCGGGAGCGCCGGCCGGGAGACGAAACCGGGAGAGCCGGGCACCTCGACGGGGTACAAGGTGCGGATCAATCTGCGGACCGGGCAGTCGGAGGTGCTGTCGGCCGACGTGGGTATGGCAGCCGTAAACAGTCGGGGTTGGATAGCCGGTGTGCTGCCATCCCGGGTCCCCGCCGTGGCCACCGGTACGACAGTGGTGAAGCTGCCCGGGCCGGACGGTAAGACCGGTGCGCGGGGCTGGGTGCGGAGCATCAGCGATGACGGGCGCGTGGTCGGCGGGCAGCTCTACCTGAACAACAGGGGCTGGGCGGTGCGCTGGACCTGCCGCTGACGGGCCGCCGGCCTGCCGCTGACCGGTCCGGGGGCGGTCCCGCACCGCCCCCGGACCGGAGCATCTCAGCGCAGCCGGCGGATGTCGCCGTACGCCCGGTAGAAGCCGCCCCGGCCGGATTCGCGGACCTGGGTGACCAGGTAGCGCGCGCCCGGCTCGCGGATGCCCTTGGGGAACTGCACCGACCAGTCCGGGCGGTAGCCGGGGGAGAGCACGTGCACGCGCAGCCGGCCGCGGTCCTCGACGCACTGCACCACCACGCCGCCGTCGACGTCGCTGGTCACCTCGACCGTCGTCCACGCCGCCGGCTCCGGCAGCCGGGGCGGGGCCTTGACGTCGACCACCTCCGGCACGCTGCCGGCCTCCGCCGCCCGGATCGCCGGCTCGCTGGCATCGACGCAGGCCAGGTAGCCACCGGTGGTGACCACGTAGAGGCGCTCCTCGTGGTACTGCATCGAGTAGGCCGAGCCACAGCCGGTGCCGAGCTTCCACAGCCGGTTGCCGGCCGCGTCGAAGCAGTAGATCGAGGACTGGCTGTCACCGGCGAAGACGAACCGGCCGCCCTCGGCCGTGGCGCAGGAGAAGACCGGGGCGTCGCACCGGTAGGTGCGCTCGGTGCGGCCGTCCTTCGCCAGCCGCACCACCTCACGGGTGCCGGTGCCGGCGAACACCGCGCCGGGCTCCTGCCAGCCGAAGAGCACCGAGCCGGTGCGGGTGTGCCACAGCTCCTGCCCGGTGCGCCAGTCGTAGCCGGTCACCCCCTGCGAGTGGCCGTGGTAGACCGCGTCGGCGTCGCAGCGCACCATCCAGGCCGACCGGCCGCGCCCCGCCCGGCGCCAGAGGAACTCGTCCTCGTGGTCGACGGCGGCGATGCCGCCGTCCGCGTCGGAGACGCCGAGCACCCCGTCGTGGATGTCGAGCCAGTAGATGTCGATGTCGGGGGCGATCGCGTACGCCACCCGGGGCACCTTGCCGGACAGGTCGTAGACGTTGCCGTCGTCGCACCCCGCGTAGATCCAGGCGTCGTCGGCGACGATGCACTTCACTCCGTCGGGGAGGCGGACCTGGTCCAGCACCCGGGCGTCGTGACCGAGGGTCGTGATGACCCCGCGCTCGTTGCCGACCATGCAGGTCTGCCCGTCAACGAAGATGCCGAAGGCCGGGGCGCCGGAGTCGTAGCGCCAGAGCACCGGGGCGGTGCGGGCGGTGGATCGCGTGCTGACGATCTGTCGCCGGGAGACGGCGCGCTTCTGCCGTGCGCCGCGCACGGCCGGCGCGTATCCCTTGCGGACCTTCTCGCCGATCTTCTTGGCGGCGGCCGCGCGGGCCCGGGCGTTGTCCGGGTATGCCGTGGTCTTGACCTGGCCCTGGTCGCCGATCCGGCCGTAGCGGACGGTCAGCGCGGCGTCATCGACCACGACCTCGTAGAACTTGTGCGCGCCACCGTCCGCTTCGGACAGTTCGAGGTAGGTCGTCTCCTGCGGCAAGGGGGCCTCCGAGGGGTCAGCGACCGGCCCGACGTGGCCGGCGCGGCGACAGCGGGCACACGGTAACCGCCACCCCCGACAAGGATCGACCGCTTGGTAAGGAAGGGCCCCTTCCTAACCTCAGGTGTTAGGAAGGGGCCCTTCCTCTACCTCAGGCGTTAACAAGGTGCCCTTCCTTACACCTAGCGGCGGGAGACGGTCAGGGCGTCGACGGCCTTGCGGGCGGCGATCAGCACCGGGTCCCAGACCGGGGCGTACGGCGGGGCGTAGCCGAGGTCGAGGGCGGTCATGTCGTCCACCGTCATGCCGTTCCACAGTGCCACCGCGAGCGTGTCGATCCGCTTCGCGGCCTCGGACCAGCCGACGATCTGCGCTCCGAGCAGCCGGCCGCTGGGCTTCTCCGCGATCAGCTTGACCGTCATCGGGCGGGAGCCCGGGTAGTAGCCGGCGCGGTTGGTGGACTGCGCGATCACGGAGACGAACTCGAAGCCGGCCGCCCTGGCGTCCCGCTCGCGCAGCCCGGTGCGCCCCACCTCCAGGTCGCAGACCTTGGTGACGGCCGTGCCGATCACGCCGAGGAAGGTGGCGTACCCGCCGCCGATGTTGATGCCGGCCACCCGACCCTGCTTGTTGGCGTGGGTGCCCAGCGGCACGTGCACCGGCATCCCGGTGACCCGGTGCACGGTCTCCACGCAGTCGCCGGCGGCCCAGACGCCCGGCGCGCCGGGCACCCGCATCCGGCGGTCCACCCGGACTCCGCCGGTGACGCCCAGCGGCAGGCCGGAGGCCTCCGCGAGCGCGGTGTTGGAGCGTACGCCGAGACCGAGGACGACCAGGTCGGCGGGGATCGGCCCCTCGACGGTGACCACTGCGGAGACCCGGCCGTCGGTCTCCTCCAGCCCGGTGACGGCGAGGCCGGTGCGGATGGTGATGCCGACTGCGCGCATCGCGTCCGTGACCAGTTCGGCCATGTCCGGGTCGACGGTGGACATCGGCTGCTCGGCCTGCTCCACCAGCGTGACGGAGAGCCCGCGCTGGATCAGCGCCTCGGCCATCTCCACGCCGATGTAGCCGCCACCGACCACGACCGCCCGGCGCGGCCGGGGCTCGGACTCCAGCCAGGCGCGCAGCGCCGCGCCGTCGTCGAGGGTCTGCACGCCGAACACCCCGCCGGTGTCGGTACGCGCCCAGTCCGGCTTCGTCGGCACCGCGCCGGTCGCGTACACCAGGGTGTCGAACCGCTCGCGGACCTCACCGCCGTTCCCGAGGTCCCGCGCGACCACCTCGCGCCGGTCGAGGTCGATGGCGGTGACCTCGTGCCGCATCCGGACGTCGATGGCGAACTTCTCCCGGAACGTCGCCGGGTCGCGGGCGATCAGCTCGTCCCGCTCGGGCACCAGCCCGCTGATCCAGTAGGGGATGCCGCAGGCCGAGTACGACGTGAAGTGCCCGCGCTCGAACGCGACGATCTCCAGATCGCCGCGGTCGCGGCGGCGGCGCGCCTGGGACGCCGCCGCCATGCCCGCCGCGTCTCCACCGATGACGATCAGCCGTTGCGCCACGGGGACCATCCTGTCACGGGCGACCCGCCCCGCGGGTCTGTCGCGCGACGTCGGAGACCACGTCCACGAGCGTGCCGCCGCGGGCGAGGACGGCGCGCTGCCGGGCCGCCCCGCTGCCGTGCCGGCGCAGCCCGCCGACCAGGTCGGTCACCTCGTCCAGGTCGCCGTGCCGCTCCAGCGCCGGGCGCAGCCGCTCGACGAGCTGGTCGAAAAGCTCCCACGCCGGGCGCAGCTCCCCGTCGGTGAGGTCGACGCCGTCGCCCTCCAGCCCGTCGTGCGCCGCCCGCCAGTGCGCGGCGACCAGCAGGTGGTGGTCGGTGCGGATCGCGGGCCGGCCGGTGGCCATGTCGTCCAGCGCGGTCGCCACCATGGCCCGTACCAGCGCGGCGACGAGCACCGCGTCGTCCACGGACGGGCAGACGTCGCCGATCCGGATCTCCACGGTCGGGTACCTGGCCGACAGCCGGGCGTACCAGTAGAGCATCCCCTCGTCGAGCATCACGCCGCTGGCGATGAGCTGCCGGATCAGCCGTTCGTAGTGCTCGTGCGACTCCAGGAATGGGGTCGGCGCCACCGACGGCCAGCGCTCCCACTCGACCGACCGCCAGCTCGCGTACCCGGTGTCCTCGCCCTTGGCGAAGGGGGAGTTGACGGTCACCGCGTGCAGCACCGGCAGCCAGGGCCGGACGTGGTTGAGTACCTGCACCCCGGTCTCCGGGTCGGGCACCCCGACGTGCACGTGCATGCCGTTGTTGCCGGGGCCGGGGACCAGCAGGCGGAACCGTTCGACCATCCGGTCGAAGCGCGGCTTGTCGACCACCGGGGGCACCGGCCCGTCCACCGGCCCGGTGCCGATGGCGAGCAGCCGTACGCCGGCCCGCTCGGCGGCGTCGGCGAGCGCGGCACGCAGCACCCCGAGGGAGTGCCGGATGGAGGAGAGTTCCAGGCCGGGCGGGCTGCCGATCTCGATCTGGCTGGTCTGGAACTCCCGCTCCACCTGGCCGCGCAGCTCGGGCGGCACCTGCTCCATGACGAGGTCGACGGCGGGCACCGCGGCCCCGGTGTGCGGGTCGACGAGCAGGAACTCCTCCTCGACACCCACCGTGAGCAGATCCGTCCCCTCGGCTGTCGCGCTGGGGGCCTCCGCCACCTGGCCGGTCATCGCCACCACCGTCCGATCGCGCCCGGTCGCGGTCCGTCCGTGCCGGGTCGGCCGGTGGTTACCCACCGTGCCGACGCCGGGAAACGCGGCCCGGCGTGTCGCCCGTCGCGGGCGGCCCCGCCCGGCACCCCCGCCGCCGGCACCGCCGCCGCCGGCAGGCCGCGCGGGGCCGGTGCCACCGCTGCCGCCGGCAGGCCGCGCGGGGCCGGTGTCACCGCTGCCGGTGGCAGGCCGCGCGGAGCGGTCGCCGGCGGTCGTCCTCGCCGCCGGGCGTCACCGTCGGCGGTCGTCCTCGCCGTCCTGCACCATGGCGCGGACCCGGCGCAGGGTCGCGTCCTGGGCCAGGATGGCCTCCCGCCACCGGTCCAGCGTCCGGCGCAGGTCCCAGACCGTGGCCCGGAGCTGCTGCACCTGTTCGCGGGTCGCTTCGAGTTGTGCCCGGGTGACCAGGGCGGTCTCCTCCAGCTCGGCGACCCGGGTGCGCAGCGGCTGCACCAGCGTGAGGGCGGCGTCGGTGAGGGTGTCGGCGGCGTCCGCCTTGAACTTGCCGCGCTGCACCACGACGGTCGCGATGGCGGCGAGACCGCCGGCGCCGCCGAGGACCCCGAGGATGGAGAGCAGGACCTGCACCCACTGCGGCGCGCTCGGCGCGGACGCGTTCACGTCCCACCTCCGGTGGAGGCCACGCCGTCGCCCAGTCCGGCGGGCTGGGCGGCCCGGGTGAGGGCGCGCAGGTCGCGCACGATCTGTGCGGCGCGCCAGCCCGAGCCGATGGACACCGCCCCGACGAAGGAGGTCGCGGCGACCCCCTGCTGCCCGGCGACCACCGCCACGGCGACGGCGTACATGCCGGTGATGGTGCCGAGCATCAGCACCGAGGCGAGCTCGGTGCCGAGGGCGGTGGAGAGCCGGCCGGGCCAGAAGATGCCGAGCAGCCCGGCGACGCCGGCGACGACGAGGCCGAACTCCCACCCCACCTGGATGGGGCCCGGCATCGCCATCTCCACCGACTGCGGCCGGACGCCCAGGGCGATCAGGATGACCCCGCAGACGGGAGCGGTCGCCATGACGGCGATCTCGAAGGGCTGGTGCCGCGGGCGGATGCGGGTGTGGGGCACGGCGGCTCCTTGGTGGTGATGGCCCACCACCTCGTCGAGGCGGCCCGCCGGGCCGGGCGGGCGCCCGGCCGTGAGGGGGTGTGCCGGGAGGGCCCGCTCCCGCTGGCCCGGTCGGCTCGGCGGCCTGCCCGACGGGTCGGGCGGCGCATCGGTGACCGGGAGTGACGACAGGCCGGCGTTGGCCCGTCGATGCCCCAAGTCGTACCACTCCCACGGAGGCTCCGTCCACCCCGGATCTGTCGTAAAACAGCAGGTCAGAGCGTTCGGGAGTCGCCGATCGGGCCGGTCGGCGTGACAGCGGGCCCTAGGCTGGTCGGCGTGCCGGGAGCGTGGCGGGTCGTGCTGGGGACGTGGGCGTACGCGCTCACCCACCTGGCCCTGCTCGCCGACCGTCCGGCCGGCCTGCTCGCCGGGGCCGCACTGACCGCCGTCGTGCTGCTCGCCGCCGTGCTCGCGCTGCACGCGGCGGTCGGCGTCGGCGCTCCCCGGGCCGGCCGCGCCGCCGCCCTGCGGGCCCGGGCCCGCCGCCGCCGGGTGCCCCGGCAGGTCGATCCGGACGCCGCCGGGCATCCCCGCCCCCGGGCGCCCGGGGCCGTTCCCTCGGCCGCGTAGCGCCGCCGCCGCGCGGCCGATTCCGCCGTCACCCGAGGCCCGGCGACGCCCTGTCGTCCCGCGGGCCCTCACCGGAATCGGACCGAGGGGTCACCATGCTCGCCTTCGCACCACTGCACGACGCCGTCGGCGCCGCCGGCAGCGCGCTCTCCTGGCTCACCACCCTGCTCGAACCGCTGGCCGGCGGCGCGGCCACCGCCGCCGCGATCGTCGTCCTCACCGTGGCCGTCCGGCTGCTGATCTCGCCGCTGACCCTCGCGCAGGTTCGCGGGGAGCGGCGTCGCGCGGCCCTCGCCCCCGAGGTCCGCGACCTCCAGCGGCGGTACGCGAACGACCCCGCCCGGTTGCAGGGCGAGTTGTTCGCGCTCTACCGGGCCAACGGCGCCAGCCCGGTCTCCGGCTGCCTGCCGATGCTGCTCCAGGCGCCGGTCCTGCTGGTCATGTACCGGCTCTTCACGACCGCCGACGGCGGCACGGGGCTGCTCGACGGGCGGCTCGCCGGGGTGTCGCTGGGCCACCACCTCGGCGACGGCCTGGGCGGCGCGGTGCTGCCGCTGTTCGGCGTGCTGCTGGCAGCCCTGCTCGCCCTCGCGTGGTGGACGTCGCGGCGGATGCGGCGTGCCGCGGCCGCGACCGGCACGGTGGCCGGTACGCCGACGGAGGGGCCGGGGGCGGCGGTGCTCGGCCGGCTGCTGCCGCTGCTGCCGTACGCGACCGTGCTGGTGGCGCTGGTGCTGCCGCTGGCCGCGGTGATCTACCTGGTCACCACGACCGCCTGGTCGGCGCTGGAGCAGGCGGTGCTGCGCCGCCCGCAGGCCGCGCCGGCGGACATCGATCGACATTGACATCTGTCGGGTCGGCACGTACAACTCGTGAGAGAGCGCTCTCTCGACCCGTCCCCGCAGAGAGGCACGTCCATGACACCTGCCCCGGCGGCCCCCGCCGCCCCGCCCCCACGACGCCGGCCTGCCCTGGCGTCGGCCCTGCTCGCCGTTGTCGCCACCACCGCCCTGGCCGGGGTGACCGTGACCGCGAACGCCGCCGTGCCGGCGCCCGCGCCCGGCTGGAGTCTGGTGTGGAGCGACGACTTCACCGGCGCGGCCGGCACGCTGCCGTCCGCCGCGAACTGGATCATCGACACCGGCACCAGCTACCCCGGCGGCCCGCCCAACTGGGGCACCGGCGAGATCCAGACCTACACCAGCAGCACCGCGAACGTCAGCCACGACGGCGGCGGCAACCTGCGGATCACCCCGCTGCGCGACGCCTCCGGCCGCTGGACCTCCGCCCGCATCGAGACCGTACGCAGCAACTTCAAGCCCCCCTCCGGCGGCGTGCTCGCCATCGAGGGCCGGATCCAGATGCCGAACGTGACCGGGGCCCAGGCGGCCGGCTACTGGCCGGCGTTCTGGGCGCTCGGTTCGCCCTACCGGGGCAACTACCAGAACTGGCCGAGCATCGGCGAGTTCGACGTGATGGAGAACGTCAACGGGATCAACTCGGTCTGGGGCGTGCTGCACTGCGGCGTGGCCCCCGGCGGGCCGTGCGACGAGTTCAACGGCATCGGCGCGTCCCGGGCCTGTCCCGGCAGCACCTGCCAGTCCGCGTACCACACCTACCGCTTCGAGTGGGACGCCTCGGTCAGCCCCCAGCAACTGCGCTGGTACGTCGACGGCCAGCTCTACCACACGGTGAGCCAGTCCCGGGTCGGCGAGCCGTACTGGTCGCAGATGACCGGCCACGCCGGCTACTTCCTGCTGCTGAACGTGGCGATGGGCGGGGCCTTCCCGAACGGGGTCGCGGGTTCGGCCACGCCGACGGCCGCCACCGTCCCCGGCCGGCCGATGCTGGTCGACTACGTGGCGGTCTACAGCCGGGGCGGCGGCACCACCCCGCCGCCGACGACCCCGCCTCCCGGTGGCGTGCGGGACGCGTACGCGACGATCCAGGCGGAGTCGTTCAGCGCGCAGAACGGAGTGATCGTCGAGGCGTGCGCCGAGGGCGGCCAGAACATCGGCGCGCTGCGCAACGGCGACTGGGTGCGCTTCGACAACGTCGAGTTCGGCGCCACCCCGCCGCGCGACTTCGTCGCCCGGGTCGCCTCCGGCGCGGCGGGCGGGGTCAGCGGCCTGGTGGAGGTCCGGCTGGACAGCCCGACCAGCCCGCCGATCGGCAGCTTCGCGATCGCGAACACGGGGGGCTGGCAGAGCTGGCGCTCGGTGCCCGGCAACGTCGCCGGCCCGACCGGCCGCCGGACGGTCTACCTGACCTTCACCAGCGGCCAGCCCGCCGACTTCGTCAACGTCAACTGGTTCACCTTCCGCCGCTGAGCCGCGGGGAACCCGGGCGGTCGCCGCCCGGGTTCCCCGCCGACCGCCCTGGACAGAAACAGTTAACAGTCCTAATAATAGGCGTCAATGTTGATGCTGATGGATGTCGTCCGGGTGTGGAGGGTGCTGTGAAACGGTCCAGGTCTCTGGTGTTGTCGCTGGTCACCGCCGTGGTCGCGGCGGTCGGGGCGGTGTGGGTGGCGATGCCGGCGTTCGCCGCCGGGGCCACCGCGAGCTTCGTGAAGACGTCCGACTGGGGGTCGGGCTGGGAGGGGAAGTACACGATCACCAACGGCGGCGGCACCACCGTCGACGGCTGGGCCGTCACCTTCGACCTGCCGGCCGGGACGACCGTCGGCTCGTACTGGGACGCCCTGCTGACCTCGTCGGGCCAGCGGTACACCTTCACCAACCGGTCCTGGAACGGCAGCATCGCCCCGGGCGCCTCCGTCTCGTTCGGCTTCCTGGGCAACGGGCCCGGCGCCCCGGCCAACTGCCAGCTCAACGGCGCGTCGTGCGGCGGCGGCACCGCCCCGCCCACCACCGCGCCCCCGACCACGCCGCCGCCGACCAGCCCGCCGCCGAACACCGGGCTGCCGAAGCACATCCTCACCGGGTACTGGCACAACTTCGACAACCCCGCCGTGGAACTGCGGCTGCGCGACGTGCCGAACGAGTACGACGTGGTCGCGGTCGCGTTCGCCGAGGCCACCGCCACTCCCGGCGCCGTCACCTTCGCCGTCGACCCGGGGCTCTCCGCCGCCCTCGGCGGCTACACCGACGCGGACTTCTCCGCCGACGTGCGCACCCTCCAGTCCCGGGGCAAGAAGGTGATCATCTCGGTGGGCGGCGAGACGGGCCGGGTGGCGGTCAACGACGCCGCCTCCGCCGCGGCGTTCAGCGACAGCGTGCACGCCCTGATCCAGCGGTACGGCTTCGACGGCGTCGACATCGACCTGGAGAACGGGCTGAACCCGACCTACATGGCGCAGGCGCTGCGCTCGCTGCGGGCCAAGGTCGGCAGCCGGCTGATCATCGCGATGGCCCCGCAGACCATCGACATGCAGTCCCCGGGCAGCAGCTACTTCAAGCTCGCGCTCGACATCAAGGACATCCTCACCGTCGTGAACACCCAGTTCTACAACTCGGGGGCGATGCTCGGCTGCGACCGCAACGCCGCGTACGCCCAGGGGACGGTGAACTTCGTCGTCGCGCTGGCCTGCATCCAGTTGGAGGCCGGGCTGCGTCCCGACCAGGTCGGCCTCGGCCTGCCGGCCGGACCCGGCGCGGCCGGTGGCGGCGTCGTCGCGCCGAGCGTGGTGAACGCGGCGCTGGACTGCCTGGCCCGCGGCACCAACTGCGGCAGCTTCCGCCCACCGCGCACCTACCCGGGCATCCGCGGCGCGATGACCTGGTCGGTCAACTGGGACGTGACCAACGGCAACGCCTTCGCCCGCACGGTGGCCCCCCACCTCGCCACCCTGCCCTGACGGCCCCGGGTCAGCGGGTGGCGGCGCCGGCGCGGTCGCGGTGGCGGGCGCGCCGGCGGCGGGACTTCTTGACCGCCCACCAGACGATCATCACCACGAGGACGGCGACGATGCCGTAGTCGAACCAGTCGCTGTACCGCTCGATCCGCTGCCAGCGGGAGCCGAGGGCGTAGCCCAGGCCGACGAAGAGCGAGTTCCAGACGCCGCTGCCCAGCGTCGTGAAGGCGACGAACTCGGGCAGCGGCATGCGGTTGGCCCCGGCGGGGATGGAGACCAGGCTGCGCACCACCGGGATCATCCGGCCGAAGAGCACCGCCCACCGGCCGTGCCGCTCGAACCAGCGGTCCGCCCGCTCCAGGTCGTCCCGGTCGACCAGCGGCAGCCGGTCCAGCCAGCGCTTGAGCCGGTCCTCGCCGGCGACCGCGCCCAGCCAGTAGAGGACGAGCGCCCCCACCAGGGAGCCGGCGGTGGCGGCGAGGACCACCAGCACCACGTTGAACCGGCCCTCGCCGGCCAGGTAGCCGGCCATCGCCAGGACGATCTCGCTCGGGATCGGCGGGATGATGCTCTCCAGGGCGACCAGCAGCGCCACGCCGAACGCGCCGGCGGCATCGATGACCCCCGCCACCCAACCGGTCAGCCCGCCGAGCCGGGTCGGGTCGACGTTCTCGGCGAGTGCCATCGCGATCCTTTCGCCGGGGCCGGGGGATCAGAGTCCTCTACCCCGCGACCCGCCGGTCACACCTGCCCGTGTCCGGAGCCACGCCGGCTCAGCCCTCCGGGTGCAGCGCCGCGTCGGCGGGCCCCCGCCGCCACCCGGTGAACCGGACCCGCAGCCCCGCCCGGGTCGGGGAGCAGCAGTACGGCCCGGCCGTCGCCACCGCCTCCGGCGGCAGCGGGGCGAGCCGGACCAGCCGCCACGGCTCGCCGCCGGCCCGGGCCCGCACGGTGAGCGCGTCCCGGTCGCGGCTGACCCGGACGGTCACCTCCCGCCCGGCCCACTCCGGCACCGGGGCGACCGACCAGTCGGACACCTCCCGGGTCACCACGGCGCCGACCTGCGGCAGGCCGTCGCTGACCTCCACCCCGGCCTTCACCCAGTTCCGCTCGTCGACGCGGACCAGCACGCCCGCCTGGTCGAACTGCTCGCCGTAGTCGAGGTGGAAGGCCACCTCCACCGCGTCGCCGACGGGCAGCGGCGCGAGCAACGCCGGGGCGTCGTCGTGCACGAAGCCGTACGAGGTGTGCCGCCACAGGTCGCTGCCCCCGGCCGGCTCCACCAGCAGCCCGCCGGCCGGCCCGTGCTCGACCCGTACCGGCTCGTTCCACCACTCGCCCTCGGCCCAGTCGACTTCACGCGCTCCGTCTCCCATGCCGGCGACCGTACCGCCGCCCGGACCACGCGCCGCTGCCGCCCGGTCCCGCGTTTGCCGGACGCGGGGATCGGAGACATTAGGTCGGCATGGCTGACAGGTGGTATTCCGAGGCCGTCGTCTACTGCCTCGACATCGACACGTACGCGGACTCCGACGGCGACGGCGTCGGCGACATCAGGGGCCTGATCGGCCGACTCGACTACCTCGCCCGGCTGGGCGTCACCTGCCTCTGGCTGCACCCCATCCACCCGTCGCCCAACCGCGACGACGGCTACGACGCCACCGACTTCTACAACGTCGATCCCCGCTTCGGCACCCTCGGCGACTTCGCGGAGCTGCTGCACCAGGCGCAGAACCGCGGCATCCGGGTGATCATCGACCTGGTCGTGAACCACACCTCGGACGAGCACCCCTGGTTCCAGTCCGCCCGCTCCTCGCCGGACTCGCCGTACCGCGACTGGTACGTCTGGTCCGACCACGAGCCGGACGACCGCCACCAGGGCATGGTCTTCCCCGGCGAGCAGAACGAGACCTGGACCTACGACCGGACCGCCAAGGCGTGGTTCTACCACCGGTTCTACAAGTTCCAGCCGGACCTCAACTTCGCCAACCCGAAGGTGCGCGAGGAGGTCAAGAAGATCGTCTCGTTCTGGCTCCAGCTCGGCGTCTCCGGCTTCCGGATGGACGCCGTGCCGTTCATCATCGAACTGACCGAGGCGGGCAACCCGAACTCCCCGAAGGACTTCGACTTCCTCACCGAGCTGCGCCAGCACGTGCAGTGGCGCCGGGGCGACGCCGTCCTGCTCGCCGAGGCCAACGTGGAGCCCGACCAGCTACCGACCTTCTTCGCCGACGCCGGCGGCTCGGCGAACCGCCTGCACATGCTCTTCGACTTCATGCTCAACGGGCGGCTGATGCTGGCCCTGGCCCGGCAGGACCCGGAGCCGATCATCGAGGCGCTGCGGGACACCCCCGCGCTGCCCGAGGGTGGGCAGTGGGCCACCTTCCTGCGCAACCACGACGAGATCGACCTGTCCCGGCTCACCGCCGAACAGCGCAACCAGGTGTACGCGGAGTTCGGCCCCGACGAGAACATGCGCATCTACGACCGGGGCATCCGCCGCCGGCTCGCCCCGATGCTCGGCAACGACCGCCGGCGCATCGAGCTGGCGTACTCGCTCCAGTTCTCGCTGCGCGGCACGCCGGTGCTGCGCTACGGCGAGGAGATCGGCATGGGGGAGGACCTGTCGCTGCCCGGCCGGGAGGCGATCCGCACCCCGATGCAGTGGTCGTACCAGCCGAACGCCGGATTCTCCACGGCCGACCCCGAGAAGCTGGTCCGGCCGGTGGTCGACAAGGGCGACTTCGGCTACGAGAAGGTCAACGTCACCGCCCAGCGCGGCGACCCCAGGTCGCTGCTCGCCTGGTTCGAGCGGATGATCCGTACGCTCCGCGAGGCCCCCGAGGTGGGCTCGGGCTCGACCACGCACATCGACGTGGCGATGCCGCCGGGCGTGCTGGCGCACCGGGCCGACGGGCGGACCGGGACGATGGTCTTCCTGCACAACCTCGGCACCTCCGACGCCGAGGTGGACCTGGGCACGCTGGAGCCGGAGGCGGACCTCCCCGTCGACGTCCTCGCCGACCGCAACTACGGCGGGGTCGGCAAGCTGGACCGCCTCAAGCTGGCCGGCCACGGCTACCGGTGGATCCGCCTCTGCCGGGGCCGCGGCCTCTAGCCCGGCTCCCTGTCGAACGGTCGTCCGCCCCACCTCGACGGACGACCGGTCACTCCCGCCAGCCGGCCAGTTCGACCCCCTTGGCGAGTTCGACCCGGAAGCCCATGGTGATCTCGCCGCTCTCGCCCGGCCCGAGCCGCAGCCGCCAGGTCAGCTCGCCCAGCTCGGTACGCTCGGCCGGCGGCGGGACGAGGGTGGCTTCCCGGACGACCACCGCCTCGTCGCGGGACACCGGAAGCTGGTCGCGCACCTCCACCGTCGCCGCCTGGGGCGTGTGGTTGGCGACGCTGATCCGGTACTCCACCTCCCGGCGCCGGGTCGAGCCGAGCGTGGCCCGGGTGTCGGCGCGCCGGCCCAGCTTCCGCTCCACCCGTACCCGGTCGTCCACCCCGAGCGCCAGTTCGGTCTCCTCGCCGGGCGCCCACGTCGGCAGCCGGGTGGCCGCGACGAAGTCGGCGCCGTGGAAGACCGCCGCCGGGCCGGGGAGCAGCGTGTGCGCCGAGGTGTTGCGGACCGTCGCACGCAGGTGCGCCTCGGCCGCGCGGACCGGCACGGTCACGTGGTCCAGCCGGGCCGGCAGCTCCAGCACGGCGATGGTGGCCCGGTGCGCGCTGCCGTCCGCCGGCACCGCGACCGGACGGGCCGGCCGGTAGGTGGCGGCGGTGACCCCCTGCTCGACCGTGGCCACGCTCTCCCGCACCTTGGGGCGCGGCGCGGCGGACCGGGCCGTACCACCCGCGGCGGCCGGCGCCGCGCCGGGCGCCGGGGGCGGCGGCAGTGCGCCGAAGCTCGCCGTCGACATGGGCATCGGCGGTGCCGGCCGGACCCGGTCGAGATACCAGGGCGACAGTTCGGGTACGCCGGCCGCCGCCGCCGGCCGGGCGGTCGAGAGCTGGAGCTCGCACTCCGGCCAGTCCTCGCCGGTGTCCTGGCTGACCAGGCCGAACCAGGTGACGGTCATGGTGTCGTCGACCAGCCGCAGGTCGTAGGAGGGCTGCCAGCGGGCCCCGTCGACCAGGTAGGTCAGCTCCAGGTCCAGCTCGGCGTCGTCGGCGTCCACCGCCACGGTCACCTCGGCGGCCAGCCGGTCCGGTTCCCGCTTGCCGTTCGCCGCCGCCAACTGCCGCTCGACGGCCGCCAGCTCCTCGGCCAGGTCGGCACGTCGCCGGGCCAACCCGCGCCGGCGGCTGCGGGAGTCGGCGAGCTGGCCGGCCACCGAGTCGGCGAAGCTGGCCACGTCGGTCGGGGCGGCGTCACCGGAGGCCAACGCGCGGGCGTACGTGCCGCCGGCCCGCTCGGCCAGCCGGCCGATGAACTGCCCCCGCTGCGCCTCGATCTCGTCCGCGTCGTCGACCTCGGCCAGCTCGTCGGCCAGCTCCCGGCTCCGCTGCTCCAGCTCGCGGACCTGCCCGTCGGTGCTGCGTGCCTGCCGCCACGTCGTCACGTCCACGCCGAGCACGGTGACCGCGCCCCGGCCGCCGACCCGTACCGAGTCCCGCCGCAGGCCCAGCGGCAACGGTGCGACGCGTACGCGGTGCTCACCGGCGGTCAACCGGGTGCTGCCCCGGCGGGTGACCCGGGCCCGGTCCGGGTAGACGGTGACACCGACGACGGGTGCTTCGATCTCCACTGCGTTCACGGCGGCGACGGTAGCCGAACCGTGCTCGTAACCCCGGTAGGCCGCGGCGGGGTGTCGGCAGGACCGGCGTCCCGCGCCCGGCCGGCACGCCGTACGCCTGGGTTAAGCTCCTCCGATCGAGCGGAAGTTACCGGGAGGTAGGCATGTCGGAGGAACAGCGGGTCGCCATCGTCACGGGGGCGGCGCGGGGGATCGGGGCGGCCACCGCCCGCCGGCTGGCCGCCGACGGCCTCGCGGTCGCGGTGGTCGACATCGACGAGTCGGCGACCAAGGACACGGTGGACGCGATCGCCGCCGCCGGTGGCCGGGCGCTTGGCGTCGGCGCCGACGTGTCCGACCGGGCCCAGGTCGAGGCGGCCGTGGAGCGGGTCGCCGCCGGGCTGGGCGCGCCGACCGTGCTGGTGAACAACGCCGGCGTGCTGCGCGACAACCTGCTGTTCAAGATGAGCGACACCGACTGGGACACGGTCATGGGCGTGCACCTGCGCGGCGCGTTCCTGTTCAGCCAGGTGGCCCAGAAGCACATGGTCGAGCAGAAGTGGGGCCGGATCGTCAACCTCTCCAGCACCTCCGCGCTGGGCAACCGGGGCCAGGCGAACTACTCCGCCGCGAAGGCCGGCCTCCAGGGCTTCACCAAGACGCTCGCCATCGAGCTGGGCCCGTTCGGGGTGACCGTCAACGCGGTCGCGCCCGGCTTCATCGTCACCGACATGACCGCCGCCACCGCCGCCCGGATGAAGGTCGACTTCGACGACCTCCAGAAGCACGCCGCGGCGGAGATCCCGGTCCGCCGCCCCGGCCGGCCGGAGGACGTCGCGCACACCATCTCGTTCCTGGTCAGCGAGGGAGCGTCGTTCGTCTCCGGCCAGGTCGTCTACGTCGCCGGCGGCCCCAAGGACTGATCCCGCCCCCACGTCCCACCCCGTCCCGGCGAGGCGGGGTGGGTCAGGTGCGGGCGGTGCGGGTGCGCCAGAGCCAGAGCAGGCCGAGCACCGGCAGGACCAGCGGGATGTAGCCGTACCCGCTGCCGAACCGCGACCAGACCGTCTCGTCCGGGAACAGCTCCGGGTCGGCCACGCTGAGGATGCCGACGCCGAGCACCCCGGCCAGCTCCACTGTGCAGCACGCCAGGGCGACGCGCCGGCCGGCGGCACCCGCACGCGCCAGCCCCACCGCCGCGACGATGTAGATGGCCGCGGCGAGGGCCGAGAGCAGGTACGCCACGGGGGCCTCGTCGAACCTCGTGGCGATCTGGAGGCCGGCGCGGCTGGTGGCGGCGATCGCGAAGAGCAGGTAGACCGCGATCAGCAGCCGTCCCGGGCCGGCGTTGGTCCGCGTCCGCTCCGGGGCCCGCACCTCAGCCACCCAGCACCTCCCACGTCTGTTGCAGCCGCACGACGACCACCGGCGTGACCAGGCAGACCGCGCAGACGATGGCCGAGCCCCAGCGGGTCGGCTCCATCCGGGCCAGCACCCAGGCCAGCGGCGGCAGGCAGACCAGCGTCGCCAGGTAACCGAAGAAGGCCCCCGGCTCCCCGGGGCGCTCGCCGCCGCCGAGGGCGACCCCCGCCACCACCGCGAGCACGAGCAGCGCCGCCTCCAGCAGGGCCAGACCGGCGAACTGCACCCGGTCCGGCGCGCGATGGCGCAGCGTTGCCACCAGGGCCCAGGCGGCGACGAGGAGCGAGAGCACGATCGAGGCGGTCGCGAGGAGCCCGTCCACCGGCGAACCGGCCGAGGCTGCGCTGGTCATCGGGGCCGTCCCGGGTGCGCTTCGGTCACCGGCACAGCCTACTAACCCGCGTAGTAAACCCCGCCACCCGCCGCCCCGCCTCGACGGCCCGTCGTCCGCCCCGCCTCGACGGCCCGTCGTCCGCCCGGCCCGGCGCCCGGGGCGTCCGACGCCCGGCCGTGTCGTGCCGGCGGGCGCGGGAGTGAGCCTGGCCGAGGCGACGACTGTCGCGAGGGGACGGTGCCCCCCTATCGACCCCTATTTATGGGTGAGGGGAAGGTTACGAAAAGTATTCTCTTCTTCTCCGGCAATCGTCGCCTGACCTCCGATGGCAAGTTCGTCTGACGGAGAGGATCGCCATGTCGTTGCCCACCACCCGCCCGGCGCTGAGCGTGGTCATGCCGACCTACCAGGATCCGCAGTGCCTCGCGCTGACCCTCCAGGCGCTGACCCGACAGACGCTGCCGCCCGAACGCTTCGAAGTCATCGTGGTCCGGGACGGTGGCTCGTCCGACAGGTACGCCGAGGCTCTTGCCGAAGGTGCCGGTCTCCGCCTGCGCGTGGTGGAACTGCCCGGGCGGAAGGGCCGCTCCGTAGCCCGGAACGAGGGGGCACGGCGTGCCTCCGCGCCCCTGCTGGTCTTCCTCGACGCCGACTCGTGGGCCGCGCCCGACCTGTTGGAGAGGCACCTGGCGTGGCACAGCGCGCCCGGTAACGCGGCGGTGCTGATCGGCCGGCGGGACGAGATCGGCCTCGCGGACCTGCCCGCCGTGCTGGCCGGCGAGTCGCACACGATTTCGCGTTCCTTCCCGCACGGTGGGGACCTGCGGTTCGCGACGGGCCTACCGAGCGACGACGGCGACTGGCTCCGGGCCGGCTGGGTGGTCGCCTACACGCACAACATCTCGCTCGCCAGCTCGCTCTTCGCGCAGGTCGGCGGCTACCGCGAGGCGTTCGGTCTGCGCTACGGCGTGGAGGACGTCGAGCTGTTCTACCGCGTGGACCGGAGCCTGCCGGACGGCGTCAACTTCGGCTACGACGACGAGGCCCGGGTCTTCCACCTGCCGCACCACAAGAACATCACCCGCAACTGGATGGAGATGAAGGCCAACTTCCAGCAGGCCGCCAGGTTGTACCCCTGCCTCGAATGGGAGTTCCTCACCGCGGTCATGGGGTATGAGGCGATCCGGCGGATTCTGCACTACCGGGCGCTCATCGACGAGTGCGTCGAGCGGTCGGCCTGCGCCATCGGGCCCGCCGCCGCGCGCCTCGCCGGCCAGTTGCGGGGGCCCAGGGCGCTCTGGATAGGCACCGGCCGTGCCGGGTCGGGGCTGCCCGCCTCGGCGCTCACCTTCGACTACGCCGCACCCGTCGGGCCGACCAACTTCCACCTGCTCGGCGTCGCCCCACCCATGCCGCCGGGCAGTCTGGACGCGGTGGTCAGCGTCGACTTCTGGCGGTACCTGCTGTGGCCGGAGCTCTGCCAGTTCATCTCCGCCTCGCTACTGCTGGCCGGCGAGGTCCACCTGGTCGCCACCGCCGACCCGACGCCGGGGATGTGCGCCGCCGACCCGCAGACGCTGGACTACCTGCGCCAGACGCAGGCCGCCGAGTGCGCGGCCGAGCTGCGCGCGGTCGAGGGGCTCGGCGACGTGTTGACGCTACGGGCCCGCCAGCCCGTGACCGGCGTCGCGCGCCGAGTGGCCGGCCAGGTCGCCGCCAAGGCGTGACATGCGGCACCGGCGCCGGGGCGCTCTCCCGGTGCCAGGTGGCAGATCGACCGTGCGGCCGGGCCCGACGTGGTGTCCCGGCTGGTTCCACCGCGCCCGGATCCGCCTCCAGCGACGGAAAGGCGAGTAATATGCGCGTATTGCTGTCGACCCTCGGGTCACGCGGCGACGTCCAACCCCTCGTGGCGCTGGCATCGCGGTTGAAGGCTCTCGACGTGCAGGTCCGCCTCTGCGCCCCACCGGACTTCGCCCGGTGGGTGGCCGCCTTCGGGATTCCCTTCGTGCCCATCGGCCCGCCCTGGCGCAGGTCGGCGGCGCCCGGGCCGCGCGCTGCCGCGCCTCGACCCTCGCCGGCACGGGTACGTCAGCTGGCCGAGTCCTCCATCGGCATCCAGTTCGAGGTGTTGTCGGGGGCGGCCCGGGACTGTGACGCCCTCGTCGCGTCGACCGGCCTTCAGGTCGCCGCCCGCTCCGTGGCGGAAAAGCGGGGCATACCGTACCTCTTCGCGGCGCTCTGCCCGGCGGTCTTTCCCTCACCGCACCATCCCCCGTTACCGCTGCCGCTGCTCGGGGAGGTGCCCGCGCCCCCGTCGGCCGACAACCGCGAACTGTGGGCCGCCAACCTGCGGCACGTCAACGACACCTTCCGCGCGCCGCTTAACGCGCTCCGGGCGGCGGTCGGACTGGTTCCGGTCGACGACGTCAGCGACCACATCCACACCGACCAGCCGTGGCTGGCCGCCGACGCGACAATGGCGCCCTGGCCGGACACCGCCGACACGGCTGTCTATCAACCGGGTGCCTGGCTCCTGCCGGACGAGCGGGCCCTGCCCACCGAGTTGGCGACCTTCCTGGACGCCGGTGGGCCGTGCGTCTACGTCGGATTCGGCAGTATCGCCGCACCCCCGGGCCTGCTGGAGACGGCCCTCCAGGCGGTGCGCGCGGTCGGTTGCCGTCTGGTCGTCTCCCGGGGATGGGCACCCCTTTCGCTGGTCGACCGGGCCCCCGACTGCATGGTCGTCGGCGAGGTGAACCAGCAGGCGCTGTTCAAGGGGGTGGCCGCGGTGGTCCACCACGGCGGCTCGGGCACCACCACCACGGCCGCGCTGGCCGGGACGCCGCAGGTCGTCATACCGCAGGTCTACGACCAGCACTACTTCGCGCGACGAGTGTCCGCGCTCGGCATCGGCAGCGAACATCCCGGCGCGGTACCGACCGTCGAGTCGCTGACCGCGGCTCTTGGCGGCGCACTCCGGCCCGAGGTGGCCGCCCGCGCCCGCGCGTTCGCCGCGGTCATACGCACCGACGGAGCGCAGGTCGCCGCGAAGCGGTTGGCCGCCACACTGCGGGCGTGAGCAGCCTGTATCGGAAATCGGGCGCGCCGACGACATCCGACACAGGCCCTGGCGCGGCTCATGGCCGCGGGTAACGTGGTGTGACGACGATGTGGAGGTTCTCGTGGTGCGGTTCGGGTTGTTCGGCACCGGTCACTGGGCGGCGCAGACGCACGGCGCGGCGCTGCACGCGCACCCGGGGGCCACGATCGCCGGGGTGTGGGGCCGCGACCCGCGCAAGGCCGCCAGCCTGGCCGACCGCTACGGGGCGCCGGCGTTCACCGACGTCGACGCACTGCTCGACGCCTGCGACGCGGTCGCGGTGGCCCTCCCGCCGGACGTCCAGGCCGACATCGCGACCCGCGCGGCGGCCGCCGGCCGGCACCTGCTGCTGGACAAGCCGCTCGCGTTGAGCGTCGCCGACGCCGACCGGGTGGTCGACGCCGCGCAGGCGGCCGGCGTCGCCTCGGTGGTCTTCTTCACCGGCCGCTACCAGCCGGACATCGCCGCCTTCCTGGCCTCGACCGCCGCCGTCGGCGGGTGGCACACCGCGAAGGCGGTCCGGTTCGGCTCGATCTTCCAGCCGAGCAGCCCGTACGGCGCCTCGCCCTGGCGGCGGCAGCACGGCGCGCTCTGGGACATCGGCCCGCACGCGCTGTCGGTCATCCTGCCGGTGCTCGGCCGGGTCACCCGGGTCGCCGCGATGGACGGGCCGCGCGGGCTCGTCCACCTGCTGCTCACCCACGACGGGGGAGCGACGAGCACGATCTCGCTGACCCTGGACGCCCCGCCCGAGGCGGTGAGCCGGGAGTTCGTCTTCTACGGCGAGAACGGCGTCGAGACCGTCCCGGCCGGCGAGGGCGACTCGGCCACCGCGTTGGGGGTGGCGATCGACCAGTTGCTGGAGGAGATCGGGTCGGGCACCCGGGACCACCGCTGCGACGTGCGCTTCGGCCGCGAGGTCGTCGCCGTGCTCGCCGCCGCCGAGACCGCCCGCGCCGAGGGCCGCACCGTCGACCTGCCGGCTTGAGGGCCGCACCGTCGACCTGCCGACCTGAGGCGGAAAAGCGGTCGCCGGTCGGCGACGACGGAGCTAGGGTCGCGGGCATGTCCGCGCACGCTCTGATCGAGGGGGTCGGCACGCCGGCCGCCTTCGGGCCACTGCTGGCCCGCCTGCGAGTCCGGCGTCCGGCCCTGGCCGGCGCGACCCGCGACTGATCCCGCACCGCACGCACGGCGCCCTCCGCCCGGTCCTGGCCGGGCCCTCGGCGCCGCCCCACCGCCGCCCCGGGTGACACCCCGGGGTGGTGCCGCCGTCGGCGCCACCCCGGTCACCCGCCCGGGTGACGTGCCGCGCGCCACCCCCGTCTCCGGCCGGGCGGTGGCGTGCCGCACCGACCCCGGTCTCCGGCCGGGCGGTGGGTGCCGCCGTGCGCCGCCGACCCGCAGTCCCCGCGCCACGCCCAGGGCCGTCCGAGTCCACTCTTCCCTCGGACAGGCCCCCTTCCGGCTGCCTGTCCGCACCGTCGCCGCACGGCGACAGACAGGACGACGACCCGTGGCGCCCCGCCGTACCCGAGCAACCGAACGCGACCGCTCCCGGCGCGTACTCTCCCAGAACTTCCTCGTCGACCCGGCCGCGATCGCCCGGCTGGTGCACGCCGCCCGACCTCGGCCCGACCGGCTCCTGCTGGAGGTGGGCGCCGGCCGGGGCCAGCTCACCCGGCCGCTCGCCGCCCGCTGCCGGCACCTGATGGCGTACGAGGTGGACCCCGCCGCCGGCGCCGAGTTGGCCAGGGTCTGCGCCGGCCTGCCGAACGTCACCCACCGCCAGACCGACTTCCTGACCGCGACGGCTCCGCCGGAGGAGTTCGACGTGGTCGGCAACATCCCCTGGTCGCTCACCTCGGCCGTGGTGCGGTGGTGCCTGGCCGCGCCCGGGCTGCGCGCGGCGACCCTGCTCACCCAACTCGAGTACGCCCGACGGCGCAGCGGCGACTACGGCCGGTGGACCCGGCTCACCGTCCTGACCTGGCCGGAGTTCGGCTGGCGGCTCGCCGGGCGGGTGCCCCGCACCGCGTTCCGCCCGGTGCCCGGGGTGGACGCCGGCATCCTGCGCGTCGAGCGGCGGCCGGAGCCGCTGCTGGCCGAGTCGGCGCTGCCCGCGTACCGGCGGATGGTGGAGATCGGCTTCGGCGGGGTCGGCGGCTCGCTCGCGGCCTCGCTGGGCCGGCACCACCCGCGGGCGCGGCTGTCGGCGGCGCTGCGGGCGACGCGGCTCGACCCGGCCACCCCGGTCGGGCACGTCTGGCCGGAGCAGTGGCTGGTGCTGTTCCGGCTGCTGCACGCCAGGTGAGCCGGCCAGCCGCTGGAGTGTGGCGTGCAGGTCGTGCCGCGGGTCAGGCCAGCGTGTTCAGGGCCTCGTTCAGCTCGGCGGGGGAGCCGAACTCCTCCGTCGGCAGGGACCGGAGCATCTGGAGCATCTCCGTGCTGACCCCGTTCTCCTGGCCCCAGCGGACCAGGTCCTCCCGGGAGACCGGGTAGTCGAGCCCGGCCAGGTACTCCTGCAACTGCACGCCGGTGACGGTCATGCCGACGGGCTACCCGCTCAGCCCGACGGCACACCGCCTGTGCCTCCCGGGTCCCGGGCCCCCACGCCCCGCTCAGGTCCGGTCCCGCGCGGCCCACGTCGCGCGGGACCGGCGGGGGTGCCGCCCCGCTCGCCGGCCGGCGGTTTGCCCGGCGACACGCCGGGTAGCCGCCCGCCATGCTGGTTCAGCGGCTCGGCGCGCCGAGCGACTTCGACCCGTTGCTGGAGCGCGTCCGGGACGCCCGGATCGTGATGATCGGTGAGGCGACGCACGGCAGCTACGACTACTACCGGCTGCGCGAACAGCTCACCCGCCGGCTGATCGCCGAGTGTGGCTTCTCCTTCGTCGCCGTGGAGGGGGACTGGCCCGACTGCGACCGGGTGCACCGGTCCGTGACGGGCGCCCCGGGCGGGGCCACCGAGCCGCGCATGGCGCTGGAACGCTTCGAGCGGTGGCCGACCTGGATGTGGGCGAACGCCGAGGTCTCCCGGTTCTGCAGTTGGCTGCGGGCGTGGAACGTCGAACGGCCAGCGGACGCCCGGGCCGGCTTCCACGGCCTGGACGTCTACAGCCTGTGGGAGTCGATGCAGGCGATCTTCGACTACCTCGGCGAGGAGGACCCGGCGTCGCTGGAGGCGGCGCAGGACGCGTACCGCTGCTTCGAGCCGTACGGCAAGCGGGTCGAGGAGTACGGCGCGGCCAGCCGGTTCGTCTCGGCGCGCTGCGAGGAGGAGGTCGTCCGGCTGCTGGCGCGTACCCGCGAACAGGCCGCCGCGGACGGCCCGGACAGCTTCTCGGCCTGGCAGAACGCGGAGGTGGTGGCCGGCGCGGAGCGCTACTACCGGGCCATGGTCCGGGGCGGCCCGGAGTCGTGGAACGTCCGTGACACCCACATGGCGGACACGCTGGACCGGCTGCTGGACCGCTACGGCCCGGGCTCGCGGGGGATCGTCTGGGCGCACAACACGCACATCGGGGACGCCCGGGCCACCGACATGGCGGCCGACGGGCTGATCAACATCGGTCAGTTGGCCCGTGAGCGGCACGGGGCCGACGACGTGGTCCTGGTCGGCTTCGGCGGCTACCGGGGCACGGTGATCGCCGCGCCGCGCTGGGGCTCGCCGGCCGAGGCGATGGTGGTGCCGCCGGCCCGCCCGGGCTCGGTCGAGGGCCGGCTGCACGAGCTGATGCCGGAGCGGGCGGTGCTCGTCTTCGGCGGTGCCGACCAGCCGGGCTGGGTCACCGACACCGTCGACCACCGGGCGATCGGGGTGGTCTACGACCCGTCGTTCGAGTCCTGGGGCAACTACGTGCCGACCCGGCTGGGGGAGCGCTACGACGCCTTCGTCTGGTGCGACGAGACCACCACCCTGCACCCGCTGCCCGCCCTGACCACGCCCGGCGAGATGGAGACCTACCCGGCCGGCGTATGACCGGCCGGGTAGGCGTCGGGCGGGTCAGGCGCGGGGGGTCACCGGGGTCTTCTCGTCGAGGTGGGCGCGCAGGCCCTCGCCCTCGATGTCGACGTTCGGCAGGGCCCTGTCCAGCCAGCGCGGCAGCCACCAGGCTGCCCGGCCGAGCAGCGACATCACCGCCGGGACGATCGTCATCCGCACCACGAACGCGTCGATGGCGACGCCGATCGCGAGCGCGAAGCCCATCGACTTGATCACCGGGTCGTCGAGGAACACGAAGCCGCCGAACACCGAGATCATGATCAGGGCAGCGGCGGTGACCACGCGGGCCCCGTGCCCCATCCCGTTGATGGTCGCCTGCTGCGCGGTGTCGCCGTGCACGAAGTCCTCCCGCATCCGGGAGACCAGGAAGACCTCGTAGTCCATCGCCAGCCCGAACAGGATGCCGATCAGCAGGATCGGCAGGAAGCTGACCAGCGGGCCGGGCGTGTCCAGGCCGACCAGGTCGGCGAGGTGGCCCTGCTGGAACACCGCCACGGTGATGCCGAACGTCGCGGCGACGGTGAGCAGGAAGCCCAGCGCGGCCTTGACCGGCACCAGCAGCGAGCGGAAGACCAGCATCAGCAGCAGCACCGAGAGCCCGACCACCAGCAGCAGGTAGACCGGCAGGGCGTCGGCGAGCTTCTCGGAGACGTCGATGCCGATCGCGGTCGCGCCGGTCAGCAGCACGTCCACGTCGCGGAACCCGCCGACCGCGGCCCGGACGTCGTTGACCAGCGTCTCCGTGGCCTCGTCGGTCGGCCCCGTCTTCGGCACCACGCCGAGCAGCGCGGTGCGGCCGTCCGGGCTGAGCTGCGGCGGGGCCACCGCGAGGACGTTCTCGGTGCGCTGGATCAGCGCGGTGACCTGCGGGACGGCGGCCGAGGTGGCCTGCGGGGTGTTCCCGGCGACCACCACCGCGAGGCGGCCGGTGAAGCCCGGCCCGAAGCCCTCGGTGATCAGGTCGTTGGACGCCCGGGCGGGCGAGCCGACGGGCGCGGTGCCCGCGTCGGGCAGCGCCAGCCGCATGTCCGGCGTGGGCAGCGCGAGCAGGCCCAGCCCGAGCAGCCCGACCAGGATGACGGGGATCCGGAACCGGGTGACGGCGCGCGCCCAGCGGAACCCGAGCCCGGACCGCTCCTCGGCCGCTGACGCCGCGGCGCCGTCGACCGCCCCGTCCCCGGCCGGCACGGACGAGCGCAGCCCGCGGGGAAGCACCCGGCGGCCGGCGAAGCCGAGCAGGGCGGGCTGGAGCGTGATCGCGACGAGCACCGCGACGGTGACCGTGGCGGCGGCGGCCAGACCCATCACGGTCAGGAACGGGATGTTGACCACGGCCAGGCCGGCCAGCGCGATGACCACGGTGGCCCCGGCGAAGAGCACGGCCGAGCCGGCGGTGCCCACCGCGCGGCCCACCGCCTCGTCCGGCGGCAGCCCCTCGATCAGGTTCTGCCGGTAGCGGGAGGTGATGAACAGCGAGTAGTCGATGCCGACCGCGAGGCCGAGCATCAGGGCGAGGATCGGCGCGGTGCTGGTCAGGTCGACCACGCTGCTCAGCGCGAAGAGGCCGGCCATGCCGACGCCCACGCCGATCAGGGCGTTCAGCATGGTCATTCCGGCCGCCACCAGCGACCCGAACGTGACCACCAGGACGATCGCGGCGATCGCGACGCCGATCGCCTCGGTCGAGCCGACCTCCGGCACGGCGCTGAGCACCTCGCCGCCGGGCGCGACCTCCCAGCCCTGGGCCTCGGCCCGCGCGCCGACCTGCTCGTACGCGTCGCGCTGGGCGTCGGTCACCTCGTCGGCTCCGGTGGCGAACTGGACCTGGACCAGCGCGTACCGGCCGTCGGGGGAGACCGCCCCCACCTGGAACGGGTCGACGGCGCCGACCACCCCGGGCAGCGTCGCGGCCTCCTGGGCGAGTTCCTTCACCACGGCCTGCCCCTGTGGGCTGCCGAGCGCGCCGTCGGCCGGTGCCTTGACCGCGATGGTGCCGGTCGCGCCGCTGGCCGCCGGGAACTGCTCGGCGAGCAGGTCCAGGGCGCGCTGCGACTCCGTGCCGGGCATGGTGAAGTTGTCCGCCATCGGGCCGCGCAGGGTCGCGGCGGCGAGGCCGAGTCCGACGAGTACGACGAGCCAGATCGCCGCGACGAGTCGCCGCCGGCGCATCGAGCCTCGGCCGAGCCGGTAGAGCAGGGTCGCCATGAGTTCCTTGTCCTCGGTCGTGGTGGTTGGGAACGAGTCAGTCGACGGGCTCCAGCGCCCGCCGTACGAGTGCCAGCAGGGCGGCGCGCAGCTCCTCGTCGGGTACGTCGACGAACTCGCCGCACGTCTCCGCGATGCCGGCGAGCAGCACCAGCGCGGTGATCCGGGCGGAGGGGCGCTCCGGGTGCCCGGCGAACGCGTCGATCAGCTGCTCGGAGATCCGCTGGACGTGCGCGAAGGCGGGCTGCTGGAGCAGCTCCGGGAACTCGCCCCGGATCAGGGCGATCTCGCGCCGGAACCGGACCGCGAGGTCGACGAAGCCCTCGGCGGCGACCCGCTGGGCGTCCGCCCCCCGGTGCGCGGCGATCCGCTCGCCGAGCGCCTGGAGGACCTTCATGGGCCGGGCCATCAGCTCGGTGAGGATGGCCTCCTTGTTGGCGAAGTGGTAGAGCACCGCCGCCTTGGAGCAGCCCACCTCCCGGGCGATGTCCTGCAACGAGGTGCCCCGGTAGCCGGTCACCGCGAAGCGTCGCGCCGCCGCCGCCAGGATGTCGTCGTGTGTCTCCGGTACCGCCCGCGCCATGCCGGTCCACCTCCCCGAACCAGCATGCCTGACCGATCGGTCAGAGCCTGACCGATCGGTCAGATCGAAGGCGTGGCGTTCCCCACAGGCCGTCGGGGTGTGCCGCGGGCCGACACCCTCCGGCGCCGGTCCGGCCGAGGTTCAGCGGGGCGCCGGACCCGAACCGGGGTCGTTGCCTAGCCCGCCTCGCCGTGCGCCCGGTCGTACGCGTCCCGCGCGTCGGCGATCGCGGTGCGGTGCCGCTCGGCCCAGCTGGTCAGGGCGACCAGCGAGTCGTAGAGCTCCAGCGCGATCGGGGTGGCGGTGTACTCCACCTTCGGCGGCACGGTCGGATAGACCGTCCGGCGCAGCAGGCCGTCGCGTTCCAGGTTGCGCAGGGTCAGGGTGAGCATCCGGCGGCTGATCCCCTCCACGGTGCGCTCCAGCTCGGTGAAGCGCACCGGCCCCTGGGAGGCGGCGACCAGGATGCCGATGCTCCACTTGCCACCCACCCGGTCGAGCACCTCGCGGACGGTGCACGCCCTGGCCTGGCCGGGGGTGAAGGGCGCGTCGCCGGCCGCGCACGCCTGGGCCCCGTCCACGGACACATCGGTGTTCCCCTGGGACATGAAAGTGCCTCCTTACGCTCCGCCTCATGGTCACAGAAGATGTCTCTGGTAACAAACCGTGCACCTAGGAGGCGTCCGTGTCCACCCGTACCGCCGAATCCCGCTGGCCGGCGCTGCTCGTGCTCTGCGCCGGCAGCCTGATGATCATCCTGGACGGCAGCATCGTCGCGGTGGCGCTGCCCGCCATCCAGCGGGACCTGGGCTTCACCGCGACCGGCCTGGCCTGGGTGGTCAACGCGTACCTCGTCGCCTTCGGCGGGCTGCTGCTCCTCGCCGGACGCCTCGGCGACCTGCTCGGCCGGCGGGCGGTCTTCCTGGCCGGCGTCGCGCTGTTCACCGTGGCCTCGCTGTTCTGCGCGGTGGCGACCGGCCCGGAGGCGCTGGTCGTGGCCCGCTTCCTCCAGGGCGTCGGCGGGGCGCTCACCATGGCGGTGAGTCTCGGCATGATCGTCCGGCTCTTCCCGGAGCCCGCCGAGCGGGCACGCGCGATCGCGGTCTTCAGCTTCACCGGAGCCGCCGGGGCGTCGATCGGCATGCTGGCCGGGGGCGTGCTCACCGACCTGGCCGGCTGGCCCGCCATCTTCGCGGTCAACCTGCCGATCGGGCTGCTGATCCTGCTGGCCGCCGTACGCCTGCTCGACGCCGACCGCGGCATCGGCCTGCGCGCCGGCCTGGACCTGCTCGGCGCGGCGCTGGTCACCGGGGGCCTGATGCTCGCCGTGCTGGCGATCGTCGGCACCGGCGAGCACGGCTGGGCCTCGGCCCGGACGCTCGGCGCCGCCGCGCTCGCGGTGGCCCTGCTCGTGGCGTTCGGGCTGCGGCAGCGGTCGACCGGGACCCCGCTGCTGCCGCCGCGGGTGCTGCGTACCCCCGACCTGGTCGCCGCCAACGTCGTGCAGTTCCTCATGGTCGCCGCGTTCTTCGGCTTCCAGTTCCTCCTCGCGCTGGAACTCCAGCTCGTCCTGGATCTCGACCCGACGGCCACCGGGCTGGCCTTCCTGCCCACGCCGGTGACGATCGCGGTGGTCTCGCTCGGCCTCGCGGGCCGGCTGATCGCCCGGTACGGCGCGCGGGCGCTGCTGGTCACCGGGCTCGCGCTGGCGGTGGCCGCGTTCCTGCTGCTCGCCCGGCTCCCGGTCGACGGCGGCTACCTGCCCGACGTGCTCCCGTCGATGCTCCTCTTCGGCGTCGCCGGCGGGCTCGCCCTGCCGGCGGTCACCACGCTGGCGATGGCCGGCGCCGACCCGGCCGACGCCGGGCTGGCCTCCGGGCTGGTCAACACCACCCAGCAGGTCGGCGGCGCGCTCGGGCTGGCCGTGCTCGCCACGCTGGCCGCCAGCCGCGCCGACGGCCTGCGGAACGTCGGCTGGGCCGAGGCCGAAGCGCTCGCCGCCGGCTACCGGACCGCGTTCACCGTGGCCGCCGCCCTCGTCGCGGCCGCCCTCCTGGTCGCCGTGGCCACCCTCCGCCCCCGGCCCGCCCCGGCCCCGGCCGCCGCCCCGGCCCCGGCCGCCGCCCCGGCCCCGGCCCGCCGGTCGGCCGCCTGACCGGCGACGACGGCGTGCGCGACGAGAAGCAGGCCGGACCGGGGCGGAAGCGCCAGACCGCGCCGAAGGAGCCAGCCCACGGCCTCTTCCTCGCGTCGACGATCTTGCACTTACGGCCCTTGAGATGCGTGACCTGTCCCCATTTGTGGGGGCAGGAAGTGCAAGATCGCGCACCACGGGAGCGGCGGCGATCCGCTCGTCGGGGGAGGGCACAACGTCGTGTCCGGTTGACCGTCGGTCGCCGGGCCGGGAAGGTTGTCGGATGAGTCGTGCTGACGAGACCCGGGACGGGGTGTCGCTGACCAACCTCGACCAACCGCTGTCCGACGGCGACGACGCGACCAAGCGGGACCTGGTCGACTACCTCGACGCCGTCCACGAGCGGATCCTGCCGCCGCTGCGCGGCCGGCCGCTGTCGGTGATCCGGGTCCGACCCGGGCAGCCGGCGTTCATGCAGAAGAACCTGCCGAAGTACACCCCGGACTGGGTACGCCGCACCTCCGTCTGGGCCGAGGCGTCCCACCGCGAGGTCTCGTACGCGCTCTGCGACGACCGGCGCACCCTGCTCTGGTTCGCCAACCAGCGCGCCGTGGAGTACCACCCCACCCTGGCCACGGTGGACGACCTGCACCGCCCGACCCACCTGGTGCTCGACCTCGACCCGCCCGAGGGGGACTCGTTCGGGCTGGCGGTGGCTGCCGCCCTGCTGGTCCGGCAGGCGCTCGCCGACGCCGGGCTCACCGGCGCGGTCAAGACCAGCGGTGCCAAGGGCGTGCACGTCTTCGTGCCGGTCGCGGCGGGCGCCGCCGTGGAGGACATGGCCGCCGCCACCCGGGCGATCGCCGCCCGCGCCGAACGGCTGGACCCGGCGCTGGCCACCACCGCCTTCATCCGGGAGGACCGGGGCAGCAAGGTGTTCGTGGACTCGACGCGGGCCGGCGGGGCGACCGTGGTGGCCGCCTACAGCCCGCGGCTGCGGCCGGGCGTGCCGGTGTCCTTCCCGGTGGACTGGACCGACCTGGGCGACGTCGCTCCGGCGGACTTCACGATCCGCACCGTCCCGGCGCTGGTCGCCGACCGCGACCCGTGGGCCGAGCGGATGCCCGCGCCGCAGCAGCTCCCGGCGGACCTGGTCGCGGAGGGACACACCATCCCGATCGCGCGGGTGCAGGCCATGCACGAGGGCAAGCGCCGGGCCCGCGCCCGCCGCGCCGCCGGCTGACGTACGCGCCGCACCGCCGGTGACCGCCGGCCGGCCGAAGCTCCGTCGCCGGCCGGAGCCCGGCGGCCGGCTGGAGGTGTCGTCGGCGTGGCGCTACCGCTCGCCGGGTCGGACGAGCCCGCTCTCGTAGGCGATCACGACGAGCTGGGACCGGTCGCGGGCGTGCAGCTTGGCGAGCAGGCGACTGACGTAGGTGCGGGCGGTGTCCGGGCTGAGGTGCAGGGCGGCGCCGATCTCCGCGTTGGACCGCCCGGCGCCGACCTGGGCGAGGACGTCGCGTTCCCGCTCGGTGAGCCCGGCGAGCCGGGTGCCGTCGGGCACGGGGGAGCGGGCGGCGGCGGCGAGGACCCGGCGGGTGACGGCGGGCGACAGCAGCGCGTCCCCGCCGGCCACGGTGCGTACGGCGGCGCGCAGGGCGTCGGGCGCGGTGTCCTTGAGCAGGAACCCGGCCGCCCCGGCGCGGATGGCGTCGAAGAGGTACTCGTCGTCGTCGAAGGTGGTCAGCATGACCACCTGGACGTCGGCGAGGCCGGGGTCGGTCAGGATGCGCCGGGTGGCCTCGATGCCGTCGGTGCCCGGCATGCGGACGTCCATGAGGACGACGTGCGGCCGGTGGGCCCGGACGGCGGCCAGGCCGGCGGCGCCGTCGGTGGCCTCGGCGACGACGGTGATGTCCGGGTCGCGTTCGAGCAACGCGCGGAGCCCGGCGCGGATGAGGTGCTGGTCGTCGACGAGGACGACGCGGAGGGGCGTCACGGCCGGGGCCCGGACAGCGGCAGTCGGACGGACACCCGGAAGCCGCCCGTCCCGGCGGTGCCGGTGTGGACGGTCCCGCCGAGCAGGGCGACCCGCTCGGACATCCCGCGCAGCCCCTGGCTCCCGCCGCCCTGCTGGCTCAAGCCGCCCGGTGCCTGGCCCCCGTCGCACAGCCCTTGGCTGCCGCCGCTCCGCACCGGGCTCCCGCCGCCCGGTGCCTGGCTCCCGCCGCCGTCCCCGGGTGGCGCGGCGGCGCCCCGGCCGTCGTCGACGACCTCCAACGCCAGGTGGGAGCCGGTCGCCCGGACGGCGACGTCGACCCTCGTGGCCCGCGCGTGTCGCAGCGCGTTGGTCAACGCCTCCTGCACGACCCGGTAGGCGGTCGTGCCCACGACCGCCGGCAGCGCGCCGACGTCCCCGTCGACGCGCAGGTCGACGGCGAGCCCGCTGCGGCGGACGCCCTCCGCCAGGGCGGTGAGCTGGTCGACCCCCGGTGGTGGCCGGCGGACGCCGGCGTCGCCGCGCAGGGTGCCCAGCGTCGCGCGCAGCTCGGCCATCGCGCTGCCGCCCGCCGAACGGATCGCCGCCAGCGCCGCGTCCACCCGCTCCGGTGCCCGGTCGGCGAGCGCCTCCTGCGCCACCGCCGACTGGAGCGTGACCACGGACATCGTGTGCCCGAGGGTGTCGTGCACCTCCCTGGCGATGCGCAGCCGCTCGGCCTCGACCTGCCGGGCGGCCTCCCGCCGCCGCTCCTCGGCGGCCGCGACCACCTGCCGCGCCAGCTCGGACCGCAGCGAGCGCCGGTGACGGACAGCATCGCCGAGGGCGACGACGGCCAGCATCAGCGCCGCCTCGGACCCGAGGCCGAAGCCCAGGACGATGCCGGCGTCGTCGCCCTCGGCCAGCCGCGACGCCACCGACGCGGCCAGCAACGCCCCGCCGACCACCGCCGCCCACAGCGCCCGGCCCCGCTCCGCCGCCGCGTACAGGACGGCGGCGGCCGGCGCGGCCAGGCCGATCGGCGGCAGGTCCAGCGTGTAGTACGCCGTGATGCCGAGCGCGGTCGCCAGCAGCGCCGGCACGGGCCAGGCCCGGGCGACCAGCAGCAGGGCCCCGAAGCCGGCCGCGAATCCGTACGCCGCCGGGGCGCCCGGGGCGTCGCCGGTGGCCACGGCTGCCGCGACCAGGCAGAAGGTGGCCAGGCCGAGCAGGGCGTCGGTGCGGGTGGGGCGGGATACCGGCACGCCACGAGCGTAGGACCAACCGGGCGCCGGCGCTGTCGCCCAGGCGCGTCCGTCAGCGGCTGTCGGCTACGTCCGGAAGCGACCTCGACCGCGCGGGTGGGCGACCGGGCGGCGTCGGCGCACGTCCGGAAGCGACCCGGGTTCGCGCTCCTGGGCGGCAGACCGGCGACGGCGGCCGGCCTAGCGTCGACGACGACCAGGCGTACGGCGTCGGAACGGCGCGACGGATCGGCAGGAGGACTCATGACCCGCAACAGGCTGACCTGGGCGGTGCTCGTCGCTCTCGTGTGGACGGCGATGATGTCGTTCGGCGGCGTCGCCGCCGAGACCGTGATGCTCTACCCGAACATCTTCGGCGACCCGCCGGCGTCGCTGGACCGGGCCCGCGAGTTCCTGGTGGCGGGCGGCCCGAGTGACTACTTCCCGCCGCTCGGCGCCACCGTCGTCCTCACGTCCCTCGCCGCGACGGTGCTCACCTGGCGTGACCGCCGGCTGCGCTGGTGGATCGTCGGCGCGGCAGCGGTGTTCGTCGCCTGCGAGTTCCTGTTCTCCGTGTTCTTCTTCTGGCCGCGCAACGAGATCATGTTCGTCGACCCGGTCGGCACGCACTCCCCGGAGTACCTGCGCCAGGTCGCCGCAGAGTTCGTCGCCGGGCACCGGGTGCGTCTTCTGGGCGGTGCGGTGACCGCCGTGCTGGCGTTCACCGCGCTGCTGCGCTGGGCCCGGTCCACCGCGCCACGGACCTGACGGAGACGGACAACGGGGCGGACGCGTCTGCGTCCGCCCCGTGCGTGTTGGGCGAACGCCAGGGCCAACATGGCCGGCACCCGGGATCGGCACCTTCAGGCTCCGCGAGCCGAGGCGGGCGATGACGGCCGACGCCGGCACATGTTCGGCACAGGGGCTTCCCACCCGACGGGCGCGCTGCCCTATGGCGACGATGATCCAATAGGTAGTCTCTCGCTCATGGTCGCGCTGCCCCGCGCCTCGCGTTCATGGCGACCCCGCGCCGCAGCCTTCGCGTCGCGTCATGCCTCGCGGTCGCCCTTCGATGAGCCGCCGTGCGGACGATCGAGGTGGCCCGAGGCGTTTGCCGCGTAGACGCCCCGCGCTCGGTGGACCCGTGGACGTTGTTGGCCGCGCTGCGGCCCATCGGTTCAACGGGAACGGATGCACATTGAGAGGGTTTAGTGATTAAGGCTGGTTCGAAGGTCCTGGCTCTGATTGTTGGTGCGCTCGTCATTCCGTTGAGCCTGATCGGATGCACGGAGAGCGAAGGATCCGGCGGGCGGACGGAGATTGTCGAAATCGAGAACACCGCACAGGTCTTCGGCAGGCAGGGTGAGGCGGTGACCGTCAAGAGGAACTACATGATCCTGAACCCACCGAAAGATCTCACGGAGTTGAAAGAACTGGTCGAGGGCTACAGCAAGGATCACCCGATTGACGGAGAAGTCGAGGCGACACCAGGTCGGAACAGGGTTTTCGACGTGTCCTTCTACAGGGAGAGCGAGGATCTGCCGAGAGGCTGGCAGCCTGATGAAGGCTACCTGAACACGGATCGACTCGAACATCACAAGAACGATCTGGTTGCATCTGTCTCCTGGTCGGATGTCGATCCGAAAAAGAACTACGATGTTTATGAGAAGAGCAAGAAGGGCAAAATCGTGAAGCGGATGCGCTTCATCGACGATCAGCTTGTCGAGTGATGCTGGAATCTGAGGCGGGTATGTGGCCGCAGCCGTTGCCGTCGTTCCTGCGGCCGGCCTCGCTGTGCTCGTCGAATGGGCTGCCGTCAAGACTGTGGCAGCGGACAGGAGAGGTGAGCCGGTAGCCGGCACGAACGCCTACCTCCTGACTGGCATCGAGGCGATGAGGCATGCCGTCGCGGCATACTTGGCGCAGTGAGAATTGGCGAAGGCCCCTTAGTGTGACCAGGTCGTCAGTAGGCTTTGCTTGTGAACGACCTGCGGGTGTCCGATCGTGATCGGGAAGGTGTTGTGGCTCGGCTCGGTGCCGCTGCCAGCGAGGGGCGACTGACCCTCGCCGAGCTGACTGATCGGTCAGGGCAGGCCTATGCCGCGAGGACCTACAGCGAGTTGGCGGCCCTGGTCGCCGACCTGCCGCCGGCGGAGCGCGACAACCGAAGCCTGGTCGTCGATTACACAGGCCTGGCCCTATCGCTCTTGGCGCTGGCCGGGGGCGTGGTCTGGATGCCGCTGTTTCCGCACCTTGATTTCGGTGCCCTTCTCGGAGTCACCGGCGTCGTGTTCGGCCTGTTCGCGATTCGTGCAAGCGCTCACGCTCTTTGCCGTGCGGTGGCAGTCTTGGGGCTTGTCGGCGGCTCATTCGGCGTTGCCCTGCAAATCGCCTGGATTGCTGTCAACGCGCTGGAGTACGTAAATGACTTGCTCTTGTAATGCGTAGGTCGTGCTGGGCGCGGGCCGCCGTCCTCACGCCCGAGGTGCAGGCCTCGCCCCTGTACGAACCCGCACGACCCGCGGCACGCCGCCGTGTCGAGGTGGCTCAACGGGGGAGTGCCGCCGACCCAGGTAGCCGAGTGGGCCGGGCGATCCGGCGGGGTGCTGTTGAGGATCTACGCCAGGTGTCTGGACGGCGGTGACGCCGCTCGCCGGCAGCGCATCGAGAGCGCTTTGCCACGACTGACCCGCGCCGAGACTTCGGCACGTAGGTGGCACAGACGCCCGCTACGTGCCGCTGACGGCCCCGGACACCGCCGGACACATGATGAAGGCCCTTGACCGGGTTTTGCCTGGTCAAGGGCCTTCTCGTGCTGGTCGGCTCTGGTGCCCCCGGCAGGATTCGAACCTGCGCCCCCGCCTCCGGAGGGCGGTGCTCTATCCCCTGAGCTACGGGGGCTCAGCGACTTGAGAAGACTAGCAAACGCCTCCCCGGAACGCCGAATCGGTATCGGATGATCGAGCCCGTGTCGCCGAGCCAGGCCGCGGGCGGCCCGGAACGCCTGGTCGGCCCGCTGGTCGGCCCGGGCGGGCTGGTAGGCCCCGGTCGGGGCTGGTCGGGCTGGTCGGCCCCGGTCGGGCTGGTCGGGCTGGTCGGCCCGGTCAGGCTGGTCGGCCCGGTCAGGCCGGTCAGGCGGCGACGGCGCGGCCGCAGCTGGGCAGCGGGTGCAGCACGATGCGGCGGGGCAGCCGGCGGGGCCACTCGCTGCGGGGCCAGGAGCCGTCGACGATCAGGTGCACCGTCCGCTGCTCCGCGCCGCTGAGCCGCAGCACGAAGTCGCGGGGGAGCGGCGGGTCGACCGACGGCGTGGTGATCATGAAGCGCACCCGGCCGCGGGACGAGACGGCGGAGATGACGTCCGCCGCCGGCATGGTGCCGCGCAGGCGTACCCGGCCGATCCAGTAGACCTCGGCGAGGTGCTCCTGCGCGGCACGGGTGATGGCCGGGTACTCGCTGCGCACCCAGCGCTCCACCGCGCCCACGCAGAGCCCGCAGGCCCGCTCCCGGGGCTCCCGCGGGCCCAACCCCCAGGCCCGCAGGTACGCCCCGACCGCGCCGGCGTCCATCGGCAGCTCGAAGCGGCGCTGGATGAGGGTGTGCAGGCTCTGCCGCGTCCACAGCTCCTCGTCCAGGCCCAGCGCGTCGGGGTAGACGCCCCGCAGGACGTCGATCAGTTCGAGTTCCTGTTCGCGGCTGAGCGTTCCCGGCTCGCCCTGCCGCTGTCCGCGACGGACGGCTGCCACCGCCCCGTCACCGCCGATGGTGTGGCGTCGGCACCAGCTGGTGACCGAACGCCGTGCGTCTCTCAGTGCAACCCCCACGTCTTGCGCAACGAGCCCGAATCGCAACTGGTCACGATATGTGTGGAGAAAACTCCCTTAGCGAGGCAATCGGTCGGACCGGCCAGTAGTTCACGTAAGCTAGCAAACCGGGCACAGGCCCCGGCGAGAACGGCGAGAGGCCCGGGTCGGCCGGGTGAACCGGCGCGACGCGGACCTCTCGACGGATGAGCGGTGCGGCGGGGGCGGGTCAGCCGCCCAGGCGCTTCAGCGCGTTCTGCAGGTTGGTCAGGTCCTTACGCTGGGTGTTCTTCATCGTCTGGGCCGTCCGGACGACGTCAGGCTCGTCGCTGGCGTCGAGCACGCCGTCGATCATGTGGATGCCGCCCAGGTGGTGCTTGATCATCATTTGCAGGAACAGGACGTCCAGTTCCCGGCCGTCGGCCGCGCGCAGCTTCGCCATCTCCTCGGGGGTGGCCATGCCCGGCATCAGCCCGTTCTTGACCAGGCCGGCGCCGTCGGACATCCAGGACATCGGCGGCTCGCTGCCCGCCGGGTCGAGCCCCCACGAGCGCAGCCACGCCTGCATGATGCCGAGCTCGCCCTGCTGGGCGGTGGCGATGTCGCCGCCGATGCTGCGGACCTCCGGGTCCGTGCCCCGGTCGAAGGCGATCAGGCCCATCTCCACCGCCTGCGCGTGGTGGGTCGTCATGTCCCGGGCGAAGCCCGCCTCCGCCGAGGTCTCGCCCGGCCGGGTGAGCCGGGGCGTCAGCAGGCCGCCGGCGTACCCGAGGAGCAGCCCGACCACGACGGCGAGAGCCAGCGCGGCGGTGCCCCAGCGGCGCGCGGACGGCCGCCGCTCCTCCGGAGCGGGGCTGGCCGGCTCGGCGGTATCGATCATGGTCGGGGTGCTCATCGCTCTCCTCAGCCCATCTGGTTGCCGTCGCGCGGCGTGGTGCCGGTGGCGGTGATGCCCTGGCTGCACAGCGCGGTCGGGCCCTCGATCGAGGCGTTGACCCGCAGCGCCTTGATGAAGTCGTCGATCCGGCTGTCGTCGGCGTTGTCGACCTTGAGCTGGTAGCCCCAGGCCTGCAGGGAGATCGGCTTGTCCAGCCCCTCGAACGGGCTGAGCATCATCTTCTCCTTGCCCTGCACCTTCTCGGTCAGCTTCGCCACCTGGTCGGCGGGCAGGCCGGGACGGTAGGTGATCCAGATCGTGCCGTGCTCCAGGCTGTGCACCGCGTGCTCGTTGGCGACCGGGGCGTCGTAGACGTCACCCATGCAGTTCTGCCAGGCCGCGTTGTGGGGGCCGGCCACCGGCGGCAGGACCGAGTAGGTGATCGGGCCGGTCTGGTGGTTGCCGCCCGCGACGAGGTCCTTGTCCTTCTCGCGGAAGTTGACGATGCCCTGGATGTCGGCCGCCCGGTCCTCCCAGGGCTTGGAGCCCTGGAACGACGCCCAGGCGCCGTAGCCGATGATCGACACGGCGAGCACGCCCACGGCGACGAAGAGCGCGATGGGGCCCCAGGAGCGGCCCTGGCTCACCTTCACCGGGGTGACCGGCTTGCGGCCCTTGCCCCCGGCGCCCGGGCGGGGACCCGTCGGCTTGCCGGACCCGGCCTTGTTGCCGGACCCGGTCTTGGCGCTGCCGGACCCGGCCTTGTCGGCGCCCGCAGCCGGCCGGCCCGCCGCCGGCTTCTTGCCGGTGCTGACCACGGTCGGACGGCGCTCGGGGCCGCCACCAGGTGTGCTGATGCTCATCGTGCCTCGTCAGGTCGGTCGGTCAGGGGATCCGGCGGGCCGGTTTCACACTCTGGGTCGCCGCCGCGGGTGCCGAGTCTACCCCCGATAACATGGATCGGTGACTCCCGCAGAACTCGCCGAGGTCGTCCTCTCCGCAGCCCACGCCGTCTTCACCGAGCGGGGCCTGGACCGCTCCGCCCTGCCGGACTCCACGGCGGTGGAGCGACCTCGCAACCCCGAGCACGGCGACTACGCCTCGACGCTGGCGCTCCAGCTCAGCAAGAAGGTGGGCGTCCCGCCGCGCGATCTGGCCACCGGCCTCGCCGAGCAGCTCGGGCGGGCCCCGGGGGTCAAGTCGGTGGAGATCGCCGGCCCGGGCTTCCTCAACATCCGGCTCGACGCGGCCGCCGCCGGCCAGCTCGCCCGGACGATCGTCGAGGCCGGCGAGGAGTACGGCCGCAGCGAGCGGCTCGCCGGTCAGCGGATCAACCTGGAGTTCGTCTCGGCGAACCCGACCGGCCCGGTGCACATCGGCGGCGTCCGCTGGGCGGCCGTCGGCGACGCGCTCAGCCGCCTGCTGCGCGCCACCGGCGCCGACGTCGGCACGGAATACTATTTCAACGACGCCGGCTCCCAGATCGACCGGTTCGCCCGTTCCCTGCTCGCCGCCGCGAAGGGCGAGCCGGCCCCCGAGGACGGCTACGCCGGGGCGTACATCACCGAGATCGCCGACGCCGTCCGCGGCGCCCGGCCGGACGTGCTGGAGCTGGACGACGCCGCCGCCCAGGAGGTCTTCCGGGTCGAGGGCGTGCAGCTCATGTTCGCCGAGATCAAGTCCTCGCTGCGCGGCTTCGGGGTGGAGTTCGACACCTACTTCAACGAGAAGGACCTGCACGACCGGGGCGAGCTGGACCTCGCCCTCGAGCGGCTGCGCGCACAGGGCCGGGTGTTCGAGAGCGACGGCGCGACCTGGCTGCGCACCACCGACTTCGGCGACGACAAGGACCGGGTGCTGCGCAAGTCCAACGGCGAGTGGACGTACTTCGCCGCCGACTGTGCCTACTACCTCGACAAGCGCGAGCGCGGCTTCGAGCGGGTCGTGATCATGCTGGGCGCCGACCACCACGGCTACATCGGCCGGATGAAGGCGATGGCCGCGTGCTTCGGCGACGACCCGGAGCGCAACCTGGAGATCCTGATCGGCCAGATGGTCAACCTGGTCCGCGACGGCGCCCCGGTCCGGATGAGTAAGCGGGCCGGCACCGTGGTGACCCTGGAGGACCTGGTCGACGCGATCGGCGTCGACGCTTCCCGCTACGCGCTGGCCCGCTACTCCAGCGACTCCCCGATCGACATCGACGTCGAGCTGTGGACCCGGGCCACCCGCGACAACCCGGTCTACTACGTCCAGTACGTGGCGGCCCGGACGGCCAGCGTGGGCCGCAACGCGGCCGAGGTGGGGCTGACCCGGGGCGACACCGAGGCGTTCCGCCCCGAGCTGCTCGGGCACGAGAAGGAGAACGAGCTGCTCAAGGCGCTCGCCGAGTTCCCCGCCGTGGTCGCCATGGCGGCCGAGCTGCGGGGGCCGCACCGGGTGGCGCGCTACCTGGAGGAGCTGGCCGGGGCCTACCACCGGTTCTACGACGAGTGCCGGATCCTGCCGCGCGGCGACGAGGAGGCCACCGACCTGCACCGCGCCCGGCTCTGGCTGAACGACGCCACCCGCACCGTGATCGCCAACGGGCTGCGCCTGCTGGGCGTCTCCGCCCCCGAGAGGATGTGACATGCGAGCGCATGAGGCCGGTGCCCTGCACGGGGACATCGGCAGCCGGGGGCCGGCGTGGCTGCGTACGCCGGTCGACGTCAACGCGCTGGTGCCGGCGCTCTGGCCGCGCAACGTGACGCGTGGCGGCGACGGGGTGCTCACCGTGGCCGGGCTCGGCGTCGGCGACCTCGCGGCCGAGTTCGGCACGGCGGTGTACGTGCTCGACGAGGACGACCTTCGCTCGCGCTGCCGCGACTTCCGCACCGCCTTCGACGGCGTCGACGTCTACTACGCGGGCAAGGCGTTCCTCTGCCGCGCCGTGGTTCGGATGATCGCCGAGGAGGGCCTGCACCTCGACGTGTGCACCGGTGGTGAGCTGGCCACCGCGCTGTCGGCCGGGATGCCGCCCGAGCGGATCGGCTTCCACGGCAACAACAAGTCGGTCGGCGAGCTGGCCCGGGCGCTGGACGCCGGGGTCGGGCGGATCATCCTCGACTCGTTCCACGAGATCGACCGGCTCACCGCGCTGGCCCGGGAGCGGGGCGTCCGACCGAAGGTGATGATCCGCGTCACCGTCGGCGTCGAGGCGCACACCCACGAGTTCATCGCCACCGCGCACGAGGACCAGAAGTTCGGCTTCTCCCTCGCGGGCGGGGCGGCGGCCGAGGCGGCCTTCCGCGTGCTCGACGAGGGCGTGCTGGAGCTGCGCGGCCTGCACTCGCACATCGGCTCGCAGATCTTCGACGCCAGTGGCTTCGAGGTCTCCGCCCGTCGGGTGCTCGGCCTCCAGGCGCAGATCCGCGACGCGCGCGGGGTGGAGTTGCCCGAGCTGGACCTCGGCGGCGGCTTCGGCATCGCGTACACGACCCAGGACGACCCGGCCGCGCCGCAGGACCTGGCGAAGCGGATGCGCCGGATCGTCGAGTCCGAGTGCGCCGCCGAGCGGCTGGCGGTGCCGCACCTGTCGATCGAGCCGGGCCGGGCGATCGTCGGGCCGGCCGTGTTCACCCTCTACGAGGTCGGCACGGTCAAGGACGTGGACGGGATCCGGACGTACGTGAGCGTGGACGGGGGGATGAGCGACAACATCCGCACCGCGCTCTACGACGCGTCCTACTCCGCGACGCTGGCCTCCCGGGCGTCGGCCGCCGAGCCGATGCTCGCCCGCGTGGTGGGAAAGCATTGTGAGTCCGGGGACATCGTGGTGAAGGATGAATTCCTGCCCGCCGACGTGCAGCCCGGAGATCTTGTCGCGGTGCCCGGCACCGGCGCCTACTGCCGGAGCATGGCCAGCAACTACAACCACGTGCCCCGGCCCCCCGTGGTCGCGGTGCGGGCCGGCCGGGCGCGTCTGATCGTCCGGCGGGAAACCGAAGAGGACCTGCTCGCATTGGATGTGGGATGACGTCACCTGTGCGCCTGGCGCTGCTCGGCTGCGGCACGGTCGGTAGCGAGGTGGTCCGGCTGCTGCACGAGCAGTCGGCCGACCTCGCCGCCCGGATCGGCGCCCCGCTGGAGATCGCCGGCATTGCCGTACGCCGTCTCGGTCGCGACCGGGGCGACCTCCCGGTCGACCCCGCGCTGTTCACCACCGACCCGCTCGGGCTGATCAAGCGCGACGACGTCGACGTGGTGGTCGAGGTGGTCGGCGGCATCGAGCCGGCGCGGAGCTGGCTCGTCGAGGCGCTGCGGGCCGGCAAGAGCGTGGTCACCGCCAACAAGGCACTGCTCGCGGAGGACGGCGCGGCCCTGCACGACGCGGCGGCCGAGGGCGGCGGCGACCTCTACTACGAGGCGTCCGTCGCCGGGGCGATCCCGCTGCTGCGCCCGCTGCGGGAGTCGCTGCACGGGGACCGGATCAACCGGGTCACCGGCATCGTCAACGGCACCACCAACTTCATCCTCTCCGCCATGGACGCCACCGGCGCCGGCTTCGCGGAGGCGCTGGAGGAGGCCACCGAGCTGGGGTACGCCGAGGCCGACCCGACCGCCGACGTGGAGGGCTTCGACGCGGCGGCCAAGGCGGCCATCCTCGCCTCGCTGGCGTTCCACACCCGGGTGGGCGCGGCCGACGTGCACCGGGAGGGCATCACCGAGGTCACCGCCGCCGACGTGGCCAGCGCCAAGGCGATGGGCTGCACCATCAAGCTGCTCTGCATCGCCGCCCGGGGCGCCGACGCCGCCGGCCGGGAGACGGTCAGCGTGCGGGTGCACCCGGCGATGATCCCGCTGACCCACCCGCTGGCCGGCGTCGGCGACGCGTTCAACGCGGTCTTCGTCGAGGCCGAGGCGGCCGGGCAGCTGATGTTCTACGGGCGGGGCGCCGGTGGTGCGCCGACCGCCAGCGCGGTCCTCGGCGACGTGGTGGCGGTCTCCCGCAACCGGCTCGCCGGGGTGCGCTCGGCCAGCGAGTCCGCGTACGCCGACCTGCCGGTCCGGCCGATGGGGGAGGCGCTCACCCGCTACCACATCAGCCTGGACGTGGCGGACCGGCCGGGCGTGCTGGAGGCGGTGGCCGGCGTCTTCGCCCGGCACGACGTCTCGATCGCCACCGTGCGGCAGGGCCCGGCGGGCGGCGACGCGGCCGGCCGGGGCGAGGACGCGGACCTGGTCATCGTCACCCACGTGGCCCCGGACGCGGCGCTCGCCGCCACCGTCGGCGAGCTGCGCGGGCTGGAGATCGTCCGGTCGGTGGCGAGCGTGCTGCGGGTCGAGGGCGGGGCGTGACGGCGTTCGCGTCTCGTCAGGTGGTTAACGACGGGTGCGCCGCGGGCGGGCCGGGCAGGCTGGTCCAGGCTGACGGTGCCCCCGGCCCAGTGGGGCGATAGAGCGAGGAGAGCGACATGTGGCGGGGTCTGATCGACGCGTACCGGGACCGGCTGCCGGTCACCGACGCCACGCCCGTCGTGACCCTGCACGAGGGGAACACCCCGCTGCTGCCCGCGCCGGTGCTCTCCGCCCGGCTCGGCTGCGACGTCCACCTGAAGGTGGAGGGGGCCAACCCCACCGGCTCGTTCAAGGACCGGGGCATGACGCTCGCGGTCTCCAAGGCGGTCGAGGCCGGCAACAAGGCGATCATCTGCGCCTCCACCGGTAACACCAGCGCGTCCGCGGCGGCGTACGCGGCCCGCGCCGGCCTGACCTGCGCCGTGCTCGTGCCGCAGGGCAAGATCGCGCTGGGCAAGCTGGCCCAGGCGCTGGTGCACGGCGCGAAGCTGCTCCAGGTGCAGGGCAACTTCGACGACTGCCTGTCGCTGGCGGCGAAGCTCGCCCAGGACTACCCGGTCGCCCTGGTCAACTCGGTCAACATCGACCGGCTGCACGGCCAGAAGACGGCCGCGTTCGAGATCGTCGAGGCGCTCGGCGACGCCCCCGACATCCACTGCCTGCCGGTCGGCAACGCCGGCAACGTCTCCGCCTACTGGATGGGCTACTCGGAGGAGCTGCGGGACGGCAACGCCACCCGGGCCCCGAAGATGTACGGCTTCCAGGCGGCCGGCGCGGCGCCGATCGTCACCGGCCAGGTGGTCCGCGAGCCGTCCACGATCGCCACCGCGATCCGGATCGGCAACCCGGCGAGCTGGACCAGGGCGCTGGACGCCCGGGACTCCTCCGGCGGCCTGATCGCCGCCGTCACCGACCGGGAGATCCTGGCCGCGTACCGGCTGCTGGCCCGCGAGGTCGGGGTCTTCGTCGAGCTGGGCAGCGCGGCCAGCGTGGCCGGCCTGCTCCAGCAGGCCGCCGCCGGCAGGATCCCGGCCGGCTCGACGGTCGTCTGCACGGTCACCGGGCACGGCCTGAAGGACCCGGAGTGGGCCATCTCCACCGCTCCCGCTCCGATCACCATCGCCAACGACCCGCTGGCCGCCGCTCGCTCGCTCGACCTGGCCTGAACCACGCCTGGTCCCGCCCGTCCTGTGGGCGGGACCGGGAGCGGGGGCGGCCGGTGCGCGCCGCAGCGGGTGCGGGAGACTTGTTGCGCCCCGCAACCGTCCTCTCTCCAGGAGTGAGTCACGCCGATGTCGGTGCTCGCCAGATTCAGCCTCGCCAATCGAGGGCTGATCGCCCTCATCGCGGTGGTGACCACGGCGTTCGGAGCGTTCGCCGTGCCGTCGCTGAAGCAGCAACTCCTGCCGTCGCTGGAGTTCCCGGCCGCGTTCATCGTGGCGGCGTACCCGGGCGCCGGCCCGGAGGTCGTCGAGTCGCAGGTCACCGAGCCGATCGAGAACAGCCTCCAGGGCATCCCCGGCCTGGACAGGGTCACCTCGACCTCGCGCGAGGGCTCGACGACCATCCAGGTGCAGTACGAGTTCGGCACCGACCTGGACGACGTGGTCAACAAGATGGAGACCGCGCTCAACCGGATCGACACGCAGCTGCCGGAGGGGGTCGACCCGCAGGTCATCGCCGGCAGCACGGACGACCTGCCCGCCGTGGTGCTCGCCGCGTCCGGCGGCGCCGACCAGCGCGCCCTCGCGGAGAAGCTGCGTGGTGCGGTCGTGCCGGAGCTGGAGGCGATCGAGGGGGTCCGGTCGGTCGACGTGACCGGTGCCCGGGACGACGTCGTGGTGGTCACCCCGAATCCGGCGAAGCTGGCCGCGACGAAGCTCCAGCCGGCCGCGATCGGCGCCGCGCTGAAGACCAACGGCGTGACGGTGCCGGCCGGCGCGGTGGCCGACGGCACCCGGGCGCTGCCGGTGCAGGTGGGGACCCCGCTCGCCACGCTGGACGACCTGCGCGGCATCGTCGTCGCGCCGGCGGCGGGGAAGGCCGCCCCGGTCCGCCTCGGCGACGTGGCCACCGTCGAACAGCAGGCCGCCCCGGCCACCGCGCTCACCCGGACCAACGGCAGGGACAGCCTCGGCATCGCCGTCACCGCGGCCCCCGACGGCAACGCGGTGGAGATCTCCCACGAGATCCGGGACCGGCTGGCCGAGCTGCGGGAGGCCTCCGGCGCCGAGCTGACCGTGGTCTTCGACCAGGCGCCGTTCGTCGAGAAGTCGATCGAGAGCCTGACCACCGAGGGCCTGCTGGGCCTGGTCATGGCCGTCATCGTCATCCTGGTCTTCCTGCTGTCGATCCGCTCCACCGTGGTCACCGCGGTCTCCATCCCGCTCTCGGTGATGGTCGCCCTGATTGCGCTCTGGGTCGGCGACTACTCGCTGAACCTGCTCACCCTCGGCGCGCTCACCATCGCGGTCGGCCGGGTGGTCGACGACTCGATCGTCGTGCTGGAGAACATCAAGCGACACCTGGAGTACGGCGAGCCGAAGCGCGAGGCGATCCTCGCCGCCGTCCGCGAGGTGGCCGGCGCGGTGACCGCGTCCACCCTCACCACGGTGGCCGTCTTCGCGCCGATCGCGCTGGTGGGCGGCTTCGTCGGGCAGCTGTTCGCGCCGTTCGCGATCACGGTCACCGTGGCCCTGCTCGCCTCGCTGCTGGTCTCGCTGACCGTCATCCCGGTGCTCGCGTACTGGTTCCTCAAGCCCTCCGGCGGCACCGTGGACGACGCCGCGGTGCGCCGGGCGGCGGAGGAGAAGGAGCTGCGCAGCCCGTTGCAGCGGGCGTACCTGCCGGTGATCGGGTTTGCCACCCGCAAGCGGGCCACCCGCTGGATCACCCTGGGGCTCGGCGTGCTCGTGCTGTTCGGCACGTTCGGCCTGTCCCGTCAGCTGGAGACCAACTTCATCGACGACTCCGGCCAGGACACGCTGAGCATGACGCAGGAGCTGCCGGCGGGCACCGGGCTGGCCGGCACCGACGCGGCGGCGCGCCAGATCGAGGCGGTGTTGGAGCGGACCGACGGCATCGAGACGTACCAGGTGACGGCGGGCGGTGGCGACAACCCGTTCGCGGGCGGCGGCAACAACGTCGCCACCTGGTCGCTGGCCCTCGGTGGCGAGACCGACGCCAAGGAGATGCGGGAGGTCCTGCGCCGGGAGATCGACGCGCTCGGCGCGGCCGTCGGCGAGGTCAGCTTCGGGGCCGGGCAGGGCGGGGCCGCCGCCAACCAGTTGGAGGTGGTCGTCCAGGCCACCGACCCGGAGGCGCTGAACCGGGCAGCGGAGGAGGTCCGGGCGGCGATGGCCGGGGTGGCGGGCGTGGCGGACGTCTCCACCAGCCTCGCCACCCGGGTGCCGCGCGTCGACGTCACCGTCGACCGGGTCGCCGCCGGCCGGGCCGGGCTCACCGAGGCCGCCGTCGGCCAGCTGGTGGCGCAGGCGTTCCGGGGCGCGCCGCTGGGCCAGGTGACCCTGGACGGCGGGCAGCGGGACGTGGTGCTGCGGTTCGCGGGCAAGGTGCCGGTCTCCGTCGAGGAGCTGCGCGCGCTGCCGGTGGGGCCGGTGAAGCTGGACGACATCGCCGACGTCACCGTGGCCGAGGGGCCGCAGCAGGTGACCCGGATCGAGGGTGAGCGCAGCGTCTCGGTGACCGGTACGGCCACCGGCTCCAACCTCGGCGCCACCACCCAGGAGCTGCAGAAGAAGCTGGATGCCATCGACGTTCCGGGGGCGACCTTCGCCATCGGCGGCGTCAGCGCCGACCAGGAGGAGGCGTTTGCCGACCTGGGTCTGGCCGTGCTCGCGGCCATCGCGATCGTCTTCCTGATCATGGTGGCGACGTTCCGCAGCCTGACCCAGGCGCTGATCCTGCTGATCTCCATCCCGTTCGCGGCGACCGGCGCGATCGGCCTGCTGCTGGCCACCGGCACCCCACTGGGCGTGCCGGCGCTGATCGGCGTGCTCATGCTGGTCGGCATCGTGGTGACCAACGCGATCGTGCTGCTCGACCTGATCAACCAGTACCGGGCGCAGGGCATGGGGGTCCGGGAGGCGGTGGTCGAGGGCGGCCGGCGCCGGCTGCGGCCGATCCTGATGACCGCGGTCGCCACCATCTTCGCGCTGCTGCCGATGGCGTTCGGCCTCACCGGGGAGGGCGGCTTCATCTCCAAGCCGCTGGCGATCGTGGTGATCGGTGGTCTGCTCAGCTCGACGCTGCTCACCCTGATCCTGGTGCCGACGCTCTACACGATGGTGGAGCACACCAAGGAGAGCATCCGCTCCTGGCGGGCGCGCCGGTCCGGCGGCGCGACTCCGGCGGCCCCCGCCGCCCCCGCCGCCGGCGTCCGGGACGCCGGGACGGAGCGGGCCGGCGAGCCGGTTTCGGTGCCCGCGGCGCCGTCGGCCGGCGCGGAGGGGGCCGCCCGGCCGGCGCCGTCGGCTGCGCTGGTGGACGGCACGGACCAGTTCGAGGTGCTGCGGCTGCCGAAGAGCCGCAGGTCGCCGCTGCCACCGGCCGAGTAGCGCCCGTACCTCCGTGGACGCCCCCGGCCGGTTCCGCCCGCCGGGGGCGTCCGCGTTCGGTCAGGTACCCGCCGGACGCCGTGGCGCGCCGGCCGCTGCCCGGTAGGGTCCGGACGTGCCGTCCACCTTCTCGGTCCTCGCCCGCAACCGGAACTTCCGCAACCTCGTTCTGGCCGAGCTGGTGGTCTTCGGCGCCGACTGGTTCGTCATGGTGCCGCTGCTGGTGCTCCTGCCGGACCTGACCGGCAGCGGCGTGTGGGGGGCCCTGGTGCTCGCCGTGGACACCGGCATCGTGGCGCTGCTGCTGCCCTACACGGGCACGGTCGCCGACCGGTTCGACCGGCGCAAGATCATGATCGCGGCCAACGTCGCGGCCCTGTTCGGCGTGCTCCTGCTGCTCGGGGTGCGCAGCGCCGGCACGGCCTGGCTGGCGATGGTCGGGATCGGCGTGGTGGCGGTGGCCAAGGCGTTCTACTCCCCGGCGGCGCAGGCCGCCCTGCCCAACGTCCTCGACCCCGACGAGCTGGCCGCGGGCAACGCCGTCGCCGGGTCGGCCTGGGGCACGATGACCATCGTCGGCGCCTCGCTCGGTGGCGTGCTCAGCGCCGCCGTCGGCCCGTACGCCTGCTTCTGGGTGGGGGTGGTCGGCCTGGCGGCCGCGGCGGGCCTGGCCACGCTGATCCGCCGGCCGTTGCAGGCCCCGCGCGACGCCGGGCGACCGGCGCAGCAGACCTGGGCGGCGATCCGCGAGGCGCTGGGCTACATCGGGCACCGGCCGAGGGTGCTGGGGCTGGTCACCGTGAAGAGCGCGGTCGGCCTGGGCAACGGCGTGCTGACGGTCTTCCCACTGCTCGCCGCGGTGTACGGCGTGGGGCCGGTCGGCACCGGGCTGCTCTTCGCGGTCCGCGGGGCGGGTGCGCTGGTCGGGCCGATCCTGATGCGTCGGGTGCTGAACAACCGGGCCTGGCTGCTGTCCGGGCTGGCGCTGTCCATGTCCCTCTACGGCCTGGCCTACCTCGGCATCTCGGTCGTCGACTGGTTCCCGCTGGTGCTGGCCCTGGTCTTCGTCGCCCACTTCGCCGGTGGCAGCAACTGGGTGATGTCGAACTTCGCCCTCCAGGGCGAGGTGCCCGACCGGTTGCGGGGCCGGGTCTTCGCCACCGACATGATGCTGGCGACCCTGGCCATCTCGGTCAGTCAGCTCGTGGTGGCGGCCGTGGTGGACACGGTGGACGAACGGGTGGTGCTGGCCGGGTGCGGCCTGGTCACGCTGGTCTACGCGGTCGGCTGGCGGATCGCCACCCGCCGGCTCTCCCTCACCGACCCCGTCGCGGAGCCGGACCCGACCCCGGCCCGCTGACCCGCCCGCCGGTCAGCGCTGTCCCGCTCCGCCCGTGGGCGCGTCCGGCCGGGTCAGGCCGTCCCACTGTGTCGGCGCGTGACCGGGCGCCGCCGTGGGCCACCCCGGCGCGGGCTGCCCGGCTACGGTCGGCGCGGGCCCGGGGGTCGGCGCCGGCCCGGCGGGCGGCCAGCCGCCCGAGGGGGCAGCCGCCGGGCCGGTCGCCCGCCGCCCGGCGAGCACCGCCGCGATCACCAGGCCCAGCCCGAGGGGGTACGCCACGGCCATCACCACGCTGTACGCCGTGTTCACCAACTGGAACTCGCGCCACCCGAAGTCCTCGCCGTCGGAATACCCGATCCACCCGAAGTCCTCGCCGTCGGAAGATCCGAAGGTGCCGTCGATCAGGCGGGGAGCAAGCAGGACCCAGGCGAGGGTGAGCGCCGAGCTGACGAGCAGCACGCCGAGGCCGAACAGGGCCAGCAGCCGGGGCAGTCGGGGCAGCCGACGCCCCGCCGTCACGGTCAGCACGAGGCCGACCAGCAACACCAGCACCGTGGGCGCCTGCGTGGCCAGCGTCGTCGCCAGGTGTCCGAGCACTCTGCCTCCCGTCGTCGTCGGTCGGGTCAGGCTAGCGGAACGGCGCCGGGCCGGATCACCCGCGCGGTGCCGGCGGCGGCCCCGTCCCACCGGGCGGGCGGACGGCCGCGACGTCGCTGCGGAGCCCTAGCATGAGCCAGTGCCGACGACATTCGCCTCCGGTCCGGTCCGGGTCCGGGTTCCCGCCACCAGCGCCAACCTGGGGCCGGGCTTCGACGCCCTGGGGCTCGCCCTGGCCCTCTACGACGACGTGGCCGCCGAGGTCACGGCGGGGGGCGTCACGGTGGCCGTGACGGGGCAGGGCGCCGGGGAGCTGCCGACCGACGACCGGCACCTCGTGGTGCGTGCCATGCGGGCGACCTTCGAGGCGCTGGGCGGCCAGCCGGCGGGCCTGGCGGTGGAGTGCGTCAACCGCATCCCGCAGGCCCGGGGGCTGGGCTCGTCGTCGGCCGCGATCGTCGCCGGCGTGCTGCTCGCCCGGGCGTTGGTCACCGACGGGGAGACCCGGCTGGACGACGCCGCCGCGCTGCGGCTCGCCGCCGGGATCGAGGGCCATCCGGACAATGTGGCGCCCTGCCTGCTCGGCGGCTTCACGCTGGCCTGGACGGAGCCGTCCGGGGCCCGGGCGGTGTCGCTGCCGGTCGCCGCCGGCGTACGGCCGACGGTCTTCGTGCCTCAGGAGCGCGGCCTGACGGCGGCGGCGCGGGCCGCCCTGCCGGCCGCCGTGCCGCACGGGGACGCGGCGCTGAACGCCGGACGCGCCGCGCTGCTGGTGCACGCGATGACCGCCGAGCCGGCGCTGCTGCTGCCGGCCACCGTCGACCGGCTGCACCAGGACTACCGCGCGGAGGGGATGCCGGGCAGCGCCGCCCTGGTCAGGGCGTTGCGTGAGGCCGGTGTGGCCGCTGTGATCAGTGGGGCCGGGCCGACCGTCCTGGCCCTGGACGGGTTGCCGGAAGGCTATGATCCGGGAACAGACTGGCAGGTCTGGCGGTTGGACCCGGACGGGCACGGAGCACGGGTTGCCCGGGGTAGACTCGGACACGCGGAGCGGGACCCTGTTGCCGCAGGTCGGAAGAGTTGATTACGCTCTAGACTTAGCACAGCCGCGAAGCATGCGATCTTCCTGCGGGTCGGCGCACCCCCGAAGCTTTCGGCGGTCAGCCCGTCACCCCTGCTTAGGCCCACGCCGCACCGCAGTCTTCACAGGTCGCCGCAGACGGCGAGACCTGCTCACCGACGTTGGTGAGTCGGGAAACCGACCGGCTGCTGTGTCACAGACTCCCGCGACGCGTCCATGCGAGGCGGGTGCACCGAGGCCGCCCGGCCACCTTGTTTCGACCCCGGGCAGTCCCGGCCTATCGAGGGAAGGAATCCATTGAGCGACACCACCGACGTGACGTCGGATGTTTCCAACGTCGCTGGCGATGCCACCACCGCCGCCGCCCCCGCCCGTCGTCGGCGCAGCGGCACCGGCCTGTCGGCGATGCTGCTGCCGGAGCTGCAGAGCCTGGCTGCGTCGCTCGGCATCTCGGGCACGGCTCGGATGCGCAAGGGCGAGCTGATCAGCGCGATCTCCGAGCGGCAGGGCGGTGCCACCGCCGGGACCCCTCGACCGCGGGCCGAGGTCGCGGCCGCCGCCGCTCCCGCCCGTGAAGAGGTCCACGCCGAGGTCCGCGAGACCACCGAGCGGCCCAAGGCCGAGCGGCGGGCCGCGGAGCAGGCCCCGGCGGAGCCGGCGCCCGTCGAGACCGAGGCTCGTCCCCGGACCCGGCGCAGCCGGGCCGCCGCCGCCGAGGCGCGGGCCGCCGAGGCCCGTCCCGCGGAGACCCGCACGGAGGAGGCCGAGGCCGGCGAGCGTGCCGACCGGGCCGAGGGCCGTGGCCGCGAGCGTGCGGAGCGCGTTGAGCGTGGCGAGCGGGCCGAGCGTGCGGAGCGTGGCGCGGAGCGCGTTGAGCGTGCCGAGCGCGGCGACCGTGCCGAGCGGGCCGACCGCGCGGAGCGCGGCGAACGGGCCGAGCGTGGCGAGCGGGCCGAGCGGGGCGAGCGGGCCGAGCGGGGCGACCGTAACGAGCGGGCCGAGCGTGGCGAGCGGGGCGACCGCAACGAGCGGGCCGAGCGGGCCGAGCGGGGCGACCGCAACGAGCGGGGCGACCGGGTCCAGCGCGCCGAGCGCGACGCCGACGGTGACGACGACGGCGAGGGCGGCGGCCGGCGCGGCCGGCGCAGCCGGTTCCGGGACCGTCGCCGCGGCCGTGGCGAGCGGGCCGAGGGCGGCGGCGACGGCGGGCGCGAGCCGCAGGTCGGCGAGGACGACGTGCTCGTCCCGGTGGCCGGCATCATCGACGTGCTCGACAACTACGCCTTCGTGCGGACCACCGGCTACCTGGCCGGCCCGAACGACGTCTACGTCTCGATGTCCCAGATCAAGAAGTACGGTCTGCGGCGCGGTGACGCCATCACCGGTGCGGTGCGCGCCTCGCGCGACGGCGAGCAGCGGCGGGACAAGTACAACCCGCTGGTGCGGCTGGACACCATCAACGGGATGGAGCCGGACGAGGCGAAGCGTCGGCCGGAGTTCTACAAGCTCACCCCGCTCTACCCGCAGGAGCGGCTGCGGCTGGAGACCGAGCCGCACATCCTCACCACCCGGGTGATCGACCTGGTCATGCCGCTCGGCAAGGGCCAGCGCGCGCTGATCGTGTCGCCGCCGAAGGCGGGCAAGACGATGGTGCTGCAGGCCATCGCGAACGCGATCACGCACAACAACCCGGAGTGCCACCTGATGGTGGTGCTGGTGGACGAGCGCCCCGAAGAGGTCACCGACATGCAGCGGTCGGTGAAGGGTGAGGTCATCGCGGCGACGTTCGACCGTCCGCCGCAGGACCACACCACGGTGGCGGAGCTGGCGATCGAGCGGGCGAAGCGCCTGGTCGAGCTGGGCCACGACGTGGTCGTGCTGCTCGACTCGGTGACCCGGCTCGGTCGGTCGTACAACCTGGCGGCGCCGGCCAGCGGCCGGATCATGTCGGGTGGTATCGACTCCACCGCGCTCTACCCGCCGAAGCGCTTCCTGGGTGCGGCCCGCAACATCGAGAACGGCGGCTCGCTGACCATCCTCGCCACCGCGCTGGTGGAGACCGGGTCCATGGCGGACACGGTCATCTTCGAGGAGTTCAAGGGCACCGGCAACGCGGAGCTGAAGCTGGACCGGAAGATCGCCGACAAGCGCACCTTCCCGGCCATCGACATCCACCCGTCCGGCACGCGCAAGGAGGAGATCCTGCTCGCGCCGGAGGAGCTGGCCATCATCCACAAGCTCCGCAAGGTGCTGCACTCGCTGGACTCGCAGGCGGCGCTGGACCTGCTGCTCGACAAGCTCAAGCAGACCCGCACCAACATCGAGTTCCTGATGCAGATCGCCAAGTCGACGCCGGGGGAGTGACCCTCCCCGGGTGAGACCGACGAGAAGGGCACGGCCACGCGGCCGTGCCCTTCTCGCGTTCCCGGGCACCCCTTGTCGTTCGCCCGCCCGCCGTCCGTCTGCCCACGACAGTCGCATTCGGTCACCACGCCCGTCGCGCGCGTCATCTGGCGGTGTCGAGCCTGGGCCTGGCGGCAGTGCGCGCGGTCGAGCCGCCCTCGCGGACGGGGCGGGGAACGGCTCCGGCTGGTCGCATGGACGGGGCAGCTCGACAGCGCGTTCCACCACCCCACCGACGCCGGCGGCGCGGTTGCTGCGGACCGGGCAGCGAAGGGTGGAGTTTTCCTTCGGTTTGGTTGACAGGTATTGAAACTTCTATTCACAGTCCGGTTGACTGTGGCCCATGCGTACCCGCAGACGATCTGCCCGTCTTGCCGGCGTCCTGCTGTTGACGCCGCTGCTCACCATGGCCGGCACCGTGCCGGCGACCGCCGGTGCGCCGGATCCGGCCACCGACCCCTCTGCCACCGCGGCCGAGGACGCCCCCCGCGCCTCCTCGTACCCCGCCGACTCCGTCACGCTCTCCGGCGGCATCGAGCCGGCCGGCGGCCTGGAGACCGCCAAGACCACCCGCCCGGTCGCCCCGGGCCTCCAACTCACCTCCTTCGACCGGTACGACGCCGACGGCTGGCTGCGCGCCGACGCGCTCACGGCCGACCTCACCGGCGGCGTCACCGTCGACTACGTGAACTCCGGCGCGGTCAGCCGGGCCGAGCCGCTGCGCCGCGCGGTGGACGCCTCCCGCGCGGTCGCCGCGGTCAACGGCGACTTCTTCGACATCAACAACTCGGGCGCCGCCCAGGGCGTCGGCATCCGCGACGGCGAGCTGGTCCAGTCCGCGGTCGGCGGGCACCGCAACGCCGTCGCGATCACCACCGAGGGGCTCGGCCGGGTGATCGAGGTGAACTTCGACGGCACCGCGACGCTGCCCACCGGCCCGGTGCCGCTGACCCAGTTCAACAACATGATCCAGGCGAACGGGATCGGCGTGTTCACCGCGCTCTGGGGGTCGTACACCCGGGAACGCGCGGTCGCCGGCGCCGCCCGCGTCACGGAGGTCACGGTGGTCGACGGCCGCGTCGCCACCGTCGGCACGACGGCCGGCAGCGGGCCGATCCCGGCCGGCACCACCGTGCTGCTCGGCCGCGACGCCGGCGCGGACGCCCTCGCCGGGCTGCGCCCCGGCGACCCGGTGACGGTCGCCTGGCAGCCCAAGCCCGCCGACGGCAGCACCCTGCACGCGGCGGTCGGCGGCGGCAACGTGCTGGTCCGGGACGGCGTGGTGCAGAACATCGCCGACGCGACGCTGGCCCCGCGCACGTCGGTCGGCTTCTCCGCCGACGGCCGGCGCATGATCATGCTCACCGTGGACGGCCGGCAGGTCGACAGCCGCGGCGTCACCCAGACCGAGATGGGCCGGATGATGGCCGAACTCGGCGCCCACCACGCGCTCAACCTCGACGGCGGCGGCTCGTCCACGCTGCTCGCCCGGGAGCCGGGCGCGGCGGCCGTGCAGGTGGAGAACAGCCCCTCCGACGGCACGGAGCGCGCGGTGCCCAACGGCCTGGCCCTCTACGCACCCCAGGGCAGCGGCCGGCTCACCGGGTACTGGCTGGAGACCGCCAGCGACCCGACCAGCGCACCCGGCGTCGCGCCGGTGCGCGGCGGTCGCCCCGACCGGGTCTTCCCCGGCCTCACCCGCCGGCTCACCGCCGCCGGCCACGACGAGACGTACGGCCCGGCGGCCGGCGCGCCGGAGTGGCGGGCCAACCCGGCGGTGCACGGCAAGGTCGACGAGTCCGGTGTCTTCCGGGCCGCGACGCCGGGCCAAACCACCATCACCGCCTGGCGGGGCGAGGCCAGCGGCACCCTCGACCTCACCGTCCTCGGCCCGCTGGCCCGGATCGACTCCACCGTGGACCGGATCGGCCTGGACGGCACCGACGGCAGCGCGCTGTTCGGCGTGGTCGGCTACGACGCGGAGGGCAACACCGCCCCGATCGAGCCCGCCGACCTGAAGCTCGACTACGACCGGGACCTTCTCAAGATCACCCCGACCGCCGACGGCAACCTCGCCGTCACCGCGCTGCGGGACACCGGCTCGGCGCTGGTCACCGTGCGCGTGGGCGGCAGCAGCACCGTGCTGCCCGTCACCGTCGGGCTCACCGACGTCCCGGTGGCCACGTTCGACGACGCGGCGGCCTGGAAGTTCAGCCAGGCCCGGGCCAGCGGTGCCGTCGCCCCGGCGCCGGGGCGCACCGGCACCGGCCTGAAGATGACGTACGACTTCAGCCAGTCCACCGGCACCCGGGCCGCGTACGCCGACCCGCCGGCCTGGATCGACGTGGCCGGCCAGCCGCAGGCGTTCGGCATGTGGATCCACGGCAACGGCACCGGGGAGTGGCCCAGCCTGCACCTGCACGACGCGCAGAACACCCAGCACGTCCTGCGCGGGCCGCTGATCACCTGGAAGGGCTGGAAGTACGTCGAGTTCGCCGTGCCCGCCGGGGTGCAGTACCCGGTGCGGATCCGCCGGTTCTACGTGGCCGAGACCAACGCCGCTGCCCAGTACCGCAGCGAGGTGATCATCGACGACCTCGTGGCGAAGGTGCCGCCGACGGTCGACGCCCCGGCCGAGGCGCCGCGCACCGACCGGGTGGTGCTCCGCGACGGCACGGTCGACGGCGCGCCCTGGCGCTTCGCGGTCATGTCCGACGCGCAGTTCGTCGCGGCGGACCCGGACAGCGACCTGGTCGCCCAGGCCCGCCGTACGCTCCGCGAGGTCAAGGCCGCGAAGCCGGACTTCCTCGTGATCAACGGCGACTTCGTGGACACCGCGTACCCGGCCGACTTCGCGCTGGCGAAGCGGGTGCTGGACGAGGAACTCGGCGGGGAACTGCCGTACTACTACGTGCCCGGCAACCACGAGATCATGGGCGCCCCGATCGCCAACTTCCGGGCCGTGTTCGGCGACAGCGAGCGGGTCTTCGACCACAAGGGCACCCGGTTCGTCACGCTGAACTCGTCGACCGGCTCGCTGCGCGGCGGCGGCTTCGACCAGGTGCGGATGCTGCGCGAGGCGCTCGACTCGGCGGCCGGCGACCCCGCCGTCGGCTCGGTGGCGGTGCTGTACCACCACCCGCCGCGCGACCCGAGCCCCGCCAAGGCCAGCCAGCTCGGCGACCGGAAGGAGGCCGCGCTGTTGGAGCAGTGGCTGGCCGACTTCCAGCACCGCACCGGCAAGGGGGCGGTCTTCGTCGGCGGGCACGTCGGCACGTTCCACGCCGACCGGGTCGACGGGGTGCCGTACCTGATCAACGGCAACTCGGGCAAGAACCCGTCCACCCCGGCCGACCAGGGCGGATTCACCGGGTGGACCGAGTTCGGGGTGGACCCGGTGAGCGCCGCCGAGGCCGACCGGGCCCGGCGGGACCCGCTCGCCGAGGGCCCGAGCTGGGTCGCCGCCGAGTTCCACGCGCACGTCGACGGGCTCGCGTTGGCCGCCCCGGCCAGCGTCGCCGTCGGCGCCCCGGCCACGGTCACCGCCACGGTGACCCAGCCGGGCGGGCGTACGGTGCCGGTGGCGGCCCCGGTGAGTGCGGACTGGTCCGCCTCGCCGAACCTGCACGTCGGCTCGGCCGCCGGGCTGAAGCCCTGGCACGTGGCCCGCTTCGACCCGGCCACCGGCACGCTCACCGCCCTGCGCGCCGGCGCGCAGGTCACGCTGGCGGTGGCCGTCAACGGCGTCCACGCCGAGGCGACCGTCACCCTGACCCCCGCCGCCTGAGGTGTAAGGAAGGGCACCTTCCTATCGCCTGGTGCATAGGAAGGTGCCCTTCCTAACGCCAATCTGAGGCCCGCACCGATAGGTGCGGGCCTCAGAAGTCGCCCTCGGCGACCTGGAAGACGGTGAGGCCGAGGGCGCGCCACATCCGTACGACCTGCTGGCGGTCGTCGAAGACGCCGACCACCCGGTAGCGGTCCCTGACCTCGTGCTCGTAGATCTCCTGCTTGACCACCGAGTCCTTGCGGTTGTCGCCGACCGCGCGCAGGTGCAGGTCGAGGTAGGGCACCCGGACGTGCCGGGCCAGCCACGCCTCCGTGGCGGGCCGGGCGGTGGCGTCGCGGCCCGAGCAGAAGACCACCCCGTACCCGGCCGCGTGCATCGCCCGGACCGCCGCGATCACCGCCGGGTTCGGCTCGTCCTCGTCGACCCGGGTCATGTCGTACGGGCTGCGCGAGACGTTCAGCGCGACCGTCCCGTCGATGTCGACCAGCACGATCTCCGGCGGCTCGGTCGACGGGGCGTGCACCGTGGCCGGCCGCCCCGTCCGGGCCTGCGGCACCGGCAGCGGCAGCGCGCGCCCCGCCAGGTAGCGCTCGTGCAGCCGGCGGATCCATGCCTCGCCGACCCGGTCGGCCTCCGGGCGGGCGGCGTCGCGGCGCAGGCACACCGCCAGCGGCACGTCGGTGAAGTCGTGCACCTCGAACTCGGCGCCGTGCCGGGCGGCCAGGTCGGCCCAGTCCCGCAGGGTCCGCGACCGCAGGTTGGTGTCGTCGACGCAGACGTCCGCCTGGGCCCGCAGCAGCGCCTCGACCTGCGCCCGCTGCACGACGGTCACCTGCCACTCCGCCCACTGGGTGAACAGCCGCTCGCCGTGCAGCATCCGGCGCAGGTCGTCCCGGTTGACCCGGACCACGGACGGTTGCAGCGTCCGGGCGAACGTGGTCTTGCCGGAGGCGGGGAGTCCCCGGGTGGCGATCAGGCGGGCCATGGCTCCTCCGTGTCGTACGTCTCGGTGGCCGGCGGCGCGTCGCCGCCGTACCCCGGTCGGGGCACGACCGGCGGGCGGCCGTGCCGGGGTGAATGCCCGGCCAGGCGGCGGGAATGCGGGAGACGAGGCGCGCGTTGTCGATGCCGGACCAGCCGTGCGGCCCGATTGCCGGGCCGGCGCCGGCCCATGGCACACTGGTCAATCGGCCACCGGTTCCGGTTCACGCCCGAGCCCGTCGCGCACGAGGCGACGGACACCGACGGCGACCCGGCGACCATCCACGAAAGGACCGAGGCGACATGAAGCCCAACATCCACCCGGAGTACGTGACCACCGAGGTCACCTGCTCCTGCGGCAACACCTTCAGCACCCGCAGCACCGCCAAGGGCGGCTCGATCCACGTCGAGACCTGCAGCGCCTGCCACCCGTTCTACACGGGCAAGCAGCGCGTCCTGGACACCGCCGGGCGGGTCGCGAAGTTCCAGCAGAAGTACGCCAAGGTTCAGGCCAAGAAGGCCAAGTAACTCCTCGTTCGGCGCCCGCGCCCGGTTTCGTGCCGGTCGCGGGCGTCGTCCGTATCCGCCCCGGTTCCGCCTCCCGTCCCGCCGTCGTCGAAGGAGCTTCCCCCGCATGAGCAGTGAGCGCCTGGCCGCCCTCCTCGACGAGTACGCCGAGCTGGAGAAGCGGCTGGCGGACCCGGCCATCCACGCCGACCAGGGCACCGCCCGCCGGGTCGGCCGTCGGTACGCCGAGCTGGTCCCGCTGCACAAGGCGGCCGGGGAGCTGGAGCAGGCCCGCGCCGACCTCGCCGCCGCCCGGGAGTTGGCCGCCGAGGACCCGTCCTTCGCCGCCGAGGCGGAGTCGATCGCGGCGACCCTGCCGGCGCTCGAGGAGCGGCTGGCCGAGCTGCTGATCCCGCGCGACCCGCACGACGCCAAGGACGTGATCGTCGAGATCAAGGCCGGCGAGGGCGGCGAGGAGTCCGCGCTCTTCGCCGGCGACCTGCTGCGGATGTACACCCGGTACGCCGAGCGGCGCGGCTGGCTCACCGAGGTGATCGACGCCCAGGACTCGGACCTCGGCGGGGTGAAGGACGTCTCGCTGGCGATCAAGACCAAGGGCGTGCCCGAGGGCGGCAACGGCGTCTGGTCCCGGCTCAAGTGGGAGGGCGGCGTGCACCGGGTGCAGCGCGTCCCGGTCACCGAGTCGCAGGGCCGGATCCACACCAGCGCCGCCGGCGTGCTGGTGCTGCCCGAGGCCGAGGACGTCGACGTCACCATCGACCCGAACGACCTGCGGATCGACGTGTTCCGCTCGTCGGGTCCGGGCGGCCAGTCGGTGAACACGACCGACTCGGCGGTGCGGATCACCCACGTCCCGACCGGCATCGTGGTCTCGTGCCAGAACGAGAAGTCCCAGTTGCAGAACCGGGAGCAGGCGATGCGGATCCTGCGCGCCCGGCTGCTGGCGGCGGCCCAGGAGCAGGCCGACGCGGCCGCCTCGGACGCCCGTAAGGCACAGGTGCGTACCGTGGACCGCTCGGAGCGGATCCGCACCTACAACTTCCCGCAGAACCGGATCACCGACCACCGGATCGGCTACACCGCGTACAACCTGGACCTGTCCCTCGCCGGGGACCTGGACGGCGTCCTCGACGCCCTGGCGGAGGCCGACCGCGCCGCCCGCCTGGCCGGCGACACGGAGCTGACCCGCCGCTGACCCGCCGGGCGGCCGATGAGAACGCGGGGTCAGGAGGCGCGGGGGCGGGTCTTCGCGCGGAGCATCTCGCGGTCGGCCGCCTCGAAGGCGGCGCTGAGGGCGTCGCGCAGGCCGGGGCCGGTGGCGCCCACCTCCGCGAAGCCGACGCTGACCCCGACCGGCGTGCCGGGCACCAGCGACTCCCAGTCCTCCGCCCGCACCGCGGCGTCGATCCGGCGGCCCACCTCGGCCGCCTCGGCCATCCCGGCGTGGGGGAGCACCACCACGAACTCGTCGCCCCCGTAGCGGGCCACGAAGTCGCCCCGGCGCATCACCCGGTTGATCACCCCGGCGACGCGCTGGAGCACCAGGTCGCCGGAGTGGTGCCCGTGCCGGGTGTTGACCGCCTTGAAGCCGTCCAGGTCGCAGACGCCGATCACCACCCGGTCGCCGCCGGCGACCACCGTGGCGATGTAGCGCTCCAGCCGGCGCCGGTTGGGCAGCCCGGTCAGCGGGTCGGTCAGCGCCTCGCCCTCGAAGCGGGCCGCCTCGCGGCGCATCTCCTCGTGGTCGATGCGGGCGGCGATGCCGTCGATGTAGACGTCCCGGAGCCGGTCGTTGCGCTGGGCGGCCAGCCGGAACGCCAGCCGGTCGGCCCGGTGGGCCGCCGCGTGGTCGCCGGAGCGGGCCAGGGCGATGCTGCGCAGCCGCGCCGGCTCGGCCGCGCCCAGCGTCTCGCTGGAGACCTGGACGGTGTCCAGCCGGGTGACCGCCTCGATCGGCCGGCCCTCGGCGACGGCGAGGCAGACCTGGCCGAGCTGGCGCATGTCCCGGGCCCGGGCGCTGTCCCCGCCGTGGCCGAGCAGCCGCGCCGGGGCGGCGTCCGTGCCGACCTCCAGCCGGTCGCCCAGGGCCCCCCGCCGGGCGGCGGCGTAGCCGTACGCGGCCAGGCTGCTCGGGCGCAGCCTCCCGGCCCGGCCGCTGCGCAGGAACCGGTCCAGGTCGGCGGCGACGTCCCGCAGCACCCGCAGGCAGCCGTCGCTGTCGCCGTTGTGGTCCAGCGCCACCGCGTTGCGCAGCCGGATGCCGGGCGCGGCGAACGTCTCCGCCGGGATCCCGGCGGCCGTCCCGAGCTGCCGGGCCCGCTCGATGGCGCCGAGGGCGTAGCCGTGGAAGCTGAGGTAGGAGTAGGCCATCGCGAGGTCGTGCCAGCCCCACGCGGTGTCCCGGTCGGGATCCGGCACCGCGCCCAGCGCCCGGGCGGCCTTGACCAGGTGCGTGACGCAGCGGTCCAGCGCGCCCTGGTGGTGCGCGGCGAGCGCGGCCAGCGCGTTGAGGTGCCCGTGCAGGTAGGGCTCGGCGAGGTCGCGGACCGCGGTGGAGGCCTCCTCGACCGCCCGCGTGTATTCGGCCGTCCGGCCCAGGTTGATCACCGCCGAGAGGCGCTGCACCAGGGCGTCGGCCCGCGCGTACGGGTCGGTGGTGGTGCCGATGACGCGGTCGAGGATCGCGTACGCCTCGGCGGAACGGCTGGACTCCTGCAACGCCCGCGACCGCGTGAGGGCGTCAACCTGGTCGGTGACCCGGTCGAGCCAACCCACCCGCGACCTCCTGTCGGTGTGCGCCCGGACGCATCCGCTCGTGATGTCCGGCGCGACGCCTCATGATTATCTCGTGACGACCGCGCCGCAACAGCCGTCCGAAGGGACGAGACGACAACGCCCTTCCGTGGCGGTGTCCCGGGCGGCCCGGGCGCTGGCCGAGGCCGGCGTCGAGGCGGCCCGCGCCGAGGCGGAGCAGTTGGCCGCGTACGTGCTGGGGGTGCCCCGGGGGCGGCTCGCGCTGGCCGACGACCTCACCGCCGACCAGCTCGACCGGTTCGACGGGCTGGTCGCCCGGCGGGCCGACCGGGAGCCGTTGCAGCACCTCACCGGCGTCGCCGGCTTCCGGCACCTGGAGTTGGCCGTCGGGCCGGGTGTCTTCGTGCCGCGGCCCGAGACCGAGCTGCTCGCCGGCTGGGGGATCGCGCGGGCCGGGCGCCTGGCCGCCCCGGTGGTGGTGGACCTGTGCAGCGGCTCCGGCGCGGTCGCCCTGTCGGTCGCCCAGGAGGTGCCGGCCGCCCGGGTGGTGGCGGTGGAACGCTCGGCCGACGCGCTGCCCTGGCTGCGGCGGAACGCGGCGACCCGGGCGGCGGCGGGGGACCGGCCGATCGAGGTGGTGGCGGCGGACGTCACCGCCCCGGACCTGCTGGCCGACCTCGTCGGCCGGGTCGACGTGCTGCTCTGCAACCCGCCGTACGTGCCCTCCGACGTGCCGGTGCCGCCGGAGGTGGGCCGGCACGATCCGGCCAGCGCGGTCTTCGGCGGGGCGGACGGCCTGGCGGTGATCCGCCCGGTGGTCGCGCGGGCGGCGGCCCTGCTGCGCCCCGGCGGGGCGCTCGGCGTCGAGCACGACGACACGCACGGCACGGCGGTGCCCGACCTGCTGGCGGCGGACGGTCGGTTCGAGGCGGTGGCCGACCACCCGGACCTGGTCGGGCGGCCCCGCTTCGCCACCGCGTCCCGCCGGGCGGACGGCCCGCACGCCGCCGTCCACCCGGCGTGGCAGACTGACTCCTCGTGATGCTCTACGACTGCCGGTCGCCCGCCGACCGGGACCGCGGCATCGCTGCGGCCATCGAGGCGGTCAAGAACGGCGAACTCGTCGTCCTGCCGACGGACACGGTCTACGGGATCGGCGCGGACGCGTTCACCCCGTACGCGGTCAAGGCCCTGCTGGACGCCAAGGGCGGCCGGCACGTGCCGCCGCCGGTGCTGATCGGCTCCCGGCACACCCTCGACGGCCTGGTCTACTCGCTGCCCCAGGCCGCGCGGGACCTGGTGGAGGCGTTCTGGCCCGGCGCGCTGACCATCGTCGTCGAGCACTCGCCGAGCCTGCGCTGGGACCTCGGCGACACGTCCGGGACGGTGGCGGTGCGGATGCCGCTGCACCCGGTGGCGCTGGAGGTGCTGCGCGAGACCGGCCCGATGGCGGTCGCCTCGGCCAACAAGACCGGCCAGCCGGCCGCGCTCACCGCCGAGCAGGCCCGCGACCAGCTCGCCTACTCGGTGCGGGCGTACCTGGAGGCGGGGCCCTGCCCGGACCCGGTGCCGAGCACCATCGTCGACCTCACCGGCGAGGTGCCGCAGGTCCTCCGCCAGGGCGCCGTCCCGCTGGAGAAGCTGCGTGACGTGGTGCCGGACATCCTCGTCGGCCAGGGGGTCTGAGTGCCGCCGTTCACCGTGTTGCACGTCTGCATGGGCAACATCTGCCGGTCCCCGATGGCCGAGCGGCTGCTGGCCCTCGCCGTCCGGGAGCGGCTGGCCCGGCGGGAGGCCGACCCGGGCCGCGCCGACGAGCTGGTGCACAGCCACAGCGCGGGCACCGGCGGCTGGCACGCCGGTGAGGAGATGAACCCGCCGGCCGCCCGCCAGGTCACCACCCGGGGCGGCAGCACCGACGGCTTCGCCGCCCGCAAGCTCCGCTCGGACCACATCGACGCCGCCGACCTCGTGCTCACCGCCACCGCGGACCAGCAGGAGTACGTGGTGGCGCTGCGTCCCGACGCCGCGGCGCGCACCTTCGTGCTGGGCGAGTTCGGCCGGCTGCTCGCCGCGGTGGACGCGGCCGGGCTGCCCCCGGCCGAGGCCACCCCGGAGGGGGTGTACGCGCGCGGCGTGGCGCTGGTGGCGGCCGCCCACGCCGCCCGGGAGGGCACCACCGCCCTGCCCACCGACGATCTCGACGACCCGTGGGGGCGCGGCGACCAGTGCTTCAGCCGGGTGGCCGACGAGATCGAGGAGACCGTCCACCCCCTCGCCGCCGCGCTCCTGCCGTAACCGCCCGCCGCGCTCCGGGCAGGCTGCCGCCGTGGCCGTCCACCCGCGCCGCCGGACTCGTGCCGTAATTCGCCGGAGTTACCCTCGCGCGTGAGTTTCCTGCGGGTTTGGGGGAAAGGGGCGGTGGAGAGGGCCTTTCAGGTCATTCTGGGTGGGTCCTGACCGGCTCCTGCGGGGAGAGCTGATGACCCGGGCACACCTCGAAAGACTGTTCACCGTGCTGCTCGCCGGCGTGCTCGCCGGCGTGGCGCTCGCGGCGGCGGCCCTACCGACCGCGCTGGTGTTCGGCATCGGGTTCTCGGCGCTCGCCGCGCCGTACTCGGAGCTGCCCAACACGTTGCGCACGCCGCCGACGGCCCAGCGGTCGAACCTCTACGCCAACGACGGCACCACCCTGATCACCTCCTTCTACCAGGAGGACCGGGTGGACGTGCCGCTGGCCGAGGTCGCGCCGGTGATGCGGCAGGCGATCGTCGCCGCCGAGGACGTCCGGTTCCACGAGCACAGCGGGGTCGACCTGCGCGGCGCGGTGCGGGCCTTCACGGTCAACCAGGGCAGCGGGGAGACCCGGCAGGGCGCGTCCACGCTGACCATGCAGTACGTCCGCAACGTGCTCAGCAACGACCCCCGGCTCAGCGAGCGGCAGCGCGCCGCCGCCACCGAACTCACCACCGCCCGCAAGATCCAGGAGATGCGGTACGCGCTGGCCCTGGAGCGGGAGCTGACCAAGGACGAGATCCTCGCCCGCTACCTCAACATCGCCTACTTCGGGGCCGGGGCGTACGGGGTGGCCGCCGCGAGCAAGCGCTACTTCTCCAAGGCGCCGGCGGATCTCACCCTGGCCGAGGCAGCGCTGCTGGCCGGGCTGGTCCGCTCCCCGCACACCGACGACCCGATCAACGGCGACGCGGACGCGGCGCTCGCCCGCCGGGCGTACGTGCTGGACCGGCTGGTCGAGTCGGGGCAGGTCCCGGCCGCGGCGGCGGACCAGGCCCGGGCCGAGCAGTTGCACCTGCGCCCCAGCCAGACCCCGAACGACTGCACGGCGGTGCCGGAGGAGCACGCCGACTGGGGCTTCTTCTGCGACTGGTTCACCCGCTGGTGGAACGCCCAGCAGGCGTTCGGCGCGACGGTCGACGAGCGGCAGCTCACGCTGCGTCGGGGCGGCTTCTCCATCGTCTCCTCGCTGGACCCGGCCGTGCAGCGCGCCGCCACCGAGCAGGTCCGCCGGATCTACTCCCTGGACGACCGCCGGGCGGCGCCGACGGCGGTGGTCCAGCCCGGCACGGGCCGGGTGCTCGCCATGGCGGTGAACCGGAACTACAGCGTGGCCGGCAACCCGGCCGGGCAGAAGAACCACCCGAACACGGTCAACCAGTTGGTCGCCGGGGGCGGGGCGATCGACGGCTACCAGGCCGGCTCGACGTTCAAGATCTTCACCATGCTGGCCGCGCTGGAGTCCGGGCTGCCGCTGGACACGGAGTTCGACGCGCCGGAGCGGATCGTGACCGAGTTCCGGGCGACCGGGGCGGCTAGCTGCGACGGGTACTGGTGCCCCCAGAACGCCAACAGCGACATGGACGGCGAACACACCATGTGGACGGCGTTCGGCAACTCGGTCAACACCTACTTCGCCTGGCTGGCCGAGCGGGTCGGCGCGGACCGGGTGGTGGAGATGGCCGAGCGGCTCGGGATCGTGTTCCGGGCCGAGGACGACGCGCGGCTGGCCCGCCACGGGGCGCGCGAGTGGGGGCCGTTCACCCTCGGCGTCTCCGCCACCACCCCGCTCGACCTCGCCGGCGCGTACGCGGCGGTGGCGGCCGAGGGGACGTGGTGCGCGCCGCTGCCCGTCGTCTCGGTGACCGACGCGGCGGGCCGGCCGGTGGCCGCCGCGCGGCCGGACTGCCGGCAGGCGGTCGACACGGACGTGGCCCGGGCGGCGGCCGACGCCGCCCGCTGCCCGGTCGGCGACCAGTCGATGTACCGGGAGTGCGACCGCGGCACCGCCGAGGGGCTGCGCCGGCAAGTCGGCCGCCCGGTGGCCGGCAAGACCGGCAGCTCGGACGGGTACGCGACCGAGACCGTGGTCGCCTTCACCCCGCAACTGGTGGTCGCCTCGATCGCCACCAACCCCGACGACCCGCGCGACGCGGTCGGCCAGCGGGTGCAGGGGCAGCTGGTCGAGGCGGTGGGCGAGGTGCTCTCCTTCGCCCTGCGCGACCAGCCGGTCCGGGACTTCGTGCCGCCCAGCGAGGCGACCGCCTTCCGGCACACCGGCGCCCGCACGGGCAACTGACCCACTCAGGGGGTCTGCTCGGCGCCCCGGGCGATGTTGCGGGCCATCCCGCCGAAGACCACCGCGTGGAAGGGCGCCACCGCCCCCCAGTACGCGTGCCCGGCCAGGCCGCGGGGCAGGAACACCGCCCGCTGGTGGTAGCGGCTGCGGCCGCCGTCGAGCGGGGCCACCCGCATCTCCAGCCAGGCCCGGCCGGGCAGCCGCATCTCGGCGCGCAGCCGCAGCAGCTCGCCCGGGACGATCTCCTCCACCCGCCAGAAGTCCAGCGCCTCGCCGACCCGCAGGCGGTGCGGGTCGCGCCGGCCCCGGCGCAGCCCCACGCCGCCCACCAGCCGGTCCAGCCAGCCCCGGGCGGACCAGGCCAGCGGGAACGAGTACCAGCCGTGCTCCCCGCCGACGCCCTCGACGACCCGCCACAGGGCCTCCGGCGACGCGTGCACGGCCCGCTCCCGTACGTCGGTGTAGGCGGTGCCGCCGGACCACTCCGGGTCGCTGGGCAGCGGCTCGGCGGGCGCGTCCGGGCCGCTCGCCGTCGACCAGCGGGTCTCCACCTCGCCGTCGCGCACCTTGACCAGGGCCAGCGCGACCGCCTGGTCGAAGCTGGTCAGCCCCTCCGGCGGGTCCGGGACGTGGGCGGCGATGTCGTGCTCGCGGGCGACGGCCTCGTGGACCAGGCTCTCCACCAGCGGCCGGGCGATCGCGTTCGGCACCGGGGTGACCAGCCCGACCCAGTACGAGGAGAGCGACGGGGTCAGCGGTCGCACCGGCACGATGATCCGGCGGCGCAGCCCGGCCACCCGCGCGTAGCGCTGCACCATGTCCTGGAAGGTGAGGACGTCGGGCCCGCCGACGTCGAAGGCGCGGTTCACCTCCGGCGGCAGGCTCGCGCAGCCGACCAGGTAGCGCAGCACGTCCCGGACGGCGATCGGCTGGATCCGGTTGCGGACCCAGCGCGGGGTGACCATGCCCGGCAGCCGTTCGGTCAGGTGGCGCAGCATCTCGAACGAGGCCGAGCCGGACCCGATGATCACCGCCGCCCGCAGCACCGCCGTCGGCACCCCGCTGTCCAGCAGGATGCGTCCCACCTCGGCCCGCGAGCGCAGGTGCGCCGACGGGACCTCGCGGTGCGCCGCCGGCTCCGGCCCGCCGAGGTAGACGATCCGGCGTACGCCCGCGGCGCGGGCCGCGGCGGCGAAGTTGACCGCGGCCTCCCGGTCGGCGGCCTCGAAGCCGGCCTGCCCGAGCGAGTGCACCAGGTAGTACGCGACGTCCACGCCCTCGAACGCGGCCGCCAGGGTCTCCGGCCTGCGCAGGTCGCCCTCGGCGATCTCGGCGCGCTCCGCCCAGGGCACGTCCCGCAGCCGGCCGGCCCTGCGGGCGAGGCAGCGCACCGTGTGCCCCTCGGCCAGCAGCCGGGGCGCGAGCCGCCCGCCGATGTAACCCGTGGCTCCGGTGACCAGGCATCTCACGGCTTCCAGTGTGCCGCCCAATAGACTCTGGCGCTGTGGCTACTGAGACGGGCACCTTCTGGGGGCCGGACTTCGATCAGCTCCGCGCGACGGACCCGGAGATCGCCGGGGTGGTGCTGGGCGAGCTGGACCGGCTCCGGGGCGGCCTCCAGCTGATCGCCAGCGAGAACCTCACCTCGCCGGCGGTGCTGGCGGCGCTCGGCTCGACGCTGACCAACAAGTACGCCGAGGGCTACCCGGGCCGGCGCTACTACGGCGGCTGCGCCGAGGTCGACCGGGCCGAGGAGATCGGCATCGCCCGGGCGAAGGAGCTGTTCGGCGCCGAGCACGCCAACCTCCAGCCGCACTCCGGGGCGAGCGCCAACCTGGCCGCCTACGCCGCGCTGGTGCAGCCGGGGGACACGGTGCTCGCCATGGACCTGCCGCACGGCGGCCACCTCACCCACGGCAGCCGGGTGAACTTCTCCGGCAAGTGGTTCCACACCGTCGGCTACACGGTGCGGCGGGACACCGAGCTGATCGACTACGACGAGGTGCGCGACCTGGCCCTCGCCCACCGCCCCAAGATGATCATTTGCGGCGCGACGGCCTATCCCCGGCTGATCGACTTCGCGCGGTTCCGCGAGATCGCCGACGAGGTCGGGGCGTACCTGATGGTGGACGCGGCGCACTTCGTCGGGCTGGTCGCGGGGAAGGCCGTCCCGTCGCCGGTGCCGCACGCCGACGTCGTCTGCTTCACCACGCACAAGGTGCTGCGCGGGCCGCGCGGCGGCATGATCCTCTGCCGGGAGCCGCTGGCCCAGCGCATCGACAAGGCGGTCTTCCCGTTCACCCAGGGCGGGCCGCTGATGCACGCCGTCGCCGCCAAGGCCGTCGCGCTGCGCGAGGCCGCCCAGCCCGAGTTCCAGGCGTACGCGGCGCAGGTGGTGAGCAACGCGCAGGCGCTCGCCGCCGGGCTGGCCGCCGAGGGCATGCGCCCGGTCTCCGGGGGAACCGACACCCACCTCGCCCTGATCGACCTGCGCGAGGTCGGGGTGACGGGCGCGGACGCCGAGGCCCGCTGCGACGCCGCCGGCATCACGCTGAACAAGAACGCCGTCCCGTACGACCCGCAGAAGCCGATGGTGGCGTCGGGTATCCGCGTCGGCACCCCGAGCGTGACCACCCAGGGGATGCGGGAGGGCGAGATGCACCGGATCGCCGGGCTGATCGCCCGCGCGGTGCGCACCGATCCCGCCGCGCCGGGGGGCGCCGACGAGCTGACCCGGATCGCGTCCGAGGTGACCGCGCTGGTCGCCGACTTCCCGGCGTACCCCCGTGGCTGAGCCCGGGGTGCGCGAGCCGGCGGCGACCGCGGCGGCCGGCCGGCGCTGGCGGCTGCGGCACCTGCCGGTCCTGCTGGCCGCCAGCGGCCTGCTGATCGCGGTGGCCGCGCTGGCGGGGGCGCTGGCCGGCGGCGCGGACGCGGCGCTGGGCGCGGCGGCCGGGGTGGGTGTCACGGCGGTCAGCTACACCCTGACCACGGTGGTGCTGGCCTGGGCCGACTCGGTGAATCCGCAGCTCGTGCTCCCGTTCGGCCTCGGCCTGTACGCGGCCAAGATGACCCTGCTGGGCGTCGTGATGGTGGCCGTGGCGTCGACCGGCTGGCCCGGGCTGATCCCGCTCTGCCTGGGCATCGCCGCCGGCGTGGTGGTCTGGACCGGCGTGCACATCTGGTGGCTCACCACCGTGCACGCCCGCCGTCCCCGCTGAGCCCGCCGCAGGTGGCGGGCACGGTGGTGGCCCACGGCCCGGACGGCGCGGAAATGTGTCCGCCACCGGTCATTTGCACGCTGGCGGAAGGGGAGTAGCGTGCCCACAGACGACGCTGCCCGCCACCGGCCCACACAACGACGGTTGTGCGGGGGGCGAGGCACAGCCTCGTATTCCCGGCTGATATCGTTCGCCCCGTCATGGCTGGTGACCAACCCCCCCGACCCAGCGGCGGCCCGGACGACGTTCCGACCGGAGCCGGCCAGGGTTGGACCGCGCTCACATACCTGATCGCGGGCATGCTCGTGTGGGGCTTCATCGGCTGGCTGGTCGACCAGTGGCTCGACACCGGCGGCATCGCCACCGGGATCGGCGTCGTGCTCGGCATGGCCGGGGGGATCATCCTGGTCGTCCGTCGACTCGGCACGCCTACTTAGGAAGGGACGCGGTGTTCGGACAGGCGAACGTCCTGGCAGCGGGCCAGGCGGCATTCCCACCCAGCGTGGAGGACTTCTACCTGCCCAGCATCCTGCCCTGGGGTGCGCACGACTCCTACTGGTTCACCAAGATCACGGCCATGGTCTGGATCGCCGTCGGCGTCCTGATCATCTTCTTCCTGGCCAGCTACCGTAAGCCGCAGCTGGTGCCGACCAAGAAGCAGTGGCTCGCCGAGTCGATCTACGGCTTCGTGCGCAACAACATCGCGGTCGACATGATCGGGCACGCGGGTGTGCGGTTCGCGCCGTACTTCACCACGCTGTTCTGCTTCATCCTGCTGACCAACTTCTTCGCGATCGTGCCGCTGTTCCAGATCTCGCCGAACTCGCACATCGCCTTCCCGGCCTTCCTCGCCGTGATCAGCTACGTGCTCTTCATCTACGCCGGCATCAAGCACCACGGCGCCGGGAAGTTCATCAAGAACTCGCTCATCCCGCCGGCGCCCTGGTACATCCTGCCGCTGCTGATCCCGATCGAGTTCTTCTCGACCTTCCTCGTCCGGCCGTTCTCGCTGGCCGTGCGTCTCTTCGCGAACATGTTCGCCGGCCACATGCTCCTGCTGGTCTTCACGCTCGGCGGCTTCGCGATGCTCAACGCCAACGCCTGGCTCGCACCGGTCTCGGTGCTGTCCTGGGCGATGACCGTCGCGCTCACCTTCCTCGAGTTCCTGGTGATCGTCCTGCAGGCCTACGTCTTCACCGTGCTGACCGCCAGCTACGTGCAGGGCGCGCTCGCCGACGAGCACTGATCCACCTCGCACCAACAGTTGTCGTCCCGCGTGACCGTCACGCGTGATAACCAGGAGGAACCCACTAATGGACATCTACGCCGCGGTAGAGGGCAGCACCGCCGCCATCGGCTACGGTCTCGCGGCCATCGGCCCGGGCATCGGTGTCGGCCTGGTCTTCGCCGCCTACATCCAGTCGACCGCCCGCCAGCCGGAGTCGTCCCGGATGACCCTGCCGTACGTCTGGATCGGCTTCGCCGTCATCGAGGCGCTCGCGCTGCTGGGCATCGCCTTCGGCTTCATCTGGCAGGGCCCGATTCAGTAATTCCGCCCCCCTCGGACCGGGAGGTCTTCCATGTTCCTGCTCGCCGCTGAGGGTGGTGAGTCGACCCACAACCCGATCGTGCCGATCTGGCAGGAGATCGTGGTGGGCGGCATCGCCTTCGCCCTGCTCTGCGTCGTGCTGATGAAGTTCGTCTTCCCCCGCATGGAGCAGACGTTCCAGGCTCGGGTGGACGCGATCGAGGGCGGCATCAAGCGCGCCGAGGCCGCCCAGGCCGAGGCCAACCAGCTCCTCGAGCAGTACCGCGCGCAGCTCGCCGAGGCGCGCACCGACGCCGCCAAGATCCGGGACGACGCCCGGGCCGACGCCGAGGGCATCCGGCAGGACATCCTCGCCAAGGCACGGGAGGAGTCCGACCGGATCATCGCGGCCGGCAAGGAGCAGCTCGCCGCCGAGCGGGCCACCATCGTGCGCGAGCTGCGCACCGAGGTCGGCACGATCGCGGTGGACCTGGCCAGCAAGATCGTCGGTGAGTCGCTCGCCGACGAGGCGCGTCGCAAGGGCACCGTCGACCGGTTCCTGAGCGGTCTCGAGAGCGCGGGGGCCCGCTGATGCAGGCCGCCAGCCGGGAGTCGTACAAGGTCGCGGCCGAGCGCCTCGACGCGTACGTCCGCGGCACGGAGCCGTCGGCGGTGGCCACCACCGCCGACGACATCCTCTCCGTCGCCGACCTGCTGCGGCGCGAGCCGCGGCTGCGCCGGGCGCTCTCCGACCCGGCCCGCTCGGGCGCGGACCGCACCGCCCTGCTCGGCGAGCTGCTGCGCGGCAAGGTCGGCGCCGAGGCGCTCGACCTGGTCGCCTCGCTGGTCGCCGGCCGCTGGTCGGCGCCGTCGGAGCTGCTCGACGGTGCCGAGCGGCTCGGCGTGGAGGCGCTGCTGGCCAGCGCCGACTCCGCCGGCGACCTCGGCGAGGTCGAGGACGAGCTGTTCCGCTTCGGTCAGGTGGTCTCCGGTCAGTCGGCGCTCTCCAACGCGCTGGCGGACCCGATCGCCCCGGTCGGGAAGCGGGCCGACCTGGCCCGCGAACTGCTCGCCGGCAAGGCCCGCCCGATCACCCTCCGCCTCGTCGAGGCGGCGCTGGGCGGGTTCGGGGGGCGCTCCTTCGCCGGGGCGCTCACCCGACTGGTCGAGCTCGCCGCCGACCGGCGGGACCGGCAGGTGGCGTACGTGACCGTAGCGGCCCCGTTGAGTGACGAGGACGAGCGCCGGCTGGGCGCGAGCCTCTCCGCGATATACGGTCGAGAGGTTTCCGTCAAGCAGACGGTGGACCCCGGAGTTCTCGGTGGCGTGAGCGTGCGGGTCGGCTCCGACCTGTACGACGGCACCGTCCTGCGCCGCCTCAACGAGAGCCGCAACGCGCTCGCGAAGCGCTGAGGCGGCACTGCCGCCCAGCGCCTGTGAATAGACGCCATTCGGACCGGTCGGTACTAGGTATCCCGGGCCCCTGATACTTAAGGAAGCAGAGGATGGCCGAGCTGACCATCTCGACGGAGGAGATCCGCGGCGCCCTGGAGCGCTACGTCTCCTCCTACTCGTCCGAACTCTCCCGCGAGGAGGTCGGCACCGTCGCCGACACCGGCGACGGCATCGCCCACGTCGAGGGCCTCCCCTCGACCATGACCAACGAGCTCCTGGAGTTTGAGGACGGCACCCTGGGTGTGGCGCTGAACCTCGACGTCCGGGAGATCGGTGTCGTCGTTCTCGGTGACTCCGCCAAGCTCGAAGAGGGGCAGCGCGTCAAGCGCACCGGCCGGGTGCTCTCCGTGCCGGTCGGCGACGCCTTCCTCGGCCGCGTGGTCAACGCGCTCGGCCAGCCGATCGACGGCCTCGGCGACATCGCCAACGAGGGCTTCCGCGAGCTGGAGCTCCAGGCCCCGAACGTGATGGCCCGGCAGTCGGTCGACGAGCCGCTGCAGACCGGCCTCAAGGCCGTCGACGCCATGACCCCGATCGGCCGTGGGCAGCGTCAGCTGATCATCGGTGACCGGAAGACCGGCAAGACCACCGTCGCGCTGGACACCATCCTCAACCAGCGGGACAACTGGCGCTCCGGCGACCCGAAGAAGCAGGTCCGCTGCATCTACGTCGCCATCGGCCAGAAGGCCTCCACGGTCGCCTCGATCAAGGGCGTCCTGGAGGAGGCGGGCGCGATGGAGTACACCACCATCGTCGCCTCCCCGGCCTCCGACCCGGCCGGCTTCAAGTACCTCGCCCCGTACACCGGCTCGTCCATCGGGCAGCACTGGATGTACGGCGGCAAGCACGTCCTGATCGTCTTCGACGACCTGAGCAAGCAGGCCGAGGCGTACCGCGCCGTGTCGCTGCTGCTGCGCCGCCCGCCGGGCCGCGAGGCGTACCCGGGTGACGTCTTCTACCTGCACTCCCGGCTGCTGGAGCGCTGCGCGAAGCTCTCCGACGAGCTCGGCGGCGGCTCGATGACCGGCCTGCCGATCATCGAGACGAAGGCCAACGACATCTCGGCCTTCATCCCGACCAACGTCATCTCCATCACCGACGGCCAGATCTTCCTCGAGACCGACCTGTTCAACCAGGGCGTCCGGCCGGCCATCAACGTCGGCACCTCGGTCTCCCGGGTCGGTGGCGCCGCGCAGGTGAAGCCGATGCGGAAGGTCGCCGGGTCGCTGCGGCTCAACCTGGCCCAGTACCGCGAGCTGGAGGCGTTCGCCGCCTTCGCCTCCGACCTGGACAAGGCCTCCCGCGCCCAGCTGGAGCGCGGTTCCCGCCTGGTCGAGCTGCTGAAGCAGTCGAACTACTCGCCGTACCCGGTGCAGGAGCAGGTCGTCTCGGTCTGGGCCGGCACCGAGGGCAAGCTGGACGACATCCCCGTGGGTGAGGTCCGCCGCTTCGAGTCGGAGTTCCTCCAGTACCTGCGCCACAAGCACGAGGGTGTGCTGGCCGGCATCGCCGACAACAAGTGGGACGACGAGATCGTCGGCTCGCTCGACCGCGCCATCACCGAGTTCAAGCAGCTCTTCCTCGGCAAGGCCGACGAGCGTCGGATCAACGAGGCCCCGGCCGCGCCGCTCGAGGGCGAGGAGAACCGCGAGACGGTGACCCGCTTCCGTGACGGCACGACCGACCGCCCGGTCGAGAACCAGTAAGGGCTGATTCATGGCGGCCCAGGTACGCGTTCTTCGTCAACGGATCCGCTCGGCGAAGGGGATGAAGAAGATCACCAAGGCGATGGAGCTCGTGGCGACGAGCCGGATCGCCAAGGCCCAGGCCCGGGTGGAGGCGTCCCTGCCGTACGCCCAGGCCATCACCGGTGTGCTCACGGCGCTGGCGTCCAACGCGCGGATCGACCACCCGCTGCTCACCCCGCGTCCGCGGGTGCGGCGGGCGGGCGTCCTGCTGGTCACCTCCGACCGTGGCCTGGCCGGCGGTTACAGCTCCAACGCGATCAAGACGGCGGAGTCGCTGATCGCCCGGCTCCGTGCCGACGGCAAGGAGCCGGTGCTCTACGTCATCGGGCGCAAGGGCGTCGGTTTCTTCCGCTTCCGTGACCGGCCGATCGAGGCGAACTGGACCGGGTTCTCGGAGCAGCCGACGTTCGCCGACGCCCGCGCCGTGGGCGAGACGCTGATCAAGGCGTTCACGGCCGGCGCGGACGACGTCGACGGCGGCGCCGGGCCGGACGGGGTGCTCGGTATCGACGAGCTGCACATCGTCTACACCGAGTTCCACTCCCTGATGACCCAGACCCCGGTCGCGAAGATCATCGGGCCGATGCAGGTCGAGGACCGTCCCCGGTCCGAGGGCCTGCTGCCGGCGTACGAGTTCGAGCCGGAGGCGGAGGCGCTGCTCGACGCGCTGTTGCCGAAGTACATCAACACGCGGATCTACGCGGCGTTGCTGGAGTCGGCGGCCAGCGAGTCGGCGGCCCGTCGGCGGGCGATGAAGAGCGCCACCGACAACGCCGAAGAGATGATCGAGAAGTACACGCGTGAGATGAACTCGGCCCGCCAGGCCGGGATCACCCAGGAGATCAGCGAGATCGTCGGCGGCGCGAACGCGCTGGCCGCGTCGGGAAGTGAAGTGTGATGACTGCCCCAGTAGAGACCAAGACGGCCACGGGTCGCGTGGTCCGGGTCATCGGCCCGGTCGTCGACGCCGAGTTCCCGCGCGACGCCATGCCGGCCCTGTTCAACGCCCTGCACGTGGACGTGACGCTCTCCGGCGGCGAGAAGACGCTGACCCTGGAGGTCGCCCAGCACCTGGGTGACAACATGGTCCGCGCCATCTCGATGCAGCCGACCGACGGCCTGGTCCGCGGCACCGAGGTGCGCGACACCGGCTCGCCGATCACCGTGCCGGTGGGCGACACGGTGAAGGGCCACGTGTTCAACGCGATCGGCGAGTGCCTCAACCTCACCGAGGGCGAGACGCTCCAGCCGGACGACCACTGGGGCATCCACCGCAAGGCCCCGGCCTTCGCGGACCTGGAGCCGAAGACCGAGATGCTGGAGACCGGCATCAAGGTCATCGACCTGCTCGCCCCGTACGTCAAGGGTGGCAAGATCGGTCTGTTCGGCGGCGCCGGCGTGGGCAAGACGGTGCTCATCCAGGAGATGATCACCCGTGTCGCCCGGAACTTCGGTGGTACGTCGGTCTTCGCCGGCGTGGGTGAGCGCACCCGTGAGGGCAACGACCTCATCGCCGAGATGACCGAGTCCGGCGTCATCGACAAGACCGCGCTGGTCTACGGCCAGATGGACGAGCCGCCGGGCACCCGGCTGCGGGTGGCGCTCTCCGCGCTGACCATGGCCGAGTACTTCCGGGACGTGAAGAAGCAGGAGGTGCTGCTCTTCATCGACAACATCTTCCGCTTCACCCAGGCGGGTTCGGAGGTCTCCACCCTGCTCGGCCGCATGCCGAGCGCCGTGGGTTACCAGCCGACCCTGGCCGACGAGATGGGCGAGCTCCAGGAGCGGATCACCTCCGTCCGGGGCCAGGCCATCACCTCGATGCAGGCGATCTACGTGCCGGCGGACGACTACACCGACCCCGCCCCGGCCACCACGTTCGCCCACCTCGACGCGACCACCAACCTGGAGCGGTCGATCTCCGACAAGGGCATCTACCCGGCCGTGGACCCGCTGGCGTCCTCGTCCCGGATCCTCGCCCCGGAGTTCGTCGGCGCCGAGCACTTCGCGGTGGCGACCGAGGTGAAGCGGATCCTGCAGAAGTACAAGGACCTGCAGGACATCATCGCCATCCTCGGTATCGAGGAGCTCTCCGAGGAAGACAAGATCACCGTGCAGCGTGCGCGGCGGATCGAGCGCTTCCTGTCGCAGAACACCTACGCCGCCGAGCAGTTCACCGGCGTACCGGGCTCGACGGTCCCGATCAAGGAGACCATCGAGGCGTTCAAGAAGATCAGCGAGGGTGAGTACGACCACTTCCCCGAGCAGGCCTTCTTCATGTGCGGCGGTCTGGAGGACCTGGAGCGCAAGGCGGCGGAGCTGATGAAGGGCTGACCTGTCGGTCCTGAGAAAGGCCGTCCCGGCAATGCCGGGGCGGCCTTTCGTTCATCTTCGGGCCTTATGATCGCCGCTGCCCGGTTCCGCGCGGTCGGCGATCAAGCCGAACGCGAGGTACCGTCGATCCGCGCGCTCGCCGGAAGCGAGCGTCGATCTGTGCAATCAATCGGCTGCGTGCGCCCGTCTCCTGATCGTGGGCGTGACGAACGGAGATGATCGTGGGTAAGGCCGGCAAGGGCGGCGGCAAGTCGTCCGTGTGGTCGGGGGTGCCGCGGTGGGCCCGGGCCTGCACCGTGTTCGGTGCCGTCCTGATGCTGCTCAGCGGCGTGGTCCTGGTCGGCGCCGAGGCGCTGATGGCCCGCTACGAGGGCGCGGTGGGCAAGGCCGACCTCTTCGGCGACCAGGCCGCCGGGGCGAAGGAGCGCAAGAGCGACATCAAGGGCCCCCTCAACATCCTGCTGGTCGGCATCGACCCGCGCAACCCGGAGACGCCGCCACTGGCCGACTCGATCATGGTGCTGCACGTGCCCGCCGAGATGGACCGCGCCTACCTCTTCTCGATGCCGCGCGACCTCATCGTGGAGATCCCCAAGTTCAGCCGGGCGGAGTTCAACGGCGGCACAGACAAGCTCAACGCGGCGATGTCGTACGGCAGCCGGGTGCCCGGCGGCAACCCGGACGCCGCCCGGGGCTTCGAGTTACTGGCGACGACGGTGCAGAAGGTCACCGGCATCAAGCGCTTCGACGCCGGCGCGATCATCAACTTCAACGGCTTCCAGAAGATCGTCGACGCGATGGGCGGCGTCGACATGTACATCGAGCGCGAGGTGCGCTCCGAGCACCGCGAGCCGAACGGCAAGCACCGCAAGGGCAACCCGTACGGCGAGGGCTACGTCGGCCCGCAGGCGGTCTACAAGAAGGGCAACCAGCACCTCAGCGGCTGGCAGGCGCTCGACTACGTCCGGCAGCGCTACCCGAAGAACGGCGTCCCGGACGGAGACTACGGCCGGCAGCGCCACCAGCAGCAGTTCGTCAAGGCAATGGCCGGGCAGGCGTTGAGCGCCGACGTGGTGACGAACCCGATCAAGCTGGACCGGGTGCTGCGGGCGGCCGGGCAGTCGCTGATCTTCAGTGGCCGCGGCAACAGCGTGATCGACTTCGGCATCGCGCTGAAGAACATCCGCCCGGAGACGATCCAGATGGTCAAGCTGCCCGGCGGCGGGGTCACCGAGAACGGGAAGTACCGGGGCGAGCGCTTCGAGCCGGAGGTCGACGACTTCTTCACCGCCCTGAAGAACGAGCAGCTGGACGCGTTCCTGTTGGAGCACCCCGACTTCCAGAACAAGGCCAAATAGCCGTGGCGCAGGTCTCGCCACCCGCGTTGGGGGCGCGTCCGCGGCAAGACTAGACTTTCGACAATCCGCCGCCGCAGCAAGGAGACAGCGTGGCACAGCAGCTTCACGTCGAGCTCGTAGCCGTCGAGGAGAAGGTCTGGTCCGGTGACGCCGAGATGGTCGTCGCCCGGACGACCGAGGGTGAGCTGGGTGTGCTGCCGGGGCACGCGCCCCTGCTCGGCCAGCTCGCCGAGCCCGGCCAGGTACGCATCAAGCTCGCCGGTGGCGAGCAGGTCTCCTACGAGGTCGCCGGTGGCTTCCTCTCGGTGACCGCCGACGGCGTCACCGTCCTGGCCGAGAGCGCCACCCCGGTTTCCGCCGCACAGAGTCGCTGAGCCGCACCGCCGATGGGGATCGTCGAAGGGATCGGAATCGGCGTAGTCGTCATCCTCGGCGCGCTCCTGATCCTCTTCGCCCGGCGGGCCGTCGTCACGCGTAGCGGAGGCATCATCCGGCTCGGCGTCCGGACCTCCACGATGCTCGACGGCCGCGGCTGGTCCCCCGGCTTCGGCCGGTTCGTCGGCGACGAACTCCGCTGGTACCGGGTCTTCAGCTTCGCCATCCGTCCCACGCGGGTGCTCTCCCGCAAAGGGCTGGCCGTGGAGCGCCGGCGGCTGCCGGAGGGGCAGGAACGCCTCTCCATGCCCGCCGACTGGGTCATCCTCCGCTGTACCAGCAACCACGCTCCGGTCGAGATCGCCATGGCGCGATCCACCGTCACCGGGTTCCTCTCCTGGCTCGAGGCCGCCCCTCCGGGGGCGGCCTCGCCGCGTCTGGCCTCCCAGGACTGGCCCGCCGCCTGACCACATCCTCTTCAGGAATCTCCCACGCCGCCGAGCCGCCTGCTTCGCGACGAGAGTGACCCGGAGACACCCCACCGCAAGCTGAGAGACGCCTCAGGCGGCCGAAGCCACCAGTTCCACCTCGTACCCCTGGTTGTCGGTGAGGTAGGCGGCGTAGGTCTGCGGGCCGCCGGCGTGGGGATGCAGGTCGGGGAAGAGCAGCGTCCAGCCGTGTGCCGGCGCCGCCGCGACCAGCCGGTCCACCGCGGCGGGCGGGCCGGCGTGGAAGGCCAGGTGATTGAGGCCCGGGGCGAGCCGGTCGTGCCGCCGCCCGCGCAGCGCCGGTGACTGCTCCACCACGAGGTACGTCGGGCCGAGCCGCCAGGAGCGGCCGGCCGGCCACTCCTGGAACGGCGTCCAGCCCAGCTCGCCGAGGAGCCAGCCCCAGCCGCGTATCGCGGCGGCCAGGTCGGGTACCCAGATCTCGACGTGGTGCAGCGCGCCGGCGGTCAGCGCCTGCCGCCCGGCACCCATAGCACATCTCCACCGGGATTGGCGGTTCTTGCCAGGATGAACAGCAGGTCAGAGAGCCGGTTGAGATACTTTGCCGGGAGCGAGCTGGTCCGCTCAGGGTCGTGCGCGACCAGGGCCCACGCCGCCCGCTCGGCGCGTCGGGCGACCGTCCGCGCCACGTGCAGCAGCGCCGCACCCGCGGTGCCGCCGGGGAGGATGAAGGAGTCGAGCTTGCTCAGGCGTGCGTTGTACTCGTCGCACCAACCCTCGATGCGCTCGACGTACTCCTCGGTGACCCGCAGCGGCGGGTACTTCGGGTCCGGCTCCACCGGGGTGGCCAGGTCGGCGCCCACGTCGAACATGTCGTTCTGGATCGACGCCAGGACGCCCCGCAGCTCGTCGTCGAGCTGCCCCAGCGCGAGCGCCACGCCGATCGCGGCGTTGCACTCGTCGACGTCCGCGTACGCGGTGATCCGCGGATCGGTCTTCGGCACCTGTTCGTTGTTGCTCAGCCTGGTCATGCCGGCGTCGCCGGCCTTGGTGTAGATGCGCGTGAGGTGGACGGCCATGACGCACAGCCTACGGATACCGGACCTGACGATCCCGGTGCGCCCGGGCGCACTCCGGCCGGGCGGGGTGGGCCCCGGGGACGCCGGTGACCCGGCGGTCAACGACGTCGACGTCATCCGGGTGCGCGGCGATGCCCGCCTGGCCGGCACGGTGCACGTCGTCGGCGCGAAGAACTCGGCACTGAAGCTGATGGCCGCCGCGCTGCTCGCCCCGGGACGCAGCGTGATCACCAACGTCCCGCGGATCACCGACATCGCGATCATGGGCGAGGTGCTCCGCCGGCTCGGCTGCGGCATCCGCTTCGACGCCGACGACCCGGTCGACCCGATGGTCGCGCACGGCGGGGTGGCCCGGTCCCGGTCGGTCGTCATCGACGTGCCCGAACAGCCCGGCACCGAGGCCGACTACGACCTCGTCCGCCGGTTGCGCGCCTCCATCTGCGTGCTCGGCCCGCTGTTGGCCCGCCTCGGGTACGTGCGGGTGGCCCACCCCGGCGGGGACGCCATCGGCTCGCGGGGGCTGGACATGCACATCTCCGGGCTGACCCGGATGGGCGCGGAGATCTCGGGCGAGCACGGCTTCGTGATCGCCTCGGCGCCGCACGGGTTGCACGGCGCGGAGATCATGCTCGACTTCCCCAGCGTCGGGGCGACGGAGAACCTGGTCATGGCGGCGGTGCTGGCCCGCGGGGCCAGCGTCATCGACAACGCGGCCCGCGAGCCGGAGATCGTCGACATCTGCACCATGCTCAACCAGATGGGCGCGCGGATCTCCGGCGCCGGCACGTCGACGCTGCACATCGAGGGGGTGCCCGGGCTGCGGCCGGTGCGGCACGCCACGGTGGGGGACCGGATCGTGGCCGGCACCTGGGCCTTCGGCGCGGCGATGACCCGGGGGGACGTCACCGTCACCGGGGTGGAGCCGGGGTTCCTGGAGGTCGCGCTCGACAAGCTGGTCTCCGCCGGTGGCCTGGTGGAGACCAGGGGCGACGCGTTCCGAGTACGGATGGACGACCGGCCGAAGGCGGTGGACGTGGTCACCCTGCCGTACCCGGGCTTCGCCACCGACCTGCTGCCGATGGCGATCGGCCTGGCGGCGGTCAGCGACGGCGCGTCCCTGATCACCGAGAACATCTTCGACGGCCGGTTCATGTTCGCCAACGAGATGATGCGGCTGGGCGCGGACATCAAGACCGACGGGCACCACGCGGTGGTACGCGGCCGCGAGCGGCTCTCCGGCGCCCCCGTACGCGCCACCGACATCCGGGCCGGCGCGGGGCTGATCATCGCCGGGCTCTGCGCCGAGGGGGTCACCGAGGTCTCCCACGTGCACCACGTGGACCGGGGCTACCCAGACTTCGCGGCGGACCTGCGGGCCCTCGGCGTCGAGGTGGAGCCGGGCACCGCGCCGGAGGAGCCGGACCTCACCATCTGACGGCCCCGCCGCTGCCGTCCGCCGCCCGGGCGACACGCCTTAGCATCCGTTCAGGCGTGCCGACTAGGGTGCTGGCAGACACTCATTCAGGCGAGGGAGAAGCAGATGGCGGGTCGACTCGCGGTCGTCGGGGCCGGGCTGATGGGCTCGGGCATCGCCCAGGTGGCGGCGCAGGCGGGCTGGCAGGTGACGCTGCGGGACCTGGACGACGCGGCCACCAAGCGGGGCGTGGACGGCATCCGAAAGTCGCTGGAGAGATTCGCCCAGAAGGGGAAGATCGAGGCGTCCGACGTCGACGCGGCGCTCGGTCGGATCACCCCGACCACCGACCTGGAGGCGGCGGCGGACGCGGACATCGTCGTCGAGGCGGTCTTCGAGAAAATCGAGATCAAGCACGAGGTGTTCCGGGCGCTCGACAAGATCTGCCGGCCCGACGCGATCCTGGCCACCAACACCTCGGCCATCCCGGTGACCCAGATCGCCACGGCGACCGAGCGGCCGGAGGCGGTCGTCGGCACCCACTTCTTCTCACCGGTGCCGATGATGAAGCTCTGCGAGCTGGTGCGCGGCTACAAGACCAGCGACGAGACCCTGGCGACGGCGAAGGCGTTCGCCGAGGGGATCGGCAAGACCGTCGTGGTGGTCAACCGGGACATCGCCGGCTTCGTCACCACCCGGCTGATCAGCGCGCTCGCCATGGAGGCGGTCAAGCTGGTCGAGTCCGGCGTGGTCTCCGCCGAGGACCTGGACACGGCCTGCAAGCTCGGCTTCGGCCACGCCATGGGCCCGCTGGCGACGATCGACCTGACCGGCGTGGACGTGCTGCTCAACGCCACGAAGAACATCTACACCGACACCGCGGACGAGAAGTTCTTCCCGCCGGAGCTGCTCCAGCGCATGGCCACCGCCGGCGACCTCGGCCGCAAGTCCGGCAAGGGCTTCTACACGTACTGACGGGCGGCCGGGCGCGACCTTCGCCGGCCGCTCAGCGGACCGCCTCCACCGGTGCGGGGGCGGTCCGCCGCAGCCCGGCGGTGAGCACGAGCGTGGCCGCCAGCGACGCCGCGGCGAGCAGCGCGACGGCCCAGTTCGCCGGGACCAGGTCCGCGACCGCGCCGGCGAGCACGGCACACAGCGCCTGCGCGGCCAGCATCCCGTTGTGGTGCAGGCCGAGCACCTGGCCCCGGATCTCGGCGGGCGAGTGGGCGATCAGCCGCTCCTGCAACGGCAGCCCGGCGGCGAAGCCCGCCGAGGCGACGGCCGCGACGGCCATGGCCAGCGGCAGCGCCGGCGACAGCGCGAAGGCCAGGTAAGGCAGGGCGAGTAGCAGTCGCAGGGCGGGGACCAGCCGGTCCCGCGTGGCCGGCGGCAGGGACCGCCCCACCACGATGTCGCCCGCCAGCATGCCGAGGGCTGCGGCGGCGAAGAGGAAGCCGGCCCGGTCACCGGCGTAGGGCACGAACAGCGCCTCGCAACCGACGACCAGGCCGCCCGGCACCCACAGGTTGAGCAGGAGCGACCGGCGGCCGGGATCCGTCCACAGTTCCCGGTTCACCCTGAGCGTGCGTCCGACCGTCGTCCGGGCGGTGGTCCGGGCCGGGCGTTCCGAGATCCCGCACCACCCGACCGCCGCCGCCACCATCCGCAGCACCGCCGAGAGCAGGAACACCTCGTACGGGGTCAGCCAGGCCAGCAGGACGCCGGCAAGTCCGAACCCGGCGATCTGCATCGCCCCGACGCTGGTGTTCAGGGTGGACCTGCCCAGCACGTACGCGTCGGCCGGCAGGATGTCGGTGAGCAGTGCCCACCGGGCTCCGGCGGTGATCGAGCCGACGTACGCGCTGGCGAAGACGACCGCGAACCGGGCCCACAGCGGCAGGCCGGGCACAACCTGCAGCGCCGCTCCGGCGGCGACCAGCACAGCGGCGAGGGTCAGCGCCCGGCGGGGCGGCACGCTGTCCGCGGCCGACAGCAACGTCAGGCTGCCGAGCACGCCGGCGAGCGGTGCGCCGAACATGCTCAGCGCGGTGAGCAGCGCCGAGCCGGTCGACGCGTAGGTCAGCGCGCCCAGCGCCAGCGCCGACGTCGTGTGCGCCGCGATTCCCGCGCAGTTCGCGAGGAACAGGTTGCGGAACTCCCGGACCGCGAACAGATCTGCGTACGTTCTCACGGGCGCCATCGTGTGGGGTGCCGGGTGGATCTCGTAGGGTTACGTCTGGAGGCGAAACGTGGGCGTCTGGCAGGTGCCGTCGGACCTACTCGCGCGGAGCCGCTTCGCGGTCTCGCCGATGGTCGACACGATCGCCGCGCTGCGCGCGCTGCACGACCCGCGTACCCCGTGGCAGCGGGCGTGGCGGGGGCGGCACGTCGAGGCGTTCCGGCGGATGCTGGCCGGTCGGCCGGTGCTCCGGGCGCTGCTGCCCGCGTCGTTCCACCCCCGGTGGACCGCGGACTTCCTCACCGTCGCTCCCGCCTCGCCGGAACCGACGTTCGCGGCGGAGCTGGCGGCCGTCGGGCGGTTGTCCGACGAGCGAATCCGGGCCGACCTGCGCGCCACCCGCCCGGAGCCGCTCGCCGCCGAGTTGCTGGCGGACGGTCTCACCGGGCAGGTGGTGGGGCTCCTCGACTGGGTCTGGACGTACACCGTCGAGCCGGAGTGGCCGGAGCGGGAACGCCGGCTCCGGGCGGACATCGTGGCTCGCACCGCCGCCTTGAGCACGGGCGGCTGGGCCGGGGTGGTCGCCGACCTCAACCGGAACATGCGCTGGCTGGGCGACGGGCGGCTCCAGGTCAACGACTACCCGGAGCCGCCGCTGTCGCTGGACGAGGCCGAGCAGTTGGTCTTCCTCCCGGCGCACTGCCGTCGCGGCTGGGTGGTCTGGGACAAGCCGACCCGCTTCGGGATGGTGTATCCGGCGCGCGGGATCCTGGTCGATCCCACCTCACCGGCACCCGACGGGCTCGCCCGGCTGATCGGCGCCAACCGGGCCAACATCCTGGCCAGGTTGGACACGCCGCTGAGCACCTCGCAGCTCGTGGTGGTGACCGGGTTGTCCCTCGGGACGGTGAGCGGCCACCTGCGGGTGCTGCTGGACGCGGGCGCCGTCGGCAAGCGGCGGTCCGGGCGCGAGGTGCTCTACTGGCGTACGCCGCTCGGCGCCGCGCTCGCCGCCGGCGGGTGAGCGAGGCCGCCTGGCCGCCGGCGGGGCGGGGGAGGGCCCCGTCCGGCTCAGCCGTCGCGCTTGGTCGTCCAGCGGAACGTGGTCAGGCAGAGCACCAGGCCGACCACGCACCAGGCGACGAGCACCAGGGCGACCCGGTCCAGCTCGAACGAACCGCCCGGCTCGCGGGCGCCGAAGCTCTCCGGCAGGAAGACCGAGCGCAGGCCCTGGCACATCCACTTCAGCGGGAAGAGCGCCGCCACCTGCTGCATCCAGCTCGGCAGCTCGGTGAAGACGAAGAACACGCCGGAGATGAACTGGAGCACCAGCGCGACGGGGGTGACCACGGCCGAGCCGCTGCGGGCGGTGCGGGCCAGCGACGAGATGGCGATGCCGCACAGCGTGCAGGCGGTGACGCCGAGCACCGACACCCAGCCGAAGGTGAGCCACTTCGCGGCGGTGCCGGGCAGCTCCAGGTCGAACAGCGCCACCGAGACGGCGAGCAGCAGCACGGTCTCCGCGATGCCGATGGCGACGACCATCAGGACCTTGCCGGCGAACCAGACCCACTTCGGCATCGGCGTGCCCCGGTAGCGCTTGAGCACCCCCCGGTCCCGCTCGATCGGGATCCAGATGCCGAGGTTCTGGAAGCTGACGGTCATCAGGCCGGTGGCGATCATGCCGGTGATGAAGTACTGGGTGTAGCTGACCCCGGGCGCGATCCGGTCGTCGAAGATCGCCGCGAAGATCACGATCATGATGACCGGGAAGCCCATCGTGAAGACGACGGACTCCCGGCTGCGCAGGAACTGAGTGATCTCCAGCCGGCCCTGCCGCAGGCCGAGGGCGACCGGACCGGGCCGTCGGGCGGCCGTGGTGGCCGGTGGGACGGGCTTCGTCGTGGTGGTCATCGGTGTCCGATCATCCGCAGGTAGACGTCCTCCAGGGTCGGCCGGGTCACCGTCAGGCCGGGGACCTCGCCGCCGAAGCGCGCCGCCAGTTCGGCCACCAGCGCCGTCGGCGTCGCGCTCTCCGCCGTCTCCAGCGCCCCCTCCGGCGTACGCCAGGAGACCGTCGCGAGGGCCGCCTGCCGGTCGCCCAGCCGGTCGGGTCCGGCGACCTCGACCAGCCGTCCGCCGGCGATCACGCCGACCCGGTCGGCCAACGCCTCGGCCTCGTCGAGGTAGTGGGTGGTCAGCACGATGGTGGTGCCGGCGGCGGCCAGGTCCCGGATCAGCTCCCAGAACTCCCGGCGCGCCTCGGGGTCGAAGCCGGTGGTCGGCTCGTCCAGGAAGAGCAGCTCGGGGCGGCCGACGATGCCGAGCGCCACGTCGAGCCGGCGCTTCTGCCCGCCGGAGAGGGTGTGCGTACGCGCCTTCGCCTTGCCGGCCAGCCCCACCCGCTCGATGACCTTGTCCGGGTCGTCCGCCCCGGCGTAGAAGCCGGCGAAGTGGCGCACCACCTCCGCGACGGTCAGCTCGTCGAACTCGCCCGTGCCCTGGAGCACGATGCCCACCCGGGAGCGCCAGTCGGCGGCCGGCCCGGCCGGGTCGCTGCCGAGCACCGAGACCTCGCCGGCGTCGCGCCGACGGTAGCCCTCCAGGATCTCCACCGTGGTGGTCTTGCCGGCGCCGTTGGGGCCGAGCAGGGCGAACACCTCGCCGCGGCGGACGTCCAGGTCCAGGCCCGCCACGGCGACGTTGTCGCCGTACGCCTTGCGCAGCCCCCGGACGGAGATCGCGAGCTCGTCATCCATGTCGTCAAGTGTGCGTCCTGGCCGTGGCCGTGACCCGCCCGGGGTGTGGGGCTCCGGCCCATGTCGGGAGCTTCGCACCCGGGCGTCCGCTCCATGGAGCTGTGTGGTTTTCCACAGCGCCGGTGACTGAACGGTAACTTAGACTCCCGCCATGGACGAGAAGGCTCTCCCGGGTCGGCTGCCCGAACGCGACCGCCCGTGGGTGATGCGCACGTACGCCGGGCACAGCTCGGCCGCCGCCACGAACGCGCTCTTCCGCCGCAACCTGGCGAAGGGGCAGACCGGCCTGTCGGTCGCCTTCGATCTGCCGACGCAGACCGGCTACGACCCCGACCACGAACTCGCCGCCGGTGAGGTCGGCCGGGTGGGCGTCCCGGTGGCGCACCTCGGCGACATGCGGGCCCTCTTCACGGGCATCCCGTTGGCCGAGATGAACACGTCCATGACCATCAACGCGCCCGCGATGTGGCTGCTCGCCCTCTACGGCACGGTCGGCGCGGAGCAGGGGGCCGAGCTGGCCCGCTGCGCCGGCACCACGCAGAACGACATCATCAAGGAGTACCTCTCCCGGGGCACCTACATCTTCCCGCCGGCGGCGTCGCTGCGGCTCACGGCCGACGTCATCGCGTACACGCTGCGGGAGATGCCCCGGTGGAACCCGGTGAACATCTGCTCGTACCACCTCCAGGAGGCCGGCGCGACGCCGGTGCAGGAGGTCGGTTTCGCGCTCTCCACCGCCGTCGCGGTGCTCGACGCGGTCCGCGACTCGGGCCAGGTGCCCGCCGAGCGGATGGGCGACGTGGTGCAGCGGGTCTCCTTCTTCGTCAACGCCGGTGTGCGCTTCGTCGAGGAGATCGCCAAGATGCGGGCCTTCGGCGCGCTCTGGGACGAGATCACCCGCGAGCGCTACGGGGTGGCGAACCCGAAGCAGCGTCGGTTCCGCTACGGCGTGCAGGTCAACTCGCTGGGCCTGACCGAGGCGCAGCCGGAGAACAACATCCAGCGCATCGTGCTGGAGATGCTGGGCGTGACCCTGTCCCGGGACGCCCGGGCCCGCGCCGTCCAGCTGCCCGCCTGGAACGAGGCCCTCGGCCTGCCCCGGCCGTGGGACCAGCAGTGGTCGCTACGCATGCAGCAGGTGCTCGCGTACGAGTCGGACCTGCTGGAGTACCCGGACCTCTTCGAGGGCTCGCACGTGATGACCGCGCTGGTCGACGAGATCGTCGCCGGGGCGCGGGTCGAGCTGGAGAAGGTGCTGGAGATGGGCGGCGTGGTGGCCGCCGTGGAGACCGGCTACCTCAAGAGCGCGCTGGTCGCCTCGCTGGCCGAGCGGCGACGCCGGATGGAGGCGGGCACCGACGTGGTGGTCGGGGTCAACCGGTTCGCCGAGACCGAGCCGTCGCCGCTGACCGCGGCCGGTGCCGAGGCCGTCGAACAGGTCGACCCGGCGGTGGAGGCGGCCGCCGTGGCCGCCGTACGCGAATGGCGGGCCGGGCGGGACGCGGCGGCCGTGGACGCGGCGCTGGCCCGACTGCGCGCGGACGCCGCGACCACCACGAACCTGATGCCGGCGACGCTCGAGTGCGTGCGGGCCGGCGTGACCACCGGCGAGTGGGCCGGCGCGCTGCGGCAGGTCTTCGGCGAGTACCGCGCCCCCACCGGCCTGGCCGGCGCCGCCGGGGCCGGCGGGGACGCCACCCTGGCCGCCGTCCGCGAGCGGGTCGCCGCCACGGCCCGCGAGTTGGGCAGCGGCCGGCTGCGGCTGCTGGTCGGCAAGCCCGGCCTGGACGGGCACTCCAACGGCGCGGAGCAGATCGCGGTACGCGCCCGCGACGCCGGCTTCGAGGTGGTCTACCAGGGCATCCGGCTGACCGCCGGGCAGATCGTCGCCGCCGCCGTCGAGGAGGACGTGGACCTGGTCGGCCTGTCGGTGCTCTCCGGCTCGCACCTGGCCGCGGTGCCGGCGGTGCTGGACGGGCTGCGCGCGGCCGGCCGGCCGGACCTGCCCGTGGTGGTCGGCGGGATCATCCCGGCCGGCGACGCCGCGCAGCTCCGGGCCGCCGGGGTGGCCCGGGTCTTCACGCCGAAGGACTTCGCCCTCACCGGCATCATCGACGACCTGGTCACCGTGGTTCGCGAGGCCAACGGCCTGAGCTGAGGGGACGGGCGGTCAGCGGGTGATGTAGGTCATGCAGTCGGCCATGTCGTTGTCCGGGCCGACCTTGATCGCCGGCGCGTGGCACTCCAACTGGTCGTTGTGCCGGCAGTCGGCCCGCTGGCAGGCGCCGACCTGAGCGATGAGGCCGTCCACGCCGGCCCGGACGGCGGGCATCTCGATGAACGTGTGGCAGTGCGCGTGGTCCATGCTGCCGATCGTGATGGCGAAGGCGTGGCAGTCGCCGGTGTGGTTGTACGCGCAGGCCGAAACCACACACTCCTGGACCCGGGGCATCTCCATCGCTGCGGTCATGCCGACCTCCTCTAGAGTCTTGCCCCGACTTTAGGCTTTTGGTGGGGTTGGCGAGGCGGATTCAGCCCTGCCCGAGCACCTCCGACAGCGGAGCCGGCTCCAGGCCGCGCTCGGCCAGCCCCGCCAGGATGTGCGGCAGCGCCTCGTCCGTCATCGGCGCGTTCGCCTCCGTCACGTGCAGGACGATCACCGACCCGGGGCGCACCCCGTCCAGCGCCGCCCGCACGACCGGCCGCCACGACTTCGCGAACGGATCGCCGCTCACCACGTCGCCGTCGACCACGGTCACCCCCAACGGCGCCAGCGCGTCCAGCGCCTTCCGGTCGTGGCACAGCCCCGGGAAGCGGAAGTACCGGGTCTGCCGCCCGCCGTACGCGGCGACCACGTCGAACGTCCGCGCCACGTCGGCCGTCATCTCCCGCTCCGGAATCCGGGGCAGGCCGTAGCAGTCCGGGGTGAAGGCCAGGTGCCCGTACGTGTGGTTGGCCAGCTCGAAGCGCGGGTTCGCGGCGAGCCGCCGGGTCACCGCCGGGTACTGCTCGACCCACTTGCCGGTCAGGAAGAACGTGGCCGGCACCCGCTCCCGCTCCAGCAGGTCGATGATCTTCAGGTTCGCGTACGACCGCACCGCGCCGCTGCGCAACTGGTAACGCATCGCGTCCGTCATGTCCGCGTCGAAGGTGAGCGCCACCCTGTTCCCCACACGCGGCCCGTGGTCCACGACGGGTGGCCTTGTGCCGGGCGGGGTCGCGCCCGGGGTCGTCGGGGCGGGCGGGGCCGTGCCCGGGGTCGTCGGGGTGGGCGTCGGCCCCGACGACGGGGACTGTGGCTGCGCTGTGGGGATCGGGACGATGCCGGTGGCGGTCGGGGTGCGGAGGGGGACCGGGCCGGCGAGGAGCGCCGCGGCGGCGATCACGGCGGCGATGGTGGCGGCGGCGAGCGGAACGCGGGGGATCTTCACGGGCACCGGGAGATGATGTCAGCGCTTCGTGTTGTCCGGGTGCCGGGCGTGGGGTGGTGTGCGGTCGTGGTGGGGTGTGGGTTGCGGCGTGTGGTCGTGGCCGGGGTTGTTGGGTTGCGGTGCGTGGTGGTGGGGTGTGGTGCGTGGTGGGTGGGGTGTGGCCCGCCGTGCCCGGCTCCGGGCGGTCAGGCTTGATCCCTGCGCCGGGCACGGCGGGCCACACCCCGTCGGTGGTCGCGTGCCGTCCGTGCCTGGCTGTCCGTTGTCCGGCATTGGCCGTGGGGGAGGCCCGTCGGGACGTCCGTCGGGAGGCGACGGCGATGCGGTGGCGAGGTGTCGACCGCGAGGTCGCGGCCCGTCGGCCCGCTCTTGACCGGGCCGGTGGGGTGGGTGCGGTGGGCGCTGTCGAGCTGCCCCGTCTGTGGGACCACCCCCGTCACAGCAGGCTCGGTCGCCTGCGGCGGCATGTTGTGCCCCATCTGTGAGGGCAGCTCGACAGGAGCCGGGCGGCGGCACGTGCGGCGTCGTCCCGTGGGTCCGGTTGTGTCCCGTCTGTGAGGGCAGCTCGACAGGGGTCGGGTGGCAGTGTCCCGTGGGTCCGGTTCGGGGTGTGACCGGGGGCATCGTGGGGGCGGAATCGTGGCGGGGGCGGGGTCGTTACACCCTGCGTACGGCCGAGCAAGACCCCCGCCCTCCGGCGGGCTGGCGTGCGGGCCCCCGGAATGTTGGTGGGCCGCCGGTCGTTACACATGGTCCCGGCCAGTGAAGGACGACCCCCTCGCCCTGCGCGGGCCGCTCCCGGTCTTCACGGCCGGTCTGATTCTTCCCGGCGCGTGACGCGCCGGATCCCCCGATTTCTTGAGCGCCGGACGGTGCTTGCGCCCCGCTGAACCCCCTTCGGCGTGTGGTGCCAACCCCCGAATGGAGCGTCTGATGAACACGATCCTGCGTAAGAGCGTTCTTGGTGTTGCTGGTCTGGCTTTTGCCGGTGGTGTGTTCGCCGGTCCGGCTGCTGCTCACGCCGCCCCGACGGTCGAGTCGGGTAAGCCTGTGGCGGTGGCGGTGCAGGCTGACAAGCCGGCCGTGGACAAGTCGAAGCTGATCCCGCATGGCGTGCAGGGTGCGCAGTCGCGCATCGACCTGACCGACGAGCAGGTCGCCAACGTGAAGGCGATCATTGCGGCGACGAAGAAGGCCGGGATGGACGAGCGGGCCGCGGTGGTGTCGATCGCGACGGCGTTGCAGGAGTCGAAGCTGGAGAACCTGGGTCATCTGGGTGACCGCAACGACCACGACTCGCTGGGTCTGTTCCAGCAGCGCCCGTCGAGCGGTTGGGGCACGGTGGAGCAGATCACCGACCCGGAGTACTCGACCACGGCGTTCCTGAAGGGCCTGAAGCAGGTCGACGGGTGGCAGGACATGCCGCTGACCGAGGCCGCGCAGACCGTGCAGGTGTCGGCGTACCCGGACCACTACGCCCAGTGGGAGCAGCAGGCCGCCGACCTGGTCGGCGAGCACTGGAACAGCTGACACACCGACATTCACCACAAGGGGGATCGCTGGCCGGCGCCCGACACGGGTGCCGGCCAGCGGCACATCTCCACCACCGACGACGGCCGGCACCCCACGCGGGGTGGCCGGCCGTCGGTGCGTACGAGGGTCAGACGCGGAAGCCGGCGGCCCGGGCCGCCTGACGTTCGCGGCGTCGGTCGGACCGGCGACGCAGGAACCAGACGACGAAGAGGACCAGCCCGAGCAGGAACGCCAGCACCAGCACCGGCAGGATGATCGCCACCATCGACATGACCACGCTGGTGGCGTCCTCGGCGGTGCTGGCCACCGGGGCACCGACGCCGGCCGTGGTCGCGTTGACGACCGGTCGGGCGGCGGACTTCAGCAGGTGCACGCCGAGGGCGATCAGCACCCCGGTCACCACCGGGACCCACTGGTGGGAGGAGAAGAAGCTCCCCGGGTCGCTCACCGTCACCGTCTCCGACGACGAGCCCGCGCCGAAGGCCAGGCCACCAGCGGTGGGCCGGACCACGGTCTGCACCACGTCGTTGACGTGGTCGACCACGGGCACCTTGTCGGCCACGACCTCGATGACCAGCAGCACCGCCAGGATGGCGAGCACCCAGCCGTTGCCGAGCCACTGCCAGCCGGCGGGCAGGTCGATCAGGCTGGTGTGGCGGGCCAGCAACCCCATGGTGAGCAGGGGGATGTAGGCGTTCAGCCCCGCTGAGGCGGCGAGGCCGGTACCGGTGAGAACTTCGAGCACCGACTCAGCATCCCACCGCCACGCCAGTGCCGCTCGGTGGCGCGGGCCGGGGCCTCCGCTACCCTCGTCGGGTGCGGTTGGTGATTGCGAAGTGCTCGGTGGACTACGTCGGACGGCTCTCGGCCCACCTGCCGCCGGCCACCCGGTTGTTGATGGTGAAGGCGGACGGGTCGGTGTCGATCCACGCCGACGACCGGGCGTACAAGCCGCTGAACTGGATGAGCCCGCCCTGCCGGCTGGAGGAGGCCCCCGGCGTCTGGCGGGTCGTCAACAAGGCCGGCGAGGAGCTGCGGATCACCCTTGAGGAGATCTTCCAGGACACCTCGTACGAGCTGGGCGTCGACCCGGGCCTGCGCAAGGACGGCGTGGAGGCGCACCTCCAGGAGCTGCTGGCGGCCAACCCGGAGACCCTCGGCGAGGGGTTCACGCTGGTCCGCCGGGAGTACATGACGGCCATCGGCCCGGTGGACCTGCTCTGTCGGGACGCCAACCAGGGTGCCGTGGCGGTGGAGGTGAAGCGGCGCGGCGAGATCGACGGCGTGGAGCAGCTCACCCGGTACCTGGAGCTGATGAACCGCGACCCGCTGCTCGCGCCCGTCGCCGGGGTGTTCGCCGCGCAGGAGATCAAGCCGCAGGCCAGGGTGCTCGCCACCGACCGGGGCATCCGCTGCGTCGTCGTGGACTACGACAAGCTGCGCGGCATCGAGCGGGACGAACTCACCCTCTTCTGACGCCCTCCGCCCCAGGGCTCACCGGCCGTACATCGCCTTGATGGCCCTGACGAGCCGGGCGACGTCGGCCGGCGTCCGCTCGAAGGTCGTGGAGGCCAGCAGCGACCGGGCCCGCCGGCGGGTGATCGCCTTGGCGCGGCTGAACTCGCGCAGCCCGTCCTCGCCGTGGATGCGACCGAAGCCGGAGTCGCCGACGCCGCCGAACGGCAGCGTGGACATCCCGGCGAAGGTCAGCGTCGAGTTGACCGACGCCATCCCCGAGCGCAGCCGCCGGGCGATGGCCACCGCGCGCCGCCGGCCGAAGACCGAACCCCCCAGGCCGTACGACAGGGCGTTGGCCCGGGCGACGGCCTCGTCGGCGTCGCGGACCCGGTTGACGGTCAGGGTCGGGCCGAAGGTCTCCTCGCGTACGGCGAGTGAGTCCTCCGGGACGTCCACCAGCACGGTCGGGCGCACGTACGGCGGCTGCACCGCGTCGGCGCCGCCCAGCACCGCCCGGCCGCCCCGGGCCAGCGCGTCGTCGATGTGCCGGCGGATCACGTCGAGCTGGCTCGGCATGGTGATCGGGCCGATGTCGGCGTCGTCGGGGCCGACGGTCAACCGGCCGGCCCGCTCGACCACCTTCCCGACGAAGGCGTCGAAGACCGGCTCGACCGCGTAGACCCGCTCGATGCCGATGCAGGTCTGGCCGGCGTTGGTGAGCGCGCCCCAGACGCAGGCCTCGGCGGCGGCGTCCAGGTCGGCGTCGGCGTCGACGATCATCGCGTCCTTGCCGCCCGCCTCCAGCAGCACGGGCGTCAACGACTCGGCGCAGGCCGCCATCACCTTCCTGGCGGTGGCGGACGAGCCGGTGAAGGCCACCTTGCCCACCCCGGAGCGGCAGAGTGCGGCGCCGACGTCGCCGAGCCCGTGCACCGCGGTGAACACCGGGTGCTCCGGCACCACCTCGGCGAACGTGTCGACCAGCCACTGCCCGACGGCGGGGGTGTACTCGCTGGGCTTCAGCACCACGGCGTTCCCGGCCGCGAGCGCGTACGCGACGGAGCCGATCGGGGTGAAGACGGGATAGTTCCACGGCCCGATCACGCCGATCACCCCGTGCGGCTGGTATTCGAGGTGGGCGGAGAACTCGGCCAGGACGAGCCGCGAGCGGACCCGGCGGGGGCCCAGCACCCGGCGGGCGTTGCGGGCCGCCCAGTCGACGTGCTCGACGGCGCTGACGATCTCCACGACGGCGTCGGCCAACGGCTTGCCGCCCTCGGCGTGCACCAGCTCGGCCAGCTCCTCGATCCGCCGGGCGAGCAGGGCCCGCCACCGCAGCAGCCGCTCCCTGCGCCCGGCGAAGCCGACCCCGGCCCACCACTCGCCGGCCGGGCGGGCGCGGTCGACCGCCCGCGCGACGTCCTCGGCGGTCGCCACCGGCAGGCGACCGACCTCCGCGCCGGTCGCCGGGCTCGTCGACACCAGCCGACCGTCCTCGATGACCGGGGTTCCCGGGGCATGCACAGCCGTCATGACGGAAGTCTAGACCTGAGGATTACTCGCCGGTAGGGTGGCGCGCCCGCTGGTTCCGGTCCGCCGGGTCGCCCGTATGGCAGAGGTCATGGCCCGCCGTCAGGCCTCGTTGAACGAGGTGGTGCCCGATTCCGTGGACATGGTCGGGGCGTCCGGCCGGCCGGGACTGTTTTGCGGTCCTTGTCAGCCGGTGGACGCCGAACCGGCGAACGGGAGGTGTCCGGCCGGGGGCGTGGAGGTGACCGCCCGGCGGTCGAGGGCGACCACCGTGTGGTGGCAGGCTGACGCGCGGGGTGACCGTGCGGGGTGGGGGGCTGACTGTCCATGGAGGAGCGTCCGGAACTGATGCCGTTGCTGACGGTGGCGGGCGGGGCGATGCGGGGGCTGAGTTTCCGGGTCGGCCCGGTGCGGCAGGTGATCGGCCGGGTGCCGACGGCCGACGTCGTCGTGCCCGACGCGCACCTGAGCCGCCGGCACGCCGAGGTCTGGCTGACGGACGAGGGCGCCTGCCTGGTGGACCTGGGCTCGACCAACGGCACCTGGCTGAACGACCGGCGGATCACCGGCGTGGAGCGGTTGGCCGACGGGGACGTGATCCGGGTCGGGCGCACGGAGCTGCGCCTCTTCGACCCGGGCGTGGCGCGGACCGATCCGGTGGGGCTCAGCTTCGGCCAGCCGCGCCGGGACCACCGCCCGACGCTGCCGCTGCCGATCGCGACCCCGGCCCTCCCGGGCGCCGACCCCCTCGTGACCCCCGCCCGGCAGGCTGCCCAGCCGGTGCCGCCGCTGTCGGCCGCGATGCCGGCCCTCCAGGGTTCCGACGCGGTGCCGCCGCTGCCGGTGGGCGCGCTGGGGCCCGCTCCGTCCTGACCTGTCGCCGCACACCTCCCGACCACCGAACATGGTGAAAGGGCCCATGGACGCGGCCGGGGCGTCGTGGCAGCATGCCGCGGATGGAGACCGGACAGCAGCTCGTGTCGGCGAACGGGATCACCCAGGCGGTGCGGGTGGCCGGGCCGCCGGACGGCGTGCCCGTGCTCCTGGTCCACGGCAACTGCTCGTCCGCGGCGTTCTGGAAACCGCTGGTGCGGCGGCTACCGGACACCCTCCGGGTGGTCGCGCCCGACCTGCGGGGCTACGGGTACACCGACACCGCCCCGGTGGACGCGACCCGGGGGTTGACCGACTTCTCCGACGACCTCGCCGCGCTGCTGGACGAGCCGTCCCTGTTCGCGCCCGGCGCCCGGCCGGTGGTGGTCGGGCACTCGTTGGGCGGGGGAGTGGCCATGCGGCTGCTGGTCGACCACCCCGACCGGGTGGCCGCGCTGCTGCTCGCCGCGCCGGTCTCGCCGTACGGCTTCGGGGGCACGCGCGACCTGGCCGGCACGCCCACCACGCCCGACTTCGCCGGCACCGGGGCGGGCACGGCCAACGCGGAGTTCGTCAAGCGGCTGGCCGCCGGCGACCGGGGCGCGGACAGCCAGGCCAGCCCGCGCAACGTGCTGCGGGCCACCTACGTGGCGGACCCGGCCTCGCTCGGCGACGACGAGGAACTGCTGCTGGACACCCTCCTCACCACCGCGACGGGCGACGACAACTATCCGGGCACGGCGGTGGACTCGGCGAACTGGCCCGGCACCGCCCCGGGCCGGCGCGGGGTGCTCAACGCGCTCTCCCCGGCGTACTTCCGGGTCGCCGACGAACTCGTGGCCGTCGCCGGCAAGCCGCCGGTCACCTGGATCCACGGGGACGCCGACGTGATCGTCTCGGACACCTCGCTGTTCGACCTGGCCCACCTGGGCTCGCTCGGCGCGGTGCCGGGCTGGCCGGGGGCGGATGCCTGCCCGGCGCAGCCGATGGTGGGGCAGACCCGGGTGGTGCTGGAGCGCTACGCGGCGGCCGGCGGCGCGTACCGGGAGGTGCTGCTGCCCGGCTGTGGGCACAGCCCGCACCTGGAACGGCCGGCCGAGTTCGTCGCCGAGTTGCTCCAGCTGACCGGCGGGGCGGCCTGACGACGGGCGGCCGACGACGGGCCGCACCGCTCGTGAAATACCCCACCGCGTCTCGACAACCGAACGTCACGTGGCAGACTCGCGCGCATAACCTTAGTGGCCGTTCACGCGGCTGTGCGGAGCATTGGGGAGGCCGGTCGTGGCGCGCGAGTTCACCAGCGTGGGCGTTGTGGGTCTGGGCACCATGGGTGCCGGCATCGTCGAGGTATTCGCGCGCAACGGCGTCGACGTCGTCGCGGTCGAGATCTCCGAGGGCGCGCTGGAGCGCGGCCGGGCCACCCTGACCGGCTCGACGGACCGGGCCGTGGCCAAGGGCAAGCTCGCCGAGGCGGACCGGGACGCGCTGCTGAGCCGGGTCCACTGGCAGGTCGGGCTGGACGCGCTGCACTCGGTGGACCTCGTCATCGAGGCGGTGCCCGAGCACCTGGACCTCAAGCAGCGGATCTTCGCCGAGCTGGACCGGGTCTGCAAGCCCGAGGCGATCCTGGCCACCAACACCTCGTCGCTGAGCGTCACCGAGATCTCCGTCGCCACCAGCCGGCCCAACCAGGTGATCGGCATCCACTTCTTCAACCCGGCCCCGGTCATGAAGCTCGTCGAGGTGGTCCGGACGGTGGTCACCTCCGCCGACGTGGTCGCCGACGTGGAGGCGCTCTGCGAGCGGCTCGGCAAGGTCGACGTGACCATCAACGACCGCGCCGGCTTCATCGCCAACGCGCTGCTCTTCGGCTACCTCAACCACGCCGTCGGCATGTTCGAGTCGCACTACGCCACCCGCGAGGACATCGACGCGGCCATGAAGCTCGGCTGCGGCCTGCCGATGGGCCCGCTGGCGCTGATGGACCTGATCGGCCTGGACACCGCGTACGAAATCCTGGACACCATGTACCGGCGCGGCGGCCGGGACCGCCGGCACGCCCCCGTGCCGCTGATCAAGCAGATGGTCACCGCCGGGCTGCTCGGCCGCAAGTCCGGCCGGGGCTTCTACACCTACGAGCGGCCGGGCTCCCCGAAGGTCGTACCGGACGAGCGGACGCCCGTGGCGGCGGAGCCGGCGCTGGCCGACGGCGCGCGGGCCATCGCGAAGGTGGGCGTGGTGGGCTCCGGGACGATGGCCACCGGCATCATCGAGGTCTTCGCCAAGGCCGGCTACGAGGTCGTTTCGGTGACCCGGGGCGCGGAGAAGTCCGCGAAGGTCTGCGAGGCGGTCAAGACCTCGCTCAACAAGGGCGTGGTGCGCGGCAAGCTCAGCGAGGACGACCGGGATGCCGCGCTCGGCCGGGTCAACTGGTCGGCCACCCTGGAGCACCTCGCGGACGTCGACCTCGTGGTCGAGGCCGTGGTGGAGGAGCTGAGCGTCAAGAAGGCCCTCTTCGCCAGCCTCGACGAGATCTGCAAGCCGGGCGTCGTGCTCGCCACCACCACCTCGTCGCTGCCGGTGATCGACGTCGCGATGGCCACCCAGCGGCCCGCCGACGTGGTCGGGTTGCACTTCTTCAACCCGGCCCCCGTCATGCCGCTGGTCGAGATCGTGCAGACCATCCGGACGTCGGCCGAGACGACCGCCACCGCCCGCGCCGTCTGCGCCGCGCTGGGCAAGACGGGCGTGGTCTGCGGCGACCGGTCCGGCTTCGTCGTCAACGCGCTGCTCTTCCCGTACCTCAACGACGCGGTCAAGATGCTGGAGGCCAGCTACTCCACCGCCGACGACATCGACTACGCGATGAAGCTGGGCTGCGGCTACCCGATGGGCCCGTTCGAGCTGCTCGACGTGGTCGGCCTGGACGTCTCGCTGGCCATCCAGCGGGAGCTCTACCTGGAGCTGCGTGAGCCGGGCTTCGCGCCCGCCCCGCTGCTGGAGCACCTGGTCACGGCCGGCTACCTGGGTCGCAAGAGCGGCCGCGGCTTCCGCGACCACACCCGTCGCTGAGCGGGTCAACGCCCGGCGCCGGTGACGGCGTCTGCATGGTGTGACCTTCGAGGAGTACGTCAGCAGCCGCGGGCCGGCCCTGATCCGGCTGGCCCGGCTGCTGACCGGGGACGAGCACCGGGCCGAGGACCTCACCCAGGACGTCCTCGCCCGCGCCTACGTGCACTGGCGGCGGATCGCCAGGGCGGACCGGCCCGACGTGTACGTGCGCCGGATGCTGGTCAACGCCAACCACTCCTGGTGGCGCCGGCGTACGAACCGGGAACTGGCGACGGCCGACTTCGCCGAGCGGCCGCAGCGCGGCGACCTCGGCGGCGAGACCGCCGACCGGGACGCGATGTGGCGGCTCGTCCTCGGGCTGCCGGAACGGCAGCGGGCGGTGCTCGTGCTGCGCTACTACGAGGACCTCGACGACGCGACCATCGCCCAGATCCTGGGCTGCTCGCCGGTCACCGTCCGCACCCATGCCATGCGGGCGCTCGCCCACCTCCGGGAGCGCTGCGGCCTCCCGACGACGAACGGGAGCCGGCCGTGACCGACCTCGACGAGCGGATCGTACGGGCGCTGCGCGAGCGCGCCGAGGGGGCGGTGGACACCGACCGGTTGACGGCGCGGGCCGTCGCCGGGGGAAAGGCCCGCCGCCGTCGTCGTCGGGCCGGCGCGGGGGTCGCGGTGGGCCTGGTGGCGGTGCTCGGGTTCACCATCGCCACCAGCGCCGGCTGGCTGGAGGGGGTACGCCCACCGCACGCCGCCGCGCCGGGAACCTCCGCGGTGACGCCACCCCGGGCGGACGGCGTACCGGGGGCCGCGAGCCGGCCCGACCTGGTGGGCACGGATCCGCAGGTGCTGCACTTCGGGTTGGACCCGGCACGGGCCCGCTATCTGGGCTGGGAGGTCTGGTCGGGGGTGGAGCTGGTCCGGGCCGACGTCGGCGGGGGCCGGGCGGTCACCGTCGAGCTGACCACCTCCGCCGGCGCGCTCATGCACGATGTGGTCAACGGAATGACGGTCGAGGAGGCCTACGACGGCAGCGACCGCCGGCACCGGGGCAGGGGAGACACGCCCAGCTGGGTCCGGCTCTGGCAACCGACCCGTGGCCTGTACGCCCGGGCCACCGTGACCGCCGCCACCGCCCGGGAGGTCGACGTGGCGGTCCGCGCCCTCCGGCTGGGCGACGCGCGCCGCTGCGACGGTCCGGTGCGGCTGACCACGCTGCCCACCGGCGCCCGGCTCACCGGCTGTCGGGTCGAGGCGGACTCCTTCCCCGACACGCTGCGGGTGTCGCTGCGGGTAACCGCGAACGAGCAGCGGCAGATGACCGTGTCCTTCGAGTACGCGAGCAGTATCGCCAGCAGCCGGACCGAGGGGAACCGGACGATCGCCGGCCGGCCCGCCTACCGTTACCCGCAGGGCGAGCAACTGGAGCTGCTCGGCTTCCCGCAGGCCCACCTGGTGGCCGACTTCGGCTGGCCCTTCGACGGCTTCACCGAGCAGGACGCCGCCGTCGTACTGGGCGGGGCACGGGTGGCCGAGGACCCGATCCGCCCGGAGACCTGGGACTGACCGGTCGTGCGCCCGTGCCGGGCCGGCCCACAGGTCGGCCCGTACGCTTGGTGACCGTGAGCCCCCGTCGCAACCGACCCCGCCGCGATGACACCGCCCACCTCGACTCCGACCGGGCCCGGCAGGGCGTCGCCTCGGTGCAGCAGTGGCGCGACGGCGAGTGGCAGGTGCGCGGAATCAGCGGCGGGGCGTCCACCAAGACGTACCGCTGCCCGGGCTGCGACCAGGAGATCCGGCCCGGGGTGGCGCACCTGGTGGCGTGGCCGGCCGACGGGCGGGGCGACCTGACGGACCGGCGGCACTGGCACAGCGGCTGCTGGCGCGCCCGGGACCGGCGCGGGCCGGTCGTCCAGCGCGGTCGCGGCGCCCCCAGGTACGGCTGAGCGATCTGGATCACCCTGTTTCCGCCCCGCCCGGCGTTCCCCGGCCGCACGGGTGAGACTGGACGGGTGAGCACACCGATCCGCGCGTCCACCATCCTGCCCGGGCATCGCGAGGACATCGAGCTGCACACCGCGGACGGACTGCGGCTGGTCGGCGAGCTGGCCCGACCGCTGGACCGGGAGCCGGTGGGCACCCTCGTCTGCCTGCACCCGCTGCCCACCCACGGCGGGATGATGGACAGCCACGTGTTCCGCAAGGCGGCGTGGCGCCTGCCGGCCCTGGCCGACCTGGCGGTGCTCCGCTTCAACACCCGGGGCACCAGCAGCCTGCGCGGCACCAGTGAGGGCACCTTCGACAACGCCGTCGGCGAGCGTTTCGACGTCGCCGCCGCCATCGAGTACGCCGAGTTCGCCGAGCTGCCGAACATCTGGCTGCTCGGCTGGTCGTTCGGCACCGACCTGACCCTGAAGTACGGCTGCGACCCGGCGGTCACCGGGGCGATCCTGCTCTCCCCGCCGCTGCGCTACTCCACCCCGGCGGACCTCGACCACTGGGCGGCGTCCGGCAAGCCGCTGACCGCCCTGGTGCCGGAGTTCGACGACTACCTGCGCCCCGACGAGGCGCGGGAACGCTTCGCGGCGGTGCCGCAGGCCGAGGTGGTCGGGGTGCCCGGCGCGAAGCACCTCTGGGTCGGCGACGCCGAGACCGTGCTGGACGAGGTGGTCCGCCGGGTCGCCCCGGCCGCCGCCGTGCCGCTGCCGACCACCTGGGACGGCCCGGTGGAGACCGGCGACGTCAGCGCGTACGCCGACCGCACGGTGGCCTCCTTCGCCGACCGCCCGGTGCCCGGCCCGCCTGCGGGCCAGGCCGGCTGACCCGCCCGCGGGTCGGGGCGGTCGTCGCGGTCCTGGCCGGGGTCAACGGGACTCCTGCCGGGGCAGGATCACCTCCCGCAGGATGAGCTGGAACGCGGCCACCGCCGGGATCGCGATCAGCGCGCCCACCACGCCCAGCAGGGACACGCCGAGCAGCGCGGCGACCAGGGCGGCCACCTCGTTGACCGCCACCGACCGGCGCATGACCTTGGGATAGATCAGGTAGTTCTCCACCTGCTGGTAGATCAGGAAGAACACCACGCAGGCGATGCCGACCGGCAGGTCGGTGGCGAAGCCGACCAGGCTGACGATCACCGCGCCCAGCGTGGCGCCGATCTGCGGGACGAGGTCGGTCACCGCGACCACCACGGCCAGCGCGAACGGGTACGGCAGCCCGACGGCCAGCGCGAAGACGAACGTGGTCGCCCCGGCCAGCACGGCGATGCTGAGCGCGCCCACCATGTACGCGCCGACCTTGGTCAGGATCTCGTCGCCGATCAGCCGCACCCGCTCCCGGCGGGACCGGGGCACCAGCGAGTAGCCCAGGTCGCGGAGCCGGTCGAAGTAGGCCAGGAAGTAGATCGTCAGCACCAGCACGGTCAGCCCCCGGAACACCGTGCCGAAGACCATCTGGGCCCCGCCGAGCACCCCGCCGAGCGCCTGCCCGATCGTGGCCGGGTTCGCCGCGTTCCGCAGCCGCTCCATCAGGTCGTACCGCTCCACCAGGTCGTTGACCGTCTGGTTGCGGCGCAACTCCTCCAGGTAGCTCGGCAACTGGTCCACGAACTGCCCGGTCTGCGTGACGATCGGCGGCACCAGGGCGAACACGCCGCCGCAGAGGAGCAGCACGACCGTCAGCGCGACCGTCGCCACCGCCGCGCCGTGCGGCAGCCCCCAGGAACTCAGCCGGACCACGGCGGGGTGCAGGCCCACGGCGAGGAAGAGCGCGATGAGCACCAGGACGAGGATTCCGGCCGCGTTGCGCAGGCCCAGATAGAGGGCGTACGCGAGCAGCACCCCGGCCGCACCCGTGAAGCCGACCAGGAAGCTGCTGCGCCGCAGCGGTCGCCCCGGCCTGCCGAACCGTCCCGGCCCGACGGCCGGGGGCTCGTCGCCGCCCGGCGCCGACGCCGGGCCCTCGGTCACCGCCCCGGCCCGTTCCTGCTCGGCGGCCCGTCCCCACCCGGGCTCGGCCGTCCCTTCTGGCTCGGCGGCCCGCGTCCGTCCCGGGTCGTCGGCCCCCTCCGGCTCGGCGGCCCGCGTCCGTCCCGGGTCGTCGGCCCGCGCCGGCTCGGCGGCCGTCCCGGCCGGGTCCGGGGTGGCCCCCCGCTCCCGGTCGGCGCCCGACGCCGAGGGTCCGTCCTGTGCCATCCGGACCTCCCTGATCGACTTCCGCCGGCGCCTGCCGGCCCCCGGGCGCGGGGACCCCAGGTCCGGGGGCTCCGATCAGGAGCGTAGTGGTCGTCAGGGCGCCGGACCGACCCCGTCCGTCCCTCGGGTCGCGTCGGCCCGGCCGCCGGCCCACCCCACGGGATCCGCCGCCCGGCCGCTGTCGAGCTGCCCTCACAGACGGGGCACGACCGGATCCCACAGGATGCCACCGCCCGGCCGCTGTCGAGCTGCCCCCACAGACGGGGCACACCTGCCCCCGGCGGACGTGGCCCCGCATGGCCTCGACCCGGCCGATCAGGCGGCAGGCAATCGGGCCTGGTGTGACGGGTGGTCCCACAGATGGGGCAGCTCGACAGCGCCCACACCACCCGACCCGCCCGTGCGACGGGGCGGGTGGTCAGTCCTTCTCGACGACGACCTTGCTCGGCTTGGCGCTGCGCTCGTCGGTGGTCGGCTTCGTCGGCCGCTTGCCGTTCTCGCCGGTGCTGGTGATCTTCGTCGGGGTGGCGCCCCGGCCGGCCTCACCCGGCACCGCCGCCACGGTCGGCTCCCCCTCCACGCCGGCGCTGGCGGTGCCGCCGTCGACGGTGGTCACGGAGGCGACCCTGCCGCTCTCCGGCTGCCCGGCGTCCGCCGGCTCGATCCGACCCTTGGCCGGCTGGCCGGCCTCCGCCGGCTCGACCTTGCCCGCGCCGGGCCTGCCGTCCGCGGCCGGGGCGGCCTCCTTGCCCCCGGCCCCACCCGCCGAAGCCGCTGCCGCTCCGGCCGGCGTGGCCTCCTTTGCCGCTCCGGCCGGCGTAGCCTCCTTCTTCGCCTCGCCCGCCCCGGCGGCGGTCGACGCCTTCCCGCCGTTCGCCGTCGCGGTGCCGGTCCCGGCCGGCCCGCCGTCGGCCACCGGGCCGGCCGCGGCGGTGGCTGTCCCGCCCGGTCCGTCGGCCGCACCGACCAGCCCCAACCGCAGCTCGGCCACCTGCCGCTGCAACTCGTCGGACTCCTGCCGCGACTTCCACGTCTCCTGCCGCAGGTCGGCGAGCTGCTGCTGGGCCTGCGCGATCTCCAGCATCACCTGGGCGAGCTGCTGGCGGCTCGCGGCGGCCTCCTGCTGGGTGGCGGCGAGGTGCTGCTGGGTGGTGGCCAGGTGCTGCTGCGTCGTCGCCGCGTACTCCTCGAACTGGCGACGCGAGGTCGCCACGTGCTCGTCGGCCTTGCGGCGCTTCTCGGCCGCCTCCGACTCGGCCCGGCCGAGCAGCGTCGCCGCCTCCTCCTCGGCCTGGCGGCGCATCGCCAGCGCGTCCCGTTCGGCGGCCTGCCGGACGGCGGCGGCACCCTGCTCGATCTCGTTCTTCCGGCTGGTGTACTCCGACTCCAGCGCGGCGCGGCGCGACTCGAACCCGGTCTCCAGCTCGTCGTGCCGGCTCTTGTGCTGCTGCTCCAGCTCGGCGAGGCGGGTCTTGTACTGCTTCTCCAGGTCGTCGCGGCGCTTGGTGAACTCCTGCTCGGCGGTCGTCCGGCGCTGGGTCAGCTCGCGGTCCGCCGCCTCGCGGCGGCTGTTGACCTCCTGCTCCACCCCGGCCCGCCAGGCGCCCAGCTCCTGCTGCGTCTGCGCCCGGGCCTGCTGCACGTACGCCTCGGTCTCCGTGCGCATCCGCTGCACGTACGCCTCGGTCTCGGCGCGGCTGCGCTTGGCCGCCTCGGCCGCCTGTGTGGTGAGCCGCTCCGCCTCCTGCCGGGCCTTGTCGCGGGTGGCCCGGCCGGCCTGGGCGGCGTCGTCGATGATCTGCTTGGCGTCCCGCTGGGCCTTGGCGTGGGTGGCCCGGCCCGCCTCGGTGGCCTGGTCGACCAGGCGCTTGGACTCCTGCTGGGCCTTGGCGTGGACCTCCTTGGCCGCCTCGCGGAGCTGGGTGGCCTCCTGCTGGGCCCTGGCGTGGACCTCCTTGGCGGCCTCGCGGAGCTTGGTCGCCTCCTGCTGGGCCCGGTGGTGGATCTCCTTGGCCGCGTCCCGCAGCTGGGTGGCCTCCTGCTGGGCCTTCGCCAGCGCCTCCTGGGCGGCCTTGCCCAGCCGCGCGGCCTCCTCCTTGGCGCCCCGGACCGCGGCGTCCGCCTCGGCCCTGCGGGCCGCGCTGTGCCGCTCCTCCTCCGCCCGGCGGGCGGCCAGCGCGATCTCGAAGTCCTTGAGCGCGGCGGCGGCCTGCTCGCGCGCCTCCTCGATGATGTTTTCGGCGGCGGCCCGGCGCGCCTCGATCTCCTGGTTGGCGGCGACCAGGACCGCGTCGGCCTGCTCCTCGGCGAGGGTGAGGATCTGCTCCACCCGCGGGCCGAGGTGCCGGAAGGAGACGTTCTCCAGCGCGCCGGAGGACTTGCGCGCCTGGGCGAGGTCCCGCTGGAGGACCTCCACCTGGCCGGCGAGCTTGTGGATCTGTGTGTAGGCCTGCTCCCGCTCGGCCGCGAGGGCCGCGATCTCGTGCTCCGCACGAGCGACGTACCGGTCGACCTGTCGTTTCTCGTACCCCCGCAGAGCGGACTCGAAGCTGGGCTCCGTGGTCACGTCCCCGCCGAGAGCGAACAGTTCCTCGCCGTGCGACATGCCCCCATCCTCACACGCATCCGGCTCTGCTGGGGCGATACGGACGCCCCGGATGGGACCTACTTCACTGCGGCCACGCTCGGGCAATTCCCTGACGGGCAAACGCATACGGCGCGGGGCACACCGGTCACCCGGTGTCACCCCGCGCCGTCGTCATGCCCCCCGGTCGGGTCGGTCAGTTGGACGTCTCGGCCGCCACCCGCTCGTCCGCGCCGTCGGCCTTCTTCGCCTCGGGCTTGGCCGGCGCGGCCTGGGCGGCCGGCTGCGCGGCCGGCACGCCCGGCACGATGCCGGCAAGGCCGGAGAGCATCTGGCCGAGCTGGGAGGTGACGGCGTCCTTCTGCCGGGTGAGGTCCTCGACCTCGCGGCGAGCCGCCTGGGTGGTCAGTTCGGCCTCGGTGCGCGCCTCGGTGAGCAGCCGCTTCGCCTCGGCCTTCGCCTCGCTGAGCGTCTTGTCGGCGAGCGCCTTGGCCTTGTCGACCGTCTCGTTGGCGGTGCGCTCCGACTCGACCCGGCGGGCCTCGGCGCGCTGCTCGATCTCCTTGGCCCGCTCCTGCGCGGCGTGCGCCCGCTGCTCCGCCTCGCTGACCAGCTTCTGGGTCTGCGCGACCTGCGCCGCGTGCCGCTCCGACTCCTCACGCTCGGCCTTCTCCCGGCGCTCGGCGAGCTGGAGCTCCAGGGCCTGGAGGTCCTTGTCGCGCTTGTCCCGCGCGTCGGTGAGCAGCTTGGTCGCCTCGGCGCGCTTCTCCTCGGCCTCCCGGGCGGCCTTCGCCCGCTGCTGGGTGATCTCCCGCTCGGCGGTCGCCCGGAGCGTGGCGACCTCGCGCTCGACGGTGGACTTCAGCTCGGCGACCTCGTGCGCGGTGACCGTGCGCAGCTGCTTGGTCTCGCGGTCGGCGTCGGCGCGCAGCGTGTCGGCCTCGCGCCGGGCCTGGACGCGGACCTCGGCGGCCTCCCGCTCGGCGGCGGTGCGGACGGTGCCGGCCTCCCGCTCGGCGGTGGCCTTCATCGCCGCCGCCTCGGCCCGCGCCTTGTCGGTGATCTCACGGGCCTCGAGGCGGGCGGCGGAGAGGATGCCCTCCGACTCGCGCTTGGCCTCGTTGCGGTGGTCGTTGGCCTGCTCCTCGGCCAGCCGCAGGATCTGCTCGACCCGGGTGCCGAGGCCGGAGAGGGTGGGCCGGCTGTTCTCCTCGAGCTGCTTGTTGGTGTCGGCGAGCTTCTGCTCCAGCGTGCTCATGCGCTGTTCGGCCTGGCGGAGCCGGCGCTGGGCGTCGTTCATGCGCTGCTCGGCCTCGGCCCGGGCCTGCTCGGACTGGGTCAGCGCGGCCGTCATCCGACCGATGAAGTCATCGACCTGGTGGGTGTTGTAGCCGCGTAGGCCGACGGTGAAATCGGGCTGGGAGTTCGCGTTATCGAAGAACGCAAGAGGGGAGGACTGCTGGGGCATTGGGACATACTCGCAGACTCCCCAGGGTGCTTCGCAAGAGCGGTCCCGAGCTTTCGCGTCCTCTTTACATGGTCAACTACGGGAGCCCCGGGAGGCGGGACCAATCGGCGATCTTGGCAGGTCCCGGGCGGGTCGGTCGGCACAGAGAGTGACTACGGAAAAGGGCCGCGGGAGATCGCCGCGGCCCTTTGTCGCGCATGGCCGGGTCGCTCGAATGAGCGCCCCGCGTCGGTGGCGGAAAACGATCGTCGTTCGCCCCCAATGGTCGTCGGTGTGGTCAGTGGCCGCGGAACCGGTTGATCGCGTCCTCGTGCCGGGAGCGCAGCTCGCGGTCGCGCACGCCGAGCCCGTCGGAGGGGGCGAGGCAACGGACGCCGACCTTGCCCTGGTGCGCGTTGCGGTGCACCTCGTACGCGGCCTGGCCGGTCTGCTCCAGGCCGTAGGTCCTGGACACGGTCGGGTGGATTCTGCCGAGTGCCACCAGCCGGTTCGCCTCCCACGCCTCGCGGTAGTTGGCGAAGTGGCTGCCGACGATCCGCTTCAGGTGCATCCAGAGGTAGCGGTTGTCGTACTGGTGCTGGTAGCCGCTGGTGGAGGCGCAGGTGACGACGGTGCCGCCGCGCTTGGTCACGTAGACGCTCGCGCCGAAGGTCTCCCGGCCCGGGTGCTCGAAGACGATGTCCGGGTCCTCGCCGCCGGTCAGCTCGCGGATCCGCTCGCCGAAGCGGCGCCACTCGTCCGGGTCCTGGGTCTCCTCGTCCTTCCAGAAGCGGAAGCCCTCGGCGGCCCGGTCGATCACCAGCTCGGCGCCCATCCTGCGGCACAGCTCCGCCTTGTCCGGGGAGGACACCACGCAGACCGGGATCGCTCCGCCGTTGAGCGCCATCTGGGTGGCGTACCCGCCGAGGCCGCCGGAGGCGCCCCAGATCAGCACGACGTCGCCCTGCTTCATGTTCGCCCCGTGGTGCGACACGAGCTGCCGGTACGCCGTCGAGTTGACCAGGCCGGGGCTGGCCGCCTCCTCCCAGCTCAGGTGGCGCGGCTTGGGCATCAGCTGGTTGGCCTTGACCACGGCCAGCTCGGCGAGGCCGCCGAAGTTGGTCTCGAAGCCCCAGATCCGCTGCTGCGGGTCGAGCATGGTGTCGTCGTGCCCGGCCGCGTCCTCCAGCTCCACCGACAGGCAGTGCGCGACCACCTCGTCGCCGGCCTTCCAGCGGGTCACCCCGGGCCCGGTGCGCAGCACCACGCCGGCGGCGTCCGAGCCGACCACGTGGTACGGCAGGTCGTGCCGCTTGGTCAGCTCGGAGTGCCGGCCGTAGCGCTCGAGGAACCTGAAGGTCGGCAGCGGCTCGAAGATGCTGGTCCAGACCGTGTTGTAGTTGATCGCACTGGCCATCACCGCGACGAGCGCCTCGCCCGGCCCGAGTTCCGGCGTCGGCACCTCCTGCACGTGCAGCGCCTTGCGCGGGTCCTTGTCCCGGGTGGCCAGGCCGTCGAACATCCCGGCCTCGTCCGCGCGCACCACGACGCCCCGGTACGACTCCGGCACCGGCAGGCCGGCGACGCCGCCGAGCTCCCGCTCCGGTTGGTCGGATCCCTCCGCCGCCATGATCGCTTCGAGGATGTCCTGCACGTCGACCTCCCGTTCGTCCGCACCCGCGCACGCGGGCCTGGGTGCTGCCATCGTCGGCGCGAGTGCGGCCGGCCGCCATGTCGGCATCCGACACATCCGACACGGCCGCGCTCCTGTTGAGGCGGGACGTTACTGAACGGTAGCTAGGGCTGGAAGTCCTCTGTGAAAAACTGCATCGGCCGATGCGTGGAGGTGTCCGGGCGGCGGTCGTACCGCGCAGTGCCGCGCTCGACGCCGGTGGTCACCGGCCCCCAACCCGGCGGCGGGGGCCGGTCGTGGGCGTCAGTGCGCGGCGGGCTCGACCAGCTCGACGAGCACGCCGCCGGCGTCCTTCGGGTGGACGAAGTTGACCCGGGAGTTCGACGTGCCGCGCTTCGGGGTGTCGTAGAGCAGCTTCACGCCCCGCTCGCGCAGCGCCGCACAGGCGGCGTCGATGTCGGCGACCGTGTACGCCACCTGCTGCACGCCCGGCCCCTTGCGGTCCAGGAACTTCGCGATGGTCGACTCGGGCGTCAGCGGGGCCAGCAGTTGCAGGCAGCCGCCCTCGGTGGTCGGGCCGACGGCCAGCATCGCCTCGCGGACGCCCTGCTCGGCGTTGGTCTCGGTGTGCACACAGCGCATCCCGAAGGTGCGCTGGTAGAAGTCGATCGCGGCGTCCAGGTCGGCCACGGCGACCCCGACGTGGTCGATGCGGAGCAGGCCGATGCCTGTGACATAGTCGGCAGCGGTCTCGGCGGGGGAGTTCTCAGCCATGGCGCTAGTCTGACCGAACAATCGTTAAGGCGTACAGGTCGGCACCCCCTCGGAGGCAGGTTATGGCTTCGGTGATCGTCAGCGGCGCGCGGACCCCCATGGGGCGCCTGCTGGGCAACCTCAAGGACCTCTCCGCGACCAGGCTCGGTGGCGTGGCGATCAAGGCGGCGCTGGAGCGCGCCGGCGTCGCCCCCGAGCAGGTCCAGTACGTGATCATGGGTCAGGTGCTCCAGGCCGGTGCCGGGCAGATCCCGGCCCGCCAGGCGGCGGTCGAGGCGGGCATCCCGATGTCCGTGCCGGCCCTGACCATCAACAAGGTCTGCCTCTCCGGCCTGGACGCGATCGCCCTGGCCGACCAGCTCATCCGGGCCGGCGAGTTCGACATCGTGGTGGCCGGCGGCATGGAGTCGATGACCAACGCCCCGCACCTGCTGCTCGGTCAGCGCGGCGGCTACAAGTACGGCGACGTCGTGGTCAAGGACCACATGGCGCTGGACGGGCTCACCGACGCCTGGGACTGCTGCTCGATGGGCGAGTCGACCGAGCGGCTCGGCGCGAAGCACGGCATCAGCCGCGAGGAGCAGGACGCGTTCGCCGCGGCCAGCCACCAGCGGGCCGCCGCCGCGCAGAAGAACGGGCACTTCGCCGACGAGATCACCCCGGTGGTCATCCCGCAGCGCAAGGGCGACCCGCTGGTGATCAGCGAGGACGAGGGCATCCGCCCGGACACCACCGTCGAGGTGCTGGCCAAGCTGCGGCCCTCGTTCACCAAGGACGGCACGATCACCGCCGGCACCTCCTCGCCGATCTCCGACGGCGCCGCCGCCGTGGTCGTGATGAGCAAGGCCAAGGCCAAGGAGCTGGGCCTGACCTGGCTGGCCGAGATCGGCGCGCACGGCAACGTGGCGGGGCCGGACAACTCCCTGCACTCGCAGCCGTCCAACGCCATCCAGCACGCCCTGAAGAAGGGCGGGCTGAGCGTCTCCGACCTCGACCTCATCGAGATCAACGAGGCGTTCGCCCAGGTCGGCATCCAGTCCACCCGTGACCTCGGCATCAGCCCGGACAAGGTCAACGTCAACGGCGGCGCGATCGCGCTGGGCCACCCGATCGGCATGTCCGGCGCCCGGCTGGTGCTCACCCTGGCCCTGGAGCTCAAGCGCCGGGGCGGCGGCACCGGCGCGGCCGCGCTCTGCGGTGGCGGCGGCCAGGGCGACGCACTGGTCATCCACGTCCCGGCCCCCGGCGAGAGCGGTCAGTGAGCGCGGCGCACCGCTGATCCGGTAGCCGCCGACAAACGAAGGCAGTGCAGTGAGCGGGAGGAGTGACCCGGTCTTGCGAGCCCCGCAGCCGCGAACAGAGGCAGCACAGTGAGCGGGAGGAGTGAGCCGGTCTTGCGAGCCCCGCAGTCGCGAACAGAGGCAGTGCAGTGAGCGAGATCGTCGACGACGTGCCGGCGGCGGGCGCACCCCCGGTGCGCCGCAGCCGGGACGTGCCGATGCTGGTCGAGCGGGCCCGCGCGGGGGATCCCCGCGCGGTGGCCCGGCTGATCACCCTGGTCGAGTCGGGCGACGAGACGCTGCCGCGGATCGCGGCGGCGCTCGCGCCGTACGCCGGGCAGGCCCAGGTGGTCGGCCTGACCGGATCGCCCGGGGTGGGCAAGTCCACCACCACGAACGAGCTGGTCCGGGCGCTGCGCGCCCGGGGGCACCGGGTCGGCGTGCTGGCGATCGACCCGTCCAGCCCGTTCACGGGCGGGGCGATCCTCGGCGACCGGGTCCGGATGCAGGACCACGCGACCGACCCGGGCGTCTACATCCGCTCGATGTCCAGCCGGGGGCACCTCGGCGGGCTGTCGGCGGCCACGCCGCAGGCGGTCCGCGTGTTGGAGGGCGCCGGCTGCGACGTGGTGCTGGTGGAGACCGTCGGCGTCGGGCAGGCCGAGGTGGAGGTCGCCTCGCTGGCCGACACCACGCTGGTGCTGCTCGCCCCGGGCATGGGCGACGCGATCCAGGCGGTCAAGGCGGGCATCCTGGAGATCGCCGATGTCTTCGTGGTCAACAAGGCCGACCGGGACGGCGCCGACGCCACCTACCGCGACATCCAGGGCATGATCGCCCTGGGCGAGCGCGGCCCGGGCGACTGGCGGCCGCAGGTGGTCCGTGCGATCGCCGCGCGGGGCGAGGGGATCGACGACATCGCCGCCGCCATCGACAAGCACCGGGGCTGGCTGGTCGAGCACGGCGAGCTGCGCCGCCGCCAGGAGGCGCGGGCCGCCGCCGAGATCGAGGCGATCGCGCTGGGCGCGCTCCGCGCCCGGATCGGCTCCCTGCGCGACGGTACGGAGCTGCCGGCGCTCGCCGCGAAGGTGGCCGAGGGTGCCCTCGACCCGTACGCGGCGGCCGACGAGCTGCTCGCCCAGCTCGGCTCCTGAGGCGTCCCCTCCGGTACCCGCCGACCTAGTACGCTCGCACCGCTCCACGGACCCGTGGGGCGGTGCGCGGCGAGTGGGGGGACGATGGGCGACGAGGCGACCCAGGAGCTGTCGGTGACGCCGGACGCGGTGGCGGGCGGGAGCACGCACGTCTCCGACGAGGTGGTGGAGAAGATCGCGGTGGCCGCCACCCGGTCGGTGCCCGGGGTGGCCGAGCTGGGCGGCGACGTGGCCCGGTTCTTCAACGCGGTGCTCGACAAGGTCGGGCTGGACCAGGTCGGCGACGCCCGGCGGGGCTGCTCGGCCCACGTCACGAACGGCGCGGCCGTGGTCAACCTCGTCATCGTGATCGAGGCGGGTCGGCCGGTGCCGCAGGTGACCGACGCCGTCCGGGCGAAGGTGACCGAGGCGGTCGAGGCGTACGGGCTGCGGGTCGACGAGATCAACATCCGGGTCGACGACGTGACGCTGGGGGAGCCCGCCGCGCCGACCGCCTGACTGGTACGGGCAGCTCAGGTTACCAGCCGGTACGAGTATCCTTAGCGATCGTTCAGGCTGGGCTCTACACTCGACGTGCAGGTCGAGGACTCGAGGAGGAGCCCCGCGGATGAACGCCGACGAGATCGCAGCCGGACGGGCACGCTGGCAGGCCCGCTACGACGCCGCGCGCAAGCGGGACGCCGACTTCACCACGCTCTCCGGGATGGCCGTCGACCCGGTCTACGGGCCGCCGGAGGGCGTCGCCCACCCGGGCTTCGAGCGGATCGGCTGGCCGGGCGAGTACCCGTACACCCGGGGCCTGTACCCGACCGGCTACCGCGGGCGGACCTGGACCATCCGGCAGTTCGCCGGCTTCGGCAACGCCCGGCAGACCAACGAGCGCTACAAGATGATCCTCGGCGCGGGCGGCGGCGGCCTCTCGGTCGCCTTCGACATGCCCACCCTCATGGGCCGGGACTCGGACGACCCGCAGTCGCTCGGCGAGGTGGGCCACTGCGGCGTCGCGGTGGACAGCGCCGCCGACATGGAGACGCTCTTCGACGGCATCGACCTGGCCGGCGTGACCACCTCGATGACCATCTCCGGGCCGGCCGTGCCCGTGTTCTGCATGTACCTGGTGGCCGCCGAGCGGCAGGGCGCCGACCTGTCCCGGCTGGACGGCACGCTCCAGACCGACATCTTCAAGGAGTACATCGCGCAGAAGGAGTGGCTCTTCGACCCGGAGCCGCACCTGCGCCTGATCGGCGACCTGATGGAGTACTGCGCCCGGGAGATCCCGCGCTACAAGCCGCTCTCGGTCTCCGGCTACCACATCCGGGAGGCCGGTGCGACGGCCGCGCAGGAGTTGGCGTACACGCTCGCCGACGGGTTCGGCTACGTCGAGCTGGGGCTCTCGCGCGGGCTGGACGTCAACGTCTTCGCCCCGGGCCTGAGCTTCTTCTTCGACTCGCACGTCGACTTCTTCGAGGAGATCGCCAAGTTCCGGGCCGCCCGCCGGATCTGGGCCCGCTGGCTGCGCGACGTCTACGGCGCGACCAGCGAGAAGGCGCTCTGGCTACGGTTCCACACCCAGACCGCCGGGGTGTCGCTGACCGCCCAGCAGCCGGTCAACAACGTCGTACGGACGGCCGTCGAGGCGCTCGCCGCGGTGCTCGGCGGGACCAACTCCCTGCACACCAACGCGCTGGACGAGACCCTCGCGCTGCCCACCGACGAGTCCGCCGAGATCGCCCTGCGTACGCAGCAGGTGCTGATGGAGGAGACCGGGGTGACCAACGTGGCCGACCCGCTCGGCGGGTCGTGGTACGTGGAGGCGCTCACCGACAAGATCGAGGCCGAGGCGGAGGCGATCTTCGCCCGGATCCGGCAGCTCGGCGGGGAGGGCCCGCACCAGATCGGCCCGATGACCTCCGGCATCCTGCGCGGCATCGAGGACGGCTGGTTCACCGGCCACATCGCCGAGTCGGCCTTCGTCTACCAGCAGGCGCTGGAGAAGGGCGACAAGAAGATCGTCGGCGTCAACTGCCACACCGGCACGGTCGCCAAGGACCTGGAGATCCTGCGCATCTCGCACGAGGTGGAACTGGAGCAGCGCCGGGTGCTGGCCGAGCGCAAGGCCGGCCGGGACGACTCGGCCGTCAAGGCGGCCATCGAGCGGATGGTCGCGGTCGGCCGGACCGACGGGAACATGATCCCGGCCATGCTGGACGCCGTCCGCGCCGAGGCCACCCTCGGCGAGATCTGCGACGCCCTCCGCGCCGAGTGGGGCGTCTACCGCGAACCCGCCCGCTTCTGACCCCCACCCCCTTACCCCTCCGCGATCTTGCACTTTCCGCCCTGGCAAAAGCCGCATAGGCCGTGTATCGGGGGCCGAAAGCGCAAGATCGCGGAGGGCTGGGTGGGTGGGCGGGAGCAGGCGTGACAGTTGCAACTGTCGCCGTCGCGGTTGATCTGAGTTCGGCGGGTCGCGTGCGAGACTAGGTAACCATGAGCGACCCACGGATCACCTCGTCGATCTTCACCCGCGGCGCGGTCGACCTCAGCGCGCTGCGCACCCCCGCACCGGCCCCCGCCCGCCCCACCGCCCCCGCCCAGCCCGGCCCCTCTGGCGGCCTGCCCGGCACCGCCGGCGGCGGCGTCAGCGTCATCGACGTCAGCGAGGCGACATTCCAGTCTGAGGTTCTCGAACGCTCGCTCACCACACCGGTGATCGTGGACTTCTGGGCCGAGTGGTGCGAGCCGTGCAAGCAGCTCTCGCCGGTGCTGGAGCGGTTGGCCGCGGAGGGCGGCGGCGCCTGGGTGCTCGCCAAGGTCGACGTGGACGCCAACCCGCGGATCGCCCAGATGTTCCGGGTGCAGGGCATCCCGATGGTCTACGCGGTGGTCGGCGGCCAGCCGATCGACGCCTTCTCGGGCGTGGTGCCCGAGGCGCAGCTGCGGCAGTGGATCCAGGCGGTGCTCAAGGCCGGTGGCGTGACCGTCGCCGAGCCGGAGGACCCGCGCCTCGACGAGGCCGACGACGCCCTGATGAGCGGCGACCTGGACGCGGCCGAGCGCGCGTACAAGAAGATCCTCGCCGAGTCCCCGGCGGACGCCGCGGCGGAGGCGGGCCTCGCCCAGGTCGGGCTGGCCCGCCGGGTGGCGGGGGCAGACCCCGGCGCGGCGATCGCCGCCGCCCAGGCCAACCCCGACGACGTCGAGGCCCAACTCCTGGCCGCCGACATCGAGGTGCTCAGCGGTCAGGCCGAGGCGGCGTACGCCCGCCTGGTGGGCCTGGTCCGCCGCACCGCCGGCGACGACCGCGAGAAGGTACGCCAGCACCTGGTCGGCCTCTTCGCGGTCGCCGGGCCGGAGGACCCGGCGGTCGCCTCGGCCCGCCGGGCGTTGGCCAGCGCCCTGTTCTGAGCACGTAGCACGCCAGCGCGGGCCGGCGTTCCGGCCGGCCCGCCCGACACCTGAGGACGGGAGCCCATGATGCGCCGGATCGCCGTCCTCGACGCGCCCAGCAACCTCGGCCTGCGCCCACCCACGCCCACCTCGGTGCCGGGCTGCGCCAAGGCCCCGGGCGCGCTGCGCGACCAGGGGCTGCTCGCCCGGCTGCGGGCCCGGGACGCCGGCTGCCTCACCCCGCCCCGCTACGACCCCGGCGACTGGCGACCCGGCGACGGGGTCTGCCACGCCCGGGAGATCGCCGACTACTCGGCGGCGCTCGCCGAGCGGATCGGCGCCATCATCGACCGCGGGGAGTTCCCGCTGGTCCTCGGGGGCGACTGCTCGGTCCTGCTCGGCTCGGCGCTGGCCATGCACCGGCTCGGCGAGGCGGTCGGCGGCCGCATCGGGCTGGTCTTCGTCGACGGCCACTCCGACTTCCGGCACCCCGGCAACGCCTCCTACGTGGGCGCGGCGGCGGGGGAGGACCTCGCCCTGGTCACCGGGCGAGGGCAGGCCGACCTGGCCGCCATCGAGGGGCGCCGGCCGTACTTCCGGGACATCGACGTGGTGGTGCTCGGCATCCGCGCGCAGGACGAGTACCGCCTGGACCTCCAGGCCGCCGGGATCACCACCCGTCCGGTGCCGGCGCTGCGCGCCGAGGGCGCGGCACGTACCGCCCAGTGGGCGCACGAGCAGCTCGCCGACTGCGCCGGCTACTGGGTGCACATCGACGTGGACGTGCTGGACCCGGCGGTGATGCCGGCCGTGGACGCCCCCGACCCGGGTGGCATCGCCTTCGCCGAGCTGGAGATCCTGCTCGCCGGGCTGGTCGACACCCCGCACTGCCTCGGCGTCGAGCTGACCGTCTTCGACCCCGACTACGACCCGGACGGCGCGTACGCGGCCGAGATCGTCAACACCGTGGTGGCCGGGCTGCGCCCCGTCTCCGCCCCGGGCGCGTTGCCGCCCCGGCTGCTGCCGGACTCGTCGGCGGCTACCGCCCCCACGGTCCGCGCCTCGTCGGCCGGCAGCTCCTCGGTAGGTGCCTCGCCGGCCGGCAACTCGTCGGTCCGCGCCTTGTCGGTACCCTCGGCCCGGCGGGGCAACGGCCGTCCCGAGCCCCCGACCATGCCCTCGCCCGTTCCCGCTGCTGCCGCCGTCCCCGCCCCCGAGGACGACGATGACGACCGTGACCCGGGCGGCGGCGTCGAGGACGCTCCGCCGGCTCTTCTCGGCCCGGTCGGCCCGATTGCTGCGGTCGGTCCGGTCGATGCGGTCGGGGCGGTCGCCCCGGTGGCCGACGGCACCGGTCCCGGTCCCGGTCTGGGTCCCGGCCTGGCCGCGCCGGAACCGGTCGGTCCGCCCGCCTCCGCCGGGCCTGGCCTGTTGCGCCGGGCGCCGCTCGCGGGCCTGGGCCCGGAGGATTCGTCGCCCGCGACCGACGACGGCACCTCGCCGTCCACCGCCGGCATCGCCTGACGGCCGTCGGGGTCTCCGACAGGGCCGGTCCGATCGGTTCGTCCGACTCATCCGACTCATCCGGCTCGGTCGATCCCGGGCGGCCCGGTCGTGCGTCCGGCCCCCGGCGGCGTCGGCCTCTGGCACCCGGCGGCTTGCCCAGGCCGCGTGCGCTGGTGCTGGGCAGCCGAGCTGCACGTCTGCGTGCCCAGCTTCGCCCGGCCCGGGCTGGCTCGGGAGTGCCGGTGGAACCTCATGGCTGTCACCGTCGACGTTTGACGTCCATGAGGTTCCACCCGTGGTGCCTGCCGGAGCTGGTCGGTGTCGGTCCCGGACCGTGTCCGTGGCTGCCCCGTCTGTGGGGGCAGCTCGACAGCGTCGAGCCGGCGGGCGGCGCCGCGGTCCGCGTCACCCGGCCCGGTCCGCGTCACCCGGCCCGGTCGGGTGCGACCCGTGGTGGGGCTGGCGCGCGCGGGGCGCGTCAGCGGGCCAGGGCGCGCAGGAAACGCTCGGCGGCGGGGACGGCGGTGGCGGTGCTGGCGCCGCCCTGCTCGACGAAGACCGCGAACGCGACGTCGCCCTGCCAGCCGACGAACCAGGCGTGCGTGTGCGCCGGGTTGTTGTCGTACTCGGCGGTGCCGGTCTTGCCGTGCACCGGCGCGCCCGGCACGTCCTTCAGCGCGGTGCCGGAGCCCGCCGTCACCACCTCGCGCATCATCTCCTTGACGGCCTCGACCGACTCCGGCTTGAGCTGCGGGCCGGGGGCGGCGGGCTGCGCCGGGGCCGGGTCAAGCACGAGTTTCGGCTGTTCGAAGCGCCCCCGGGCGACCGCCGCGGTGGCGGACGCCATGGCCAGCGGGCTGACGACCGTGGTGCCCTGTCCGATCGCGGCGGCGGCCTGCTCGGTCGCGCCGCCGTTCGCGGAGACCTTGCCGGTGAAGGCGTCGAGGCCGACGTCCCACTGCCCCTCCAGCCCGAGCGACCGGCCGGCGACGGCCAGCCCGTCGGGGCCGAGCTTCGGCGCCAGCGCCGCGAACGCCGTGTTGCAGGACTTGGCGAAGTCGGTGCGGAACGGCACCGCCCCCAGCTCGAAGTTGTCGGAGTTCTTGAACGGCCGGCCGTCCACCGTGAACGTCTTCGGGCAGGCCACCGTCGTGTCCGGCGTAACCGCGCCGAGGTCGAGCAGGCCGAGCGCGCTGACCATCTTGAAGGTGGAGCCCGGCGGGACCTGGGCGGTGAAGGCCAGGTTTTCCCCGGCCGCGCCGGGACCGTTGGCGGCGGCGAGCACGGCACCGTCGCTGATCCGCACCGCCACCAGCGCCGCCCGGCGCTTCTCGGCGCGCAGGGCGGCGTCGGCCGCGTTCTGGGTGGCCACGTCGAGCGTGGTCTTCAGCGGCTGCCCCGGCTGCGGCTCGCGGCGGAACACCTCGGTGCCGGTGGGGACCAGCGTGCCGTCCGGGCCGGGGCGCTCGGTGATCACGGTCAGCCCGGGCGCGCCGCGCAGCCGTTCGTCGTAGCGGCCCTGGAGGCCGCCGTGGCCGACCAGGTCGCCGGCCGCGTACCGGTCGGGGTGCTTCGCGAGGTCGTCGGCCTGGGCCGGGTCGACCGAGCCGAGCACCGCCCGGGCGAACTCGCGGGTGGGCGCGAGGTCGAGCTTGTCGCTGCGGAACTTGGTGCCCGGCAGGTCGTAGATGCGGGCCTTGATCTGCCGGTACGCCTCCTCCCGCAGGGTGACCACCTCGACGAACGCGCCCGGGTCGGCGTCGGCGAGCCGCTTGGGCAGGCCGGAGAGGTCCACCGGCGGGGTGATCGCCGGCCGGATCGCCCGGAAGGCCGCGTCCAGCTTCCGGGTCAGGCCCGCCACGTCGGTGACCTCGCTCGGTTGCAGCCCCACCCGCACCACGGGCCGGGGCGCCACGATCGGCTGGCCGGCGGCGTCGAGCACCGCGGCCCGGGGGCCGGAGTCCCGACGCAGCCCGAGCCGGTCGCCCCGGCTGAGCTGCTCCTGCACCAGCTGCGGCTCCCAGATCACCCGCCACTCGTCGTCGCCGCCGCGGCTGAGCCGCACCTGCCGGTCGTACGCCCAGCGGGTCTGACCCGGGAGGCTCCACTCGACTGTGACCACCGCCGTCGCGACGTCCGCGGTGATCTTCGCGTCGCCCTGGCGGGTCAGCGCCGGCGGCGTGGCCGCCAGCTCGCCGGAGAGCTCCTTGATCTCGCGGGACACGTCGGCGGCCGGCACCTTCGCGCCCGCCGGGTCCACGAACCCGACGGCCTGGAGGTCGCCGGAACGCCAGCCGGCCAGGAACGCGTCGACGCTGCGCTCCGGCCCGTCGTTGTCCGAGCAGGCGGTGAGCGCGCCGGCCGCGAGCGCGGTCACGGCGAGCAGCGCGAGCGACGGGCGGAGCCGGTTGCGAGGGTGACGGCTGGGGTACGAGGGGTGCATGGAGCAGTCCTCCGATCTCGGAACTGCCGTCACGCTAGTACGGCCGCGCCGTCCGTATCGTCCCGAGGCGGCTGCGACGTGCGCAAAGACGGGCCTGCGACGGGGTGATGAACAACCGGTGGCGGGGTAACCCCCGACCGGCCAACCTCGTATCCGCAACGGGTGAAAGGACAGAGTCCGGAACCGGACGTCCGCACCGTGGTCCGCCGACGAAGGCGCGGAACGGCAGGCCTAGGCTGGGCGGCAGAGTGACCCACAACGCGGTGGGTCGAGGGGAGTGGCACCGATGGACCGGCGTCCGGCGATCAAACCGGGACCCGACCTCCGGCAGGATGACACCAGCCGGGACGACAGCTTCGATTCGGCAACCGACGGGGACGGCTTCGACCGGCCCGACACAGGGGTGACCGGGATGACCGGTACGAGTATCGACACCATCTACGACCTGGGCCTGCCCGCTGACGCGCTGGCCGACGACGTGGAGGACAACGAGCTCGACGAGCCGGTACCCAACGCGGAGCGCCTGGTGGCCCAGGCCGTGGCGCTCGCCGGCGACGACCACGACGTGGCGACCCTGGTCAGCCGCTTCTGGCGGTTCGCGCCGGACGAGGAGCTGATCGGCTTCACCGCCGAGGAGATGCTCGACGCGGCGCGCGCGCACCGGGACCTGGCCCAGCAGCGGGTGCCGGGCGAGTTGAAGCTCCGCATCCACGAGCCCGACGCCGACCAGCACCACACGGTCATCGAGATCGTGACCGACGACATGCCCTTCCTGGTCGACTCGGTGACCGCCCTGCTCAACGCGCGCCACCTGGACGTGCACCTGCTGGTGCACCCGCTGGTGGTGGTGCGGCGCGAGCCGCTGGGCCGGCTGATCGAGGTCTCCGCCGACGTCGAGCCCGACGACGCGATCGCCGGCGACCTGGTCGAGAGCTGGATGCACGTCGAGATCGACCCGGTCCGGGACGCCGCCGAACGGGAGAAGCTGCGCCGCGAGCTCCAGCGCGTGCTGACCGACGTGCGGGAGGCGGTCGAGGACTGGCCGAAGATGCGCCAGCGGGCGCTCGCCCTCGCCGACGAGCTGGCCACCGCACGCACGTCGGACAACCGGCCGCCGGTGCCGGAGAAGGACATCACCGACTCGGTGGAGTTGCTCCGCTGGCTCGCCCACGACCATTTCACGTTCCTCGGCTACCGGGAGTACCGCCTGGCCGACGCCGGCGACGGGGGGCAGGCGCTGGAGGCCGTGCTCGGCACCGGGCTGGGCATCCTGCGCCAGGACTCCCCGGAGGCCCGGCCGCTGTCGTCGATGACGCCGGAGGCGCACGACAAGGTCACCGAGAAGCGCCTGCTGATCATCACCAAGGCGAACTCGCGGGCGACCGTGCACCGCTCCGCCTACCTCGACTACATCGGCTTCAAGATCTTCAACGAGGCCGGCGAGGTGGTCGGCGAGCGGCGCTTCCTGGGCCTGTTCTCCACGGCCGCGTACCGCACCAGCGTGCGCGAGCTGCCGGTGGTCCGCCGCAAGGTGGCCGAGGTGCTGGACCGCTCCGGCCTGAGCCAGCGCAGCCACTCCGGCAAGGACCTGCTGCAGATCCTGGAGACCTACCCGCGCGACGAGCTGTTCCAGATCAAGACCGACGACCTCTACCACGCGGTGATCGGCGTGCTGCGGATGGCCGGTCGCCGGCAGCTGCGGGTGTTCCTGCGCCGGGACGCGTACGGGCGGTTCATCTCCTGCCTGATCTACCTGCCCCGGGACCGGTTCACGACGCAGAACCGGCTGCGCATGCAGGACATCCTGCTCCGCGAGCTGCACGGCGTCGGGGTCGACTACACGACCCGGGTCACCGAGTCGATGCTCGCCCGGGTGCACTTCACCGTCCGGACCGACCCGACCAAGCCCCCGAGCGACATCGACGCCGACCTGCTCGCCGAGGAGCTGGCCGACGCCACCCGGCTGTGGGACGACGACTACCGGCTGGTGTTGGAGCGCAAGCTCGGCGACGAGCAGGCCAAGCACCTGTTCAGCCGGTACGCCGACGCCTTCCCGGAGGGCTACAAGGACGGCCACACGCCGTACGAGGCGATGAAGGACCTGGCCAAGCTGGAGCTGCTGGAGGAGCCCGGCCAGCTGGAGATGCACCTGTTCCGCAAGCAGGCCGCGCCGCGGGCCGGCGGGCGGGGCCCGGACGTCGACGAGGCGATGGACGTCCGCTTCAAGGTCTACCGGTACGGCGAGCCGATGATGCTCTCCGCCGTGCTGCCGGTGCTGCACTCCCTCGGCGTCCGGGTGGTCGACGAGCACCCGTACGAGGTGGACCGGATCGACGGCCGCGTCTACCTCTACGACTTCGGGCTGCGGCTGCCGGAGGGGCACCAGGAGCTGGCCGAGGTGCGCCCGCACGTGGAGAACGCCTTCGCGGCGGCGTGGCGGGGCGAGGCCGAGGTCGACGGCTTCAACGAGCTGGTGCTGCGTAGCGGCCTCACCTGGCGGCAGGTGGTGGTGCTGCGGGCGTACGCGAAGTACCTGCGCCAGACCGGCGCGGTCTTCTCGCAGGAGTACATGGAGTCGACCTTCATCGCGTACCCGAGGATCGTCGCGCTGCTGGTGGAGCTCTTCGAGGTCCGGTTCGCGCCGGGCGCGACGGGTCACGAGGAGCGGGAGCGGCGCAGCGAGAAGCTGGTCGCGGAGATCCGGGGCGCGCTGGACGACGTCGTCAGCCTCGACCAGGACCGGATCCTGCGGGCCTACCTGACGCTGATCCAGGCCACCCTGCGCACCAGCTTCTACCAGAAGCGCGAGGACGGGCGGCCGAAGTCGTACGTGGCGTTCAAGCTGGACCCGCAGGCGATTCCGGACCTGCCGGCGCCCCGGCCGAAGTTCGAGGTCTTCGTGTACTCGCCGCGCTTCGAGGGCGTGCACCTGCGGTTCGGGCCGGTGGCCCGGGGCGGGCTGCGCTGGTCCGACCGCCGGGAGGACTTCCGCACCGAGGTGCTCGGCCTGGTCAAGGCGCAGATGGTGAAGAACGCCGTGATCGTGCCGGTCGGCGCGAAGGGCGGCTTCGTGCTCAAGCAGAAGCCGGGGGACCGCGACGAGGCGGTCGTCTGCTACAAGGAGTTCATCTCGGCGCTGCTGGACGTCGCGGACAACATCGTCAGCGGCGAGATCGTGCCACCGGAGGACGTGGTCCGGCACGACGGCGACGACCCGTACATGGTGGTCGCGGCGGACAAGGGCACGGCGACGTTCTCGGACATCGCCAACGAGATCTCCACGGCGCACAACTTCTGGCTCGGCGACGCGTTCGCCTCCGGCGGCTCCGCCGGGTACGACCACAAGAAGATGGGCATCACCGCCCGGGGCGCCTGGGAGTCGGTGAAGCGGCACTTCCGCGAGATGGGCCACGACACCCAGACCCAGGACTTCACCGTCGTGGGCGTGGGCGACATGTCCGGCGACGTGTTCGGCAACGGGATGCTGTTGTCGGAGCACATCCGGCTGGTGGCCGCGTTCGACCACCGGCACATCTTCCTCGACCCGGACCCGGACGCCGCCACCTCGTACGCCGAGCGGAAGCGGTTGTTCGAGCTGCCCCGCTCGTCGTGGGAGGACTACAACCGGGAGCTGATCTCGGCCGGCGGCGGTGTTTACCCGCGTACCGCCAAGTCGGTGCCGATCTCGCCGCAGGTCCGCGAGCGGCTCGGCCTGGACGCCGAGGTGGAGCAGCTCTCGCCGCAGGAGCTGATGAAGGCGATCCTGACCGCGCCGGTCGACCTGTTCTGGAACGGCGGCATCGGCACGTACGTGAAGGCCTCTAGCCAGACCAACGCGGAGGTGGGCGACAAGTCCAACGACGCGATCCGGGTGGACGGCCGGAACCTGCGCTGCCGGGTGGCCGGCGAGGGCGGCAACCTGGGCTGGACCCAGCTCGGCCGGATCGAGTACGCCCAGACCGGCGGCCGGATCTACACGGACTTCATCGACAACGCGGCCGGGGTGGACTGCTCCGACCACGAGGTGAACATCAAGATCCTGCTGAACACGGCGGTCGCCGACGGCGCGCTGACCCTCCCCGAGCGGGACGAGCTGCTCGCCGACATGACCGACGAGGTCGCCGAGCTGGTGCTGCGGGACAACTACGACCAGGCCCGGGCGATCAACAACGCGCAGGCGCAGGCCGCCTCGCTGCTGCCGGTGCACCGGCGGATGATCACCGAGCTGGAGCGTTCCGGGGCGCTGGACCGGTCCCTGGAGGCGCTGCCGCCGGACGACGAGCTGGCGGTGCGGACCGAGTCCGGGCTGACCGCGCCGGAGTTCGCGGTGCTGCTGGCGTACGTCAAGATCGTCCTGGAGACCGAGATCCTCGCCGAGGGGCTCGCGGACGAGGAGTGGACGACCGAGGTCCTGGTCAACTACTTCCCGACGCCGATGCGCGAGCGGTTCGCCGACCGGATGGGCCAGCACCGGCTGCGCCGGGACATCGTGACCACCGTCCTGGTCAACGAGGCGATCAACCGGGGCGGCATCACGTTCGTCTTCCGGGTGGTCGAGGAGACGGCCGCCTCGGCGGCGGACGTGATCCGGGCGTACGTGGTGGTCCGCGAGGTGTTCGGGCTGCGCGAGCTGTGGGACGCCGTGGAGGCCCTGGACAACAAGGTCGACCCGGAGCTGCAGACGAGCGTCTACCTGGACACCCGGCGGCTGCTGGACCGGGCGGTGCGGTGGCTGGTGACCAACCGCCGCTCGCCGATCGACGTGCCGGCGGAGATCGCCCGGTTGCGCGACGGCGTGGCCCGGCTCCTGCCCGACCTCGAGGAGCGCTTCTACGGCAGCGAGCGGGAGTCGCTGGCGGCCCACATCGACTCGCTGACCGAGCGAGGGCTGCCGCGCGACCTGGCCGAGCAGACGACCCGGCTGATGTACAGCTTCGGCCTGCTCGACGTGGTGGAGACGGCGGCGAGCAGCGGGCGCGACGTCGGCGAGGTGGCCTCGGTCTACTTCGTGCTCTCCGACCGCTTCCGGGTCGACTCGCTGCTGTCGAAGATCTCCCTGCTGCCGCGGGAGGACCGTTGGCAGACGCTCGCCCGGATGGCGCTGCGTTACGACCTGTACGCCGCGCTGGCCGCGCTGACCGCCGAGGTGCTCGACTCCACCCCCGGCACCCTGCCGCCGCAGGAGCGGGTGCAGGAATGGGAGCAGTCGAACGCCACGTCGATCCACCGGGCCGAGCGGGCGATGGGGGAGTTCGACGAGTCCCGGGCGGACCTCGCCGCCCTGTCGGTGCTGCTGCGCCAGATCCGCACCCTGGTGCGGACCTCCGCCGCCGCCTGACGCCGGACACGCCACGCGGTCCGGCCGGTCGGTTCCCCGACCGGCCGGACCGCGTCGTCGTCTTCCAGGGTGTGCCCCGTTTCGCTGCCGTGCCGCGGGACCGGCGGCCACGACGTGGCGGATGCCGCCGCCACCGCCCGGCCGGGACCGTGCGCCCGCCGGCTGTGGGGCCTGGATCAGGCGGTCATGGAGGCGAAGACGACCACGTTGTCCGGGTAGCTGCGCGCCGCCTCGTCGAAGACGCCGCCGCAGGTGACCACCCGCAGGCCGGGCCGGTCGTTGGGGCCGTAGACCTGCTCCGTCGGGAACTCGGTCTTCGGGTACGCCTTCACCGACTCGACCGTGAACGTGACCCGTTGCCCGTCCTCGCGGGTGACGATGATCGTGTCACCGGGTTGCAGGGCGCCGAGGGAGAAGAAGACCGCCGGCCCGATCTTCGCCGAGTCGACGTGCCCGACGATGACCGCGTTGCCGACCTCCCCCGGGCTGGGCCCCGGCTCGTACCAGCCGGCGCGCTGCGCCTGCTCCAGCGGGGGCACCTGGACGGTGCCGTCCGGGTTGGTGCCGAGCGACATGATCGAGGCGTCGACCCCGATCCGGGGGATGCTGATCGTGGTGGGGGCGGAACGGGTCAGCCCCGTGGCGGCCCCGGCGACGTCCGGGTCCGCGCCGTCGCGCCCCGGCCCGGAGGTGGCCGGTCCGGCCTGCGCCAGGGGCTGCGGCGGGCGGGGGGCGGGGGCGGTCATGACCGACGCGCCGATCATGCCGGTGCCCACCATGGCGAGCAGGACGATGGCGGCCGCGCCGGCGGCGCGCCACGGTTTCCCGTGACGGCCGCCGGCCCGTCTCGCCGTCATGTCAGACCAGCGACTCATCGGTCCGACGCCGACGCATCAGCACCAGGCCGCCCAGGGTGGCCGCGCCGAGCAGGCTGGCCCCACCGGCGGCCAGGCCCCGGTCGGTCCCGGCGCCGGCACCGCCGTCGCCGCCGTCGACCCCGCCGCGCGGCAGGACGACGAGTTCACCCTCGCCGCACGAGCCCTTGAGCTCGTAGCGGCCCGGCTTGGCGTCCTCGGAGACCTCGGCCTCGCCGTAGTAGACGAAGTCACGCTTGTGCTCCCAGCGGTCCTTGTCGTCCTTCCGGGACTCCTCGTCGGACCAGTCCTTCTTCTCGTGGTCCTTCTTCCAGTCGCCCTCGTCCGAGCCGTATCCCTCGTGGTCCTTGCGGTCCTCCTCGCGGCCGCTGTCGCCACGGTCCGAGCCCCAGCTGTCCTCGCCGTACTTGTCGTGGTCCTTGCGGTCCTCGCCCTCGCGGCCGCTGTCGCCCCGCTCGTCCGAGCCGTACTTGTCGTGGTCCTTGCGGTCCTCGCCCTTGCGGTCCTCGCCCTCGCGGCCACCCTCGGCGTCCTGGCCGTGCTCGTAGCCCTTCCAGTCGCCCTCGTCGGCGGCGCCGCCGCCCTGGCCGTAGCTGTTCGACGGCTGCGGCTTGGCGGTCTCGTCCTTGCCTTCGTGGTCCTTGCCCTTGTCGTGCTCCTTGCCCTTGTCGTGCTCCTTGCCCTTGTCGTGCTCCTTGCCCTTGTCGTGCTCCTTGCCCTTGTCGTGCTCCTTGCCTTCGTGCTCCTTGCCCTTGTCGTGCTCCTTGCCCTCGTGGTCCTTGCCCTTGTCGTGGTCGCCGGAACCCTCCTCCCCGCGCCAGTCGTCGCGGTCCTCGGCCGGCTTGAGCTTGACCTTGCCCGTGACCTTGGACCACACGTAGGCGTGCTCCTGGCGCTCCGAGCAGACCTCGAGCAGCTTGACCGTTTCGCCCGCCTTGACGACGTGGGGCTTGGCGTAGACCTTGCCCTCGTCGTGGTGGCCGTCCGCGAACGCGATACCCGGCGTGAACACGAGCAGGGAGGCACCACCGAGGGCAGCGCCCGCAACGACCTTCCCGAGCATCTTGTTTGCCATGACCTGCGTCACTCCATCCCTGTTGTCCTCGGCTCGGTGGCAACCGAGCTACGAACGACGTTAGACCGTTTCATGAGTTATGCAGGGAAAGATTCGTGTTTTAACCTATGTTGGGCATGCGGACGACAGGCGTGGTATGCCCGGTTTCGAGTGCTATGCGGCTTTCTCGCCCCGGGGCGGCAACCGGGTGTCGAACAAGCGGACCGCCGTGTGGCTCGACCGGATCGCCGCCATCAACGGGACCGCGGACAGCAGCTCCAACGGCGCGACGGGCGTCCGGGACCACAGGGCGACGCGAAGTGCACCGGCCCGCGAATCGTCGACATCATCGAGATCGACCCGCCGCCGAATCTGGTGACCGGCACCTCCGGCCATCCCGGCGGCACCGCCATGAGCGACACGGTCAAGGCCAACGGCGCCTACGTCAAACGGCATCGGGTACGCCCTGGCGAAGCTGGCTGCGATCGGCAACGCCCACAACCACATCGACGCCGCCCAGCACGGCTGGATCGGCTGGGACAGCAACATCGGCCCGACCGCCGACATGCCGAAGAGCGCCGCGGTCGCCTGTGGCAGCACCGTGGACAAGGTGCGGCTTCATCGGCCAACCACTCGGCCCTGCGGGAGCCGTACGTCAGGTCGCCGACACGGTGAACGGCCGGACCGTGCGCTAGTCAGGGCATCGACTGGAGTCAGGGCATCGACGAGCTGTCGTTCGCCCAGGCGTTACGAGCTGGTCCAGGTGGGCTTGGACGCCGACATCGGCATGCTGGCCTGGTGCAACGAGTCCGGGCCCTGCCGGACTCCCCGATCTCGGGGGACTGGTTCCCCGCGCAGTTCACGCGGCTCCTGCGGGACGCGTACCGCCGCTCTCCTGACACCGGCGCCCACCCGCCGCTGGCAGTGGGTGAGGCGCTCCGGCGGGGTTCCCCGGCCCGACCGCTCGATGGTCGAGCCGGGGGCATCACGTACGGAGGTCAGGGGACCGTCCTCTCGATCGCCGCCCGGCCCAGCTCGGCCAGGTCCCGGCGGGCCCGCTCGATGTTCTCCGGCGTCAGGTCCTGGCCCCGGGCCGCCACCAGGTCCTCCGGCTCCCAGGGCTGCTCCGCGCCGGTGCGGATGTTGTCCGGCGCCGCCCCCGTGCCGGTGCCGGTGGCCCCGGTGCCGGCGGCGTACGGGTCACCGATCAGCTGGTCGGTCGGCGCGCCGCCCCGTGGCTGGTCACCGGGCTCCGCGAACGACGGAGTGTCCCGGTCGGCGCCGCCGCCGGTCATCAGCTGGGGGATGCCGGTGTCGTCCTCGACCGCCGCGGCCACCTCGGGGCTCTCCTCCAGCGGTCGGTCACGGTCACGATCCGTCATGTGGCTGCCCTCCTGCCGGCAGGTGGTTCCTGATCCTCCCGGCGTACCCCGCGTGGCGGCGCCCATGCCCGGATGCGGGCCGGGCGGTTCAGCGCGTCTCGTCGGGGGTCTCCGGCCCGCTCGGCCGGGTTGCGCCACTGCCGCAGCAGCACCAACACGCCGAACACAGGCATGCCGAGACCGGCCGAGAGGTTGATCCGGACACCCTGCGCCTTCTGGGCACGCGATCGGCGCGGGGCGGCCGGCACGGGCGCACCGCCGGGCGCCCCTCGGGCCGGTCCGACCGGGGGCGCCCGTGGGAGCGGTCAGCGGCCGAGCACGCGGTCGAGGAAGTCGCGGTAGTGGCGGACCGCCATCCGCAACTGCTCGGTGTCGGCCGAGCCGGCGTCCTGCCAGCCGCCCAGCTTGTTCTTCTGCGCGGACAGCGCCGAGGCGAGCGCCTGGATCGCCTCGTCGACCAGCGACTGCGCCTCCCCGGCCGCCGCGCGGGGGTCGTCCACGAACCGCAGCTGGACGTCCCGCCAGCGGTCCCGGAAACCCTGCGCCGCCGTGGGGTCGAAGAGCGTGGCCGGCTCGGCGGCGACGGTCGAACCCGCCGGCCGGGACGTCCCGGCCGACTCCAGCGAGCCGGCGGCGGCACCCGTGCGCCCGGCCGACGCGTGCTCGGCGTCGGGGTCGACCATGGCGGGGGTGGCGCTGCCGTACCCGGGCCCGCCGGCCGCGGCGGTCTCCGCGTCGCCCGTCCAGCCGGACAGGTCGGTCCGGCGCTCGGGGCCACCGTCGGCGGCGTCCGGCGGCAGCACGGTCGTGCCGCCCCGTGACCCGCCGCGCTCGTCGGGTCGGCCCTCGCCGCGCTCACCGGCACCGCGGAACTCGGCGGTCGGGTCGGCCCGGCGCCCCTCCCGGGCGCCGTCCACGGCCCCGTCGCCCGGCCGCGCGGTCGACTCCGTACGCGGGTCGACCTCGTCCTCGGGGCGGGGGCTGGCCAGGGCGGACGCGGCCACCGCGTCGCCGACGGTGGTGGCGCCGAAGGCCGTCGGCAGCGGACCCGGCTCGTGGAACTCCGGCCGACCGCCGTCGGCGTCCCGGCCGCCGGAGCGCGCCGCGCCGGCGCCCCGGTCGCGGGACCGTGTCGCGTCGGCGTCCCGATCGCCGGACCGCTCGTCGTCGGCCGTCCCGCGGCGCGGAGCGCGCTCGCCGGCGACGGCCGGGTCGTCGAACGTGCCCCGGTCGTCGAGGGCGTCCTCGGGCACCTCGGCGCGGCCGGCCTGGTCGCCGGGTGGCGGCACCGGCACCGGCGTGGAGCGGACGGCCTCGGGGTGCTCGTTGCCCACCCGCTGCTCTTCCTGTCGCATCGCGGTCTCCTCAGCGGCTCGTGACGTCGTGCTGGCTGTCCGGACTGCGCTGCTCGGGCGGCCGGTGCCCGACCGGCTCCTGGCCGAGCAGGTCGGCGAAGAGGGCGCGGTAGTGGACGACGGCCTGGCGGAGCTCCTCGGTGCTGGCCTCGCCGCGCGAGTTGCGCAGGTGGATCTCGTGGGCGTCGCGGTAGTGGCCCAGCGTGCGGGCGTGTTCCACCGAGAGGTGGGCGATCTGGTCGGAGAAGTCGCCGGTCGGGTAGCCCCGTTCGGCGATGAGCCGGGTGACCAGTTCGTCCGCGTCGCCCACGGTCTCGGCCGGGGAGTCCACGAAGCGGACCTGGATCTCCTCCCAGGCGGCGGCGTACCGGGCGCGGGACTCGGGGGCGAGGGGGGTGAGCGTGAGCCCGGCGTGGCGGCGCTCCCGCTCGCGCAGCTCCCGCTCGGCTGCGGTACGGCTGTCCCGTTCGGCGACGGCGCGGTCGTACTCGGGACCGAACCGCGACCGCAGCGCCCGACGGCGGGCGTACGACCGGGCGGCCACGGCCAGCGCCGCGACCACCAGCACGACGAGAACTATGACGATTACCTGCGTGGGCGACATGGCTCCTCCTTCGGTCAGTGGTATTCCCTCCGCTCCGTGATCGCCAATCCCGTTCCGCGGCACTTTCCTGACGAACCCGACCGGGCGGCATTCCCCGTACCGGCATGACGAGTCGCACAGCGTGATCGCCCCCAAAAACTTGACTCATTCCAGAAAAGGGGCTTGGGTGGGGTGATGCCGGTCGAGACCGACGTCGAACGCCTCCGGGCCGCCGGGCTGCGGGTCACGCAGCCCCGGGGGCGACCACACCGATCAGGAGGAGCGCCATGAGCGACCCGCAGGCCAGCAAGCCGATCCTCACCACCCGTCAGGGTCACCCCGTGCACAACAACCAGCAGCAGCGGACGGTCGGTTCGCGTGGCCCGGCGACGCTGGAGAACTACCACTTCCTCGAGAAGATCAGCCACTTCGACCGGGAGCGCATCCCGGAGCGGGTGGTGCACGCGCGCGGCTTCGTCGCGCACGGCGAGTTCGAGGCGTACGGGACGATCGGCGACCAGCCGGCGTCGACGTACACCCGGGCCAAGCTGTTCCAGACCAGGGGCAAGACGACCCCGGTCACCATCCGCTTCTCCACCGTCATCGGCGGCCGGGACTCCTCCGAGACGGCCCGCGACCCGCGCGGCTTCGCGGTGAAGTTCCGCACCGACGACGGCAACTGGGACATGGTGGGCAACAACCTCCAGGTCTTCTTCATCCGCGACGCGATCAAGTTCCCCGACGTGATCCACTCGCTGAAGCCGGACCCGGTGACCTTCCGCCAGGAGCCGAACCGGATCTTCGACTTCATGTCGAACACGCCCGAGTCGATGCACATGCTGACCTGGCTGTTCTCCCCGTACGGCATCCCGAAGAACTACCGGACCATGCGCGGGTCCGGGGTGAACACCTACCGGCTGGTCAACGCCGAGGGCGAGGGCGTGCTGGTCAAGTTCCACTGGCTGTCGCAGCAGGGCGAGCACAACCTCACCCAGGCCGAGGCGGACGCCATCCAGGCCACCGACCTGGGCCACGCGTCCAAGGACCTCTACGAGGCGATCGAGCGCGGCGAGTACCCGAGGTGGGAACTCAACGTCCAGGTCATGAGCGACGACGAGCACCCGGAGCTGGACTTCGACCCGCTCGACGACACCAAGATCTGGCCGGAGGAGGACTTCCCCTACCTGCCGGTCGGCATGATGACGCTCAACCGCAACATCACCGACCACCACAACGAGAACGAGCAGATCGCCTTCGGCACCGGCGTGCTGGTCGACGGGATCGACTTCTCCGACGACAAGATGCTGGTCGGGCGCACGTTCTCCTACTCGGACACCCAGCGTTACCGGGTCGGGCCGAACTACCTCCAGCTGCCGGTCAACCGGCCGCGCGAGGACGTGGTCGTCAGCACCAACCAGGGCGGCGGCCAGATGTCGTACGGGGTGGACAACCGGGGCGGCAACCCGCACATCAACTTCGAGCCGTCCTCGGTCGCCGGGCTCCGCGAGGCCGACGAGTCCTACCGGGAGTACCGCCCGTTCGTCTCCGGCCAGGTCATGAAGGCCCCGATCGAGCGGCAGAACAACTACTCCCAGGCGGGCCGCCGCTACCGTGAGATGGCCGACTGGGAGCGCGACGACCTGATCCTCAACCTGACCACCCTGCTGGCACAGTGCGACAAGCACATCCAGGAGAAGATGGTCTGGCACTTCAGCCAGTGCGACGAGGACTACGGCCGTCGGGTCGCCGAGGGTCTCGGCATCTCCGTCGGCGCCTGATCCGCACCACCCACCGAACGCCCCGCCGGCCCCCGGCGGGGCGTTCGTCCGCTGTGGACGTCTGTCCGGTAGGCCCGACGCGACGGACGGTAGTGCATCGGGCGGGATTTACGTATCCTGCCCAAGGCGTCCGCCGGACGGGCCGGCACCGTGAGCCGCGACCGTCCGACCCGGACGCTGCCCGGCCGGCGCCGGCGCCCCCGCAGCCACACCTTCCGGGCGAGGTCTGATTGAAATCCCGCGACTGGCCGATCCGCTCCAAGCTGACCGCGCTGGTCGTCGTCCCGGTGACCGCGCTGCTGGCGCTCTGGATCTTCGCCACGACGCTGACCTTCGGGCCGGCCCTCGACCTGCTCGCCGCCCGGACCCTTCTCTACGACCTCGGCCGCCCCGGCGAGACGGTGGTGGCCGAGCTGCAACGGGAGCGCCGGCTCTCGGTGGTGCACCTGGCCGGCGGGGAGGTCGCGCCCGGGCTCGCCGAGCAGCGCCAGCGGACCGACCGCGCGGTCGCCGAGCTGCGCCGCCGGGTCGGCGGTGAGGAACTGCGCGACGCCGCCGGCGACCACCTCGACACGCGGCTCGACCACCTCGTCACCGCGCTGGACGCGCTGCCCGCCGGGCGGGGGTTCATCGACCGGCGCGAGGTCGACCGGGCCGGCGCGGTCGGGCTCTACAGCGGGATGATCTCCTCGGCCTTCCAGGCGTTCTCGGCCATGGCGAACCTGCCCGACCGGGACCTGAACCGTCAGGCGCTCGCCGTCACCGCGCTCGGCCGCAGCCGGGAGCTGCTCGGCCAGACCGACGCCCTGCTGGCCGGGGCGTTCACCGCCGGCCGGTTCGCCGAGGGCGAGCACACCCAGGTCGTGCAGACCATCGCCAACCAGCGGTTCCTCGCCGAGGCGGCGGTCGCGGACCTGCCCGATGCGGAGCGCGCCGCGTTCCAGCGGCTGACCGAGGGGGAGGTCTTCGGCCGGCTGCGGACGATGCAGGACGCCCTGGTCGACGCCCGGTCGCCGACCCGGCCGGCGGTGGACCCGGCGCAGTGGCAGGCCAGCTACGAGGCCGTGCAGCAGGCGCTGCGGGAGTTCGAGCTGGCCCAGGCCGACGGGCTCGCCGACCGGTCGGTGCCGACGGCCGTCGGCATCCTCGTCCGGCTCGCCGCCGCCGGGGTGCTCGGCCTGGCGGCCGTCGTGGTCTCGGTCCTGGTGGCGCTGCGGGTCGGTCGTTCCCTCGCGCAGCGGCTCACCGGCGTACGCACGGCCGCGCTGGACATGGCCGAACGCCGGCTGCCCGACGTGGTGGCCCGCCTGCGCCGAGGCGAGCAGGTCGATGTCGCCCGGGAGGCGCCCGCGCTGGAGTACGGCGGCGACGAGATCGGCCAGGTGGCGCGGGCCTTCACCGAGGTGCAGCGGACGGCGGTCCGCTCGGCCGTCGACGAGGTCACCCTGCGCCGGGGGCTCAACGAGGTCTTCCTCAACATCGCCCGCCGCAGCCAGGGGCTGGTGCACCGGCAGCTCGCCCTGCTCGACCGGATGGAGCGGCACACCGAGGACCCGGACGAGCTGGCCGAGCTGTTCCGCGTCGACCACCTCGCCACCCGGCTGCGGCGGCACGCGGAGGACCTGGTCATCCTGGCCGGCGCCGCCCCCGGGCGGGGCTGGCGCAACCCGGTCGCGATGGTCGACCTGATCCGGGGCGCCATCTCCGAGGTGGAGTCGTACGACCGCGTCGACATCGCCGCGGTGCAGCCCGGTGGCGCGCTGGGGCGGGCCGTCGGCGACGTGATCCACCTGCTCGCCGAGCTGATCGAGAACGCCGCGGCGTTCTCCCCGCCGCACAGTCGGGTGGAGGTCTCCGGACAGCACGTGGCCAACGGCTACGCCGTCGAGGTCACCGACCGCGGCCTGGGCATGACCGCCGCCGCGCTGGAGGACGCGAACCGGCGGCTGGCCCGGTCCCCCGACTTCGAGCCCGCCGAGACGGCCCGGCTCGGCCACTTCGTCGTGGCCCGGCTCGCCGCCCGGCACGGCGTCCGGGTGCGGCTGCGCCCGTCCGACGGAGGCGGCTTGACCGCCGTCGTGCTCATCCCCGCCGACCTGGTCACCGACGAGCCGCCCCTGCTGCCCGAGGGCGTCGCCCCGCCGGAGCGCCAGCCCGGGGCGACGCCGGAGGAACGGCGGATGGCCCGGGCGAGCCGGCTGAGCACGCTGCCCCGGCCCCGTACCGCCCGAGCCGCCGAACCCGGCGCGACGCCGCCTTCCGCAGCCCCGCCCGCCACAGCCGCGCCCGCCGCAGCCCCCGCCGCGCCGGACCAGCCCGGTCGTGCCGCCGGCCCGGCCCCGTCCGCGTCCGGCGTCGGGGGCCCGGCCTCCGCCGGCCCGGACCGGCCCGCCTCCGCGTCCCGAGGCCCAGCCCTCGCCGGCCGGGTGCCCGGAGGCCCCGGCCCCGCCGAGAGCGCCGGGGAGATCGACGGGCTGCCGCGTCGGGTGCGGCGTCACGGGCCGGCCGTCTGGCAGCGGCGGTCGACGCCGGACGCTCCCGGGGGCGGTCCGGCGGTCGGGTACCCCGCGGCGGCCCGGCACCCGGTCGTCGACGGCCCGACGCCGCGGCCACCGGTGATCGATAACCCGGCCCCGCGCACTCCGGAGGAGGCGCGGCGCGCCATGTCCGCCCTGCAGGCGGGCACCGCCCGTGGCCGTGCCGCGGCTGGCGGCGCGACGGCTGACGCGGCCGTGGCCGCCGGCGCCCCGGCGGCCGGTGGCGACACACCGGAGCAGGCCGCAGAGCCGACCCCGACCCCGACCTCGACCTCGACCTCGATACCGACCCCGACCCCGACCTCGATACCGACCCCGACGCCGGCCGAGCCGCCGGCGGAACCGGACCCCGTGACCGCGACTGAGAGGGACGCCTGATGCTGCATCCGACGAGGCAGAGCGCCGATCTCGACTGGTTGCTCGACGACCTGGTGGAACGGGTGCCGCCCGCCCGCCAGGCGGTGGCGCTGTCGGCCGACGGGCTGCTGCTCGGCTCCTCCACCAACCTGGACCGCGCCGACGCCGAGCACCTGTGCGCGCTGGCGTCCGGCTTCTCGAGCCTGGCCCGGGGCGCGAGCCGGCAGGTGGCCGGCGGGGCGGTCCGGCAGACCGTGGTGGAGATGGAGTCGGCGTACCTCTTCGTCACCGCCGCCGGGCAGGGGGCCTGCCTGGCGGTGGTCAGCGACGCGGACGCGGACATCGGCCTGGTGGCGTACGAGATGGCGATGCTGGTCACCCGGGTGGGGGAGTACCTGAGCGCCCCGGCCCGGTCGGCGGCGGGGGCTGCCGATGCGGGCTGAGTCCCCCGGGCCGCAGCACGAGTGGCTCGACGACGACGCCGGCCCCGTCGTGCGGCCCTACACCCTCACCGGCGGGCGGGTCCGGTCGTCCGCGGACGGCTTCGACCTGGTCGCGTACGTGCTGGCCGAGCCGGCCGCCGACCCGGTCGCCCACCCGGAGCTGCACCCCGAGCATCGGCGCCTGGTGTCGCTGGCCGCCCGGCCGGTGCCCGTCGCCGAGTTGGCGGCCGAGCTGGACCTCGCGGTGGGCGTGGTCCGCGTCCTGCTCGGCGACCTGCTGGCCCGGGGACTGGTCGCGGTGCACCAGCCGACGGCCACCGCCTACCTGCCCGACGACGACATCCTCAAGGCGGTGGTCAGTGGACTCCGTGCGCTGTGACGAGGCTGGTTCCGCTCCCCGGATCCCGCTCGCGCTGAAGATCCTCATCGCCGGGGGCTTCGGCGCCGGCAAGACGACGCTGGTGAGCGCGCTCAGCGAGGTCCGGCCGTTGCAGACCGAGGAGATCCTGACCGGGGCCGGGGTCGACACCGACGACCTGTCCGGCGTCGAGGCGAAGTCGACCACGACGGTGGCGATGGACTTCGGCCGGATCACGATCAACGACGACCTCCAGGTCTACCTGTTCGGCACCCCGGGCCAGGACCGCTTCTGGTTCCTCTGGGACGAGTTGGCCTTCGGGGCGCTCGGCGCGGTGGTGCTCGCCGACACCCGTCGCCTGGCGGACTGCTTCCCGTCGATCGACTACTTCGAGCAGCGGGGCATCCCGTTCGTGGTGGGGGTGAACTGTTTCGACGGCGCCCGACGGTTCAGCCTGGAGACCGTACGCCAGGCGCTGGACCTCGACCCCGACGTGCCGCTGGTGCTCTGCGACGCGCGGGACCGACAGTCCGGCAAGGAGGTGCTGATCGCCCTCGTCGAGCACGTGGCCCGGCAGCGCGGCGAGCCGGTGCCGGCGGCCTGAGCCCGCCGGCGCGGCCGGTCCCGTCGACCGGCCGCGATTCGGCGCGGCTTTCGGGGGCAAGGAGCCGGCACAGGGGGAAGCCTCTGGTTGGATCGACGGAGGAATCGGCGGAGGGTGGAACCGGTGACGGAACAGGGCGCGGTCGTCCACATCGGCGGCTACACGGCACACGGTGGGGGCCGGGGCACCGGCATCGTCGCGGCGCGGCGGGACCCGGGCTCCGGCGAGCTGTCCCCGCTCGGCACCGTCGCGGTCACCCCGGCGCCCTCCTTCCTCGCCCGGCACCCGCGGCTGCCGGTGCTGTACGCGGTCAACGAGCTGCCCGACGGCGAGGTCAGCGCCTTCCGGGTGGCCGCCGACGGCGACCTCACCCCGCTCGGCACCCGGTCCACCGGGGGCGCGGAGCCCTGCCACCTGGCGGTCGTCCCGGACGGCGGCCACCTCGTCGTGGCCAACTACGGCGGCGGCAGCGTGGCGGTGTTCCCGCTCGGCCCCGACGGGGTGCCCGGCGAGCGCAGTGACCTGGTGCGGCACGAGGGGCACGGGCCGGACCCGGAGCGCCAGGCCGGCGCCCACGCCCACATGGTCAACCCCGACCCGGGCCGGGGCCCGCTGCTCGCGGTCGACCTCGGCACCGACTCGATCTACCGCTACGACCTGGACGCCGCCTCCGGTCGGCTGGTGCCCCGGGCGCCCCGGGTGCGGGCGGCCGCCGGCTCCGGCCCCCGGCACCTGGCCCGGCACCCGGACGGCCGGCGGTGCTGGGTGGCGGGGGAGCTGGACGCCTCGGTGACCGCGTACGAGTTGACCGCCGAGGGTGCGCTGCACCAGCGGGGCCGGGTCGACGCCAGCGACCGGCCCGGGCACGTCCAGCCGTCGGAGATCGCGGTCGGCCCGGACGGCCGCTTCCTCTACGTGGCCAACCGCGGGGTGGGCACGATCGCGGTCTTCGCCCTGGCCGGCGAGCTGCCGGAGCTGGTGGCCGAGGTGGACACGGGCGGGGAGTGGCCGCGGCACTTCGCCCGGGCGGGGGAGCACCTCTACGTGGCCGACGAGCGGGCCGACATGGTCCGGGTCTTCCGGGTGGACTCGGCCACCGGTGTGCCGGCCCCGGTCGGGGAACCGGTGGCGGTGCCCAGCCCCACCTGCGTCCTGCCCTGACCAGGCCAGATCAACGCGGCGAGGCGAGGCGGTCACTCGTCGTCGACAATTTGGTGGTCGAGTGTATATCCTGCGTAACTTTCGTCCGAACGGTTGTGGCAGCCACCGAGGCGGGTACGCAGTATGGTCAGCGTGTCAGCAGGCCGCCATCGCATGCGTTCCAACGTTCACGCAGCTACCGCCGCCGTTGCCGTCGGCGTGCTCGCCGTGACGGCCGGCGGCTGGTTCGGCTACCGGCAGCTTGCGCAACCGGACTGCTCGGGCAGGATCGAGCTGTCCGTCGCCGTCGCCGACGAGCTCGCCCCCGCCGTCGACGCGGCGGCCGCGCGGTGGGTCGAGGACGGGGCCGCGGTCGGCGGGACCTGCATCGCGGTGAAGGTCTCGGCCTCCGACCCGGTCGACGTGGCCGCGACGGTCGCCGCCAAGCACGGTGTCACGCTGGCCGGCGTCGGGCAGGCCAGTGGCACGGCGGTCAGCCCGGACGTCTGGGTGCCCGACTCCTCCACCTGGCTGCTGCGGCTCAAGACCGGCGGCGCCACCGCCTTCGACCCCGGCAACGGCGCGTCCATCGCCCGCAGCCCGGTGGTCGTGGCGATGCCGGTGCCGATCGCCTCGCGGCTGGGCTGGCCGCAGAAGAAGTTCAGCTGGACCCAGCTCCTCCAGCAGGTCCAGAGCGACAAGCCGCTGCGTACCGGCATCGTCGAGCCGACCCGCGACGCGGCGGGGCTGTCCGGCCTGCTCTCGCTGACCGCCGCCGCCAGCGCCACCGGCGGCCCGGACGCCGAGAAGGACAAGGTCGCCGCGCTGCGGGCGCTGGCCACCGACCGCTCGGCGCTGCGGCCGGACCTGCTCGCCCGGTTCCCCACCGCGTCGGACGCGACGACGGTCGCCAGCAGCCTCGGCGCGGCGGCGCTGTCCGAAGAGGACGTGATCCAGTACAACAGCAAGAAGCCGCCGGTGCCGCTGGCCGCGCTCTACCTGGAGCCGGCGCCCGCGCCGCTGGACTACCCGTACGCGGTGCTGCCCGGCATCGAGCCGGCCAAGGCGTCGGCGGCGCGGGAACTCTACGAGGTGCTCACCACCGCCGACTTCCGCGACAGGCTGGCGGCCCAGGCGCTGCGGGCGCCGGACGGCAACTGGGGCGCGGGCTTCGACGCCCCGCAGGGCGCACCCAGCCCGGCCGGCGGCGCGTCGGCCCCGCCGGCGACCGGCGGCACCGCGGCGACCGGCGGGCCCGATCCGCAGAACATGGACCGGGCGCTCTCCAGCTGGTCGATCGCCACCCAGTCCGGCCGGATGCTGGCCGTCATCGACGTCTCCGGCTCCATGAAGGAGAAGGTGGCCAACGCCGGCAACGCGACGCGGCAGCAGGTCACCGCGGAGGCGGCCCGGCGCGGGCTGAACCTCTTCGACGACTCCTGGTCCATCGGCCTCTGGACGTTCTCCACCGAGTTGGTCGGCTCCCGCGACCACCAGGAGTTGGTCGCCATCGGGCCGCTGTCGCGGCAGCGCGGCAAGCTGGAGCAGGCGCTCGGCTCGATCCGGTCCTCCAACGGCAGCACTGGCCTCTACGACACCATGCTGGCGGCCTACCAGAAGGTGCAGGACAACTGGGAGCCGGGCCGGGTCAACTCGATCGTGCTGTTCACCGACGGCAAGAACGAGGACTCCGACGGCATCACCCAGCAGCAGCTGCTGGCCGAACTCAACAAGATCAAGGACCCGGAGCGGCCGGTGCAGGTCGTGATCATCGGTATCGGCGGCGACGTCAGCAAGGCCGAGCTGAAGTCGATCACCGACGTGACCGGCGGCGGCGCCTTCGTCACCGAGGACCCGACCAAGATCGGCGAAATCTTCCTCCGGGCGGTCGCGCTGCGCAAGGCCCCGGCCTGAGTGACGAAGCAGGGCGCGCAGGGCCCGTCGTACCGTTGGATCCGGTACCGCGGGCCCTTTCCCGCCGCTGGGTCCGTCGGGAAAAGTGACGGCAATACGTCGGAAGCAATCGGCCACCGTGGTTGTCGGGGCAGGATGTCGTAGTGCTCCGCGGCCGGCCCGCGACGGGCCGGTCGACGACCGGGGCCGTCGGCATGCGAAGTGGGGAGGGCCGGTGACCTCGGCGACGCTGTTGACCCCCGCCCGAGCGGCGTCGCCGGACCAGCCGTGGTCCGGGCAGGCGGCCCGCACCGACGAGCGCGCCTACGTCCGCTCCCTGGTGGTGCTGGACACCATCATCCTGACCATCGCCGTGCTCATCGGGTACGTGGCCCGCTTCGGCGGCGACACCCCGGGCGGATCGAAGGTCCCGTACGTCGTGGTGGCTCCCGGGCTCGTCGTCGCCTGGTTGATCTCGCTCCGGGTGCTGCGCTGCTACGACGACCGGGTCCTCGGGTACGGCGCGGACGAGTACCGGCGGGTCAGCGCCGCCAGCCTGCGCCTCGCCGGTGGCATCGCGATCGTCGGCTACATCGCCGACGTCGGCGTCTCCCGGGGCTTCCTGGGCATCTCGTTCGCGGTCGGCGCCGTCGGTCTGGAGGTGGCCCGGTTCGCCGCGCGCAAGCGGCTGCACCGGGCGCGGTCCCGGGGTGCGGGCTGGTCGCGCAAGGTGCTGGTGGTCGGCGACACCGCGCACGTGCTGGAGCTGGTGCACACCCTGCGCCGCGAGCCGTACGCGGGCTACCAGGTGGTCGGCGCGTGCATCCCCGACGCGCTGCTCGCCCCGGTCGCCCAGCGGCTGGGCGACGTGCCGGTGGTCGGCTCGTTCCGGGGCATCCCCGAGGCCGCCACCGCCATCGGCGCGGACACGGTCGCGGTGACCGCCTCCGGCGAGCTGACCGCCACCCGGCTGCGGCGGCTGGGCTGGCAACTGGAGGGCACCGGCGTGGACCTGGTGGTGGCACCCGCGCTGACCGACGTCGCCGGCCCGCGCATCCACACCCGGCCGGTCGCCGGCCTGCCGCTGATCCACGTCGAGGCGCCCGAGTTCCGCGGCGCCCGCAAGCTGGTCAAGGGCTTCGTCGACCGGGCGGCCTCCTCGCTGGCCCTGACGCTGCTGCTGCCGCTGCTGGCCGTCATCGCGCTGGCGATCAAGCTCGACAGCCGGGGGCCGGTGCTGTTCCGCCAGACCCGCGTCGGGCAGGGCGGCCGGGAGTTCGGCGTCTACAAGTTCCGCACCATGGTGGTGAACGCCGACGCCCTGCTGGCGGAGCTGGCCTCCCGCAACGAGACCGACGGCCTGATGTTCAAGATGCGCGACGACCCGCGGGTGACCCGGATCGGCCGGCTGCTGCGCAAGTGGTCGCTGGACGAGCTGCCGCAACTGGTCAACGTCCTCTTCGGGCAGATGAGCCTGGTCGGCCCCCGCCCGCCGCTGCCCTCCGAGGTGGCCCGCTACGACGGGGACGTGGCCCGCCGGCTGCTGGTCAAGCCCGGTATGACGGGGCTCTGGCAGGTCAGCGGCCGGTCCGACCTCAGCTGGGAGGACGGCATCCGGCTCGACCTCTACTACGTGGAGAACTGGTCGCTCGCGGCCGACCTGACGATCCTCTGGAAGACCTTCGGTGCCGTGGTCAACAGTCGCGGGGCGTACTGACCCGCCCCGGCGGGCGTCAGTCCTGCGGGCCGGTCCAGTCCAGGCACACCACGACCGCGTCGTCGACCAGGTCACCGGCGACGAACGCGCGCAGGTCGCCGATCAGCGAGCGCACCGCGTCCAGCGGCTCCATCGGCCCGGTCCGGCGCAGGAACCGGTCCAGCGCGGTCTCGCCGTACCGGACGTCCTGCCCGGTGGCGTCGACGACGCCGTCGCTGACCACGAAGAGCCGGTCGCCCCGGCACAGCTCGATCCGCTGCTCGTGGTAGTCGGTGGCCTCGAACATGCCGAGCGGGAACTGCGCCTCCAGCGGCAGCTGGTGGACCTCCCCGTCGCGCAGCAGCACGAGGCGGGGCGACCCGGCGTCGACCACGGTCAGCACCCCCGAGCGCAGGTCGAGGTCCATCAGCAGCGCCGCGAGGTGCTGGTCGCCGCGGTGCAGGTCGTAGATCGCCTGGTCGGCGAGGGCCGCCTGGTCGGCGAGGCCGAGCCCGGCCCGGCGGGCGTTGCGCAGCGCGTACGTGGCGAGCGAGGTGAGCATGGTGGCGGCTACCCCCTCGCCCGTGCCGTTGATGGTGGAGAGCCAGACGCGCTCCCCGTCGTCGGACCAGTCGAAGCTGTCGCCGCGCACCGCGTACGCCGGTTCGAGCTGCCCCGCGAGGCTGAACGAGGGCCGGATCCGGCTGCGGCCGGGCAACATCTCCCACTGCATCTCGGCGGCGAGGGTGAGCCTCCTGCTGCGCCGTGCGGCCCGGTAGACGTCCGTGCCGGCGCTGACCGCGGCGATCTCGTGGGCCAGCGCGGTGGCGGTCTCCGTCAGTTCGTGGAGCGCCCCCGGGTCGCCGGGGGCCGGCGCCACCCGCAGCACCCCCCGGCGTTCCCCGCGCATCGACACCGGCAGGTACGCGGTGTCGTCGGCGACGATCGGGGTCTGGTGGTCGAAGCAGCGCCAGGCGGGGTGCCCCGGGCCGGTGACCGGCTCCCCGTCGCCGAGCGGCAGCAGCGCCGCCAGCCGGTAGTCGACCTGGAGGAGCTGCACCCGGGTGATCCCGTAGGCCCCGGCCAGGGTGTCGGCGACCCGGTCCAGCAGGAGATCGGCGGGCGCCTCGTTGAGGGCGCGCCGTACCCGGTCGACCGGTTCGCTCATCCTTGGCTCCTTGGTCGCGAGCCCGCACCAGCGGTTTCGGAGTAGTCTCGGGCGCACCATGGCGGAAGTGCACGGTCCCCAGGGGCCCCAGACGAGTATGGCTGCCGAGCTCGACGCGGTGGCCGATGCCCTGCTGACGGTCTGGGAGGCCGCGCGGGAGCGCACGACCAGCCGCGTCTCCGGCGCCCAGCTGCGCGCGATCATGCTGGTCGAGCAGCACGACGGGATCAACCTCCGCCGCCTGGCCACCGGGCTCGACATGCTGCTCTCCTCCGCCAGCCGGCTCTGTGACCGGCTGGTCGCCGCCGGCATGATGGAACGCGAGCCCGGCCGCCTCGACCGGCGGGAGATCTCGCTGCACCTCACCCCGGAGGCCCACCGGCTCCTCGCCGAGCTGCGCGACGACCGGCGGCAGCAGCTCGCGGCGATCCTCGGCGACATGACCCCCGAGGGGCGGCAGGCCCTGCTGCGGGGCATGCGGGAGTTCGACGAGGCGGCGCGCCGCCGCCACGCGTCCGTCCAGTCCGTCGAGCCGGCCGGCCCCTGGTCCGGCGCGGGCGGCCCGGCGGAGCCTCGGGTCGGCCCACCGAAGCAGGAGTGGCCCGGCGACGAGCCGAGGGTGGCCAGGACGGCCTGACCCGCCGGCGGCACGCCCGGACCGTCCGCAAGCCGGGCTCAGGGCTGCCGGGTCAGCCAGCCGGCGGGTCGGGCGAGGATCCGGCGGATCACCGAACCGGCCCCGCCGACGGCCGCCGCCGCGCCGCCGAGCGCCGCGGGGCGGACGGTGACCGGCGACCAGGCCGCGGTGAGCACCCGGCGGGAGACCTCGGCGAGCACCGGCGGGCGGAGCCAGGGCGCCAGCGGGGCGTACCCGCCGCCGAGCACCACGGTGTCCAGGTCCAGCAGGTTGACCACCCCGGCCACGGCGACCCCGAGCGCGGTTCCGGCGTCGGCCAGGGCGTGCAGCGCCGCCGGGTCGCCCGCCCCGGCCAGCTCCGCGAGCCGGGTCGTCGCGGTGTCCGCCGGGAGGTCCGCGCCGGCCAGGCCGGCCGCCGCGAGGATGGCCTCCTGACCGGCGTACGTCTCCAGGCAGCCCCGAGCCCCGCACCGGCACGGCCGGCCGTCGGGGCGGACCGGGACGTGGCCGATCTCGCCGCTCCAGCCGCGGGCGCCCCGGAACAGGGAGCCGTCCAGGACGATCCCGGCGCCGATGCCGACCTCGCCGGAGACGTGCAGGAAGCTGGCCGGGCCGGCCGGTCCGGCGTGCAGCTCACCCAGCGCGGCGAGGTTGGCCTCGTTGTCGACCACCAGCGGTGGCACGCCGTCCACGTCCGCGGTCAGCGGCGGATGCCCGGCGAGGAGGGCGGGAACGGGCACGTCGCGCCAGCCCAGGTTCGGCGCGAGGCGGACCAGCCCGGCGTCGTCGACCAGGCCGGGCACCGCGAGGGCCGCGCCGGCCAGGGTGAGCCCCTCGCGGGCCGCCTCGGCGCGGGCGTGGGCGGCCAGGTCGGCCAGCCGGGCGACGGCCTCGGCCGGGGAGACCGGCCGGAGGTCGGCGCGGAGCACCGTGTGGTGGCGGACCCGGCCGGCGAGGTCGACCACGCAGGCGGCCAGGTAGTCGACGTTGACCTCCAGGCCAAGCCCGGCCGGGCCGTCGGTGGCGAGCACCAGGCCCCGGGACGGCCGCCCCGCGCCGGTCCGCGGCGTCGGCTCCGCCTCGCGCACCAGCCGGCCGGCGAGCAGGTCCTCCACCACGGCCGAGACGGTGGCCCGGGTCAGGCCGGTCCGGGTGGCCAGCTCGGCCCGGGACGGCGGGCGGTCGGCGGCGGCGATCCGGCCGAGCACCACGGCGAGGTTCCACTCGCGCAGGCTGCCCTGCCGGACCGGCCCCGGCGGGGCGTCGGGTCGGGTCACTCCTTGACGCTGCCACAGGTCGATCGAATAATTCAACCACTGAACAAATAGCGGACGACACCCCCGGAGGTCTGCCATGGCGCCCCGTCCCACCCCCGCCGACAAGTTCTCCTTCGGCCTCTGGACGGTGGGCTGGCAGGCCCGCGACCCGTTCGGCGACGCCACCCGGCCGGAGCTGGACCCGGTCGAGGCGGTGCACCGGCTCGCCGGGCTCGGGGCGTACGGGATCACCTTCCACGACGACGACCTGGTGCCCTTCGGCGCGGACGCCGCCACCCGCGACGGGCACGTCGCCCGGTTCCGCAAGGCGCTCGACGAAACCGGCCTGGTGGTGCCCATGGTGACCACCAACCTGTTCACCCACCCGGTGTTCAAGGACGGCGGATTCACCAGCAACGACCGCGACGTCCGGCGCTACGCGCTGCGCAAGGTGCTGCGCAACGTCGACCTCGCCGCCGACCTCGGCGCCCGCACCTTCGTGATGTGGGGCGGTCGGGAGGGCGCCGAGTACGACCTAGCCAAGGACGTCCGGGCCGCCCTGGACCGCTACCGGGAGGCCGTCGACCTGCTCTGCCAGTACGTCGTCGACCGCGGCTACGACCTGCGCTTCGCCCTGGAGCCCAAGCCGAACGAGCCGCGCGGCGACATCCTCCTGCCCACCGTCGGGCACGCCCTCGCCTTCATCTCCACCCTGGCCCACCCCGAGCTGGTCGGGCTCAACCCCGAGGTCGGGCACGAGCAGATGGCCGGGCTGAACTTCGCCCACGGCATCGCCCAGGCGCTCTGGCAGGGCAAGCTGTTCCACATCGACCTCAACGGCCAGCGCGGCGTCAAGTACGACCAGGACCTGGTCTTCGGCCACGGCGACCTGCTCAACGCGTTCGCCCTGGTCGACCTGCTGGAGCACGGCGGCCCCGGCGGCGCGCCCGCCTACGACGGCCCCCGGCACTTCGACTACAAGCCCTCGCGCACGGAGGACACGGCCGGCGTCTGGGCGTCGGCGGAGGCGAACATGCGGACGTACCTCCTGCTCAAGGAGCGGGCGGCGGCCTTCCGAGCGGATCCGGAGGTGGCCGAGGCGCTGGCGGCCAGCCGGGTCGCCGACCTCGGCACGCCGACGCTGGCGGCGGGAGAGGGCCACGCCGACCTGCTCGCCGACCGTTCCGCGTTCGAGGAGTTCGACGTCGACGGGGCCGCCGCGCGGGGCTTCGGCTTCGTCCGGCTCAACCAGCTCGCCGTCGAGCACCTGCTCGGCGCGCGCTGAGGGCCGCCGGAGATGCCGCTCGTCGCCGGGGTCGACTCCTCGACCCAGTCCTGCAAGGTCGTCGTCCGGGACGCGGAGACCGGTGCCCTGCTCCGGCAGGGCCGGGCACCGCACCCGGACGGCACCGAGGTCGACCCGTCGGCGTGGTGGTCCGCGCTGGCCGCGGCGGTCGACGCCGCCGGCGGGCTGGCCGACGTCGCGGCGGTCTCCGTCGCCGGCCAGCAGCACGGCATGGTCTGCCTCGACGCGGCGGGTACCGTCGTCCGGCCCGCGCTGCTGTGGAACGACACCCGCTCCGCCGGGGCCGCCGCCGAGCTGGTCGAGGAGGCCGGCGGCGGGGCGGCCGGCCGCCGGTTCTGGGCGGACGCGGTCGGCAGCGTGCCCGTGGCCAGCTTCACCGCCACCAAGCTGCGCTGGCTGGCCCGGCACGAGCCGGAGCACGCGGCCCGGGTGGCGGCCGTCTGCCTGCCACACGACTGGCTGACCTGGCGGCTGGCCGGCGCGCCCGGCCTGGCGGCGCTGCGCACCGACCGGGGCGACGCCAGCGGCACCGGCTACTGGTCCCCGGCCACCGGCGACTACCGGCTCGACCTGCTGGAGCGCGCCTTCGGCCGGCGCCCGCACGTGCCGGCCGTGCTCGGCCCGGCGGAACCGGCCGGCGCGCTGCGCCCCGACGCCTTCCCGGCCGGCCCGGGACTGCCCGACGGGGCCGTGCTCGGCCCCGGCACCGGAGACAACGCCGCCGCCGCGCTCGGAGTCGGCGCGGGGCCGGGCGACGTGGTGCTCTCCATCGGCACCTCCGGCACCGTGTTCAGCGTCGCCGACACCCCCGCCGCCGACCCGACCGGCGCGGTCGCCGGTTTCGCCGACGCCACCGGCCGCTTCCTGCCGCTGGTCTGCACGCTCAACGCCGCCCGCGTGCTCGACGCCGCCGCGGCCCTGCTCCGGGTCGACCTGGACGAGTTGGCCGCGCTGGCGCTCGCCGCCCCCGCCGGCGCGGACGGCCTGGTCGTGGTGCCCTACCTCGAGGGCGAGCGGACCCCCGATCGGCCGCTGGCCACCGGCGCGGTACACGGACTGACCCTGCGCACCTCGACCCCGGCCCACCTGGCCCGGGCCGCCGTCGAGGGCCTGCTCTGCGCCCTCGCCGACGGCCTCGACGCGCTCACCGCCCAGGGCGCCACGGTGCGCCGGGTGATCCTCGTCGGCGGGGGAGCCCGCTCGGTGGCGGTGCGCCGGATCGCGCCCGAGGTCCTCGGGGTGCCGGTGGTCGTCCCGCCGCCCGGGGAGTACGTCGCCGACGGCGCCGCCCGCCAGGCCGCCTGGGTCGCCCTGGGCGGCGCGGCGCCCCCCACCTGGCCGGTCCGGGACACCGAGGAGTACGCCGCCGCACCCGTCCCCGCCGTCCGCGAGCGGTACGCCGCCGCCCGCGGCCGCTTCCTCGACCGACTCGAACGCGCCCCGGCCGGCGAGGAGTAAACGACTGTACGGGCGCGCCCCGGCTCGCGATCATCGACGGATGCGAACCACCCCCCAAGCGGACGAGGCGCCGGTGACCGTCGGGACCGGCATCCCCTCGATGCTCCAGTACGACGACGCGGACACCCCCTGCGACGTCATCGACGCGCTGGTCCTGGCGGACTTCGTCACCGGCCGGCACCCGTGGTCGCACACGGTCCGGCTCTCCCGGGTGCGCCCCGACGCGCCCCTGACCGCCCCCGACGGGCGGCTGCTGCGTACGGCGGTGGAGAACCGGCAGCGGTCCCGCCTGCTGGCCGGCGACGGCTGGACGGCCCGGGTGGTCACCTGGAAGGGGCGGGGCGCCGAGGTGACCGTCACGGCCGTGACCGAGGAGATCGGCCGGGCGGCCCTCGACCGGATCGTCGACGGCGCCGCCGAACCGGAGGACCCGGGTGCCGGCCGGATCGGCTTCTGGCACCAGAACCCCCGCCGCGGCAGCCAGCGGGACGTGCGGTCGATCGCCGCGCCGGAGTGGGCGCAAATCCGGCCGAACTACGCCGCCGGGGCGCGCACCGCGCTCGACGCGCTGATGGCGACCACCCCGGAGCAACTCGCCGGCCGGTTGGTGCTCCTGCACGGAGCGCCCGGGACGGGGAAGACCACCGCCCTGCGCGCCCTCGCCCGGGCGTGGCGCGAGTGGTGCCAGGTCGACGCCGTGCTGGACCCGGACGTGCTCTTCGCGGACCCGGCGTACCTGTCGGAGGTGGCGGTCGGGGACGAGGACGGCGAGCCGGGCACGGGTCGCCGGTGGCGGCTGCTCATCCTGGAGGACTGCGACGAGCTGATCCGGGGCGAGGCGAAGCAGGCCGCCGGCCAGGCGCTGTCCCGGCTGCTCAACCTGACCGACGGGCTGCTCGGGCAGGGGCGCGACGTGCTCGTCGCCATCACCACGAACGAGGACCTGTCCCGGCTGCACCCGGCCGTGGTCCGCCCCGGGCGCTGCCTGGCCCGGATCGAGGTGGGCCCGCTGTCGTACGAGGAGGCGACGGGTTGGCTGGGCACGTCGGCGGGGGTGCCGCCCCAGGGGGCCACCCTCGCCGAGCTGTACGCGCTGCGTGCGGGCACGCCGGCCCCGCCCGCGGCCCCGCCCGCGATCGGCGGCTACCTCTGAGCCGCCCGACCCGCCCGCGCGCCGTCACCCGCTCGTGACCTGACCCTGGTTGGCTGCCGCTCATGACCTTGATGAGGGGCGGGGCGGCGCGGGTCTGGGGCGGCTCGGCCGCGCACCGGTTCTACAGCGTCGTGGTCTTCGTGCTGCTCGCCTCGCTGGACAACGTGGCGATCGGCCTGGTGCCCCCGCTGTACGGGCCGATCGCCGACGCCTTCGACGTGCCGCGGCGGCTGCTCGGCCTGGTCACCGCCGTGAGCTTCCTGGCCAGCGCGGTGGCGGCGGTGGGCTGGGCGTACGTCGGCGACCGCGCGAACCGCAAGCCGCTGCTGATGGTCGGCACCCTGATCTGGGCGCTGGGCACCGGCGGCAGCGCGGTCGCGGCGAACTACCCCGCGTTCCTGGCCGCGCAACTGCTGGCGGCGGTCGGGCTGGGCGCCGTCGGGTCGGTCGGGTTCTCGGTCGTCACCGACCTGATCTCACCCCGCCGGCGGGGGCTGGTGATGAGCTTCTGGGGGCTGTCCCAGGGGGTCGGCACGCTGGCCGGCACGCTGGTCGGCGGGCTGCTCGGGGCGGCCGACTGGCGGCGGCCGTTCCTGGCGCTGACGGTGGTCGGCCTGCTGGCGACCGCCGCCTACCTGTTCACCTACGACATCCGCCGGGGCCAGAGCGAGCCGGAGCTGGCCGACGCGCTCGCCACCGGCGCCGAGTACGACTACCGGATCAGCCGGGCGGACCTGCCGAGGATCCTCGGCAGGCGGACGAACCGGTGGCTGATCCTGCAGGGCCTCACCGCGCAGGCGGCCTTCGGGTCGCTGGTCTGGCTGCCCGTACTCTTCGCCGAGCGGGCCGAGGACCAGGGCTACTCCGCCGCCACCGCCGTGGTGGTGGGCAGCGTCTTCGCCACCCTGTTCCAGCTCGGCGGGGTGCTCTCCATCGTCGGCGGGCTGGTCGGCGACGCCCTGCAACGCCGTACGCCGAGGGGGCGGGCGCTGGTCGCGGCGGTCGGCATCCTCGCGGCGCTGCCGTTCTACCTGGTGCTCTTCTTCGTGCCGATCCGCATCGACGTGCCCGACGGCGCCGGCGCGGGGACGGTGGTCCGGGCGGTGCTGGCCAGCGTGGTCACCGAGCCGACGGTCGGGCTGAGCCTGCTCACCGCCGTGGTGGCGCTGGCGCTGACCTCCGCGAACTCGCCGAACTGGTTCGCCCTGATCGCCGACGTCAACCCGCCCGAGCACCGGGGCACCGTCTACAGCCTCGGCAACCTGGTGAACGGCGTCGGACGGGCGGCCGGCAACGGGCTGGTCGGGGTCGCCTTCCACGGGCTGCGGGCGGCCTTCCCGCCGCCGCTGAACTACGCCGTCGGGCTGGCCGCCTTCCAGCTCTTCTTCATCCCGACCGGGATCATGTACTGGCTGGCGTCGCGGACCTCGCCGACCGACATCGCCGACGTCCACGACCTCCTGCACACCCGCGCCGAGCGGCTGTAAGGAAGGGCCCCTTGTTAACGCTATGCGTTAACAAGGGGCCCTTCCTTACAGCTCAGGCCGGCCGGACCCAGACCGTGACGTCGGTGGGGACGGCGCCGTCGGTGTCGAGCGGGGCGCTGGCGTGCACCAGTTCGGTGCCGGCCGGCAGCGGCACGGCGGCGTCGCCGAAGTTGGTCAGCACGGTCAGCCCGCCGTTGCGGAAGGAGAGCACCTCGTCGCCGCTGGCGAGCCACTCCAGCGGGCCCGCGCCGAGGTCGTGCTCGCGGCGTAGCCGCAGTGCCGTCCGGTACAGCTCGTACGTCGAGCCGGGCACGCCCCGCTGCCGGTCCAGGGCGTGTTCCGCCCAGACCGGCGGCTGCGGCAGCCAGCTCGCGTCGGTCGGCCCGAAGCCGTACGACGGGGCGTCGGCCTCCCACGGGATCGGCACCCGGCAGCCGTCCCGGCCCCGCTCGGTGTGCGCGCTGCGTACCCAGGTCGGGTCCTGCCGCGCCTCGTCGGGCATCGTGGTGTGCTCCGGCAGGCCCAGCTCCTCGCCCTGGTAGAGGTAGGCCGAGCCGGGCAGGGCGAGCATCAGCAGGGTGGCCGCCCGGGCCCGGCGCAGGCCGAGCGCGGCGTCCGGCTGCGGGTCGCCGATGCCGATGCCGTTGGGCCGCTTGCCGCCGACGGGCAACCCGAGCCGGGAGGCGTGCCGGACCACGTCGTGGTTGGACAGCACCCAGGTGGTCGGGGCGCCGACCGCGTCGGTGGCCTCCAGCGAGCGGGTGATCACCGCGTACTGGGCGGGCGCGGTCCACGAGGCGAGCAGGTACTCGAAGTTGAACGCCTGGTGCATCTCGTCGGGGCGCACGTACCGGGCCAGCCGCTCGGCCGGCTCGACCCATGCCTCGGCGACCAGGATCCGCTCGCCCGGGTAGCCGTCCAGCAGCCGGCGCCACTCCCGGTAGATGTCGTGCACGCCGTCCTGGTCCCACATCGGCGGGCGCGGCTTGTCGACCTCCCGCCCGGAGAGGATCTCCTGCGGCTCCTGCCAGTCGGCCAGGTCGGCCTGCTTGATCAGGCCGTGCGCCACGTCGACCCGGAAGCCGTCCACGCCCCGGTCCAGCCAGAACCGCAGCACGTCCAGGAACTCCGCCCGCACCTCGGGGTTGTCCCAGTTGAGGTCGGGCTGCCCGGTGTCGAACAGGTGCAGGTACCACTGGCCGGGTCGGCCGTCGGGGTCGGTGACCCGGGTCCAGGCCGGCCCGCCGAAGACGCTCTGCCAGTCGTTCGGCGGGCGGTCGCCGTCCGGTCCCAGGCCGTCCCGGAACACGTACCGGTCGCGTTCGGGGCTGCCCGGGGCGGCGGCGAGCGCCGCGGTGAACCAGCGGTGCGCCGACGACGTGTGGTTGGGCACCAGGTCGACGATCACCCGCAGCCCGCGCGAGTGCGCCTCGGCGATCAGCCGGTCCGCGTCGGCGAGGCCGCCGAAGAGCGGGTCGACGTCGCGGTAGTCGGCCACGTCGTAGCCGGCGTCGGCCTGCGGCGACGGATAGAACGGCGACAGCCAGACCGCGTCGACGCCCAGCTCGACGAGGTGGTCGAGGCGGGCGGTGATGCCGGGCAGGTCACCGATCCCGTCGCCGTCGGAGTCGGCGAAGGAGCGCGGATAGACCTGGTAGATGACGGCCCGCGTCCACCAACCGGTGGCCGCGTCGGTGGGCGTGTCCTGGTGTGTCGGGTTGCTGTTCAGGGCCTTCTCCCGTGTGTCGAGCCGTACGGTCGGGTGCGTGGTGCCGGGGATCGGCGGTCCCCGTCAGTGTGCCCGGGGCGGCGCGGTCGATTCCCGCACGATCAGTCGAGTGGGCAGGATCACGGGCGTTCCCGGCGGGTCGCCGGGTGCCCGGCGGGCCGGGGCGCGGCCCGCGCCCGCGTCGGGGCCGGGCGGCTCTGGTCGCCGGCCGACGAGCGGGTCGAGCAGCATCCGGGCGGCCAGCCGGCCCTGCTCCGCCGCGGGCTGGGCGATCGTGCTCAGGCCGACGACGCGGGCCAGGTCGTGGTCGTCGACGCCGATGACGCTGACGTCCTGCGGCACCCGCAGGCCGGCGTCCCGCAGTGCCGTCATCGCCCCCATCGCCATCTCGTCGCAGGCGGCGAAGATCGCCGTCGGCGCGTCGCCGCGGCGGAGCAGCTCCTCGGTGGCGCGCGTGCCGCCGTCGATGGTGAACTGCGACTCCACGTCCAGGTCCGGGTCCGGGGCGAGGCCGGCGTCGCGCAGCGCGTCCCGGTAGCCCCGCCGCCGGTCGAGGTGCGTGGTGAAGGCCAGCTCGTCCTCCGGGTCGCCGGAGATGTGCGCGATCCGGCGGTGGCCCAGGTCGAGCAGGTGGCGGGTGGCGGTCCGCGCGGCGTCCACGTCGTCGATGCGTACGCAGGGCCAGCCCGGCACGACCGAGCCGGAGCTGACGGTCACCCCGGGCAGCGCCAGTTTCGTCAGGGCGATCAGGTCGGCGGGGCGCAGCGGCGTGGCGACCAGCATGATCGCGTCCACCCGCTTGTGCAGGTTGGCGGCGCTCAGCACCCGCTGGCGGGTCTGCTCCCGCCCGCCGAGGTTGTGCAGCAGCAGGTCGTAGCCCGACTGGTGGAGGAACTCCTCGACGGACTCCACGACGGTGGCGAAGAACCACCGGGTGATCCGCGGGACCACGACCGCGATGGCGCCGGTGCGCCCGCCGGCCAGCCGGGAGGCGCTCGGCGAGACGGCGTACTCCAGTTGCTCGGCCGCCGCGAGCACGCGCCGCCGGGTCGCGGCCGAGACCGTCGGGAGCCCACGCAGCGCCCGGGAGACGGTGGCCGTGGAGACCCCGGCCAGGCGTGCGACATCATCGATCTTCGTCACGGTACCCCCGCTTCGCGCCGGCTCCGCCGCCGCCGGTGTCCCGGCGGCGGCGGAGAGGCGTCAGCCCTTGACGCTGCCGGCGAGCAGGCCCCGCACGAAGTAGCGCTGGAGGGACAGGAAGACGATCAGCGGTACGACGATCGAGATGAACGCGCCGGCGGTGAGCCGCTGCCACTCGTTGCCCCGGGTGCCGGCCATCTCGGCCAGCCGAACGGTGAGCGGAGCGGTCTCGTTGCCGCCACCGGCGAAGATCAGCGCCACCAGCAGGTCGTTCCAGACCCAGAGGAACTGGAAGATGCCGAACGCGGCCAGCGCCGGGGTGATCAGCGGCAGGACGATGGTGCGGAAGATCTTCGGGTGGGTGGCCCCGTCGACCCGGGCGGCCTCCATCAGGTCTCCCGGGAGCTGCGAGATGAAGTTGTGCAGCAGGAAGACCGCGAACGGCAGCGCGAAGCAGGTGTGCGCGAACCACACCTGCGCGAACTTCTGTTCGTCGACCAGGTCCCACGCGGGCAGCACGGTGACCCCGCCGACGGTGACCCCGGTGGAGAAGAACTTCAGCAGCGGCACCAGCGCCATCTGCAGCGGCACGATCTGCAGCGCGAAGATCGCGATGTACACCCAGTCCCGCCCCCGGAAGTTGATCCAGGCCAGCGCGTACGCGGCCAGGGCCGCGAAGGCGAGCGGGAAGAGCACCGACGGGACGGTGATCGCCAGCGAGTTGATGAAGTAGCTGGCGAGCTGCCCGGACGACGAGGAACGCCCGAACAGCACCTCCTGGTAGTTCTCGAAGGTGAACTGCGGGTCGGTGAAGAAGGTCCACCACCCGCTGCTCTTGATCTGGTCCTCCGGCCGGAACGACGAGATGAACAGGCCGAAGGTCGGGATGGTCCAGAGCACCGCGATGACGATCGACACGAGGGTGGCGGTGCGGCTGTTCAGCCGCTTGCGCACCCGCGCGGCGGTGGTGGACGTGCGGCCGTCGGTCTTCTGGGTGCCGGCGGCGACGGTGGGCGTTGCGGTGGTCATCTCAGCCCTTCCGCTGCTGTCGGAGGTTGCGGATCTGGTAGATCACGATCGGCACCACCAGGACGAACAGGAAGACCGCCAGCGCCGAGCCCTGCCCGTTCTGGCCGTACCGGAACGCCTGGTTGTACATCTCGTTGGCGATCACGCTGGTGTCGTAGTTGCCGTTGGTGGCCGTCCGGACGATGTCGAAGACCTTGAGCGTGGCGATCGACAGCGTCACCACGACCACGATCAGCGCCGGCCGGATGCTCGGCATGGTGATCTGCCAGAACATCTGCCACGGGGTGACCCCGTCGAGGCGGGCCGCCTCCACGATGTCGGCGGGGATGGCCTTGATGGCGGCGGAGAGCACCACCATGGCGAACCCGGCCTGGATCCACACCATGATCACGATCAGCAGCAGCGTGTTCAGCGGCGACTCCAGCAGCCACTGCTTCGGTTCGCCGCCGAGGCTCACCACGATCTGGTTGAGCAGGCCGATCTGCTCCTGCCCGTCGCCGCGGTAGGCGTACACGAACTTCCAGATGATGCTGGCGCCGACGAAGGAGATCGCCATCGGCAGGAAGATCAGTGACTTGGCGACCGCCTCGAACCGGGCCTTGTCCACCATGACCGCGTAGATCAGGCCGAACGCGGTGGCGACCAGCGGGACGAGCAGCACCCAGATCAGGGTGTTCAGCAGCACCCGGACGATCGAGTCCTCCGAGAACATCCAGCCGTAGTTGCGCAGCCCCACCCAGTCGTTGCTGCCCGCGTCCATGAAGGACAGCATGGTGGTGCGGATGGCCGGCACCACCAGCCCGACGGTCAGCAGCAGCAGCGTCGGCAGCAGGAAGAAGAGCGCGAACACGCCCTCGCGCGGCTTGCGCCGGCGGGGGAGCGGGGCGCCGCTTGCGGAGGCGGCGACGAGCTGCGCCTCCCGGCGGCGGGCGAACCAGGCCGGCACCACGTCGAGGAGCAGGAGCAGACCGCCCACCACCGCGACGAAAGCGATCAGCCCGTACATCAGCATGAGGAACTTTGGCTGTTCCTCCGCGAAGTCGAACTCCATCGACCCTCCCAGGTCTGGATCTGCCGGTGGGCCGGCCCGCGTCCGCGGACCGGCCCACCGTTCAGATCACTTCCAGCTGCTCTCGATGCCGTTCAGCACCGTCGCGGTGTCCTTGCCGTTGATCCAGTCGACCATGCCCTTCCAGAACGTCCCCGCGCCGACCGTGGCCGGCATCAGGTCGGAGCCGTCGAAGCGGAAGACCGAGCTCTTGTCCTGGAGGATCTGGACGGAGAGCTTGTCGATCGGGTTGGCGACGTTGGCCAGGTCGAGCTTGTTGTTCGCCGACACCCAGTCACCGATCTTGGCGCGGCTGTTGGCGTACTCGCCCGAGGCGAGGTAGGTCTGCACCGCCTGGACCTCGGGGCGGTCGGTGAAGGCCGCGACGAACTCGCCGCCGCCCAGCACCGGCTTGCCCTTCGCGGGGTCGATCGCCGGGAAGTAGAAGGCGAAGACGTCGCCGTCCTCGGCCACCTTGGTGCCCTTCGGCCACTGGTTCGCATAGAAGGAGGCCTGCCGGTGCAGCGCGCACTTGCCGGTGGTGATCGGGAGGCCGGCCTCGCCGAAGGCGGTGGTGGCGATGCTCTTCACGCCGCCGTAGCCGCCGTTCATGTACTTCTCGTTCTTGAGGATGGTGCCGGCCTTGTCGACGGCCTCGGCGACCTTCGGGTCGTTGAACGGGATGCCGTGGGTGGTCCACTGGTCGTAGACCTCGGGGGTCTGCGTCCGCAGCATCACGTCCTCGATCCAGTCCGTGGCCGGCCAGCCGGTGGCGTCACCGGACTCGATGCCGGCGCACCACGGCTTGGTGCCGGTGGCGGCGATCTGGTCGCTGAGCTTGATCAGGTCGTCCCAGGTGGTCGGGACGGTCCAGCCCTTCTCCTTGAAGGTCTTCGGCGAGTACCACACGAACGACTTCACGTTCGAGCCGAGTGGGGCGCCGTAGAACTGGCCGTTGACGGTGCTGTACTTCAGCCAGTCGGCCGGGTAGTTCTCCTCCGCCATCTTCTTGGTGTCGGCGCCGACCGGCTTGAGCTTGCCCGCGTCGGCGAAGCGCTTGAGCAGGCCCGGCTGCGGGATGAACGCGAGGTCGGGCGCGTTGCCGCCGTCGACCCGGACGCCGAGCTGCGCCTCGAACTCGGCGCTTCCCTCGTGGTCGATCTTGATGCCGGTGCAGTCCTCGAACTGCTTCCAGGACTCCGCCAGGCGGTCGGCCTCGATGTCCCGGATCGACGAGTAGATCGTGACCTTCTTGCCGTCGTTGTCGCCGTACTTCTCGTATGCGGCGCACTCCGCGGAACCCGCGGCGTCACTCTTCTTGTCGTTGCCGGTGCCGCAGGCGGTGACGCTCAGCGCCAGCCCCAGTACGCCGGCGATCGCGAGAGCCTGGCGTGATCTGGCAAACGCCATGCCGTTCTCCTTCCTTGCCGGCGCGTGGGGGATCGAACGCGCGCCGGTCCGATTTGGCATCAACACATGTAAGCGCTTGCATCCGACCCGGTCCACCCCAGACCGGACACGACCGAGTAACAATCCGGAAACCCTGTCGTTGCCTCGTGGGCGCGCTCCCATGACACGCGTCCGCATCTTTTCAGGAGTGGCGATTTCTGTCACGCTGGAGGTAGGTATAGAAGAATTTCAACATTGGAGGTTCTGGATGCGTAAGCGATGGCTCAGCCTGCTCGCGACCGGTCTGCTGGCCGTGGGCGCGCTGCTCCCGGCGGCCCCGGCGATGGCCGCGCCGACGTTCAAGGTGCCGTTCCCCTGCGGGCAGTCCTGGTCCGGCCAGACCCGGACCGGCCACAGTCCGGCGTATGCGATCGACTTCAACCGCACCGACGACCTCGGCGACCCGGTGGTCGCCAGCGCGCCGGGCACCGTCGACCGGGTCACGGACCTCGGCGGGACCAGCTACGGCAAGTACGTCCGGATCGACCACGGCGGCGGCTACAGCACCTACTACGCCCACCTCAACGGCTTCAACGTCTCCGTCGGGCAGACCGTCGGCTACGGGAAGGTGATCGGCTGGGTCGGCAGCACCGGCGGCTCCACCGGCCCGCACCTGCACTACGAGCAGCGGCTCAACGGCAACGACATCCAGGTCCGTTTCAACGGCGCGCTCGCCCTCTACTGGGGGACGAAGACCTACACCAGCGACAACGGCTGCGGCGGCACCACCGGCTCCGGCACGGTCAACACCAGCGGGACCCCGCTGACCGTCCGCTCCGGCCCCGGCACCGGCTACGAGGCGGTGGGCACCGTCGCCGACGGCACCCGGGTGACCATCTACTGCCAGACCAGCGGCACCACCGTCACCGGCACCTACGGCACCAGTTCGATCTGGGACCGGATCGGCAGCGGACGCTACATCGCCGACGCGTACGTCTACACCGGCCACGACGGCTACATCCCCAACGTGCCCCGCTGCTGAGCGCGGGACGGGGCCCCGGGCTGTCCCGGGGCCCCGTCATCCGGCACACACGCCGGGAGCGGCCACCCGCGGACAGCACGGCGCCGGGGTCGTCGGGTCCGGATGCTCCCGTCGGGAGGACGGAGTTCCGGTCTCGACGACCCCGGCGGGTCCCGGTCGGCGGCGGACGACCGCCACGTCAACTGAAGATGCTCACACCACCCGGCCCGACCAGCAGGCCCACCACGATGAGGACGATGCCCCACAGGATCTGCCGGCGGAACAGCGCGAGGATGCCGGCGACCACGAGTACGACTGCGAGAATCCAGAGAATCAGCTCCATGGTTGCTGGATACCCGAGCCGCCGACGCGGGAAACCTCCAGTTGATCGAGGTGGTCGCCCAGGTGGAAGACGCTGTAGGCCTGCTTGATCACGGGGTGGGCGACGTTGCGGACGCGTACCCCGCCCGGCGTGGTGCCCCGCTCGGTCCCGGCGTGCGCGTGCCCGTGCAGCGCCAGCGCGGTCGGTGCCGAGTCGATCGCCTGACCGAGTTGGTACGACCCCAGGAACGGGTAGATCTCCAGCGGCTCGCCGGCGAGCGTGTCCGGCACCGGCGAGTAGTGGGTGAGCGCCACCAGCACGTCGCAGTCCAGCCCCCGCAGCGCCGCGGCCAGCGCGTCCGCGCTCCCCGTGGTGGTCCGGACGAACGCCTTCATCTCCGGCTCGCCGAAGTCGCTGGCGCAGCGCCCGGCGAACCCGCCGCCGAACCCCTTCACCCCGGCGACGCCCAGCCGGCCGCCGGCGCAGTCCAGCACGACGCCGTCGCCCTCCAGGACCCTGATCCCGGCGTCCTCCAGCACCGTGACCACCTGCGGCACCTGGTCGCACTGGTGGTCGTGGTTGCCGAGCACGGTCACCACCGGCACGCCCAGTCCGCCGAACTCGGTGGCCACGCACCGGGCCTCCGACTCCGTCCCGTGCCGGGTCAGGTCACCGGCGAGCAGCAGCACGTCGGCGTGCTCGGGCAGCTCCTCCAGCGCCGGCCGGAACCGGCCGACCACGTCCTCGTCCAGATGCACGTCGCCCACGGCGGCGATCCGGATCACCATGGCACCTCCTCAGGGCAGTTGCTCGATCTCCGTGGGCGCCTGCGCGCGGATCACTCCGATGTCGCTGGTGATCGGCACGTCCGGGAAGCGCTCGGCCACCCGGCGCAGGATCTCCTCCCGCCGGTGCGGGCTCTCCACCTCGCCGTACAGCACGAGGCCGCGTTCCCGGCGGACCACGGTGATCCCCTGCTCGGCCACGTCCGGGTCCTCGGTGAGCAGCCGGTGCACCTCCGCCTCGACGTACTCGTCGGGCGGCCCGGTGGCGACGTCGCGGTGCTCGGTCACGGTGTCCCCTCTCCCTGCGGGGTGCCGGAGTACGGCACCACGTCCAGCCGGTCCAGCAGCACCAGGAACGCCTCCGCGTACGGCGAGTGCTGCGTCTCCTTGCGTACCCGTTCCCAGTCGATCTGCTCCCGCAACGAACGGGCGAGCGGCAGGCCCCGGGCGAAGTCGCAGTAGTGCTGCGAGAAGCTGAGCAGCTTGTGCACCATCAACTGGGTGGCCGAGAGCACCGGCATGTGGATCGCGTCGACCGGCCGGACCATCGTGTCGGCGAACGTCTCCTCGGTCACCGGCGTCTCGATGGGCCGGTGGATGAGGTCGACCATCCGCCCGTCGTCGAAGACCTTGACCAGCCAGTCCTCGGGCGGGCGCTCGGCCGTGAAACCCGCCGCGACCAGGGCCTCCAGGGCGCGTTCCACGTCGACCTCCCGGATGAGGAAGTCGACGTCGTGCTCGCTGGAGTGGCCGCCGTGGGCGTACACGGCGAAGCTGCCGCCGAGCGCGAAGGGAATCTCTTCCTGCTTGAGCACGGCGGCGACCTTCTTCAGCGTGTGCACCAGGCTCTCGTCCCCGCGCTCGGCCATTGGCGTCTCCCGTCGATGGTGGTAGGCGGCTGATCCAACTCCGGTACCCGGCATCCCGGGGGGCCACACCTGGCAGGAGGCGCGGGTGGGGTCAACCGGGAGCAGACGGTACAAATCTCCGGCAATGCGAGCGCGAGTCGGATAGCCTGTGCAGGGTGTCCAGATCACCGGAGGCACGGCGCGGCAGGGCCCGATTGCGCGCCGTCGCCCTGATCGGCATCGACGGCTCGGGCAAGACCACCCAGGCGCACCGGCTCGCCGACGCGCTCACCGCGGCGGGACACCCCGCCACCTATCACCGCAACGCGGGCGGGCGCCGCTGGCTCGGCCGCATCGCGCACCGCCTCGGCCGGCCGGACGCCCAGCGTCTCGTCGGGCGCGGCGGCCTGCTCGCCGTGGAGTCCGTGCTGCGCTGGCTCGCCATCGCCGCCGCCCTGCTCGGCTGCCTGGCCACGGGCCGGATCGCGGTCATGGACCGCTACTCCGCCTGCCAGTACGCGAGCATCCGCGCCCACGGGGGCCAGCGCTGGGAGCGGCTCGCCCGGGTGGGCTACCGGGTCTTTCCGCGGCCGCAGCTGACCTTCCTGCTGACCGTCGACCCGGCCGAGGCGTACCGGCGGATCGAGCAGCGCGGCACCGACCACGAGAGCATGCGGTACCTGACCGCCGCGGACGCCGCGTACCGGGCGCTGCCGGAGCATCCGACCTTCGTGGTGGTCGACGCCGGGCGCCCGCCGGAGGAGGTGTCCCGGCAGATCAGGGGCCACCTCGCCGGCTGGCTCGACGCCGCCGACGGGCGCGACGGCCCGTCCCACGCGGTGGCCGGCCCCGCCGTCGTGGCCGCGCCGGCCGTGGAGCCGGTCGCGGCGGGCCGCCTGGCCGGCTGACCCCGCCGGGCCTGACCGGCCGACTGGACGCGGGCGACCGGGCGGTCAGGCGCGGCCGTAGACCGGGATGCTCGCGCCGCTGGTCGGCGCCGACTCGTCGGAGGCGAGGAAACGGACCACCGGCGCGATCTCGGCCGGCGTGACCCAGCGCGAGTGGTCGGCGGTGGGCTGGGCCGCGCGGTTCGCCGGGGTGTCGATGACGCTCGGCAGCACCGTGTTGCAGCGCACCCCGGCCGCCCGGTACTCCACGGCCACCGCGTTCGCGAAGGCGAGCACGGCTGCCTTGGCGGTCACGTAGCCGGCGGCGCCGGGGAAGGGGGCGACGGCCGCACGGGAGGACACGCAGACCACCGCGCCACCGCCGGCCGCGACCAGGCGCGGCAGCGCCGCCCGGGTCACCAGCCAGGTCGGTCGCAGGTTCACCGTCAGCATCCGGTCGAACTCCTCGACCGGGGTCTCGTGCACCAGCCCGCCGCCGGCGTACCCGCCGACGAGGTTGACCACCGCCCGCAGCGGCGCCGCGGGATCGTCGGCGGCCGCGGCGACCGCCCGCTCCGCGTCGGCCGGGTCGGTGAGGTCCGCGACCAGCCGGACCGGAGCGCCCGCCGCCGGCTCCGTCGCCGGCGGTCGCTCCCGCCCGGGTACGACCACCCGCCACCCCGCGTCGAGGAAGGCGGCCGTGACCGCCCCGCCCAGTCCGCCCGTTCCGCCGGTGACCAGCACACTGCGATCCGCCATGCGCCACACGCTAGTGCCGGCCCGGCCCCGGCGCCGCCCGCCGGGAGGTCGTCCCGGAGGCGTGGGGCGCCCGGGCCCAGGCGCCGCCGCGGTGACGGGGCATCGCGGAAGGCGGAGAGGTGGCATGGTCTTTTCGGAGACGGTGGCCGACGGCGGCCGACCGGCAGGGCCGGGCCGCCCTCCCGGGGGAGGCGACGGCACCGGGGGAGTGGCACCCTGAGCAGATCCGGCGGTCCCGGCGGGCGGTGTTTTCCCCAACACGTGGAGTCATGGTTGACGCTCACGCCTCATGAAAGTAAGTTTCATCCGTGGCGAAGAGTCCGAAGATTTCTGCGAGTCACGAGCCGGGTGGACTGATCGTCCACATCAGCGGCCTGCTCCCGTCGTTGTCGCCGGCTGAGCAGCGGGTCGCCCGGCTGGTCGTCGCCGACCCGGCCGGCGCCGCGCGTCGGACCATCACCGACCTCGCCACCGCCGCCGAGACATCCGAGGCGACCGTCATCCGGTTCTGCCGGTCGGTCGGCATGGACGGCTACCCACAGCTGCGGATCCGGCTCGCCGCCGAGGCCGCCCGCCGGGTCGAGCCGCCGGACGCCCGGGTCGTCGGCGGTGACATCCCGCCCGGCGCCGACCTCGCCCAGATCATCGCCACCATAGCGTTCAACGACGCGCGCGCCGTCGAGGAGACGGCCGAGCAGCTCGACCCGGCGATCTGCGAGCAGGTCGTCGAGGCCATCGCGGGCGCGGGCCGGATCGACGTCTACGGTGCCGGCGCCAGCGGCTTCGTCGCCTCGGACTTCCAGCAGAAGCTGCACCGGATCGGCCGCACCGCCTTCTACTTCCCGGACGTGCACACCGCGCTGACGTCGGCCGCGCTGCTCGGTCGGGGTGACGTCGCGGTCGGCATCTCGCACACCGGCACCACCTCAGACGTGGTCGAGGTGCTGGAGCAGGCCCGGGCCCGGGGCGCCGCCACGGTGGCGCTGACCAACTTCCCCCGCTCGCCGATCACCGAGGTCGCCGACTTCGTGCTCACCACCGCGGCCCGCGAGACCACCTACCGTTCCGGCGCGATGGCGAGCCGGCTCGCCCAGCTCACCGTCGTCGACTGCCTCTTCGTCGGGGTGGCGGCGCGTAACCGGTCGCGGGCCCGCAAGGCCCTCGAGGCGACCGCGGAGGCAGTCCAGTCGCACCGGGTCGGCTCGGGACGGAGGCGGGCATGACGGCCGGCGCGGTGGAACCGCAGGACGTGACCACCCCGATGGCGGCCCGTCCGGTGATCCGGGTCGGCGCGCCGACGGAGCGGCGCAATCCACACAGCGTCGACCTCGACCTGATGTCGACGCGGGACGTGCTCTCGGTGATCAACGAGGCGGACCGGCGGGTGCCCGGCGCGGTCGCGGACGTCCTGGACGAGATCGCCGCGACGGTGGACCTGGCGGTGGCCGCGCTGCGCGGCGGGCACCGGGTGCACTACTTCGGCGCCGGCACCTCCGGCCGGCTCGGCGTGATCGACGCCGCCGAGCTCGCCCCCACCTTCAACTCGCCCCGGCACTGGTTCTGCGCGCACATCGCGGGCGGGCCGGAGGCCATGTGGCGGGCGGTCGAGGACGCCGAGGACGACGACCGGGGCGGGGCGGCCGAGGCCGCCGACTGCGTACGCGCCGGCGACCTCGTGGTCGGACTCGCCGCGAGCGGGCGCACGCCGTACGTCCTGGGGGCGCTCGCCGCGTCCCGGGCCAAGGGCGCCTCGACCGTGCTGCTCTGTGCCAACCCGGAGGCGGAGGCCGCCCGGTCGGTGGACGTCTTCATCGGCGTGGACACCGGACCCGAGGTCGTCACCGGGTCGACCCGGATGAAGGCGGGCACCGCGCAGAAGCTGGTGCTCAACACCTTCTCCACGGCAGTCATGGTGCGGCTCGGTCGGGTCTACTCGAACCTGATGATCGACATGGTGGCCACCAACGCCAAGCTCCGTGGCCGGATGATCTCGATCCTGATGGAGGCCACCGGCTGCTCCGAGGAGATCTGCCGGCGGGCCCTCGGCGAGGCCGACGGCGACATGAAGACCGCGCTGGTCTCGCTCGTCTCCGGGGCCGAGGTGTCGGCCGCGCGGGCCGCCCTCGCCCGCTCCGCCGACCAGGTCCGAGGCGCCCTGGCCCTGCTGGCCTCCTGACCGCGGCGCCCGCCGTCGCCCTCCGGCCCAGCCACGCCTCCATCCCGTCCCCGCGTCACCCCTGACCTCACCCGGCCGCCCGTACCAAGCCCGTTGCCCGAGTCACCCCGCACCTCGCCCGCCGCCACGTCACAGCGTCTCGCGTCGCCGGCCCACCCCCCGGGCAGCGCCGCACCGCCTCCCGTTCGCCCCTCCGTGCGAGCTGCGTCACGTGCCGGGCATAGATCCGGGGCGCGGATTGTTCATCGGGGGGTGGGGTATTACCACGGGCGTGGATGAACCGACCGGTCCACGGGCGCGTATCTGGCAGTGACCAGGATCGCAGCGCTGCGGTGAGCCGGGTCGCTGTGCCACCGGGGTGGGCGATGTTGCCATGGACCGGGGGAAACGGCGACGCGTCGACCCGTCGAACCTGCGTGGTGCCCATCGGAGCGCCGCCACACGGGGTGCTGACAGCAAACGTGGACCGTGCTCTCAGCGGATTATCAGGCATTCGTGACACTTTCGACTCACGACATGGAATCCCCGACGCGTCTCATCTGTTGTGTAGGTGTCAGCACCGGTGGGCACAGCGGAAGTTACGGGGGAGGGCTGATGGACGTGGGGATGGCAAGGAACCGGGCAACCGGCGCGAGCGAGGGGACCGTGGGCAACGTGGACAAGAACATCGGCATGCGAACCGACGAGGTTGCCGAGGAGCGCGACCTGGTCGGCGTCTACCTTCACGAGATCTCCCGGACGCCACTGCTGGACGCCGCCAAGGAGGTCGACCTCTCCAAGGCCATCGAGGCCGGCCTCTACGCCGAGCACCTGCTCGGCGAGGACCGCGTCCCCGCCGGTGCCGACCGGGAAGACCTGGAGCGGCTGGTCGCCGAGGGTGAGCGGGCCAAGGACCTGTTCATCCGCGCCAACCTGCGGCTGGTTGTGTCGATCGCCCGCCGCTACGTCCGCTCGGGCATGCCCATGCTGGACCTGATCCAGGAGGGCAACACCGGCCTGGTGCGGGCGGTCGAGAAGTTCGACTACGAGCGCGGCTACAAGTTCTCCACCTACGCGACCTGGTGGATCCGTCAGGCCATCAGCCGGGCGATCGCCCAGCAGGAGCGCACGGTGCGCCTGCCGGTGCACCTGGTCGAGGACGTCAACCGGATGCGCAACGTGGCTCGGCAGCTCACCCGCGAGCTGGGCAGCGACCCGGAGCCGGAGCAGATCGCGGCGGCCCTCGGGGTCACCGTCGAGCGGGTCAACGAGCTGGTCCGCTGGTCGCAGGACACGGTGTCGCTGGACACCCCGGTCGGCGACGACGGCGACACCAACCTCGGTGACCTGGTGGCCGACAGCGACGCCCCGTCGCCGGAGGAGATCGTCCTCACCGGCCTGGAGCGGCAGCGGATCGAGGGCCTGCTCAACCACCTCGACGACCGGTCGGCCGGCATCATGCGGGCCCGCTACGGGCTGGAGGACGGCCGTGAGCACTCCCTCACCGAGGTGGCCTCGCGGTTCTCGCTCTCCCGGGAGCGGATCCGGCAGCTGGAGATCCAGGCGCTCGGCCGGCTCCGCGAGCTGGCCCGCGCGGAGGGGCTGCAGGCAGCCTGAGCTGGTAGGAATGACGGCGAACGGCCGGCGTCCGATAGGGGGACGCCGGCCGTTCGCCGTCTGCGGGTGCGGTCAGCGCACCCGGCCGTAGCCCTGGATGGGCATCAGGTTCATGCCCCGCTTGAGCACGTTGCGTCCCGCGCTCGGCGCGTCGATCACCTGGCCGCCGCCGACGTAGAGCGCGACGTGCCCGAGCCCTCGGTAGAAGACCAGGTCACCGGGGCGCAGCTCGCCCCTGCTGATGTGGGCGACCGCGCCCCACTGCATGCGGGCGTTGTGCGGCAGCGACTTCCCGGCCGCCCGCCAGGCCGCCGAGGTCAGGCCCGAGCAGTCGTAGCCGTTCGGTCCGTCGGCACCCCAGACGTACGGCTTGCCGAGCGCGCCGTAGGCGTACCGGACGGCGACGCCGGCCCGGCCGGAGACCGCGGGAGCGCCGTCCGCGCTGTCGGACCGGGCGGCCGGCTTCTCGGTGGCCCGGCCGTACGCCTGGCGGCGCAGCTCGTAGAGCTCGGCCAGGTCGCGCTCGATCCGCTTCTTCGCGGCGGTCAGCTCGCGGGCCTGGGCGGCCTGCCGACCGAGCGTGACGTCCAGCCGGGTCTTCTCGGCGAGCAGGCGGCGCTGGTCGTTGGTGAAGGTGGCGATGGTCTCCTGCCGCTGCCGGGTGAGCCGGTCGATCATGTGCAGCCGGTCCAGCAGGGTGTCGGAGCCGCCGGGACGCAGCAGCGCCTCGGTGGTGGACAGGTGGCTGCCGGTCTTGTATGCGGTCACCGCCAGCTCGCCGACGTCCGCCCGGCTCCGCTCGGCCTGCTGCTCCAGCGGCCCGATCCGGTCCTGCACCCGGGTCACGGCGGCCTGGTTCGCCTTCATCTCCTCGCGGAGCTTGTTGTACGCCTCGACGACGTGCTCCAGCTCGGTGGAGGACTTCTCGATCCGCCGGGTCAGCTCGGCGGGTGTGGGTTCGGCCCGGGCCGGCACCGCGGGCGCGACCAGCGTGGCCGTCACCGCGGCGACCACCAGGGCGCGCAGCGTGTTCCTGAGGGACGACAAGAGCGGAAGGCTCCTCTCCCAGCACGCCGCCGCGGGCTGCTGAGGCCCTCGGCGACACCGGGCCGGTGCAGTCCTGGTGGACGGCGGTCGACCGGCCGGCCCGGACAACGTAACCCGGGGCAGGAGTCGTCCGCAGTTGAAGCCGGGGCGAATGTTGGCAAAGTGGCGGGGTGTGTCGGTCGCGCCGGTGGGCGTACGTGGCGGCGATCGTGCGCTGTCGCCGGACGGTGCCGCTGGTTGTCGTCGATCGGGTGGTACGCGGCTTTCGTCGTTCTGGGCGTATGCCGGCGGAGCCTGGGGCGCTATGACCGACAAGACGGACATGGAGGCCGCTACCCGGCGGCCTTGCCGCCGGCCGCCCGCCGGGGTGGGTGAAAAGCGCCGTATCGGCTGGCACGTGCGCCACACAATGAACCGCGGAGCCGGGAATCCCGTCGACCGGCATTGATGCGATCCGTCGGCGGGAGCCGACCCCGGCACTCAGCCGCGGGAGGTAGCGCAGTGAATCCTCAAGGCGCCACAACACGACAGACGCGGTCACCGGGGGCGACCGGCGGCCGGAACACTCTGCTCTATGCCCGACCCGGGATCATCGTGACCGTCGACCGGTTCACGGTCGGACGCAACAGTTGGCGGGTGACGGAACTGACCCACCTGGAGACCAGCCGCGGGCCGCACGACCGCGTCGCCGTCCGCGCCGTGGTGGTCACGGGCGCGATGCTCGGCGGCGTCGGGCTCCTGCTCGGCTTCACCGGCGGGCTGCAACGGCTCACCGCCGGGGCGTACCTCATCCTGGGCGCCGTCTTCCTGCTGCCGGTGCTGGTCGCGGTGGTGGGGGACCGGTGGCGACCGCCGGCGTACGAGCTGTGGGGCCGGCGGCGCGGCGAGCAGGTGCTGCTGTTCAGCAGCGACAACGAGCGGCAGTTCGGCCAGGTCACCCGGGCCCTGCGCCGGGCCCGGGAGATGAACCGGTACGGCGGCTGGGAGGATCCGCTCGCCTCCGTGGACCCGTGGCGGCCCCGCCGGTAGCTCGGCTCAGCCGGCCACCGGCTCCGGGGTGCGCTCGGCCCGGTCGGCGGTCACCCAGTCGCTGACCCGGCGCTCGGCGTAGAACGAGACGAACGGCACCGTGCCGGCCAGCATGACCAGGACCATCCGCTTCAGCGGCCAGCCGGCCCGGCGGGACAGGTCGAAGGCGGCCACCAGGTAGAGCATGTAGAGGAAGCCGTGCGCCTGGCCCACGGTCTCCACCAGGATCGGGTTGTCGAAGCCGTACTTCATCGGCATGCCGATGACGACCAGCAGGATCAGCGCCACGCCGACGATCCAGGCGATCACGCGGTACCGGGTCAGGGCTGCGCCCACCTTCGTCCGTCCTTCCGCGCCCGGCCTCAGCCGGGGTAGTCACCGGGCTTGGCGCCCGGGTTGTCGGTCAACCATTTCAGGTATCGGTTGTAGGCGGTGAGGTCCGCGTCCTCGCCGTCGGTGGCCGCCGCGGGCACCCGGGCGACCCGCACGGGGCGGCGTACGACCGGACGCGCCGGGGCGTCGGCCGGCCGCGACCCGGCGGCGGCCGACGGCTCGTCGGCCGGGGCCTGCGGGCCGCGCAGCGTGTGCCGGACCTCACGCCACCACACGAACACCACGAAGCCGGCGAAGATCGGCCACTCGATCGCGTAGCCCCAGCTGATCGCGTTGCCGGCGGCGGCCCGGCTGACCTGCCACCAGCCCAGCCCCAGGAACCCGACGACCAGCACGACCATGGCCACGTGACGTGCGATCCACGCCGGGGTCCAGAGCCGCTTCATGGCATCGAGAGTACCGGGGCGGCCCGCGGTCTCCGACGCGGTGTCGTAGTGCGGGGGGATGGTTTGGTGCCACCCGGTGTGGGCATCCGTTTAGACGCCAGCCCAAAACGACCAGGGGGGCGATGATGACCGGATCGATACGGCAGGACGAGTTCGGGAGCCCGGAGCAGCGGATGCCCGCGTGGGACGGCGACCACGTCCACGACATGGCCTCCGGCGAGGCGGACGTCGACGGCGAGCTGCTCGGCGTCGACCCGGCCGAGCTGGGAGACGAGGACCTGATCCGCGAGATGCACAGCCTGCACCGCACCCGGCTGGACACCTTGCGGCACGCGGCCGACTCCGCGCTCGCCAACCACCTGCGGCGCACGGCCGAACTGGAGACCGAGTACCTCGCCCGGCACCCCGGGCGAGAGGTGGACCCCAGCCGCCTGCGGGAGGCGTGATGGCGCACGCCGAGCGCGGGATGTCCGCGCCCCCGGAGGTGGTGTTCAACACCGCTACCGACCCCGACCGGGCGTCGGCCTGGCTGCCCGACCCGCTGCGCGGCGACGGCAGCCCGGCGGAGGAGGTCAGCGCGGAGGAACTGCGGGCCCGGTGGAGCGCCGCCGGGGACTGGTGCGCCGAGATCCGGGTGGACCCGGCCCTGGCGGGCGGCGCCCGGACGCGGCTCGACCTGACCGGCGGGCCGGACGCCGGCCGGATGGCCGAGGAGGCGCTGGACAGCCTCGCCCGCGAGGTGGCCGACAACCTGCAGGCCGGCTGAGCCGGGCCGGCCGACCCGAGGACCGAGGGAGACCGGGGTGACCGACGTGAAGGAGAAGGTGGCGCGGTTACGCCGGGCGTACGCGCCGCACGAGCACCGGCCACTCGGCGGCTATCTGGTGTCGATGGGTGCCTACGCCGCGGTGACCGGGGCGCTCGCGGGGCTGGTCAGGGCGACCGGCCAGCACGTGCCCGAGCGTCCCGCCACGGCCGACGTGGTGCTGCTCGGCATCGCGACGCACAAGCTCAGCCGGCTGCTGGCCAAGGACGCGGTCACCAGCCCCCTGCGGGCGCCGTTCACCCGCTACGACCGGCCGATCGGCAGCGGCGAGGTGATGGAGCAGGTCCGCGACCAGGGGAGCGGCACCCGTCACGCGATAGGGGAGCTGTTGAGCTGCCCGTTCTGTCTCGCCGTCTGGGTCGCCACCGGGCTCACCGGCGGGCTCGTGCTCTCGCCCCGGCTGACCCGGCTGGTCGCGACCGCGCTGAGCGCCGTGGCCGCCTCGGACTTCCTCCAGATGGCGTACGCGATGGCGCAGCGGGCCGCCGAGGGCCCCGGGCACGACGACTGAGCACGCGAGGAGACGGAGACGTCCCGAAGGGGGCCGGCGGTGTGCCGACCCCCTCCGCGATGTCCCGCCCCACCGGTCGGGCCTGCTGGTGCCCCGGTCACGTCGGGGTCGTGCCGTGGTCCTCGCCGGCCCAGCCCCGGGACGCCTCCGGCTCCCGCTCGTCCTCGTCCGCGCCGGTGATGACCTCACGGTCCACGGCGGTCCTGTCGTGCTCGCTGGCGAAGTCGGGTTCCGGCAGGGTGTCCGTGCCCTCGGGGGGTTGACCGAGCGCCGGCAGCTTCCTGTGCTGCTCCTCGTGGTGGGACATCTCGCTCTCCTCACTCCTCGTCGGCCGCCCGTGCCGGGAGGCTGCCGGCCCGCCGTGACGCCACGAGCCGGCCGTACGGGCTGCCGGGGTCGTCAGGTGACCGATCCGCCGAGCAGGTCGGCCGCCTCGTCGACCGCGTACTCGCCCTCGGGCAGCGCGGCGATCCGGGTGAGGAGCTGCGCGGGAAGCTCCGCGGAGACGGCGCGGCGGTAGATGTCCGCCTGGCTGATCCGTTCCTGGCCGCGGTAGAGGTCCTCGAGCAGGTCGTCGAGGCGCCGGATGTCCGGCTCCTCCGCCGCCTCGGTCGGGGGCGCTTCGGTCACGGGTGCGTCGTCGGTCACGTCGGCTCAGCTACCCGCGACCGAATCGGTCAAACGTCACCACGCCGGCCGGCCCCCGCGCGCCGGACCTGCCGAGCACGGCAGGGGCAACCGGTGGCGCCTCGGTCCCGGACGAGTCCCCGGCTTGGGACGCGGGAGGTGTGACGGCGGTCATGGTCGGGGCCGGAACACCGGAGGCGGGGGGCCGGTTGAGTGAGGTGTCGGTGTGTCCAGTGTCCCCGGGCCTCACCCATATTGCCCTCGCGGAATTCCGTCCGGCTGGAGCCGCGTCGCGCCACTCGCCGAGAGGCGACCTGCACACCGACGCCAGCGCCGCCCCCGAGCCCACAAGGCCCGGGGGCGGCGCTGTCCTTTCTGCCTCTCCCCGGCGTCGACCACGGGATCGGCGGCGAGGTGGATCTCCTCGACTGCCGCCGACCTCGTGATCAACGTCAGGTGGGTGGGTCAGGCGGGAGTGGGGGCGGGGGTGCGGCGGCGGGTGCGGACGGCGGCAGCCAGGTGGGTCAGGACCTCCTCCGTGGTCTCCCAGCCGATGCACGCGTCGGTGACCGACTGGCCGTAGGTCAGCTCGCGGGTCGGGTCGAGGTCCTGGCGGCCGGGGAGCAGGAAGCTCTCCAGCATGATCCCGACGATGCCGCGCTGCCCGGCGTCGAGCTGGGCGGCCACGTCGGCCGCCACCCTGGGCTGGTTGCGGTGGTCCTTGCCGCTGTTGGCGTGGCTCGCGTCGACGACCAGGCGCTCGGGCAGCCCGGCCGCCCGCAGCAGCTCCAGCGCGCCGGCGACCGACTCGGCGTCGTAGTTGGGCCGGCCGCCCCCGCCGCGCAGCACGAGGTGTCCGTCGGCGTTGCCCCGGGTGTGCAGGATCGCCGGGGTGCCGGAGACGTCGATGCCGGGGAAGACGTGCGGCACGCCGGCGGCGCGGATCGCGTCCACGGCCGTGCCGATGCTGCCGTCGGGGCGGTTCTTCATGCCGATCGGCATCGACAGGCCGGAGGCGAGCTGCCGGTGCACCTGGCTCTCCACCGTCCGCGCGCCGATCGCGCCCCACGCCACCGTGTCCGCGATGTACTGCGGGGTGATCGGGTCGAGGAACTCGCAGCCCACCGGCAGGCCGAGGCGCAGCACGTCGAGCAGGAGCGCCCGGGCCGTACGCAGGCCGGTGTTGACGTCACCGGAGCCGTCCAGCCCCGGGTCGTTGATCAGGCCCTTCCAGCCGACCGTCGAGCGCGGCTTCTCGAAGTAGACCCGCATCACCACCAGCAGGTCGTCGGAGACCCGGTCGGCGGCGACGCGCAGCCGGTGCGCGTAGTCGAGCGCGGCGGCCGGGTCGTGCACCGAGCACGGGCCGACCACCACCAGCAGGCGGTCGTCGGCGCGGTCCAGCACCCGGCCGACGGCGCGCCGACCGGCCAGCACGGCCGAGGCGAGCGTGTCGTCCAGGGGTAGCTCGTGGTGCAGCAGGGCCGGGGTGGTCAGCGGCACGACACGGTCGATCCGCTGATCGCTGACCCGATCGGTCTCCGGGGTCGTCACGGTGGGCATCCTTCCGCCGACCGTGCCCCGGGGCCGGTGCCCGGGTACGAGCCGGCTGCTCGTACGCAAAAGGGCAGGAACGAAAGCTCCTGCCCGGCCGGCTCGATGGCGGTGACGTCAGATCATGGTGAAGTCACCGGCGTGCGAGCCGGCTGCCTAAACCATCGATACGAACGCGTCACGCCGCCCAGCGTACCCGACGGCCCGGGAAGGTCCACCCGGTCGTCGGGAAACACTCGCCTCACGTTCACCTCCATCGATGTCTCCAGCGGTAACTTCATCGACACCGACCGCTGTTCATCCGGAGGTTCCGATGGATCGTCGTACCGTCCTGCGCGCCACCGTCGCCGGCGGCGCCGCCGCCTTCTCCGGCAGCCTCTGGGCGGGTGCCGCCGCCCTGGCCGCCCCGGCCCAGCCCGGCACCAGCCCGTACGGGCCGCTCGGCGCCGCCGACGCCCGGGGCATCCAGCTCCCCGCCGGCTTCACCAGCCGGGTCGTCGCGCGCTCCCGGCAGGCGGTGGCCGGCACGGCGTACACGTGGCACGACGCGCCCGACGGCGGCGCGTGCTTCGCCGCCGGCACGGGCTGGATCTACGTCTCGAACTCTGAGATCTCCACCACCGGCGGGGCCTCCGCGGTGCGCTTCGACGCCGACGGGAGCATCGCCTCCGCGTACCGCATCCTGTCGAACACCAACCGCAACTGCGCGGGCGGCGCGACCCCGTGGGGGACCTGGCTCTCCGGGGAGGAGGTCAGTCGGGGGTACGTCTACGAGACGTACCCGCAGGGCGGCCGGGCCGGGGTGCGGCGGGCGGCGATGGGCCGGTTCACCCACGAGGCCGCCGCCTGTGACCCGGACCGCCGGGTCGTCTACCTCACCGAGGACGAGACGAGTGGCTGCTTCTACCGGTTCCGGCCGACCACCTGGGGCGACCTCTCCGCCGGCACACTGGAGGTGCTGGTCGCCGGCACGGGCACCAGCGGCCCGGTGAGCTGGGCGCGGGTGCCCGACCCGGACGGCTCGCCCACCTACACCCGCAACCAGGTCTCCGGGGCGAAGAAGTTCAACGGCGGCGAGGGCTGCTGGTACGCCGACGGCACCTGCTGGTTCACCACCAAGGGCGACAACCGGGTCTGGGCCTACGACGCCGTCAACCAGCGCATCGACCTGGCGTACGACGACTCGCTGGTCTCGGGGACGGCGCCGCTGACCGGGGTCGACAACATCACCGGCACCGCCGGCGGGGACCTCTACGTCGCCGAGGACGGCGGCAACATGGAGATCAACATCATCACGCCGGCCGGGGTGGTCGCCCCCTTCCTGCGGATCACCGGCCAGTCCTCGTCGGAGATCTGCGGACCGGCGTTCTCGCCGGACGGCACCCGCCTCTACTTCTCGTCGCAGCGCGGCACCTCCGGCTCCTCCTCCGGCGGCATCACCTACGAGGTGCGCGGCCCGTTCCGTTCCTGAGCGCGGCCCGCCCGCCGCCGCGCCACGGTCGCGCCCGGCCGGCGGTGACCCCGCGACGGGGGGAGGTCACCGCCGGTCGGGCGCGATCACGTGGGCGTGCCCGTCCACCCGGCGGGGTATGTGGGCGGGCATGAGTGACGAGCAGAGCGACCAGGAACGGGTCGAGTCCCGCGCGCACCTGCTGCCCGAGGAGGCGGCCGTCGGCAGCGAGGACCCGCAGGCACAGGCCGAGGTCATCCTCGAGGAGTCGGACATCCGGGAGGAGGACCGCAACGCCGCGCCGGACACCGTGCTGGAGCGGCGTACCTCCGATCAGACGGTGACCCCCGCCGAGCCCCCCGACTGAGGCACGGCGCCGCGTGCCCGCTGCGAGGCCGGGTAGGTGTGCTCCCGCAGCCAGGCGACGGGGCCTGCCGCCCGCAGCCCCGGCGGCAGGTTGCCGACCGGGTCGAAGGCCAGCGCGGCGTCCTCCCCGGCGCTGAGCTGCCCGCCGAGGGTGACCTGCCCGAACGGCCGCCACGGCCCGACCGCGGACGCGACCGCCAGCACCAGGCGCGGCGCGTCCGTCCGGGCCGCGGCGGCCACCTCGGCCAGGCTGCGACCCAGATCGGGCGACTCCGGGTCGGCCAGCGCGGCTAGGAGGAGCCGGTGCCCGCCCGCCCGGAACGACATGATCGTGCTGTACGTCCCGGCGAAGCGCCGCCGCGGCAGCGGCAGGTGCCGCAGCACCGGCGCGGCCCCGCTGGAGCTGACCAGCAGGTCGAACGGCTGCCCGGCGTCCCGGTGCAGCCGCACGGCCAGCCCCAGCACGTCCGGCCAACTGCCCGGCGTGGGCACGCCCTTGGAGAGGCGGACGGTCGCCCGGAAGCGCCCCGGGTTGTCCAGCAGCGGCACCCCGGCCGGCGGCCCCGGCGTACCCCAGACGGTCACCTCGCCGGCGAAGGAACGGCCCGCCGGGTGCAGCAGGCGGCCCCGGCGGAGCCGGGTCAGGGCGGCGGTCGCGCGGTCGACCGCGACGGCGGCGCGGTCGGTCACGGTGGCGGCAGGCGGCATCCTCCCCCGGTACCCGGCCGCCGACGGTCGATGCCTCGTCCCGGGCGGCGCGTCCCCTTCCGGCCCGCCCGATCGGATAGCGTCGTGCCATGCCCGACAGCGGTTACCCCTGGCCCATCGAGACGACCCGACTGGACAACGGCCTGCGCGTGGTGGTGAGCGAGGACCGCACCGCCCCCGCGGTCGCCGTGAACCTCTGGTACGACGTCGGCTCCCGCCACGAGCCCACGGGGCAGACGGGCTTCGCCCACCTCTTCGAGCACCTGATGTTCGAGGGCTCGGTCAACGTGGCGAAGACCGAGCACATGAAGCTGGTGCAGGGCTCGGGCGGCTCCCTCAACGCCACCACCAACCCGGACCGCACCAACTACTTCGAGACCGTCCCGGCCGAGCACCTCGAACTGGCGCTCTGGCTGGAGGCGGACCGGATGGGCGGCCTGGTCCCGGCGCTGACCCAGGAGACGCTGGACAACCAGCGTGACGTGGTGAAGAACGAGCGGCGCCAGCGCTACGAGAACGTCCCGTACGGCGACGCCTGGCTGCGGCTGCTGCCGCTGCTCTACCCGCCCGGGCACCCGTACCACCACGCCACGATCGGGTCGATGGCCGACCTGAACGCCGCTGACCTGGCCACCTTCCAGGCGTTCCACCGGACGTACTACGCGCCCAACAACGCCGTGCTGACCGTGGCGGGCGACGCCCCGGCCGCCGAGGTCTTCGCGCTGGCCGACAAGTACTTCGGCGCGATCCCGCCCCGCGAGGACATCCCGTCCGCGCCCGACGGCCGGACGGTCCCGGCCACCGGGCGGCCTGCCGTGGAGACGGTCACCGGCGACGTCCCGGCGCCCCGCGTCTACGTCGCGCACCGCACCCACCCCTTCGGCAGCCCCGGCTACGACGTGGTGACCGTGCTCGCCACGGTGCTGGGCAGCGGTCGCGGCAGCCGGCTCTACCAGCGCCTCGCCGACGGGGAGCGGATCGCCCAGCCGGACCTCGTCGGGGCGTACGGGGTGGACCTGGCGCACGCCCCCGCGCCGATGATCGCCACCGCCACGGCCCGCCCCGGGGTCAGCGGCGAGCGGCTGGCCGCCGGGCTGGCCGAGGTGGTCGACGAGTTGGCCACCGTGCCGGTCACCGCCGCCGAGCTGGACCGGGCCAAGTCCCTGCTCAGCACCATGTGGTGGCGGCAGATGTCGACGGTGGAGGGCCGGGCGGACACGCTCGGGCGCTACACCACCCAGTTCGGCGACCCGGCGAAGGCCGCGGAGCGGCTGCCGGCCTGGCTCGCGGTGACCGCCGAGCAGATCGCCGAGGCTGCCGCCGAGGTGCTCGCCGCCGACGACCGGGTGACCCTGACCTACCTGCCCGAGGAGAAGCCCTGATGACGCTGATCACCGACCGACCCGGGCCGGGCGTCGCCCGCCCCTACCGGTTCCCGCAGGTGGTCCGCCGCGCGGTGGCCGGCGGCCAGGTCGTCGCCGCGCACCTGCCCGGGCAGAACCTGGCCGTGGCGCTGCTGCTGCTCGACGCGGGCGCCGGGCGCGAGCCGACGGGCAAGGAAGGGCTCGGCGGGGTGCTCGCCAAGGCCCTGGAGGAGGGGACCGCGCAGCGCGACGCGACCGCGTACGCCCTGGCGATCGAGGCGCTCGGCACCGAGCTGGTGACCGGGCTGGACTGGGACTCCTTCCAGGTCAGCGTGCAGGTGCCGGTGGAGCGGCTGCACGCCGCCGTGGAGCTGCTCGCCGAGGCGGTCCGCACCCCGAAGCTGGACCCGGAGGACGTCCGGCGCGTCCGCGACGACGAGGCGACCGCGCTGCGGATGGACTGGGCCAACCCCGGCCCCCGCGCCGACGCGGCGCTGCGCGCGGACCTGTTCGGCGCCCAGAACCGCTGGGGCCGCCCCATGTACGGCGACCCGGACTCGGTCGCCGGCCTGGACGTCGAGGACGTCACCGTCTTCCACTCCGAGTGGTTCATCCGCCCCGGCACCCTGGTCGTCGCGGGCGACCTGGACCGGCTCGACCTCGACGCGCTGGGCGCGGCGGCGTTCGCCGGCACCGGCGGCGGTCCGGTCGACCGGGGCGCCCCGATCGAGGTGCCGACCCGCCCCGGCCGGCGGATCATCCTGGTGGACCGCCCCGGCTCGGTGCAGTCCACGCTGCGGCTGGGCCACCCGTCGCCGCACCGCGCCCACCCCGACCACGTGCCGATGGCCCTCGCCGGCACGGTGCTCGGCGGGGCGTTCACCTCCCGGCTCAACCACCTGATCCGCGAGGTGCACGGCTACACGTACGGCATCCGGGGCGACTTCGCCTCGTCCCGGCGGTTCGGCCGGTTCGCGGTCAGCTCCGGCGTGCAGACGGCCGTCACCGCGCCGGCGCTCGTCGAGGCGGTCGGCGAGATCACCCGTACGCAGGAGACCGGGGTGACCGAGGAGGAGCTGGCGGTGGCGCGCTTCTGGCGGGCCGGGCAGCTCTCGGTCGAGCTGCAGAGCCCCCGGGCGATCGCCTCCGCGCTGACCACCCTGGTCGTGCACGACCTGCCGGACGACTACCACGCCCGGCTGCGGGAGTCGCTGCTCGCCGCCGACGTGACGCAGGTCTCCGCGGCGGCCGCCACCCACCTGCGCCCGGAGGCGCTCACCCTGGTGGTGGAGGGCGACGCCGCGGTGATTCGCGACGAGCTGGTCGCCACCGGCCTGGGCGAGGTCGTCGACGCCGCCCTCTGACCGCTGCCCCCGGCCCGGGGCGGCCCGCGATGTGATGTCGGTCGCGCTCGGGGCGGGGTGGGTGCTCCGGCTCGGGCCGGCCGGCCGGCGGCAATGCTCCGGCGGGGTGCGGTCGGGGCCCCGGATCTTCTCGCCGCGGGTGCGATCGGGCGGTGACGTTCCGGGCGGGTGGCCGCCCCGGGCGCGCCTCGGCTGCCGCCCGGCCCGGCGTGACGTCCGTCCGCGCGGTGGGAAAGCGTTCCCGGCCGCGGGCCCGGGCTGGGTAGCCTCGCGGGCATGAGGATCGGCATTGTGGGGGCCACCGGCCAGGTCGGTGGCGTGATGCGGCAGGTGCTGGCGGAGCGGGAGTTCCCGGCGGAGCAGGTGCGGTTGTTCGCCTCGGCGCGGTCGGCCGGGCGCACCCTGCCCTTCCGGGGCGGCGAGGTGACGGTGGAGGACGCGGCCACCGCCGACTACTCCGGGCTCGACATCGTGCTCTTCTCGGCCGGCAAGGGCACCGCCAAGGAGTTGGCGCCCCGGGTCGCCGCGGCCGGTGCCGTCGTCATCGACAACTCCTCGGCGTTCCGGACGGACCCGCAGGTGCCGCTGGTCGTCGCCGAGGTCAACCCGCACGCCGCCGCCGTACGCCCCAAGGGGATCATCGCCAACCCCAACTGCACCACGATGGCCGCGATGCCGGTGCTGCGCCCGCTGCACGCCGAGGCGGAGCTGGTCGGCCTGGTCGTCTCGACCTACCAGGCGGTCTCCGGCGCCGGCCTGGCCGGCGTGGCCGAGCTGGACGAGCAGGTCCGCAAGGTCGCCGAGCACGCCACCGGGCTCGCCTTCGACGGCGCGGCGGTGGAGTTCCCCGCCCCCCGCTCGTTCGCGCGGCCCATCGCGTTCAACGTGCTCCCGCTCGCCGGCTCGATCGTCGACGACGGCTCCTTCGAGACCGACGAGGAGCAGAAGCTGCGCAACGAGAGCCGCAAGATCCTGGAGATTCCCGGGCTGAAGGTCTCCGGCACCTGCGTCCGGGTGCCCGTCTTTACCGGCCACTCGCTCCAGATCAACGCCCGGTTCGCCCGTCCGGTCACCCCGCAGCGGGCCCGCGAGCTGCTCGACGGCGCGCCCGGCGTGGCGCTGAGCGACGTGCCGACGCCGCTGCAGGCCGCCGGTCAGGATCCGACCTACGTCGGCCGGATCCGCGCCGACGAGACCGTCGAGCACGGGCTCGCCCTGTTCTGTTCCAACGACAACCTGCGCAAGGGCGCCGCGCTCAACGCGGTGCAGATCGCCGAGCTGGTCGCCGCCGAGCGCCGCTGACCGACGCACGTACGACGGGCCCCGCCGACTCGGCGGGGCCCGTCGTGTGGGCGCCCCTGGGGCGTACGCCGTGGTTCGATGGGGGCATCGGGACGGTCGAGCGGGAGGATGCCGTGGCGGACGACGAGACCCGGCGGGCGTTGACGGACCTGATCGCCGGTCACCGGCTCGGGGTGCTGGCCACCCTCAGACGGGACGGCCGGCCGCAACTGTCCACCGTCATCTACGCCTTCGACCCCGTGTCGGCGGTCATCCGGGTCTCGGTGACCGACGGCCGGGCGAAGACGGCCAACCTGCGCCGGGATCCCCGGGCCAGCTTCCACGTCAGTAGCGACGACGGCTGGGCGTACGCGGTGGCGGAGGCGCGCGCCGAGCTGACGCCGGTGGCCGCCGACCCGGACGACGCGACCGTGGCGGAGCTGGTCCACCTCTACCGGACGGTGCAGGGCGAGCACCCGGACTGGGCCGACTACCGGCGGGCGATGGTCGCCGAGCGCCGCCTCGTGCTCCGGCTGCACGTCGAACGCCTCTACGGCGCCCCGCCGCACGGCTGAGCCCGCCCTGGCGGCGGCCCGGGACGACATCGCGGACCTCCCGTTCGTCGTCGGTCGTCCGGCGCGGCGGCCGGGCCGGGCACCGGGGGCCTCCTCGGATCGTGTTCGCGTTACCCCGCTCGGCCGGCGGGTAGACGGCCTGTGCCGACACCGAGAGGGGAGCACCATGACAACGGTCGGAGAGTTCATGACGACCCGGTTGGTGACGATGGACGGCAACGACACGCTGACCGCCGCGGCGCAGGAGATGCGCGACAGCGCCATCGGCGACGTGGTGGTGACCGACGGCGACGATGTCATCGGCATCGTGACGGACCGGGACATCACGGTCCGGGGCGTGGCGGAGAACATGGACCCGAACACGACCCCGCTCAACCGGATCACCTCCAAGGACGTGATCACGGTGAGCCAGTACGACGACGCGGTGGCCGCCGCCGACCTGATGCGGACCTACGCCGTGCGCCGGCTGCCGGTCATCGACAACGGGCGGCTGGTGGGCCTGGTCTCGATGGGTGACCTCGCCGTGGAGCGGGAACCGCAGTCGGTGCTCGCCGACATCAGCGCCGACGAACCGAACAACTGACTGTCCGCCGCGGCGCGCCGGCTCCCGTCCCGGGGGCCGGCGTCGCGGTCCGCGCGGGCGGCGGGCGGGCCAGCCCGGCAGCGGCGCGAGCGTCGCCGCCCGCCCCGACACCTCCAGGCGTACGCCCCCGGCCAGGCCGGCCTGCTGGAAGAGCGACCCGGAGACGTGCCGGGCACCGCACGGGCCGCAGTCGTACGTCAGCTCGGCCGGCACCCGGTCGCTCACCGCGCGGCTCGCCTCGCCGCGGGCCGTCGGTGCCGTCACCACCTCGGCGAACGCGCGCGCCGCGGCCTCGAACGCGGCACCGACCTCCGCTCCCGACCCGCCCTGCCGGGAGGCTACCGCGCGGGTACGACCCCGGCGGCGCACCCGCCTCACCCGATCCGGGCGAGGTTGACCCGGCACGGGACGGGGACCCCGTTCGGGACATGACCGACGGGGAGGAGAGGACCCGATGGTGGACGCGACGACGAGGTTCTTCGAGGACCTCGACCGGCGGGAGTACGAGCCCCTGCTGGACAAGTCCTCCGGGACCCTGCGCCTGGACCTGCACGAGGGGGCGCAGACGACGCACTGGCTGGTGCGGATAGACCGGGGCCGGGTCCGGGTGAGCCAGGAGGACCAGGACGCCGACACGGTGGTCGGCACCACCCCGGCGCTCTTCGAGGACCTCGCCACCGGGCGGGAGGACGGGATCGCGGCGCTGCTGCGGGGCGACCTGACGGTGTCGGGGCAACTCCGGCTGCTGGTGCAGTTGGAGCGGCTCTTCCCCGGCCACCCGGACGCCCGCGGCCCCCGCCGGCGTTTCCAGGGTCAGCGGGAGGTGCGGTGATGGCGCGGAACAACACGATCCGGATCCTGGACGGCAGCACCTTCGTCGTGTCGGAGGACACCGGGGACATCGAGGCCACGCCGAGCGAGCCGACCGGATTCTTCTCCCTGGACACCCGGTTCCTGTCCACCTGGGTGCTGACGGTGAACGGGGAGCGGCTCACGCCGCTGTCGTACGACGACCTCCAGTACTACGAGGCGCGGTTCTTCCTGGTGCCGGGGATGGCGACGCACTACATCGACGCCAAGCTGTCGATCATCCGGGAGCGGACGGTGGGGGGCAGCTTCCAGGAGCAGCTCACCATCCTCAACCACGACGAGAAGCCGGTCGACCTGGAGATCAGGATGGACGCGGCGTCCGACTTCGCCGACCTGTTCCAGGTCAAGGACGAGATCCTGAACAAGAAGGGCGAGATCTTCACGGAGGTCGAGACCGACCGGCTGCGCCTGGGCTACCGGCGGGGCAACTTCAGGCGGGAGACGACCATCTCCGCGTCCCCGCCGGCCCGGTACGACCGCAACGGCTTCGCCTACACGATCCACCTCGAACCCAACCAGAGTTGGGAGGCCCAGATCGAGGTCGGCACCTTCGCCGGCGCTCAGGGCGGCCGGGACCTGCGGATGGGGCTGGGGGCGCACGGCGACGAGCGGCTCGCCCTCCAGCACGACCTGGAGGAGTGGATCGCCAAGGCGCCCAAGGTGAACAGCCAGCACGACCAGGTCGCCGCGACCTACCGGCGCAGCCTGATCGACCTGGCCGCGCTGCGCTTCTCGCCGCTGTCGCTCGGCGGGGCGTCACTGCCGGCCGCCGGCCTGCCCTGGTTCATGACCATGTTCGGCCGGGACAGCATCCTGACCTGTCTGCAGACGCTGCCGTTCACGCCGGACCTGTCGAAGACCACGCTGCGGATCCTGGCCTCCCTCCAGGGCACCCGGTTCGACGACTTCCGGGACGAGGACCCGGGCCGGATCCTGCACGAGATGCGGTACGGCGAGACTGCCGCCTTCGAGGAACAGCCGCACTCGCCGTACTACGGGTCGGTGGACGCCACCCCGCTGTTCCTGGTGCTGCTCGACGAGTACGAGAAGTGGACCGGCGACGTCGAGCTGGTCATGGAGTTGGAGCGGGAGTGCCGCGCCGCGCTGAAGTGGATCGACGACTACGCCGACCTGGTCGGCACCGGCTACATCTGGTACGAACGGCGCAACACCGACACCGGCCTGGAGAACCAGTGCTGGAAGGACTCCTGGGACTCCATCTCCTACCGGGACGGCACGCTGCCGCCGTTCCCCCGGGCCACCTGCGAGGTGCAGGGGTACGCGTACGACGGGAAGCTGCGGGCCGCCCGGCTGGCCCGGGAGTTCTGGGGCGACCCGGAGTTCGCCGACCGGCTGGAGCGGGAGGCGGCGGCGCTGAAGGAACGGTTCAACCGGGACTGGTGGGTGGAGGACGGCGAGTACTACGCGCTGGCGCTCGACCCGGACGGCCGCCAGTGCGACGTGCTGAGTTCCAACATCGGCCACCTGCTGTGGAGCGGGATCGTCGACCACGAGCGGGCCGAGAAGATCGCCCACCATCTGGTCGGGCCCCGGCTCTTCACCGGCTGGGGGGTGCGGACGCTGGCCGAGGGGGAGGTGCGCTACAACCCGGTCGGCTACCACAACGGCACGATCTGGCCGTTCGACAACTCGTTCATCGCCTGGGGCCTGCGTCGGTACGGCTTCGCCGAGGAGGCGGCGGTCATCGCCAGCGGCATCCTCGACGCGAGCACCTACTTCCAGGGCCGGTTGCCGGAGGCGTTCGGCGGCTATCCCCGGGAGCTGACCAAGTTCCCGGTGGAGTACCCGACGGCGTGCAGCCCGCAGGCCTGGTCGACCGGCACGCCGCTGCTGCTGCTGCGGACGATGCTCGGCCTGGAGCCGCACGAGGGGCACCTCGCGGTGGACCCCCGCCTGCCGATCGGGATGGGCCGCATCGAGGTGCTGGACATCCCGGGCCGGTGGGGCCGGGTGGACGCGTTCGCCCGGGGCCGCCTCGACATGCACCGGCTCACCGAGTGACGACCGGTCCCCGCCGGGCGGGCGACCCGGCCCGTCCCACCATGCCGGCCGGCCGACCGCACCGCGGCCGGCCGGCGACGCGGCTCGGTGGGCCACGCGCCACCGGTCGGCAGGCTGGCGTGCGGCTCAGGTCGGCAGGGTAAGTTCGCGCCATGCCGGAACTCGTGTACCCGCCCGTGATCGCCGCCGCCAAGACGCTGTTCCGGGTCCTGGACCTGAAGATCACCGTCGAGGGCGCCCACCACGTCCCGCGTACCGGCGGGGCGGTCATGGCCAGCAACCACGTCAGCTACCTGGACTTCATCTTCTGCGGGCTGGGGGCGAACCCGTCGCGGCGGCTGGTGCGGTTCATGGCCAAGAAGTCGGTGTTCACGCACAAGGTGTCCGGCCCGCTGATGCGCGGCATGCGGCACATCCCGGTGGACCGGCGGGCGGGCGCGGGGTCGTACGCGACGGCGGTCAGTGCGCTCAGGCGCGGCGAGGTGGTCGGCGTCTTCCCCGAGGCGACGATCAGCCGCTCGTTCACGGTCAAGGCACTCAAGAGCGGGACCACCCGGATGGCGGCCGAGGCCGGCGTGCCGGTGCTGCCGGTGGCGCTCTGGGGCACCCAGCGGCTCTGGACCAAGGGCCGGCCGCGCACCCTGACCCGCCGGCACACCCCGATCACCATCCTGGTGGGCGAGCCGATGGACCCGGCCGCCTACCCGGACGCCAACGCGATGACCGTCGACCTGAAGACGCGGCTGAGCGCGCTGGTCGACCGGGCCCAGCGGGAGTACCCGGACCAGCCCGCCGGCCCCGACGACACCTGGTGGCTCCCGGCGCACCTGGGCGGCACCGCCCCCACCCCGGAGGAGGCCGCCGCCCTCGACGCCCCCGCCCGCCGCCCCGCCACCCCCTGACCCACCCCACCCCCCTGCCCCACCCCCCCACCCCCCACCCCCCGCCCCTGCTCTCCGCGATCTTGCACTCTGGCCCCGATATATCGGGCAAAAGGCGCGAAGCGGGGGCCGAAAGTGCAAGATCGCCGCGTGGAGGGTGCGGGGCGCGGGGGTGGGGGTGCGGGGGTGGGGGTGGGGTGGGTGGCTGGATCGGTCCGGGGTGGGGCGGGATGGTGTCTGACGTGTCGGCGTCCGTGCGGTCAGGATTCACCGTATGAGCAGAGCAGCACTCGTCGTCATCGACGTCCAGGAGTCCTTCCGGCAGCGCCCGATCTGGGCGTACGCCTCGAACCCCGACATCGTCGCCCAGGTCGGCCGGCTGGTCGACGCGGCCCGCGAGCGCGGTGACCTGGTCGTCTGGGTCCTGCACGCCGAGCCGGGCAGCGGCGGCGTCTTCGACCCGGCCGGCGGGCACGTGCGGCTGATCGAGGGCCTCTCGGCGGTCCCGGGGGAGCCGACGCTGGTGAAGACGTCGCACAACGCGTTCACCACCACCAACCTCCAGCAGACCCTGACGATGGCGGGCGTCCGCGAGATCACCGTCTGCGGGATCCGCACGGAGCAGTGCGTCGAGACCACCGCCCGGGTCGGCTGCGACCTCGGCTACGAGGTGACCTTCGTGACGGACGCGACGGTCACCTTCCCGACCCCGCACCGGGACCTGCCGGCCACCGCCACGCTGGAGGAGGTCCTCGCCGACCCGCGCACCCTGTCGAACGAGGACATGATCGCCCGCACCGAGTACGCCCTCGCGGGCCGCTTCGCCACCGTGCGCACCGTCGCCGAGGTGACCGGCGCGGTCCCGGCCGGCGTACGGGGCTGAGCCGATGGCCCGGGTCGTCTTCCTGCTCGTCCCGCAGGTGCACCTGCTGGACCTCGCCGGGCCGGCCCAGGTCTTCTCCACCGCCGCCGACCTCGGGCACGACTACCGCCTGCACTACGTCGCCGACCGGGAGGTCGTGCCGACCGTGCAGGGCGTACCGCTGGTGGCCGGGCTGGAATGGCCCGAGCTGACCCGCGACGACCTGGTGGTCGTGCCCGGGTGGCGGCCCCGCGCGCACGGGCCGCAGGGGCCGGTCGGGCCGGACGACCTGCGGCGGCTGGCCGACCACCACGCCGCGGGCGGCACCGTCGCCAGCGTCTGCGCCGGGGCGTACGCCCTCGGCCGGGCCGGCCTGCTCGACGGCCGCCGCTGCACCACCCACCACGAGGTGCAGGACGAGCTGGCCCGGCGGTTCCCGGCGGCGCGGGTGGTACGCGACGTGCTCTACGTGGTCGACGACCGCGTGGTCACCTCGGCTGGCATCGCCAGCGGCATCGACGTGGCGCTGCACCTCGTGGCCACCCGGCACGGCCCGGCGGCGGCGGCCCGGATCGCCCGCACGCTCGTCGTCCACTCCCGGCGCAACGGCCACGAGCAGCAGGCCAGTGCCATGATGCGGCACCGGTCGCACCTGTCCGACGCGGTGCACCGGGTACAGGACCTGATCGACCACCACTTCGCCGAGCCGCTGCCGCTGGCCGATCTGGCCGCCGCGGGCGGGGTGGCCGAGCGGACGCCGACCCGGCTGTTCCGGCAGGCCACCGGGCTGACCCCGCTCGGCTACCAGCAGACCCTGCGGGTGGAGCGCGCCGAGCACCTCATCGGCCACGGCGCCACCGTGGAGGCGGCCGCCCGCACGGTCGGCTTCACCGATGCCCGGATGCTGCGCCGGCTGCGGGCCCGTGCCACCCGCGGTCGAAGCGTCCCCGCTGGTAGTAGTCGTCCCGGGAACGGAACTCCACCGGCAGCGACCCCGGCAGGGTGATCCGGGCGACGCCGGCGGACAACCCCGCCCCGGCCCGCACCGCCAGCACGTCCCGCTCGGGCGGCGAGAGGTCCACCAGCTCGGGGTGGGCCAGCCGGAACGCGGCCACCGTCCGGCGTACCCGGCGGGCCAGCCCGGCGACCTCCTCGGCGGGGCCGGCGAGGCCGAGGGCCGGCTGCTGGATGGTGCGCAGCGCGTCGCAGACCACCAGCAGCCGCGCCTGCTCGTCCGGCCCGGGCGGCAGCAGCTCCAGCCGGGACGGCCACTGCCAGCGGATCTGACCGCTGACCAGGCCCGGCAGCCGGACGACCCGGCGGTGCCGGGCGCCGGCGCCCGCCCCGTCGGCCAGGGCGAGCCGCGGCCCGTCCCCGACGTACGCGATCCGCCGGTCGGTGACGGTCACCGCCACCGGCGCGGGCAGCGCCCACCGCCGCCGCGCCTCCGTTGGGCCGAGCAGGTGCCCCGAGGCGTGCAGCCGGTGCCGGGAGAGCACCCGCTCGCCCGCCTCCGGGACCAGCTCGTGCCGCCGGTCCAGCACGGGAGCGAGGTCGTCGGTCCCGTCGAAGCGGTGCGGGGCGATGAAGAAGGGGGACGCGTCATCGTGCATCGTCATGACCTCCCCTGCAGACGGGCATCTCACCACGAGCGTCGCCGACCCCGCACCAGCTGTCATGACGCCCGTTAGGGGGTCGGCCGGTCGTGCGACGCCTGTGACCGGTAGATGCCGATCTCCTCCGGCCGGACCAGGCCGTCCTCGATCGCCCGGGCGAGCAGCGCCGCCTTCGTGGCGGCCGGCCGCCCCGCTCGGGTGTACTTGATCCTCGCCCGGTCGACGTACTGCTTGACGGTGTGCTCGCTGATCCGCATCCGGCGGGCCACCGACGCCTTCGACATCGACTGGAACCACAGCAGCAGCGCCTCGCGCTCCTTGTCGGAGAGCGCGGGACGGTCCGGCCGGGGGTCGCCCACGATCGCCCCCGCGAGCGCCGGCGGCACGTACGGGCGGTCGCTCGCGGCGGCGAGCACGGTGGCCACGCAGTGCTCCCGCCCCTCGTGCTTGGCGAGGAACGCCACCGCCCCGGCGTCCAGCGCGGCGAGCATCGTCTCCGGGTCGGTGTGCTCGGAGTAGACCACCACCCGCCGGCCGGCCGCACTCAGCTCGGCGAGCTTGTCCCACGCCATCCGCCCGTGCAGGCGCAGGTCCAGCAGGACCACGTCGGCGTCCGGGGCAGCCCGCAGCACCCCGTCCGGGTCGTCGCCCGTCGCCAGCACGGTCAGCCGGGGCTCGCTGGCCAGCCAGGCGCACACCCCCTCGACGACGACCGGGTAGTCGTCCACGATCGCCACGCCGACCGGCCGTCCGTCGCTCACCGCCGCCACCGGGTCTGCGTCCATCTGATCTCCCCGTCCCGCTCGTAGAGGTGCTCCACCGGCCCGCCGTCCCCGCCTGGCGGCCCGCCGGCGCCCGTCCTCTCCCGACCGCCTCCCGGGCGGTCCGGGCGACCAGCGCCTCCCGGGTGAGCCGCTGGTGCGCGACGAAGGCGGCATCGGCCCGGCCGATCCGCCGCCGCATGATCGCGGTCATCACCGCCGCGCAGGCGGTCTGCACCAGCAGCGTCCCCGCGTGCGCGGCGGCCTCGTCCGGCTGGCCGGCGGCGTGCGCGCCGACCGCGTAGGCGGCGGTCACCAGCAGCCCCGCCGGCACCGACCAGCGCGCCGGGGCGGTGGCCTGCGCGTTGATCACCGTGGTGCTGGCCAGCACCGCGATCCAGCTCCCCTCGCCGGGGAGCACCTCGGGCGCCACCCGCAGCGGGATCGCCAGGCACGCGGCGGTGGTCGCCGCCACGTCGCCGGCCATCAGCGGGCCGCCGATGCCGTGCCGCAGCGCCCGGTACGCGTACCACACCGACCAGGCCGTCAGCGCCGCGACGGCCGGCACCAGCAGCGCCGGCTCGACGGGCGGGGTGCGCACCGACAGGGCCACCACCGCCCCGACCAGGCCGCACGTCAGGCGCAGCAGCGCCGGCAGCCTGGTGAAGATGACGGCGAACGCGCCGCCGGCCGGGGTGTCCAGCGTGGTCGGCGACGTGCTCGGAAGGGCAACGGCCGGCATCGGGGAGAGGCGTCCTTCTGCGACAACGACCCGATCCGGGTCGGCGCGGCGGAGATCGAAGCCGGAGAATAACACGAGGATCGCTCCCGATATCACCCTCGGTGCGCGTCGTGTCGCCGGTCCGTCAACCAGTCGTCTTCCGTCGGTCGGCGTCGGGCTCCGCGGCTGTCGCCACCTGCGTCACCGTCGAGCCGGTCGGCTCCGGGCCGTGCTCGCCGTCGCCCCTCAGCCGCCGGCCCGGTCGGCTCCGCGTCGCGCCGCCGCCAGCAGGTGCCCGCTGGCGCCGATCACCTCCGGATCGCGCTCGAAGAGCGTCGCGCAGCGCAACACCTCCGCGAACAGCGGCCCGTCGGCCTCCGGCCCGCCCGCCACGGCCAGCAGCGGCCACAGCGGACCCTCGACGCCGTACAGGTCTGGCCGGGGGAGTCCGGCCGTCTCGAACTCGTCGACCACCTCGTCCGGCCGGTGGAAGTAGGCGGTGGTGAAGCCGCTGCCCGCGTCGTTGACGCCGGTGACGTAGGTGCGCAGCAGGGCGGGACGGGTGTGGTCGTCCACCCGCCCCTGCCGGGTGAGATCCATCAGCGGCGCCTGCCGGCTGATCGTCGCCGTGACCACCAGGCCGCCGGGCCGGGTCGCGCGGGCCGCCTCGCGCAGCGCGGCGACCCGGTCCGCGCGACCGGTCAGGTGGTAGAGCGGCCCGAGCAGCAGGGTCACGTCGGCGCAGCCGTCGGCGAGCGGCAGCCGTCGCGCGTCGCCGACCGTGGCGCTCACCCCGGGGTGAGCGCGCCGGGCCGCCGCCGCGTGCACGGGGACCAGGTCGACCAGGTGCACCCGGTGACCGGAGGCCGCCAGCCACCCCGCGTACGCGCCGGGGCCGCCGCCGACGTCCAGCACCGTCGCCGGTGCCGGCGGCAGCAGCCGGGTCAGAACCTGGCGGGTGCGCAGCCCCTCCAGCCGCCCCAGCGGGGTGCGCTCCAGCCGGTCCGCCTCCACGAAGACGTCGGTGTAGTAGCGCACGATGTCCGGCTCCGCCGGTCGGGACCCCGCCATCCGTCGATGCTGGCCACGAGCCGGCAGTGCTGTCACGTCAATTTGTCGGCCGGGCGCTCAGTTGACCGGCAGGGCCCTGGTGCCGCCGCCGGCGATCGACCGGGTCAGCTTCCGTCCACCCGACCAGAACCAGCAGCGTACCCCCCGGTCACCACGTGCCCACGCCTCCTCCGAGGGGAACCGGTAGGTGGTGCCGGTGCGGTAGCGGAGCATGCCGTCGACCGGCACCTTCGCGTAGCGGGCGATGACCGTCCGGCACTTCGCGTGGATCGCGTCCTCGTCCTTCGTCGCGTCGTCGTACCGGCCGTCCGGGGCGGTCCAGATGCCCGCGTACTCGAACCGGTGCGGCTTGCCGCAGGCCACCGGCTCCAGGTTGCCCCAGCGGTTCTCCTCGCCGCAGGTGAACGTCAGCGAGGAGGGAGCCTTGAGGACGCCCCGCAGGGTGCCGGTGCGGGGCACGACCGGGTCGGCCACGGCGCCGCCGGTGCCGCCTGCGGCGAGCTCGAGCAGGTCGCAGCGGTACCACCGGCTGCCGCCCGACCAGCCGGGCGGCGAGGTGGGGGCCACCTGCACCGACAACCGTGCGCCGCGCCACTCGCCGCCGACGAACGTCTTCGCCCTGGCGTCGCAGTCGGCGAACGCGACGCGCATCGCCGCCGACCCGACGCGGGGCGGGATCGGGCGCGCGGCGATCTCACCGGTGAACGTGCCGATGTGGAACGTCTCGACCAGGTGCGACTTCGCGCAGTCGACCGGCTGGTGGCTCGTGAGGTACGCGGTCGGGTCGGCGACCGCGTGGCACTCGCCTGCCTGCGGCACGAACTGGCGGGCCTCGGCGACCGGCCGCCAGTCGTCCGTCAGGTCGCCGTCGGTGCCCGGCAGGGTGCCGCACCCGCTCAGCACCCCCGCGACCAGCGCGGCCGAAAACGTGACGCCCAGCCAGCGTCGCATGTCGCCCTCCCCGTGCCCCGTGACAGCCGGCGCAGCATATGGCACCGGCCGGCCGCACGGTGTGCCGCCGGGGTCGGCCCGGTCGCAGGTCCAGGTCGCGCTGCTGCGCGACCTCGGCGAGGTGGTGGACGACCTCCCGGTCGACGTGCGGCACGAGCGCCGCCAGCGCCCGGTTCGCGAACGGTACGGGCCGGTCGGCCGGCGCAGGCATCGCACCGTGCCATTTCGACGCCGGTGCTACGTTCACGCCATCGCCGCCTCACCAGCCAGGAGCCGACCGTGAAGAGGTACATGGGCCTGTTCGGCGTCATCGTGGCGACGGCGGGCCTCGCCGTCATCGGCACCCTCGGCGGCGCGTACCTGGCCGACCGCACCGCGACCCGGCAGTCCGACCCCACCGCCGCCGTCACCGGCAGCACCGGCCGTCCGTCGACCGGATCCGGGAACGTCGACCCCGGCCGGTCGGCGTCGCCGGGCCCGTCCGCGTCGCCCAGCCAGGCGCAGCCCGCGCCCCGGACGTACCGGCTCGACCGGCCGATCTACGAACAGGCGTCGCTGAACGTCACGCTGGTCAGCGCCGAGACCAGCGGCGGAAAGCTGCGGCTGAACATCAGGTACCGCAACGACTCGCGGGTCGCGTGGCCGGTGAGCTGCCCGACCGTCGACGTCGACCTGGTTTCCTCACACCTCACCCTGTCGGACGGTCGGACCGTGCGTCCCGAGAGGACCTGGTGCGCCACGACACGGGCCGGTCAGTCCTTCAGCATCGGGCCGGGCGAGCAGATCGACAGCTGGGCCGTCTACCCGGTGGCCCCGGAGGCCGCATCGTCCTTCGAGCTGACCTGGTACGACTTCCCCACCCTCGACGTCCGGCTCGGGTGACGACCCCGACGGTGCGGCCACGGAGCGTAGTCGTCGCCTGTCCTCCGCGCGTGCCCCACGTCGAGCCTCCCGGGCCGCCCTTCCGCGAGCTGCCCGAGTGCCCCGCCCCGCTTCCGCCGGCCGCCTGGAAGCAGACCATCGCCGAGCCCGACGCGGTGGCCGGGCACCTCGCCCGCGCCGCCGTGGCCACCCCTTTCCACCCGCTCAGGGGCTCCGAGGACGTGGGTCGACGTGAGTGCGCCCGGCAGGATTCGAACCTGCGGCCTTGGGATTAGAAGTCCCCTGCTCTATCCGCTGAGCTACGGGCGCGCGCCGTACGTGTCGCGCCAGAAGGGTACCGCCGACCACGGGGTGGCCGGTGGAACGGGTGGTCGCGTCCCACGTCGTCGATCAGGGTCGCACGCACCCCCGGCGGAGGTCACCCGGGTTCCGCCGTCGGCGCGGCCCGCGACCGGCGGGTCGTACCCTCGGCTGGTGCTGCTTGACCCGGACACCGAGAACGACGTCGCCTACGAGCTGTGCCAGCTCCTCGGCCGCGCGATCCTGCCCATCCGCCGGACCGACGCCGGGCCGGCGGACGGCGGCCGGGACGAGGGCACGGCGTTCTTCTTCACCGGGCAGGGGCGGGAGTACCTGCTGACCGCCGACGCCCTCACCCACGCCCCGGCCGGGGAGATCGGGCTGCGGGCGAGCGTGACCGAGCCGGCCGGGGTGTCGGCGGACGCCGTGGCCCTGCCGGACTACGCCGCGCGGTGGCACCATCGCGGGGATCTCGGCGTCGCCGTCATGCCCACCGGCGGCCTGCACGAGCACGCCGACGGCGAGCGCTGGCGGTGGCGTACCCAGCAGGTGCCGGACGGGATCGCGGCCGACCGGGACGCGATCGCCCGGATCGGCGCGGAGCCGGGCTCGGCCATCGTGCTCGCCCACGGGGCCGGCGCGGACGGCGCCCGGCCGCTGGAGGTGGCGATCGAGCGGGTGGCGCGCGTGGGCGACGCCGTCCGGATCACCGCGGAGCTGCCGCTCGGCTACGTCGGCGCGCCGGTGTTCGGTGTCCAGGCCGGCGACGGTGAGGTGGGCCTGCGGTGCCTCGGACTCGTCCTGCCGGCCCGCGACGGCGGTCACCCGCTGGCCACCTTCGACCGCATCCGCGAGGCCGTCGCCGTCGTGTGAGGGTGCGTCGGCCGCGGCTCAGCCGCCCTGCGCGGGCACGCCCGCCTGGTCGGCCCCGTCTGCGGGCCGCCGGCTCGCCGGTGGCCGCTCCCCGTCGCGGACCGTCGGCCCGGCGTCGAAGAACGCGTCGGCCCAGCGCCCGACCTCCGCGAAGACCTTCTCGCGTACGGCGGGGCCGGAGAGCGTGAGGTCGTGCATGCCGCCGTCGAAGCGTGCCACGGTGACGTGCCGGCCGAGGCGGGGCGCCCAGCGGACCATGTGCTCGACGTCGAGGACGGCGTCGGCGAGCGCGGCCGACTCGTGCCACTTCGTGCCCTTGAACGAGCGGGTCGAGCAGGCGAGCAGCACCGGCACCCGAATGTCCAGCCCGGCGCGGAGCTGCCGCTGGGCGGTGCGGATGGCGTTCAGCCAACCGGCCCGGACGGGAAACCCGGCGAGCGGCTTCCACGCCAGGTCGTAGTTCCACTCGCCGTGGTGGTCGGCGTGGATGGTCTGGCTGTAGACGGTGCCCAGCCCGAACGGCAGGACGCGGCGCGGCGCGCGGCGGCCCAGCGGGGCGACGGCGGCGGCGAGCGGCCGGCGTACCGCCCAGGGGGCGTTGATGTCGAAGAAGGGGCTGTTCAGGAAGAGCCCGTCGATGATCCCGGCGTCGCGGCGGGCGTGCGCCCAGAGCGGCATGATCAGGCCGCCGGTGGAGTGGCCCATCGCGAGCAGGGTGTCGTGCCCGTCGTCCTCGCGGATGATCTTCGCGGCGGCGTCCAGTTCCGGGAAGTAGTCGCTGACGTCGCGGCAGAAGTTCGGGGTCTGGTGGGGCAGCAGGCTCCGGCCGTGCTTGCGCAGGTCGACGGCGTAGAAGTCCCACCCCCGCTCGGCGAAGAAGTGGCCGAGGTGGGCCTGGAAGAAGTAGTCGGTGAAGCCGTGGGTGTAGAGCACGGCCCGCCTGGTCGGGCGGTCGGCGCGGCGACGGACCAGGGTGGCCACCACCGGCCCCTCGTCGTCGGTGCCCAGGTCGATCGTCTGCCGCTCGTACGGCGGGCCCAGCACGTCCGGTTCCACGAACGCGACGGTACGCCGGCGAGCTACCGGGCGGTAGCCCCGCCGTGCCCCGGCCCCGTCCGCCCGCACCGCGGACGGGGCCTCGGGCGTACGCCTCAGACCGTCTCCACCTCGGCGCGGGCCGGGTCGGTGTCCGGGTCGCTCCCGGTCCCGGTCTCGGCGGCCGGCTGGCCGACGTCCCGCAGGTGCTTGTTGTGCCGCGGCTCCTGCTTGGTCTTCGCGTCGTTGAGCCGCCGCCGCAGGTCGTCCCGGACGTCGTTGAGCGCGGCGTGCAGGTCCTCCTCGGCGGACGTGGTGACGATCTTCTGCCGGCCGGCGATCCAACACTCCAGGGTGACCTTCTGTCCCCTGGCCTCCCGGCTCTTCACCGACAGTTCCAGCTCGGTGGCGTCGGCGTGGAACCCGGCCAGCCGGGCGTCCAGCGTGGCGAACTGCTCCGCGATCCAGTTCCGGTCGCCCTGGGAGAACCCGGCGCCGACCCGCAGGCACTCGGCGACGGTGGCCGGGTTGGCGACGGCGCTCATCGCCGCACCTGGCCGGGAACGAAGGCGGTTGCGGTGGTGGTCATCTGCATGATCGCTGACCCTCTCGTTCGTCGTGCTGTCGGCGGTGCGGTTGATCGAATCCATACCCCGCCGCCTCCCGTCCGGAACGTGACCTCTCCGGCACCCCGATCATCAGCCGGACGTCGTGGGCGCCCCCAGGGCCGCTCGGCCCTAGCACACCGGGACCTTGATCAGGTCTTTGTCCACAGGTGGTCCTGCTGTCCACAGGCCGGCGGGCGACGGTGGCGCTGGTCGTGCCCGACGGCCCAGGCTCGACACCGAGTCGACTCGCGATGGCAAGCCCGATCTCCCCCCTGGAGGGACGATGTTCGACACCTACGTCACGATCGTGGGCAACGTGTTGACGGCCCCGGAGTGGCGCCGCACCACCCAGAGCAACACCCTGGTGGCCAACTTCAAGGTCGCCTCCACCGCTCGCCGGCTCGACCGCGACAGCGGTCGCTGGGTCGACGGCAACAGCCTGCGCGTCCGCGTCAACTGCTGGCGCAAGCTCGCCGAGGGCGTGGCCGCCTCGGTGATGGTCGGCGACCCGGTGGTGGTCTGTGGGCGGCTCTACACCCGCGACTGGACCGACGACGCCGGCAACCACCGCACCCTCTACGAGCTGGAGGCGGTCGCCGTCGGTCACGACCTGTCCCGGGGCCGGGGCCGGTTCATGCGCAACCGGCCGAGCATGACCACCAGCACCGTCGAGGACGCGGAGGCCGAGCACCGGGTGCACGGCGAGGCGACCGAGCCGGTGCCGGACGAGGACGCCCCCGCCCGGCCCGACGGCCGGCTGCTCGACGTCGAGTTCGAGCTGCCCGACTTCGGCCCGTCCGGGGCCGGCCCTGGCCTGCCGGCCGACGCCGGCTTCGACGGCTCGCTCGACCCCTTCGACGACCTGGCGGACGGCAGCCGCGACGAGGAACCCGCCGGCCCCGCGCCGGAGGCCGGCGACCCGACGCCGGTGCCCGAGGAGACCGACGCGGGCCTCACCCCGAACGGGCGCGGCCGACGGGGTCGGGGGCGGGTGCCGCAGCCGGCGTGACGGGCGGGCCCGGGCGACACGACGGGGGCGGGGTGACGTCGGCCACGCCGTCGTCACCCCGCGTGTCTCCCGCGCCCCGGTCCGGCGACCCCGGCCGGTCGGCGGGCGCGTCCTCCGGCAGCGGTCGGGCGCGGCCCGTGGCGGTCGGGCGACTCCTGCCGGTGAGCACAGCCCTTGTCGGCGTGGCATGGCCCTTGTCGGCGGCCCTTGTCGGCGGGCACGGCCCCTGTCGGGGGCGGTGGCACAGCCCTTGTCGGCGGGCACAGCTCTGTCGGCGGGCCTTGTCGGCGTGGCACGGTCCCTGTCGGCGGGCCGCCCGGTCGCTGGCCCGCGAGGACCGGTCGCTCCCGCCCGAGGGCGGGAAGGCGCTCGGCTAGGCTGGCCGGCCGGAGGTGATGGCGGGTGCGACAGGCGACGCCGGTGGCGACCGCGGCGGGACTGGTCGCGGGGTACGCCCTCGACGCGCTCCTCGGCGACCCCCGCCGCTACCACCCCGTGGCCGGTTTCGGCCGCGCCGCCGGAGCCCTGGAGCGGCGGATCTACCGCCCGGACAGGGGCGCCGGTACGGCGTTCGCCGCGCTGGCGGTCGGCGCGCCGGTGCTGCTCGGCGTGGCCGCGACGGTTGCCACCCGACACCGGCCGGTGGCCCGGGCGGCACTGGTCGCCGCCGGGACCTGGACGGTGCTGGGCGGGCGTACCCTGCGGCACGAGGCCACCGTGATGGGGCGGGCCCTGCGCGACGGCGACCTGCCGGCGGCGCGGCAGCGGCTCGGTCATCTCTGCGGCCGGGACCCGTCGGCGCTCGACGAGCCCGAGCTGGCCCGCGCGACTGTGGAGTCGGTCGCCGAGAACACGTCGGACGCCGTCGTCGCCCCGCTGCTCTGGGGCGCGGTCGCGGGCCTGCCCGGCCTGCTCGGCTACCGGGCGGCGAACACCCTCGACGCGATGGTGGGCCACCGCTCGCCCCGCTACGCCCGGTTCGGCACCCCGGCCGCCCGCCTCGACGACCTGCTCAACCTGGTGCCCGCGCGGCTGACCGGGCTGCTCACCATCGCCGTCGCGCCGACCGCCGACGGCGACCGGGAACGCGCCTGGCGGGTGTGGCGCCGGGACCGCGACGACCACCCCAGCCCGAACGCCGGGCAGTGCGAGGCCGCGATGGCCGGCGCCCTCGGCGTACGGCTCGGCGGGCGCAACGTCTACTTCGGCCGCTCGGAGGTGCGGCCGTTCCTCGGCGACGGCCCCCGGCCCGAGGCGCGGCACCTGAAGCGGGCCGCCCGGATCTCGGGCGCGGTCGGGCTGGCCGCGCTCGGCCTGGCGGCCGCCTACCCGCTGACCGTCGGTCGTCTGGTGACCGCCGCCGGCCGCCGCGCCCTCGGCCGGGGTGCCGTGGTGCGGCGCGCGCTGCGGCGGCCCGACACCGGGCAGGGCATCCTCGGGCAGCGCGCCGGGAATCGAAGCGTTGCCGGTCCGCTGGTGGGTGCCACCGGCCCGCTGGCGGGCGCCATCGGTCGCCGCATCGCGGCGACGGCGGGGCGGAGGAGACACCGGTGAGCGGCGGGTTGCTGGTCGCCGGCACGACCTCCGACGCCGGCAAGAGTGTGCTCACCGCCGGCATCTGCCGGTGGTTGCACCGCCGGGGCGTGAAGGTGGCGCCGTTCAAGGCCCAGAACATGTCCAACAACTCGGCCGTGGTCGTCGGCGCGGACGGCCGGGGCGGCGAGATCGGCCGGGCCCAGGCGATGCAGGCGGCGGCCTGCGGGCTCGCCCCCGACCTGCGGTTCAACCCCGTCCTGCTCAAGCCGGGCAGCGACCTGGCCAGCCAGGTGGTGCTGCTCGGCGAGGCCGTCGACACGGTCACCGCCGGCAACTTCCGCCAGCTGCGGCCCCGCCTCGCCGAGACGGCGTACGCGGCGCTCGCCGAGCTGCGGGAGGCGTACGACGTGGTGATCTGCGAGGGGGCGGGCAGCCCGGCGGAGATCAACCTGCGGGCCGGCGACTACGTCAACATGGGCCTGGCCCGGCACGCCAACCTGCCCACGATCGTGGTCGGCGACATCGACCGGGGCGGGGTGTTCGCCTCGATGTTCGGCACCGTCGCCCTGCTGGACCCGGCCGACCAGGCACTGATCGCCGGGTTCGTGATCAACAAGTTCCGGGGCGACCTCGGGCTCCTCCGGCCCGGGCTGGACATGCTGCACCGGGTCACCGGTCGGCCGACGTACGGGGTGCTGCCCTGGGCGCTCGACCTCTGGCTCGACGCCGAGGACTCGCTCGCGTACGGGCGGGTGCTCGGCCGGCCGGCCGCCCCGCGCGGCACCGACTGGCTGGACGTCGCCGTGGTCCGGCTGCCCCGGATCAGCAATGCCACGGACGTCGAGGCGCTCGCCACCGAGCCCGGCGTACGGGTGCGGCTGACCGTCGAGCCGGCCGAACTGGCCGCCGCCGACCTGGTCGTCCTGCCCGGCTCGAAGTCGACCGTGGCGGACCTGGCCTGGCTGCGGGAGACCGGGCTCGCCGACGCGGTGCTGGCGCACGCGGCGGCGGGCAGGCCGCTGCTCGGCATCTGCGGCGGCTTCCAGATGCTGGCCCGGGCCATCCACGACCCGGTGGAGAGCCGGCAGGGGAGCGTGCCGGGGCTGGGCCTGCTGCCGATCGAGGTCACCTTCGACCCACGCAAGACCGTCCGGCAGTCCGTCGGGACCGCCGGCGGCGACGTCCCGGTCCGTGGTTACGAGATCCACCACGGCTACGTCTCGCACGCCGATCCCACGCTGACCCCGCTGCTGACCTGCGCTGACGGCAGCGGCGAGGGCGCGGTGGCGGGCACGGTGCACGGCACCCACTGGCACGGAGCCTTCGAGTCCGACGAATTCCGCCGTCGTTTCCTGACCGAGGTGGCCCGGCTGGCCGGCCGGTCCGGCTTCCGGGTTGCGCCGGACACGTCGTTCGCCGCCGCCCGCGAGCGCTCCCTCGACCTGCTCGGCGACCTGGTCGAGGAGCACCTGGACACCGCTGCCCTCTGGCGCCTCGTCGAGACCGGCCCGCCGGCCGACCTCCCCTTCATCCCACCCGGCGCCCCACCGGCCCCCTGACACGCCCCGCCCCCGCGCACGTCCGCGTCGAACGGGCCTGCGGGCTTGGGTGCCGTGCCTGCGCCTCGCACCTTCGCGCCACCGATGGTGGTCCCATGGACGGGGCAGCTCGACAGTGGCCGGACGGTGGGTGGCGGACCCAGACCATTCGGATCGGAGCCGCCGGATCGGACCCGCCGTCCGGAGTCAGTAGCGGATGTCGGCCGGGCGGTCGGACATGGGCAGCCCCGCCTCGCGCCACGCCTGCACGCCGCCGATCACGTCGGTGGCGCGGTGCAGCCCGAGCGCCCGCAGGCTCGCCACCGCGAGGCTGGAGGCGTAGCCCTGCCGGCACACCACGACGATGCGCCGGTCGTAACCCGTGGCCTCGGGGATCCGCCAGGCGCTGGCCGGGTCCAGCCGCCATTCCAGCACCGTCCGGTCGATCACGACGGCACCCGGGAGGTCGCCCTGTTCCCGGCGCTGCACGTCGGTGCGGGTGTCGACCAGCAACGCCCCGGTGCGGACCGCCTCGACGGTCTGGTGCGGGGTCAGCCGGCGCACCCCGGCGCGGGCCTGTTCCAGCAGGGCGTCGACGCCCGGACTCATCACGCTGTGGGACACCAGCCGATCATCCCGCCCGGTCCGGGGCCCCGCCGACCGAACGCCCCGGCCAGCCCGACGACCGCTCGTTCGGGCGACCCCCGATCGGTGTGCCCGCACGGCGGTCGCCCCCGACGCCATGCCGGTGCCCGCCCACGCGTCGTCCGCGCGGCTCGCCCGTCGTCGGTCCGCTCCGGGCCTCCCACTACCGTCGGCCAGGTGGTGGTGGCGGTGGTCGAGGCGTACGACCGGTTGGCCCGGCGGGTGCTCGCCGGGCCGGCGCGGTTGGGGCGGACCCGGCTCGTGGTGGTGGACGGGCCGAGCGGCGCGGGCAAGAGCGTGTTCGCGGCGCGGCTCGCGGACGCCCTCGCCGACCTGCCCGGCGCCGGGCGGCCGCCCGTGGTGCACACCGACGACCTGCTCGACGGGTGGGACGACCAGCTCACCTTCTGGCCCCGGCTCGAAGAGTGCGTGCTGGCGCCGTTGCGCGCCGGTCGGCCGGGGGCGTACCGCCGGTACAGCTGGGTCCGGCGGGCCTTCCTGCCCCGTCCGGTGCCGGTGCCGGTCGCGCCGGTGCTGGTGGTGGAGGGGGTCAGCGCGGCGCGAGCCGAGGCCGCGGCCGACCGCACCCTCGCGGTCTTCGTCACCGCCCCGGCTCCGCTGCGGCTCACCCGGGCCGTGCGGCGGGACGGCTCCGGGATCCTGCCGGAGCTGCGCCGCTGGCACCTCGGGGAGCGGGCGCACTTCGCCGCGGACCGCACCGAGGCCCGGGCCGACCTGGTGGTCGACGGCGCGCCGACCCTGCCGCACGACGCCGCCCGCTACTACGTGCGGTGGCGCTGACCAGGGTGGCCGTGGCCTCGGGCGAGGCGATCGGTAAGGCCGGCATACGATGCCGGTCATGACCACACCGATCATGTCCGAGTCCGAGGTCCGGGCCGCCGTCGAGCGGGAGCTGCCCGGCGTCCGTGCCGACCTGGAACGCCTCGTCCGCATCCCCGGCATCGCGTTCGAGGGCTTCGACCACTCGCACGTGGAGCGCTCCGCCGAGGCGGTGGCCGAGCTGCTGCGCGGCTGCGGCCTCGACGTCAAGATCGTGCGCTCCGGCGGCCAGCCGGCGGTCATCGGGAAGAAGCCCGCCCCGCCCGGTGCGCCGACGGTGCTGCTCTACGCCCACCACGACGTCCAGCCGGTGGGCGACCTGTCGCTGTGGGAGTCGGACCCGTTCGAGCCCGTGGAGCGGGACGGCCGGCTCTACGGCCGGGGCGCCGCCGACGACAAGGCCGGCATCATGGCGCACGTCGCGGCGCTGCGCGCGTTCGGGGACGCGCTGCCGGTGGGCGTGGTCCTCTTCATCGAGGGCGAGGAGGAGTACGGCTCCGACTCGCTGGAGCGGCTGCTCGCCGAGCACCGCGACGAGATCGCGTCGGACGTGATCGTCATCGCCGACTCCGGCAACTGGGACATCGGCGTGCCGGCGCTGACCACCTCGCTGCGCGGCATCGTCAACTGCTTCGTCGAGGTGCGCACCCTCGACCACGCCGTGCACAGCGGCATGTTCGGCGGCGCGGTGCCGGACGCGCTGACCGCGCTGGTCCGGCTGCTGGCCACCCTGCACACCGACGCCGGCGACGTTGCCGTCGACGGCCTGGTGGGCCGGGAGGGCGCGGCCGTCGACTACCCGGCGGAGCGGATTCGCGCCGAGGCCGGGCTGAGTGAGGGCGTGGACTTCATCGGCACCGGGCGGATCACCGACCGGCTCTGGACCAAGCCGGCCCTCGCGGTGCTCGGCATCGACGCCCCGGCCACCGGCGAGGCGCCGAACGCCCTGGTCCCGACCGCGAAGGCGAAGCTGAGCGTGCGGCTCGCGCCGGGCGACGACCCCAAGCGGGCGTACGCGGCCCTACGCGCCCACCTGGAGAAGTACGCGCCGTGGGGTGCGCGGGTGACCGTCACCTTCGAGCACGACGGTGACCCGTGTGTCATCGACGCGTCCGGCCCGATGTTCGACGCCGCCCGTTCGGCGTTCCGGACCGCCTGGGACGGCACCGCCCCGGTGGACATCGGCATCGGCGGCTCGATCCCGTTCATCGCCACCTTCCAGGAGATGTTCCCGCGGGCGGCGATCCTGGTGACCGGCGTCGAGGACCCGCACGCCCGGGCGCACGGCCCGAACGAGAGCCTGCACCTCGGCGAGTTCGCCCGGGTCTGCCTGGCCGAGGCGCTGCTGCTGAAGAAGGTCGCCGAGGCGGGCGCCGACGGGCGTTAGGTGTCGGAACCGTAACTTCCGGGTCGATGTGGGAGTTTGCGGTGTGTCGGGCGTGGGCTTGTTATAGCCTCTCGAACATGCGTACGAACGAGGTGATGAGCCGGCTCGAAGCCGCCGTCAGCGCTCTGGGGGACGTCGATGTCTCCGCGTGGCCCGAGGACACGCTCAAGGAACAGCTCGGTGAGCTCTCCGCCGCCCTGGTCGCGCTCGACACGGTGCTCTCCCGGGTCGCCGACGAGATCCGCGCCCGCGGGCTCCGCATCGAGGAGCCCGTCTCGGCCTGACCGCCCGGCCCGCGTGACGGCCCGGGCACGGCAATGCCCGGGTGGTGTCGGGGGTGGCTGGCAGGATGGACCCGTGCGGTTCATCGACCTGGCAGCCACCTCCGCCGCCGTCGGCGCCACCCGGGCCCGACGGGCCAAGGTGGAGTTGCTCGCCGAGGCGCTGCGGTCGCTCGACCCCGACGAGGTCGCGGCCGGCTCGGGGTGGCTGGCCGGCGAGCTGCGCCAGCGGCAGACCGGGGTGGGCTGGGCGAGCCTGCGTGACCTGCCGCCCCCGGCGGCCGAGCCGACCCTGACCGTGGCCGCCGTCGACGCGGCCGTCGACGAGATCGCGGCGGTGCGTGGGCCGGGGTCGCAGGCCCGCCGCCGGGCGCTGCTCGGTGCGCTCTACGCCGCCGCCACCGCCGACGAGCAGCGGCTGCTGACCGGCCTGTTCAGTGGCGAGCTGCGGCAGGGCGCCCAGGCGGGGCTGCTCGCCGACGCGGTGGCCCGGGCGGCCGACGTGCCGGTCGCCGCCGTACGCCGGGCTCTGCTGCTCGCCGGCGACCTGCGGGCGGTCGCGGTCGCCGCGCTCGACGGCGGCGCGCCGGCGCTGGCCGCCTTCGGCCTCCAGGTCGGCCGCCCGCTCGCGCCGATGCTGGCCCAGAGCGCGCCCTCGGTGGACGAGGCGCTCGCCGCCACCGGCACGCCCGCCGTGGTCGACGTCAAGCTCGACGGCATCCGGATCCAGGTGCACCGCTCCGGCCACGACATCGCCGTCTTCACCCGCAGCCTCGACGACATCACCGCCCGGGTGCCCGAGGTGGTGGCCGCCGTGCGGGCGCTGCCCGCCCGCGAGCTGGTGCTCGACGGCGAGGCGATCGGGCTCGACGAGACGGGCCGGCCGCTGCCCTTCCAGGAGACGTCGAGCCGCGCGGCGCGGCGCACCACGCCGAGCACCACCGGCCGGGCCCCGGTCGCCCCGGCCGTGCTCGCCGCCGCCGAGTCCACCGGCGAGACGGTGCTGACGCCGTACTTCTTCGACCTGCTGCACCTCGACGGCAACGACCTGATCGACCTGCCCGGCCGGGAGCGCTGGGCCGCGCTCGCCGCCGCGGTCGACCCTCCGCTGCTGGTCGGCCGGATGGAGGTCGACGGCCCGGAGCGGGCCGGCGAGGCGTTCGCCGCCGCGGTCGACGCCGGCCAGGAGGGGGTCGTGGTGAAGGCGCCCGACGCCCCCTACGACGCCGGCCGCCGGGGCGCCGCCTGGGTCAAGGTGAAGCCCCGGCACACTCTCGACCTGGTGGTGCTCGCGGTGGAGTGGGGCAGCGGCCGGCGCCAGGGCTGGCTGTCCAACCTGCACCTCGGCGCGCGGGACCCGCGCACCGGCGACTTCGTGATGCTCGGCAAGACGTTCAAGGGCCTGACCGACGAGGTGCTGCGCTGGCAGACCGAGCGGTTCCTCTCCCTCGCCGTCGAGCGCGGCGACTGGGTGGTGCGGGTCCGCCCCGAGCAGGTGGTCGAGATCGCCTTCGACGGGGTGCAGACCAGCTCCCGCTATCCGGGCGGGGTGGCGCTGCGCTTCGCCCGGGTGGTGCGCTACCGCGACGACAAGACGGCGGCCGAGGCCGACACCATCGACGCCGTACGCGCCATCCACGCAGGGCGGGCCAGCGGCTGACCGCCCGGCGGGGGTGTGCCGGGCGGCGCGAGCCGTGGGCGGGTCACATGTTCGACAGCGACCGGGCGTAGTTGACCTGGTTGTTGATGTGCTGCACCTGGGCCTGGTTCGCGACGGGCATCCGGGCCACGTACTGCTGGGCGCCGTTCGACACGGTGATCTGCACGGTGCCGTGGTGCCGGGTCTCCTTGATCAGCAGGAACAGCAGGCTGAAGATGGTCAGGCAGAAGAAGCCGACGATGGCGCACACCACCGCCCAGGTGGCGGTCTTCTGCTCCTGCTGCCAGTGGTCGACGACGTGCCAGGAGGCGCCGGCGAGCGGCAGCACGCCGGCCGGCGTATGGATCACCGGCGGGCTCACCATGATCTCGCCGATCTGCACCGCCACCGCACCCTGGGCGGGCGGCGGGTAGCCGGCCGGCAGCGGGCCCGGCTGCCCGACCGCGGGCGCCATCACCGGCGGGTGCGGCCCCGGCCGGACCAGATCCGTACCGGGCGACGCCGCGTAGGGCTGGGCCGGCGGGGCGGAGTACTGCCCGGCGGCCGGTGGGACGGAGTAGGGCTGGGCCGGCGGCGCGGAGTAGGGCTGGGCCGGCGGGGCGGAGTACTGCCCGGCGGCCGGTGGGACGGAGTAGGGCTGGGCCGGCGGCGCGGAGTAGGGCTGGGCCGGTGGGGCGGAGTACTGCCCGGCGGCCGGTGGGACGGAGTAGGGCTGGGCCGGCGGCGCGGAGTAGGGCTGGGCCGGTGGGGCGGAGTAGGGCTGGGCCGGCGGCGCGGAGTCCGGGTCGGGGAGCGGCGGTGCGAGGTGGTGCGGCGCTGCCGGCGGCGCCTGGTGGCCGGCCGAGACCGGGGCGGATGCCCAGGGATCGGTCGTCGGGTGCGGCTGAGTCGGCGGCTCCGAGGGCGGCAGCGGCATGGTGGGATCAGGGGTCACTGCGAACCCCCACGCAGATTGATCATTGACGGACCCTACAACGGGACCGGTATGGCCGAGGAATCGCGGATCGTCCGTCCTGCGCCCGGAACCGGCGCGGCGGACCGCACCGCTCAGGCGACGCTGTGCGACGCCGGCTCCGCGGCGCGGTCGGAGGGCCGCTCCTGCCCCACGCCGGCCAGCCGGCGGGCCTCCCGGCGGGCCACCCAGCCGTAGCCGAAGAGGGTCATCGCGGCGAAGATCCACCACTGCACGACGTAGCCGAAGTTCTGCCAGTTGTTGGTGTGCCCGACCGGCACGTCCTTGAAGGTCGGGTCGGCCGCCGGGGTCTGCTCGTCCAGCAGCAGGTACGCCCCGTGCACCGGGTACGGCAGCTCCTGGGCCAGCCGGGGCACGCCGATCCGCCGGGTCTCCAGCTTGCCGTCGCGCCGGGTGACGCCGACCGAGCCGCTCTCGCTCAGGTGCACCCGGCCCGTCACGGTGACCTCACCGGTGGGGGCGGGCGGCACGTCCGGCTGGACGGTCGCGTCACCGCCCGGGGCCGGCGGGATCCAACCCCGGTCCACCAGCACCGCCGTGCCGTCGGCCAGCACGAGCGGGGTGACCACCTCGAAGCCGACCGTGCGCTCCACGGCGCGGCCCCGGACCAGGACGACGTTCGCCGAGTCGTACCGGCCCGTCACGGTGACCTTGGTCCAGGACCTGTCCTCGGCGGGCGCGGGGCCGGCCGTGCCGCTGCCTCCGGTCGGGGCGGGCAGCACGTCGCGCAGCGGGACCGGGTCCATCCGCAGGCCGGCGTCGATCCGTTCGTTGATCGCCGTACGCCCGTGGTAGCGGTCCAGCTGCCAGTTGCCGAGCAGCACCATCACCGCCGCGGCGACCAGGGTCAGCGCGAGGATGCCCAGCCAGCGCGGCGTCAGCAGGAACCGGTACACGACCACGAGGCTACCCCTGTGCTCCGGGCCACCGACCTCGGTGGCCCCGATCCGCGCCGGGTCACCGACCTCGGTGGCCCCGATCCGCGCCGGGTCACCGGCCTCCGCGGGCCCGATCCGCGCCGGGTCACCGGTCTCGGAGGCCCCGGTCCGCCCCGGCGCCGCGCGCCCGACAGGTCCGCTCGGCGGCGGCCACCCGCCCGCCCGCGTCGGCTATCGTCACGCGGGCGGACCGGCCCGGTCGGCCCGCCGCAGGGTTCCCCCGCCGCCCCGCAGGGAGTCGATGATGACCGTCGTGCCGCGCCTGGTGCTCAGTGCGCCGTCCTCCGGCCACGGCAAGAACACGTTGGCGATCGGGCTGCTCGCGGCGCTCGCCGACCGGGGCGTCGACGTCGCCGGGTTCAAGATCGGCCCGGACCACGTCGACGCCGCGTACCTCGGGCTCGCCGCGGGGCGCCCCGGTCGCACCCTCGACCCCCGGCTGGTCGGCGCCGACCGGATCGCCCCGCTGGTCGCCCACGGGGCGTCGGGCGCCGGGCTCGCGCTGGTGCAGGGCAGCATGGGGCTGTACGACAGCCTCGCCGGCCGTCCGGAGAGCGAGTCGACGGCCGCCGTGGCGACCGCGCTGCGCAGCCCCGTCGTGCTGGTGGTCGACGTCGCCGCGATGGGGCAGTCGGTGGCCGCCCTGGTGCACGGCTTCCGGGCGTACGACGAGCAGCTCTGGCTCGGCGGGGTGGTCCTCAACCGGGTGGCCTCGGCGCGGCACGAGGAGCTGCTGCGCGCGGCACTCGACGACGTCGGCGTACCGGTCTACGGGGTGCTGCGCCGCCACGACCTGCCGGCGGTGCTGCCGCCGCGCCGGCACGGGGCGGTGCCCGCGCTCGCCCGCACCGGTGAGGCCACCCGCGCCGTCCGCCGGCTCGGCGAGGCGGTCGCCGCCACGGTCGACCTGGACCGCCTGCTGGGACTGGCCCGCTCCGCCCCGCCCCTGCCGACGCCGCCGTGGTCGCCCGAGGCCGGCCGGCCCGCCGCCGGCCCGCGCCCGGTCGTCGCGGTCGCCGGGGCGGCGGGCGGCAGCTACGGCCACGCCGAGGCCACGGAGCTGCTCCGGGCGGCCGGCGCGGAGGTGGTGACGGTCGACCCGCTGCACGACGAGGCGCTGCCCGCCGGTGCCGTCGCGCTGGTCGTCGGCGGCGGGCTTCCCGAGTCGTACGCCGAGCAGCTCTCCGCCAACCGTCGGCTCTGCATCGCGGTCGCCGAGCTGGCCCGCACCGGGCGGCCGGTCGTCGCCGAGGGCGCCGGCCTGCTCTGGCTGGCCCGGGAGCTGGACGGGCTGCCCATGTGCGGGGTGCTCGACGCGGTCGGGACCAGCCGGGACGGCCTGGTCGTCGGCTACCGGGAGGCGACCGCCCTGACCGACAGCGTGGTGGCGCCGGCGGGCACGGTGGTGACCGGGCACAAGGAGCACCGCGCCGTGCTCACCCCGCGCGCCGGCGCGCGGGCGGCCTGGAGTTGGGCCGGCGGGGCGCCCGAGGGCTTCGTCTGGCGGGGCGTGCACGCCTCGCAGCTCACCGTGCACTGGGCGGCGTACCCGCAGCTCGCCGCCCGGCTCGTCGGCGCGGCGGCGGAGGCGGCGGCCGACCCCGCGACCGCCGGGGTGCCCGCGTGATCGGCCAGGTGGCGGTGCGCCGCTTCCCGGCGCTGACGGTCTCCACGCCCCGCACCGAGGTACGCGCGCTGACCGCCGCCGACGCGAAGGCCGCCGACGAGGTCTTCGCCGACCGGCAGACCCAGCGGTGGCTGCCGCTGGTCGACACGTCCGGCCAGATCGACGGGCTGGCCTGGTGCACCGACCTGGCCCGGCAGCGGCGTGACAGCGGCGACGGCGACCACTACGCGGTGGTGCGGCGGGAGGACGACCGGGTGGTCGGCTGCCTGTGGACCCGGCGCACCGACTGGGGCGCCCGGTGCACCGAGGTCTCCTACGCGATGGCGGCGCACGCGCGGGGCTTCGGGCTGGCCGCCGAGGCGGTCGACGCGCTCGCCATCGCGCTGATCCTCGAACACGGCTTCCAGCGCGTCGAGCTGCGCGTCGCCCCCGGCAACCTGGCCTCCCGCCGGGTCGCCGAGAAGGCCGGCTTCAGCTACGAGGGACTGCTGCGCAACGCCGGCTTCGTCCGGGGTGGCCGGGTCGACCTGGAGGTCTGGTCCTTCGTCGCCGCCGACCTGCACTGACTCCTGAGGCTGGCCGGGTCGGTCGGCCGGCGGCGGGGGCGGCGGGCGGTGGTCAGCCGACGATGCGGTCCGAGGGCGGGGTGAACTGGCGGGTCGGCTGCCCCTTGAGCGCGTCACGGAGGGTCTCCGCGACCGCGGCGATCGGGATCTGGGACTGGCCGTCACCGACCGCGTTGAACGGGTTGTCCGGGTCGGAGATGAAGCTCGCCGCCGCCAGTTCCGGGGTGTAGCCGACGAACCAGGCCGACCGGGTGCTGTCGGTGGTGCCCGTCTTGCCCGCGACCGGCCGGCCGACCGTGCCCCGCACGCTGTCCGCCGTCGACCAGCCGCCGCAGCTCCCGCGGGCCGGGGTGTCGCCGGTCGGGCAGCGGGCGGCGTCGGTGGCGGCCCGGGCCGCGTCGGCGTTCACCACCTGCCGGCAGCGCGGCTTGGCGACCTCGCGTTCGATCCCGGAGGCGGTCTTCCAGGTGGTCGGCGTGCCGTCCCGGTTGTAGATCGCCTGCACGGGGATCGCCTCGCAGTACCGGCCGTCCGCGGCGATCGCGGCGTACGCGTTCGCCATCTCCAGCGGGGTGGCGTCGGAGACGCCCAGGGTGAACGCGCCCCACGTCTTCGCCTTCGCCGGGGACGCGTGCTCCCGGTCGACGTCGGTGCGCCAGCGCAGCCCGAGCTGCTCGGCGAGGCGGACCGCCTTGTCGGCGCCGACCTGCTCCTCCAGCCACACGAAGTACGTGTTCACCGACTTGCCGAAGCCGGACCACATGGTCTGGTTCCCGGACATCGCGCCGCTGGCGTTGGACGGCGCCCAGCCGTTGTAGACCTCGGAGCGGTACCGGTACGGGGCGTTGAACGAGGTGGACAGCGGCAGGCCCGCGTTCAGCGCGGCCAGCATGGGGAACATCTTGAACGTCGAACCGGCCTGGTAGCCCGGCAGGTCACCGCCGCCGAGCAGGGGCGCCACCGTGTTGGGGTAGTTCGCCTTGATGTTCGGCCCGGCCTCCGGGTTGGAGCTGGGCGGGTTCTCGTCCAGCTTCAGCGAGTACGTCCGGTTCACCGCCATCGCCTTCACCCGTCCGGTGCCGGGCTCGGAGACCACGATGCCGTTGGCGAACGGGCTGCCGGTGTTCTCCTTGCTGCCGACGTTCTGCTCGGCGGCCGCCTGGATCTTCGGATCCATGCTGAGCACGATCCGGTAGCCGCCCCGGCGCAGCTTGTCCATCCGTTCCAGCCGGTTGTCCCCGAACGCGGGCTGCGCGCTCCACCAGTTCTTCAGGTAGTCGCAGGCGAAGCCCCAGCTGTTCCACTTCTCCGGCACCGACGCGCAGTCGTTCGGCGGGTAGGTCAGCTTCAGCCGGATCGGCTCGGTCTTGGCCTGCGCCACGTCATCGGGCGAGAGGTAGCCGAGCTGGCTCATCCGGTCCAGCACGTAGTTGCGCCGGCCGGTGGCGTCCTTCTGGTCCGAGCTGGCCGGGTCGTACTCGGACGGGGACTTCACCAGCCCGGCGAGGGTGGCCGCCTCGACCGGCGTGAGGTCCTTCGGGGGCTTGGAGAAGAAGATCTCGCTGGCCGCGTAGATGCCGTACGCCCGGTGCCCGAAGTAGGCGGAGTTGAGGTAGCGCTCAAGGATCTGCTCCTTGCTCAGCTCCTTCTCCAGGTCCAGCGCCATCCGCATCTCCCGGACCTTGCGCAGGCTGGTCTGCTGGGTGGCCTCCTGCACCTCCTGCGGCGTCTTCGCGCTGTCGCGCAGCGCCATCCGGACGTACTGCATGGTGAGGGTGGAGGCGCCCTGGGAGACGCCGCTGGAGCGGGCGTTGGCCACGAAGGCGCGGGCGACGCCCTTCGGGTCGACGCCCCGGTGCTGGTAGAAGCGGGTGTCCTCGGCGGCGACGATCGCCTGCTGCATGTTCGGCGAGATGTCCGCCAGCTTCGTGTACTGCCGGTACTCCTCGTAGAACATCGTCAGCACCGTCTTGCCGTCGGGCGCGTAGAGGTACGACGTCTCGGCCGGCAGCGCGGTGGTGAGGATCTTGGTCTTGTGCTCCATGGCGTGCGCCGTGACCTTCGCGCCGAGGCCGGTGGCGGCGGCCACCGGGTAGGCCACGGCGGCGACCACGATGCCGGCGATCAGCCCGGCGCGGAGAAGGGGAACGAGACGACCAGCGGCAGCAAGGGGTCGGTTGCTCACAGGGTCAAGTTATGACATTTCCGATTCGCACTTGAGAAATATTCATAAACGCCCGTGTGGTGACGCGCCCCACGCCGGGATCCGCTGTCCCGTGCGCCGCCTTCCCGGCAGGATCGCGGACATGCGTGGTCAGCCGACCGAGACCCTCCCCGCCGCCGAGCCCGGACCCGACCCCGCGGGGCCCGCACCCGACCCCGCCCGGACCGGACCCGACCCGGCCGGGCCCGCACCCGACCCCGAGGGAAACGAGCCCGACCTCACCCACCACGGGGACGCCGAGGTGGGCGACGGGCTGGTCGACCTCGCCGTCAACGTGCGGCGGGACACCATGCCGGACTGGCTGGCCGACCCGGTCACCGCCGCCCTCGGTGACCTCGCCGCGTACCCCGACCCGGGGCCGGCGCGGGCCGCCGTCGCCGCCCGGCACGGGCGCCCGCCGGCCGAGGTGCTGCTGACCGCGGGCGCGGCCGAGGGCTTCGTGCTGCTGGCCCGGGCGCTGCGGGGCGTACGCCGGCCGGTGGTGGTGCACCCGCAGTTCACCGAGCCGGAGGCGGCGCTGCGCGCGGCCGGGCACCAGGTGGAGCGGGTGCTGCTCGACGCGGGCGACGACTTCCGGCTCGACCCGGCCCGAGTGCCCGCCGACGCCGACCTCGTCATGATCGGCAACCCGACCAACCCCACCTCCGTGCTGCACCCCGCCGCCGACCTGGCCGCGCTGGCCCGGCCCGGCCGGGTGCTGGTGGTCGACGAGGCGTTCGCCGACACCACGGTCGCGGCGGGGGCGGCCGGCGAACCGGAGTCCCTGGCCGCCCGACGGGACCTGCCCGGCCTGGTGGTGGTCCGCAGCCTCACCAAGACCTGGGGACTGGCCGGCCTGCGGATCGGCTACCTGCTCGGCGAGGCCGCGCTGCTGGAGCGGCTGGCCGCCGCCCAGCCGCTGTGGGCCGTCTCCACCCCGGCCCTGGCCGCCGCGTCGGCCTGTGCCACGCCCGTCGCGGTCGAGGCCGAGCGCGCCATCGCCGCCCGGCTCGCCGCCGACCGCGCGCACCTGGTCGCCCGCCTGTCGGCCCTGCCCGGCGTACGCGTCGCCGGCCGGCCCGCCAGCGCGTTCGTGCTCGTCCACCTGCCCGGGGCCGCCCAGGTGCGGGCCGCCCTGCGGCAGCGCGGCTGGGCGGTGCGCCGGGGCGACACGTTCCCCGGTCTCGGGCCGGACTGGCTGCGGATCGCCGTGCGCGACCCGGCCACCACCGACGCGTTCACCGAGGTACTGGCGGAGATCCTGGAGGCATGATGCTGGAGACCACGATCGCGGCGATCCGGCCGCCGGACGAGCCGGCGATGGCCGCCGCCCGGGAGTCGCAGGGGCGCCTGACCAAGCCGGCCGGTTCGCTCGGCGCCCTGGAGGAGCTCTCCGTACGCCTCGCCGGCCTGGCCGGGCACTGCCCGCCGCCGCTGCCGGAGCCGGCCGCGGTCGCGATCTTCGCCGGCGACCACGGCGTGCACGCCCAGGGGGTGACCCCCTGGCCGCAGGAGGTCACCGCGCAGATGATCGGGAACTTCCTGGCCGGCGGGGCGGTGGTCAACGCGTTCGCCCGGCAGGCCGGCGCCTCCGTCACCGTGGTCGACGTCGGCGTGGCCACCCCGCTGCCGGTCCCCGACGCGCCGGCGGCCGACCCCGCCGGGGCGGGTACCACCGGAGCCGCGCCGGGCCGGGACGTGCCCCGGCTGGTCGCGGCGAACGTCCGACCCGGCACCCGGGACCTGGCGGTCACGGCCGCGCTCACCCGGGACGAGGCCCGGGCGGCGGTGGAAACCGGCATCCGGGTGGCCGGCGAGCTGGTCGACGCGGGCGCGGGCATCCTGCTCACCGGGGACATGGGCATCGGCAACACGACGCCGGCCGCCGCCCTGATCGCCGCGTTCGCCGGCATCGACCCGGCGGAGACGACCGGGCGGGGCACCGGGGTCGACGACCCCACGTACGCCCGCAAGGTGGAGGTGGTGCGCACCGCGCTGCGCCGGCACGCCCCCGACCCGGCCGACCCGCTGGGCGTGCTGGCCGCCGTCGGTGGCCTGGAGCACGCCGCCCTGGCCGGACTGATCCTGGGCGCCGCCGCCCGACGGACCCCGGTCCTGCTGGACGGGGTCATCGCGGTCTCCGCGGCCCTCGCCGCGGCGGCCCTCGCCCCGCACGCCGTGGCCGCCATGGTGGCCGGGCACCGCTCCGCCGAGCCGGGCGCCACCGTCGCGCTGCGCCGGCTGGGGCTGGAGCCGCTGATCGACCTGGGGCTGCGCCTCGGCGAGGGCACCGGCGCGCTGCTCGCGCTGCCGGTGGTCACCGGCGCGGTCCGGGTGCTGCACGAGGTCGCCACCTTCGACTCGGCGGGGGTGGCCGAGAAGTGAGCGGGCGAACCATCCGGATCAGTGGCGTGGCGCCCCGCGCCGGGGAGCGGAGCGAGGGGGCGGCGTGAGCGACAACCCGTACCCCCTGGGCCTGCGGCTCGCCGGCCGGCGGGTGGTCGTGGTGGGTGGGGGAACGGTGGCCACCCGCCGCGTGCCCGCCCTGCTCGACGCCGGCGCGGACGTCTTCCTCGTCGCGCCGGAGCTGACCCCGGCGCTGCGGTCGCACGTCGACGCCGGACGGCTGCACTGGGTGCCGCGCCGGTTCGCCCCCGACGACCTGGACGGCGCGTGGCTGGTCCAGGTCGCGGTCGACGACCCGCTCGCCGCCGCGTCGGTCAGCGCCGCCGCCGCCGAGCGCCGCATCTTCTGCGTACGCGCCGACGACCGGGCCGCCGCCACCGCCTGGACCCCGGCGGTGACCCGGCACGGGCCGGTGACCGTGGCGGTGCTCGGCGGCGGCGACCCGCGCCGGGCGATGGCCGTCCGCGAAGCGATCCGCGACCTGCTGGATGTAAGGAAGGGCCCCCTACTAACGCCTGCGGTAGAGGAAGGGACCCTTCCTTACACCCGAGCCGGGCGGGTGGCGCTCGTCGGGGCCGGGCCCGGCGACCCGGAGCTGATCACCGTCAAGGGTTGGCGGCTGCTCACCGAGGCGGACGTGGTGGTCGCCGACCGGCTGGTGCCGGGGTTGCTCCTCGACGAGCTGCGCGCCGACGTGGAACTCGTGGACGCCTCGAAGATCCCGTACGGGCCGTCCCGGGCCCAGGAGGAGATCAACCGGATCCTGGTGGACCGGGCGCTGGCCGGGAAGTTCGTGGTGCGGCTCAAGGGCGGCGACCCGTACGTCTTCGGCCGGGGCGGCGAGGAGCTGCTGGCCTGCGCGGCGGCGGGCGTGCCGGTGACCGTGGTGCCCGGCGTGACCAGCTCCGTCGCGGCACCGGCCGCGGCCGGCATCCCGGTCACCCACCGGGCGGTGGCCCACGAGTTCACGGTGGTCTCCGGGCACGTCGCACCCGACTCGCCGGCCTCCCTGGTTCGCTGGGACGCGCTGGCCGGGCTGCGCGGCACGCTGGTCGTCCTGATGGGGCTGAAGAACCTCGCCGCGATCACCGCGACGCTGGTCGCGCACGGCCGCCCGGCCGAGACGCCGGCCGCGGTGGTGCAGGAAGCGACGACCGGCTCACAGCGGGTGCTCCGGTCGACCCTGGCGGACGTCGCCGCCGACGCGGTCGCCGCGAACCTTCGTCCCCCGGCCGTCGTGGTCATCGGCAACGTGGTCGACGCCCTCCGCACCTGAATTCCCCGCCCCTGCAGCGCTCGTTGATCATGAAGTTGTTGTCGCGACACGCCGAGGCGGGCGGTAACAACTTCATGATCGACCCGGGGGTGGGGGAAGAGAGACGACGACGGCCGGAGCACGGGGCTCCGGCCGTCGTCGGGTGAACTGGTCAGGTCACTGCTTGAGCATGTTGTCCAGCAGCAGGGCGCAGCGGATCAGGCCGAGGTGGCTGTACGCCTGCGGGTGGTTGCCCAGCCCGCGCTCGGCCAGCGGGTCGTACTGCTCGGGGAGCAGGCCGGTCGGGCCGGCGGTGTCCACCATCTGCGCGAACAGCTCCTCGGCGTCGGTACGCCGCCCGGTGCGCAGGTACGCCTCGATCAGCCACGCGGTGCAGATGTGGAAGCCGCCCTCGCGCCCCGGCAGGCCGTCGTCCCAGTGGTAGCGGTAGACGACCGGGCCGCTGCGCAGGTCCGCCTCGATCCGCAGCACCGTGGAGAGGAAGCGCGGGTCGTCGCCGGGGAGCAGGCCGGACAGCCCGATCCACAGCGACGAGGCGTCCATGTCCTCGTCCCCGTACGCGACGCTGTACGCCTCGACGGTCTCGTGCCAGCCGTACTCCAGCACGTTGGCGCCGATCCGGTCGCGCAGCTCCACCCACTCCGGCCGGTCCTCGCCGCCGTGCTGGCGTACGACGTGCAGTGCCCGGTCGACGGTCATCCAGCACATGACCTTGGAGAAGATGTGGTGCCGCGGGGGGAGGCGGGCCTCCCAGATGCCGTGGTCGGGCTCGTGCCAGCGGCGGCGGACCGCCTCGACCATGTTCTCCAGCACCCGCCACTCGTCCTCGCGGACCGAGCCCCGGGCGTCGGCGACGGCGGCGATCAGGTCCGCGATCGGGCCGAAGACGTCGAGCTGGAGCTGGTGGTTGGCGAGGTTGCCGACGCGGACCGGCCGGGAGCCGGCGTAGCCGGGCAACGTGTCGATGACCGCCTCGGCGCCCAGCTCGTAGCCGTCCACGGTGTAGAGCGGGTGCAGCCGCTCCGGGTGCCCGCCGGTGCGCTCGATGCACCCGTCGACCCAGCGCAGCAGCGCCTCGGCCTCCTCGATCGAGCCCAGGTCGACCAGCGCCCGCGCGGTCATCGCCGCGTCCCGCAGCCAGCAGTAGCGGTAGTCCCAGTTGCGGACGCCGCCCAGCTCCTCGGGCAGCGAGGTGGTCGCGGCGGCGAGGATCGAGCCGGTGGCCTCGTGGCAGAGCCCCCGCAGGGTCAGCGCACTGCGGGCCACCATGTCCCGCGCGGTGTTGGGCAGCCGGAGCGAGGCGACCCAGTCCTTCCACGGCTGCTCGGCGAGGGCCTGCCGCTCGTGGACCGGCAGCCGGTGGTGTTCCAGGCTGTGCGTGGCGAAGCGCAGCTCCAGCACGACCTGCCCGCCGGCGGCGGAGAGGTCGACGACCGCCTTGGCCGTCTCGTAGTTGCCGCCGTCGCTGCTGACCTGCCACTCGACCCCGGGGGAGTAGAGCGCGACCGGCTCGTTGGAGCCGAGCACCAGCAGGCCGTCGTCGAGCGGCTGCAACTGCACCGCGACCTGGCCGAACTCGGGCCGGGGCGCGAACTCCAGCCGGACCCGGCCGGAGCCGGTGAGCACCCGGACGAGGGTCGAGTCGCCGGTGATGACGGCCGGGCCGTCGGGTGTGGTCTCGGTGGCCGGCTTGTCCAGCCAGTCGGTGACGGTCAGGCCCGACCACCGGGTCTCGACGGTCATCGTGCCCGAGCGGTAGCGCTGGCCGAGCGGGATGCCCCCACGCTCGGGGGCGACGCTGAAGTGCCCGGCCGGGCTGCCGCCGACGAGGTCGGCGAAGATCGCCGCCGAGTCCGGCTTGGGGTGGCAGAGCCAGGTGATCTTGGCCTCGGGGGTGAGCAGCGCCACGGTGCGGCCGTTGGCCAGCATCGAGTGCCGCTCGATCGGCACCGCCCGCTCGCCGAAGAGCCAGTGCCGGCGGGTCTCGAGCAGCAGGCCGAGGGCCCGGGCGGCTTCGATCGGGTCGGCCACCCGGTAGTCGGCCTGGGTGTCGCCGGGGCCGATCTTGATGCCGACGTCCGGCCCGTGCAGGTTGCCGAAGGCGTTCTCGTCGGTGACGTCGTCGCCGATGAAGAGCACCGCGCTGGCGGAGAGCTGGGTGCGCAGCTGGTCGACGGCCGTGCCCTTGTGGGTGGCGACCACCGACAGCTCGATGACCTCCTTGCCCTGGGTGACGGTGACGTCCGCCCAGGTGGCGGGGCCGGTGCGGACCGCCTCGATGGCGGCGGCGGCGACCTGCGGGTCGACCCCGCGGGTGTGCACCGCGACGCTCGCCGGCTTGCGTTCCAGCCGGATGCCCGGGTGGGCCGTGGCGATCTCGCGCAGCGCGTCGCGCAGCCGGGTGCGCACGGCGATCAGCTCGGGGGAGAGCCGCTCGACGAAGCCGATGTCGAACTCGGAGCCGTGGCTGCCGACCAGGTGCACCTCGCTGGGCAGCCGGGAGAGCGCGGCCAGGTCGCGCAGGGCCCGCCCGGAAACCACCGCCACGGTGGTCTGGGGCAGGGCGGCCAGCGCCCGGACGGCGGCCACCGACTCCGGCAGCGGGACGGCCTTGCTCGGGTCCTCCACGATCGGCGCCAGGGTGCCGTCGTAGTCGCAGGCGATCAGGAGCTGTGGCACCCGGGCGATCCGGCCGATGGCGGCGCGCAGCTCAGGGTCCATCGTGCCCGCCGCGGGCGTGACGATGTCGCTGACGGCGTTCACGCTTCCTCCGCCTCGGGCACACCGAGCTCGGTGAGGAAGGACTTGGCCCAGTGCCCCACGTCGTGGGCGCGTAGATGGCGTTGCATAGTCCGCATTCTGCGGCGGGCCTCCGGCTTCTCGACATGCACGGCCCGCAGCAGGGCGTCCTTGACCGCGTCGGGGTCGTGCGGGTTGCACAGGAACGCCTGACGCAGCTCGGTGGCCGCGCCGGCGAACTCACTGAGCACGAGCGCACCACCCTGGTCGGCGCGTGATGCGACGTACTCCTTGGCCACCAGATTCATTCCGTCTCGGAGCGGGGTCACCATCATCACGTCGGCAGCGGCGTACATCGCGGCCAGTTCAGTGCGACTGTACGACTGATGCAGATAATGCACCGCCGGCACGCCGACCCTGCCGAATTCGCCATTAATCCGACCAACTTCCCGCTCTACCTTGACGCGAAGCGCCTGGTAGTGCTCGACCCGCTCGCGGCTGGGCGTGGCCACCTGCACCATAACCGCGTCCGGGACTGTCAACTTTCCGTCAGCGAGCAACTCGCGGAAGGCCTTGAGCCGCAACTCGATGCCCTTGGTGTAGTCGAGCCGGTCGACGCCCAGGATGATCGTCTTCGGGTTGCCCAGCTCCTCGCGGATCTCCTTCGCGCGGGCCTGGATCGCCGGGTCCGCGGCCAGCCGCTCCATCTCCTTGGTGTCGATCGAGATGGGGAACGCGCCGGCCTTCACCTGGCGGCCGTCGACCTGGATCATCTGGCCCTCGTAGCGCAGCCCGAGCAGGTGCCGGGCCAGCCGGACGAAGTTCTGCGCGGCGAGCCGCTGCTGGAACCCGACCAGGTCCGCGCCGAGCAGGCCGCGCAGGATCTCGGTGCGGAACGGCATCTGCATGAACAGCTCGATCGGCGGGAACGGGATGTGCAGGAAGAAGCCGATCCGCAGGTCGGGCCGCAGCTCGCGGAGCATCGCCGGGACGAGCTGGAGCTGGTAGTCCTGGACCCAGACCGTCGCCCCCTCGGCCGCGACCTCCGCCGCGGCCTCCGCGAAGCGGGCGTTGACCAGGCGGTACGCCTCGCGCCAGCGGCGCTTGTAGGCCGGCGTCTCCACCGCGTCGTGGTAGAGCGGCCAGATCGTCGCGTTGGACTGGCCCTCGTAGTAGCGCTCCAGCTCCTCCGCGCTCAGCGGCACCGGGTGCAGCCGGATGCCCTCCAGGTCGAAGGGCTCGGGGGCGGCGCCGGTGCCGCCGGCCCAGCCGACCCAGGTGCCCTGGTGCTCGGCGAGGACGGGGTGCAGCGCGGTCACCAACCCCCCGGGGCTGCGGCGCCACTGCCGTCCCTCGGGTGTGCTCACCTCGTCGACCGGTAGCCGGTTCGCCACTACGACAAAGGAGCTGCGGACGGTCACGTTCGGCCACCTCCGGGTGCTGACGGGTCAACCGCGAATGAGCGTACTGAGCCTAGCTGCGGCGTCTGGGGCCCCGTGCCGGAGTCACCTACCCGGTCCACGTCGGCGCAACCCCGTACGTGATCTTGTCGACAGTGCCGGTCGGCGGCGGCGACGCGGCGCGCCCGGCCGGCCGGCGGGGCGGGGTGATGTGGGCGCGGCGGCGCGTACCTGTCAGGATTGACGACGGCGTGCGTGCGGCCGGCCAGCGGCCGGCGGCGGCGGACGGAAGTCGCAGCCCGCGCCCGCCGGCCCCCAGTCGCAACCTACGGAGGTAGCCCGCACCGTGGCCCAGTACATCTACGTCCTGGAAAAGGCGCGCAAGGCGCACGGCGACAAGGTCGTGCTCGACAACGTGACGCTGAGCTTCCTCCCGGGGGCCAAGATCGGTGTGGTCGGCCCGAACGGCGCCGGTAAGTCCAGCCTCCTCAAGATCATGGCAGGGTGGGACCGGCCGAGCAACGGCGAGGCCCGGCTCATGCCCGGCTACACCGTGGGCATGCTGGCCCAGGAGCCGCCGCTCAACGACGCCAAGACCGTCCTCGGCAACGTCGAGGAGGCGGTCGCCGAGATCAAGGCCAAGCTGGAGCGGTTCAACAAGATCGCCGAGCAGATGGCGACCGACTACTCCGACGAGCTGATGGAGGAGATGGGCCGGCTCCAGGAGGAGCTGGACAACGCCGACGCGTGGGACGTCGACTCCAAGCTCGAGCTGGCCATGGACGCGCTGCGCTGCCCGCCGCCGGACGCCGACGTCACCAAGCTCTCCGGTGGCGAGCGCCGCCGGGTCGCGCTCTGCAAGCTGCTGCTGGAGGCGCCCGACCTGCTGCTGCTCGACGAGCCCACCAACCACCTCGACGCGGAGAGCGTGCAGTGGCTGGAGCAGCACCTGGCCAAGTACGCCGGCACGGTCATCGCGATCACCCACGACCGGTACTTCCTCGACAACGTGGCCGGCTGGATCCTGGAGCTGGACCGCGGTCGGGCCATCGGCTACCAGGGCAACTACTCCACCTACCTGGAGAAGAAGGCCGCCCGGATGGCCGTCGAGGGGCGCCGCGACGCCAAGATGAAGAAGCGCCTCGACGAGGAGCTGGAGTGGGTCCGCTCCAACGCCAAGGCCCGGCAGACCAAGTCCAAGGCCCGGCTCGAGCGGTACGAGGAGATGGCCACCGCGGCGGAGCAGACCCGCAAGCTGGACTTCGAGGAGATCCAGATCCCGCCGGGTCCCCGCCTGGGCAGCACGGTGATCGAGGTCAACGGCCTGGTCAAGGCGTTCGGCGACCGGGTGCTGATCGACGGCCTGTCGTTCTCGCTGCCGCGCAACGGCATCGTCGGCGTGATCGGCCCGAACGGCGTCGGCAAGACCACCCTGTTCAAGACCATCGTCGGGCTGGAGGAGCCGACCTCCGGCTCGGTGAAGGTCGGCGACACCGTCTCGCTGTCGTACGTCGACCAGAGCCGGGCCGGCCTGGCGGGGGACAGTACGGTCTGGGAGACGGTCTCCGACGGGCTGGACCACCTGCTGGTCGGCAAGGTCGAGATGCCGTCCCGGGCGTACATCGCGGCGTTCGGCTTCAAGGGCCCGGACCAGCAGAAGCCGACCAAGGTGCTCTCCGGCGGCGAGCGCAACCGGCTCAACCTGGCGCTGACGCTGAAGATCGGCGGCAACGTGATCCTGCTCGACGAGCCGACCAACGACCTCGACGTCGAGACGCTCGGCAGCCTGGAGAACGCGCTGCTGGAGTTCCCCGGCTGCGCCGTGGTCATCTCCCACGACCGGATGTTCCTCGACCGGGTCGCCACGCACATCCTGGCCTGGGAGGGCGACGACGAGAACCCGGCCAAGTGGTTCTGGTTCGAGGGCAACTTCGAGGCGTACGAGAAGAACAAGATCGACCGGCTCGGCGCCGAGGCGGCCCGCCCGCACCGGGTGACCTACCGCAAGCTGACCCGCGACTGACGTGGCGGACCGCTTTGTCTACCACTGCACCCTGCGGTGGTCGGACCTGGACGCGTACGGCCACGTCAACAACTCCCGCTTCCTCACCCTCTACGAGGAGGCGCGGGTGGCGTTGATGTTCGCCGGCGGCCGGGCGTGGGGCGTGGGCTCGCTCGCCGACGGGGTCGTGATCCGTCGGCACGAGGTCGACTACCTGCGCCCGGTCGACTACGCCCTCGGCCGGGCCACCGCCGAGGCGGCTCCGACGGTGCGCATCGAGCTGTGGGTGGAGGAGATCCGGGCCGCGTCCTTCACGGTCGCCTACGAGCTGTACGACGGCGACGTGCTGGCCAGCCGGGCCCGCTCCGTGCTGGTGCCGTTCGACCTGACCCGGCAGACGCCCCGGCGGGTCAGCCCGGAGGAGCGCGAGTTCCTGCTCTCGTACGCGCCGCGGCTCGGGCCGGCATGACGGGGGCCGGGGGACCGGCCCCCACTCCGGCGGGCGCGGCCGGCGGCGGGCACGGGATCGTGGACGCGGCCGACGCGGGAGCCTTCCTCGCCCGCCTGGTGCGGCTGGACCGGGACGCGCCGGTGCGGCTGCGGCCGACCGGCGTGGCGGGGCGTACGGCCCTCTGGGGGCACCTGCCGTGGGGGGTGCTGGTCGTCCGCACCGTGGCCGGCGACGGCCCCGGCGACGTCACCGTCGGGGCCGGCGAACTCCTCGCCGAGCTGGCGGCCGGCGGTGGGGCGCTGCCCCGGCGCCGGGACGAGCGGTGGCGCTGGCCGCTGCCGCCCCCGGCCAGCCGACGGGTGGAGACGCTGCCGGCGGGGGAACTGCGGCGGATCGCCGCGGCGGCGGCGGGCACCCTGCGCGACGCCGCCGCGCACGGCGTGGCCGGCCGGGCGGTCGGCCAGCGGGCGCTGCGCGACGCGCTGCTCGACCACGTGCCGGTGGTCGTCACCCCCGACGACCCGCCCGGCGAGCCGGTCGAGGTGACCCAGCGGATGGTCCAGGGGTTGGTCCGGATGGGCTTCCTGGGCGCCGCCGGGGAGGCTGCCGGCGCGACCGGCGCGGGCGACGTCCAGGTGCGCACGGTCGGCCGTTGGGTCGGACTTGTGGGACCATACGGAGCGATCTGGTCGCAGAAGGCTACGGATCTTTCCGTCCGGCCCCTCTGAGGTCATCCGTTCGGATGACCCATGGTCATTCTTCTGTCCTGGGGCTGTCGTTGGGGGGGTGCTTCAACCCGGCTGTCCGGGTACCGTCCATCCTCGGATCCAACGCACCGTAGGCGGCTGGATCCGCTGGGGAGTGAGGTGCGCGAACGATGCCGTGGTGGTCATGGCGCCCCGGTCCCGCCAACGGCGGCGGCGATCCGGACAGTCGGAGCGGGATCACAGTGGAGGGCACCGTCCGGGTCGGACCACCGGCCCCCCGTCAGCCGGGAGACGACTGCCCGGCGGCCGAGCGGCCCGTGATGGCGGACATGCCGGCCACCGTCGAGCCGGTCACCCTGCGCCGTGTCTGCGACGCGCTCGACCTGCTCGACGTGCGCTACCTGGCCGACGGCGACGGGAACCTGCTGGCCATGTGGGAGCGGCACGCGGTGCTGGTCACCCTGGAGGGCCCCGAGGACGAGATCCTGGTGATGCGGGCCCGTCCACACGCGACGGTGCCGCCCGACTGGGCCGACCGGGCCTACCGGGTGGTCAACGAGTGGAACCACACCCGCCGCTTCTGCAAGGCCTACATCGGCGACCCGACGGAGCGCGGGCAGTTGCCGATCTACGCGGAGCTGCAGGTGCCGTTCGGCGCCGGGGCGCACGACGCGCTCCTGGTCGAGATGCTCGACTGTGGCGCGGCGGTCGCCACCAGCTTCGTCGACTGGCTGCACGACGAGGGTGCCCTGCTCTGAGCCGAGGCGGCCGTGCTGCGAGCGAAGGCGGCCGTGCTGCGAGCCGAGGCGGCCCTGCGCCGAGCCGGGGCCGTCCCGGCTGACGCGGCTCGGCGCAGGGCCGACCCCCGCGCCCACCTGGCGCGCGGTCAGGCGGGCCCGGCCGGGTCCTCCATCATGTTGACCATGAAGTACGCGGCCCGCTCCAGGTAGTCCCAGAACGCGGTGGCGATCTCCGGCGGCAGGTCGAGCCGGTCGACGGCGCGGCGCATGTGCAGCAGCCACGCGTCCCGCTCGGCGGCGCCGATTCGGAACGGCGCGTGGCGCATCCGCAGCCGGGGGTGCCCGCGCTGGGCGGAGTACGTGTGCGGGCCGCCCCAGTACTGCATGAGGAACAGGGCCAGTCGGTCCGCGGCGGGGCCGAGGTCCTCCTCGGGATACATGGGGCGCAGCAGCGGGTCGGTGGCGACCCCGGCGTAGAACTCGTCCACCAGCTTGCGGAAGGTGGGCTCGCCGCCCACCGCCTCGAAGAGGGTCATCGACGCGCCGGGACGGTCGGACTCACCTGCGGCATTCACCGTTCCATCCTGCCAGGTGCCATCCGGGGCGTCGGGGGGTGGCGGCTGTGCGTCAGCTCACCGCGTGCCGCTGGTAGCCCGGCTCGCCCGGCCGGCCGCCCACCGGGTCGCCGTCGAGCTGCTCCGACGGACCGCGCCGGCCGTCCCCCGACGGGCCCGTCTCCGTACCGGCACTGCCGGCCAGCGGGACCGCCGTGCCCGCTGTCGCCCTGCCCGCCGCCTCGGCCGCCGCGACGGCCGCGTCGACGGCCGGCTGGCTCGGCCAGCGCAGGGCGGTGAGCGCCATCAGCAGGACGCCGACCGCGCTCCACACCCCGACCACGATCGGGATCGGGTAGCGCTCGGACAGCAGCCCGGTGATCAGGACGGCCAGGCCCTGGATCACCTGGAGGCCGGTGGCCATCACCCCGAAGGCGCGCGCCCGGAAGCCGGTGGGCAGGGCCCGGACGAAGAGGCCGTTGGCCACCGGGAGCATGCCGGCCACCGCGAACCCGGAGGCCGCGGCGAGCAGCGCCACCACCAGCGGTGGCGGGTCGAGCAGGGCCGGCACCAGGGCCAGCGGGGAGAGCACCGCCAACGGCCGCATCATGGTCAGCCGCCGGTCCGGCCCGAACGCCCGGCTCATCACGAGGCCGCCGACGATGAAACCGACGGGGCTGGCCGCCATGATGATCGCCTGGGCGGCGCCGGCGTCCAGAGGACCGGCGTGCTCGCTGGCCCAGGCGGCGGCCAGGCCCTCCGGCACCACGGAGAAGAGCATGGCGGCGAAGACCAGGACGGCGATGGCCCGCAGCACCGGGGTGCCGAACACGATCTGGAAGCCCTCGGCGGTCTCCCGCAACAGGTGGCTGCGGTGCGCGGCGGTCATCGCCGGTGGGCGGTCCGCCACCCCGAAGCGGACCAGCGCGGCCGACAGGGCGAACGTCGCCGCGTTCACCAGGAGCGCGGCCGTGGGGCTGAAGGCGGCGATGGCGGCGCCCGCGAGGTAGCCGACGACCTGGGCGGCCTGGCCCACGCTGCTGTTGATCGACAGCCCCAACACCAGCCGGTCCCCGGTGAGGATCAGGGGGATCAGCGCGGACTTGGCGGCCTGGCTGGGTGGGTTGGCCAGGGTGGTGGCGAAGAGCAGGGCCAGGATCAGCGGGACGGGCATGCCGGGGATGGCGATGCCGACCATCAGCACCATCCGGACGAGGTCGCAGACCACCATGACCTGCCGGTAGCGGTGCCGCTCCGCGAGCGTCGCGAGCAGGGGGCCGCCGACCAGCCAGGGCAGGTAGCTCACCGCGAACGCGGCCGCGGAGAGCGCGACCGACCGGGTCGCCTCGTAGACCAGCAGGGTTACCGCGGCCTTGGCGATGTAGTCGCCGATCCAGGAGAGAGCGCTCGCCGCGAAGACGGCGCGGTATTCGCGATCGGCGAACACCTCACGGAAGGTTGCCGGCCCTTCCGGGGATGGTCGCTGGTCGGGCACCATCGCCTCCATCGTTCCCGGGGCGGTCCACTCGTGATGGACGGGCCCGGGAACCGTCGTCAGATTCACGGATCAGCGAGGACGTGATCACGCTCTGGGGGAGCGCGTGCACCGGATTCTGCCCGATCGTCTGACAACTGGCTAGGGCGAACGGATTGATCGTCGCATCTCCGACTGAACGAACGGACGATACCCGAGGGGCCGCCCGGACCGCGACCCCCGCCGATGGCCTTCCCGGCCGGCTCAGGTCGCGCCGCCCTGCCCGGTCTCGCCGGGGGCGGCGATCGGCACGCCGGGATAGAGCCGGGCGGCCGCGATCTTCGCGGTGATGCCCGAGTTCTCCAGCGCCTCGGCCAGCCGGCGCCGCAGCTCCCGGCCGACCGCGAACTGCCCGTCGGCGGTCGTCTTGACCACCGTACGGATCACTGCGCCCTCGACCGTCATCTGCTCGACGCCCAGCACCTCGGGCGGCTCGACGATCTCCGGCGCCAGCTCCGGGTCCACCGCCACCGAGGCGGCCGCGGTCCGCAGCACCGCCGTGGCCTGCTCGGTGCCGGCGAAGCCGATCGGCAGGTCCACCACGACCAGGGCCCAGCCCTGGCTCTTGTTGCCCACCCGGACGATCTCGCCGTTGCGGATGTACCAGAGCACGCCCCGCCCGTCGCGGACCGTGGTGACCCGCAACCCGACCGACTCCACCACGCCGGTCGCCTCGCCGAGGTCCACCGTGTCGCCGACGCCGTACTGGTCCTCGATCAGCATGAACAGGCCGGCGAGTAGGTCCTTGACCAGGCTCTGCGCGCCGAAGCCGAGCGCCACGCCCGCGATGCCGGCGCTGGCGAGCAGCGGGGCCAGGTCGAAGCTGAACTCCTTGAGCACCATCAGCACCGCGATGCCGAAGATGAACGCCGTGCTGAGGCTGCGCAGCACCGACCCGATCGCCTCGGCCCGCTGGCGGCGCCGCTCCGGGACGAACTCGCCCGGCTCCGCGGCAGCGGTGGGGATCCGCTCGCGCAGGGGCCGCAGCATGGTGGGCACGCCCGCGTCGGTGGTGGTACGCACCAACCGGCTGATCGTCCGGTGCACCAGCCACCGGGCGGCGACCGCCAGCAGCAGGATCATGACGATCCGCAGCGGCTTGAGCAGGATCCAGTAGCTGCCCTCGGCGAACCACACCGAGTTGGTGATGTCGAAGACGCTCCGGCAGAGCGCGTCGTCCAGGCAGGTCGGCGACGGGTCCGGCGCCGGCGCCTCGACGGCGGGCAGGGCGAGCGGCAGGAGGCTGGCAGCGGTCACGCTGTCTTCGTACCGCACCGGGGGCCTCGCATTCCCGCCGACCCTCCGGGCCGTGACCGGGGCCCCGCGCGATGCCGGGTCACGCCGGCCGTACGAGGGCGAACCGGTCATCGTGGCGGACGGGGGAAACGCTTCCGGAGGGACCCCGGATGAGTACGTGCGATCCCCGGTTGGCGATGGTGCATGGGCGGCCCACCCTCGGCGACCCGGGGAAGCTGTCTAACCAGGCCGCCCCGCCGGTCCTTCTTCGGCATCCAGTCCGAAATGTTCGACGGAACGCCGCAACTGTTGCACGGCGTGCAGTTCTCCGTGAATGACGTCGAGGCGCCGCAGCACTATCCTCCATGCCCAACACCTCACCGCGGCGCAATCCCTCACCAGTTCCTGGCCAGGTAGCCGCGCGGAACGTCCGGGCGCCACCTCGACAAGCTTGAGCACCTGATTCTCGTTCGGCACCATTTCGGTGCCCATGATATTCAGCGCAGGAATTGCTTGAGGCTCATGTCGTCGAGAGGATTGTCGGTGAGTGCCTTATCGGTAACGGCCGCGTTGGGCTCGATCCGCGATGGCGAGGGTGAAGCAGTGGTCACTGCCTGAGAGGGCGGTTTCGGGGGGCGTTTGTCTGGGGGGTGGCCGTAAATTAGGGGTCCCGGGCGGGGAGGGCGCGTCAGCCCGCAACCACTCGCGACGGTCATACCGCCACCTTCCCTGAGCCCCTGATCGGGTCCTGACTGCATCACCTTTAACTGGCGGTAACCAAGCTATTAATCGGCTCGGCAATATAGCCGACACTCGCGGTCGTCTATATAAGCCATAGGCTTGCCCTCGAACGCGGGAAATTCTCGCGAGTCAGGGAAGGGAGACTTCGATGCCGGATGTGGACTTGGGCGTGGCCACGGACTGGGACGAGGGTGACACCCATGGGCGAATCATGCTGCGGCAGAATCAGTGCTACCCGAACTCACCCAAGCGGGACGTGTTGATCAGCTCCCCGGTCAGCATCGAGTTGTCGGTGAACACCAACCACAGCACCAGCCAGGAGGCCGACAAGATTTTCTTCACCACCCACCACGGAAGCCAGAAGAAGATCATTGCCGTGCTGGATTCCGACGGCAATCTGCAGATCGCCGGCCGCGTCACGGAAATGCAGACGAATCTGCAGTACTGATAACGACGCGAACGTGACACCACGGGAGCGCCCGCACCGGCGGGTGCTCCCGTGCCATGCCGGGCGGGTCTGTCGAGTTGATGGAGCGTCGGCCGGCGCGGCGTGCCGCGGCACCCCACCGGAGCGCTCCGCCGGTCCTGGAGGGCGGACCCGTTCCACGGGGTGTGGGACGAAGGTGACGTGATGGCGGAGGGCCGGTGCTGGTTGCGCTACGCGATTGACGGAGGACCCGGAGGCCCGCATCGCTCACGGGGCGCCGCTGCCGCCGTATCGGCGACCGGCCGGCATCCTTGCCGCCCGGATCGAGCGCGGCGACTGGCAGCCCAACCGGGCGATCCCGTCCGAGTCTCAGTTGGTGCCGGAGTGCGGCCCTGCGCGGGCGCCCGTGCGGCGAACGATGCTTCCCGCTTCACGTCAGGCCCTTCAGTGATCTTGAGCTACCTTGATCAAATTTACGAATTCCAATGTGTATTCATGATCATCGGACGCGGATCCGGCGGGACCGAGTTTGAAAATCGGGCGTGAACGTCGACGGGATTGGAGGAGTCCGCCCCTGCTCAGGGGGTGGATCTGCCGGTTTCCGGGTGATGCCTACCTGGCTTCCGACATTAGTACGTGCAATCCGGGGGCCGATCAGGGACGATGGGCGCACGGACGTCGGTGATCCGGCCGGCGTCGGCCGCGGTGGGTCGCTGTGCCCGTTCCCGGTCGGCGGTGGTGAGTGCGGGGCCGCTGAACCGGGAGGGTGATCGCGATGCCTGACATACGACCCACGGTGGGCTCCGGTGCGCTGGTCCTCAACGCCACCTACGAGCCGCTGTGTGTCGTGTCCGTGCGTCGTGCCGCCATCCTCGTGCTCTCCGCCAAGGCGGTCTGTGTCGCCGACGGCGACGGCGTCCTGCACAGCGCCCGCAACGCGCTGCCGGTGCCGTCGGTCGTCCGGCTCACCCGCTTCGTGCGGGTGCCCTACCGCACCCACGTCGGGCTCTCCCGGCGGGCGATCTTCGCCCGGGACGGCTGGCGCTGCGCCTACTGCCGGGGCCCCGCCGAGACCATCGACCACGTCTTTCCGCGCAGCCGTGGCGGCCGGCACGTCTGGGAGAACGTCGTCGCGGCCTGCGCCCGGTGCAACCACACCAAAGGCGACAAGACCCCGGCCGAGCTGGGCTGGCGGCTGCACGCGCTGCCGGCCGCCCCGAAGGGCACCGCCTGGCGGGTCCTCGGCCACCGGGCGCCCGACCCCCGCTGGGCCGACTGGCTCGACCTGTGTGAGTCCGAGGCCGCCTGACCCGCGAGGCCGCCCCGGTCAGGCGGTGCGGGATCGGACGAGGGACGCGAAGACCACCACGTTGTCGGCGTAGCCGGTCTCCCCGCCGACCCAGCGCCCGCCACAGGTGATCAGGCGTAGCCGGGGGCGGCTGAAGTCGCCGAAGACCTCGTCGACGGGCAGCCGCTCCTTGCCGAAGCGCTCGACCGTGTCCACCTCGAAGACCGCCACCGAGCGGTCCGCGCGGGTGATCTCGATGGGGTCGCCCTCCCGCAGGTCCCGCAGCTTGTGGAAGACCGCCGGCCCGGTCGAGGTGTCGACGTGCCCGACGATGACGGCCGGGCCGTACTGCCCGGGGGTCGGGCCCTGGTCGTACCAGCCGGCCTCCTGGGCGCGGGCGGCGTCCGGCACGCCGATGCTGCCGTCCGGGGCGATGCCGACGTCGTGTACGGGCGCCCGGACGTCGATCGGGTCGATGGTGATGTCGACGGGAGGGCTGGCGGGCAGCACCGGGAACTTCTTCGGCGGTGGCCGCAGCCCCGCGATGAACCGGTCCGGCAGCACGCTCACGCCGGCGACCCGCTCCACGGCGAGCATCGCGATGATCAGCACCATCAGCGTCCCGATCACCAGGACCGGGAGCCCGGGGTTCCGGCCGGGAGCCAGCCGGCGACCGGCGGCAACCCAGCGGTGCCGGGGTCGGGCGGGCAGCGGCCCGACCGCCGGGTCGGTGGTGGCGACGCTGGCCGAGACCGTCTCCCCGGCCACCCGCCGCAGCCGGCGGGCGGTGGCGGCCGCGGCCCGGCGGGACGCCTGCAGCGCCCGCCGGGTGGTCGCCCGGACCCGGCCCGGATCGGATCGCCTGACCCGGCCCGGATCGGATCGCCTGGTACGCCTCTGGGAGCGGGCCATGGCGGCGGCGGGTCAGGAACCGGTCCCGGTCCGACGACGGTTGCCGAGGAATCCGAAGCCCACCGCCAGGGCCACCGCGGCGAGGCCGCCCACCAGCAGCACCGAGCCGGTGCCCGTGCCGCCGGCGGTGCCGCCGCCCCCGGTCGCCGGCCCCTTCGTGGGCTGCTCCATGTTCAGCACCGTGAGCGTGGTCGTCGCGGTGTTGCCGTTGTCGCAGCGCAGGTCGACCGGGAAGTCCCCGGGCTGCTTGTTGCCCGGGATCGTGGCCTGGGCGGTCAGGAAACCGTTGTCGGGCCGCAGCACCACCGGTCCCCCGAAGGCGTCGGAGCGTACGGTGGCCTGGCGGTTGTTGGCGTTGTCGCAACTGGCCCGGATCCTGACCCGGGTGCCGGCCTGGGCGCTGTTGGGCACCACCTCGACGAAGGTGTTCTCGCCCGCCCGCGCGGGCGCGATCGTGATCAGGACGAACGCCCCGACCAGGCCCAACACGGACAGGGCGCTGGTCAGGGCACGTGTGAACGCTGTGAACACCGGCATGATCCCCCCTTCCGGTGACGATCACCGGAATCCTCCCCGGGTAACAGCGCCTGCTTTCCCGCTGGCCCCGGGGCAAACCCGGATCGCGGTCAGCGATGGCGGGGGGAGGAGGACAGCGGCGTGACGGGGTGCCAGTCCAGCGGCGTGGACAGGACCATCGTGCTGGACGGCTGGCCGTACGGGGCGAGCCGGTCGATGACGGCCTCGAACTCCCGGATCGACCCGGCCGCCACCTTCAGCATGCTGCACGCGTCGCCCGTGATGCGGTGGATCTCCAGGATCTCCGGCCACCCCGCCACCTCGGGGTCGTGCAGGATGCACCGCGAGCCGTAGCAGGACATCCGGATGAACGCGACCACCGTGCGGCCGGCCCGGGCCAGGTCGACGTGGGCGTGGTAGCCGGTGATGATCCCGGCCTCCTCCAGCCGGCGCACCCGCTCGGCCACGGCCGGCGGCGACAGGTGCACCCGCCGGGACAGCTCGCTGAAGGAGAGGCGCGCGTCGGCCTGCAACTCCCGCAGCAGCGCCCAGTCCATGTCGTCCATGAGGCGACCTTACTTTCTCCAAGCCGAATCGCGCTCGCACCTTCCGCGCCGCAGGTCGGAGGGCGGCAGAGCCGTCGATCCGGCATTCCGTCTGCCCGTTCCACCGCGAGATCATGTCGGTCACCCGGCCCGGCCAGGCCGGCGCACCCCAGCGAGCAGAGGAGGACCGGTGGAGCAGACGGACCTGCGGGAGCCCACCCGGGCGGCGGTACGCCCGGTCACCCCGCGGCAGCGCGCCGCCCGGGCGGCCCGCAACGGCGGGGAGCCGACCCTGGAGTTCGCCGAGCGGGTGCCGTACGACGCGTACGTGCAGGCCAGCACGCTGCACCGGTTGCAGCGACCGCTGAGCGACGACCCGGGCGAGATGTCCTTCCTGATGGTCAGCCAGATCATGGAGCTGTACTTCGGGCTGACCTGCCACGAGCTGCGCGAGACCCAGCGGCTGCTGCGCGTCGACCGGGTGTGGGACGCGCTGGCCCCGCTGCGCCGCGCCGCCCTGCACCTGGAGGCGCTGAACGCCGCCTGGAAGGGGCTGCGCTGGATGACCCCGGCCGACTTCAACCGGTTCCGCAACCTGCTGGGCGAGGGCTCCGGCTTCCAGTCGGCGATGTACCGGCACCTGGAGTTCCTGCTCGGGCTCCGGGACGAGGCGCTGATCCGGCCGTTCCGGCGCCAGGCCGAGGTGCACGCCGAGCTGCGGGCCACCCTGGCCGCGCCGAGCGTCTGGGACGACGTGCTCGCGCTGCTCGCCCGGCACGGCCACGACCTCCCGGCCGACCTGCTGGACCGGGACGTCGCCGTCGAGCACGAGCCGCACGCCGCCGTCGAGACGGCCTGGGTGCGGATCTACGCCGACGCCGGGCCGGACAACCACCTCCGGCTGCTCGGCGAGGCGCTGACCGAGGTCGCCGAGCAGTTCGGCGACTGGCGACAACACCACGTCAAGGCGGTGCAGCGCACAATGGGCGCCAAGGTCGGCAGCGGCGGCTCCGCCGGACTGGCGTGGTTGCAGCGCAGCATGGCCCGGGTGGTCTTCCCCGAGCTGTGGTCGGCCCGGACCGCGATGTGACCGGAGAGCGAGACACCCCATGAACACCCCCGCACCAGACTCTTCCGGGTTCGCCGTCGGCGAGGCCGAGGCGCACCGCCGCGACGCCGCCGACCCCGGGCACCGCCACCTGTTCCACGTGCCGCCGGCCGACGGCGGGCGCTACCCCGAGGCCGCGTACCTGGCCGGCAACTCCCTCGGCCTGCAACCGCGGGCCACCCGTGGGGAGCTGCTCGCCGACCTGGACGCGTGGAGCCGGCTGGGGGTCGAGGGCCACCTGGAGGCGGAGCGCCCCTGGCTGCCGTACCACGAGCTGCTGACGGCGCCCGCCGCGCGACTGGTCGGCGCCGCCCCGGCGGAGGTCGTGGTGATGAACTCCCTGACGGTGAACCTGCACCTGCTGATGGTCAGCTTCTACCGGCCGGCCGGGGCGCGGACCCGGATCGTCATCGAGGACAGCGCCTTCCCCTCGGACAGCTACGCCGTGCGCAGCCAGGCCCGCTTCCACGGCCTGGACCCGGACGCCACCGTCGTCCGGCTGCGCCCCCGCGACGGCGAGGACACCCTGCGCACCGAGGACGTGACCGACTACCTGGCCGCCGAGGGCGACCGGGTGGCGCTGGTGCTGCTCGGCGGGGTCAACTACCTCACCGGCGAGCTGATGGACATCCCCGCGATCACCGCCGCCGGCCGCGCGGCGGGGGCCGTGGTCGGCTGGGACCTGGCGCACGCCGCCGGCAACGTCCCGCTGGCCCTGCACGACTGGGACGTCGACTTCGCCGCCTGGTGCTCCTACAAGTACCTCAACTCCGGGCCTGGCGCGCTGGCCGGCGTGTTCGTGCACGAGCGGCACCTGGGCGACCCCGGGCTGCCGCGCTTCGAGGGCTGGTGGAGCACCGACGCGGCGACCCGGTTCGAGATGACCCCGGTCTCCCGCCCGCCGGCCACCGTGGAGGCGTGGCAGGTCTCCAACCCGCCGATCTTCGCGATGGGTCCGGTGCGGACCTCGCTGGAGCTGTTCGACTCCGTCGGCATGCCGGCGCTGCGCGAGCGCAGCATCCGGCTCACCGGCTACCTGGCCGGACTGCTCGACGGGGTGACCGCGGACCGCCCGCTGACCGTGGTCACCCCGCGCGAGCCCGAGCGGCGGGGCTGCCAGCTCTCGGTGCGGATCGGCGCGGGCAGCGCCGCCGGGCTGGCCAAGCGGCTGCGGCACGAGCACGGCGTCATCGCCGACGCCCGGGAACCGGACATCATCCGGTTCGCCCCGGTGCCGCTCTACTCCACGTACCACGACTGCTGGCGGGTCGCCGACGCGCTGGCCACCACGGTGGAGGTCAAGTCATGACCGAGGAACGGGACGAGATCGCGGTGGTCGGCGCCGGCCTGGCCGGCTGCCTGCTGGCCTGCTTCCTGGCCCGCCGCGGCTACCCGGTGGCGCTCTACGAGCGGCGGCCCGACCCGCGTACCGGCACCGTCGAGCGGGGACGCTCGATCAACCTGGCGCTCTCCGAGCGGGGCCTCGACGCGCTGCGCCGCATCGGCCTCGACGGGCAGGTGCTCGCCGACGCGCTGCCCATGCGCGGCCGGATGGTCCACCCGGTCGACGGGGAGCCGCAGTTCCAGTCGTACAGCGCCTCCGGCGACCGGGCGATCAACTCGATCAGTCGGGGTGCGCTGAACAACGCCCTGCTGGACGCGGCCACCGCCCTGCCCGGGGTGCGGATCGCCTTCGACCACCGGCTGGTCGGGCTCGACCCGGCCACCGGCGAGATGACCTTCGAGACCCCGGCGGGCAAGGTCGCGGCCAGCGCGTCGGTCGTCCTCGGCGCCGACGGCGCCGGCTCGGCGGTGCGCGGGCAGTTGCTGGCGTACGGGCTGTTGACCGAGAGCCTGGACTTCCTCGACTACGGCTACAAGGAGCTGACGATCCCGCCGTTGGGCGGGGACTTCGCCCTCGACCCGGACGCGTTGCACATCTGGCCGCGCGGCACCTCGATGATGATCGCCCTGCCGAACCCGGACCGCTCGTTCACCTGCACGCTCTTCTGGCCCACCCACGGCACCGCCAGCTTCGCCTCGCTGGGCAGCCCCGCGGCGATCGAGCGGCACTTCGCCGAGCACTACCCCGACCTGCCGCCGCTCGCCCCGAACCTCGTCGACGACTACCAGCACAACCCGGTGGGCGTGCTCGGCACCGTGCGCTGCACGCCGTGGCAGGCGGACGGGCGGGTCGGCCTGCTCGGCGACGCGGCGCACGCCATCGTCCCGTTCTACGGCCAGGGCGCCAACTGCGCCTTCGAGGACGTCGTCGAGCTGGACCGCTGCCTGGACGAGTGCGCCGACGACTGGTCCGCGGCGCTGCCGCTGTTCCAGCAGCGGCGGCAGGCCAACGCCGAGGCCATCGCGCGGATGGCGTTGGCCAACTTCGTGGAGATGCGGGACAGGGTGGCCTCCCCGCTGTTCCAGGCCGGCCGGAAGGTCGAACACGCGCTGGAACGGGCGCTGCCGGGCCGGTACGTTTCCCGGTACGAGCTGGTGTCCTTCTCGACCACCCCGTACGCCGAGGTGGTGCGCCGCGTCCGCCGGCAGCACCGGGTGCTCGGGGCGGTCGCCGCCGGCGCGGCGGCGCTGCTGGCCGGCGCGGTCGGCGTGGCGATCAACCGAGGGAGGCGTCGATGACCGTCACCTGGGATCCCCGGCTGATGACCGGGCGGGCGCCCGACGGCCCGGGTCTGCTACGCAACTTCGTCGGCGGCGAGTTCGTCGACGCCGGGCGTCGGTTCACCAAGCGCAGCCCGGTCACCGGCGAGCCGGTCTTCGAGGTCGTGGAGGCCGACCGGGCGCGCGTGGACGACGCCGTCGCCGCCGCGCGGGCGGCGCTGCGCGGGCCGTGGGGCCGGATGGGGGAGCGGGAGCGCGCCGAGGTGCTCCGCCGGGTCGCCGACGAGCTGGAGCGCCGCTTCGACGACCTGGTCACCGCCGAGGTCGCCGACACCGGCAAGGCCATCTCGCAGGCCCGCACCCTGGACATCCCGCGCGGCGCGGCGAACTTCCGCGCCTTCGCCGAGATCGTGGCGACCGCGCCGACCGAGTCGTTCACCACGGTCACCCCGACCGGCGGCCGGGCGCTGAACTACGCCGTTCGCAAGCCGGTCGGCGTGGTCGCGGTGATCGTGCCGTGGAACCTGCCGCTGCTGCTGCTCACCTGGAAGGTCGCCCCGGCCCTGGCCTGCGGCAACGCCGTGGTGGTGAAGCCCAGCGAGGAGACTCCCGCCTCGGCGACCCTGCTCGCCGAGGTGATGGCCGCCGCCGGCGTGCCGGACGGGGTGTTCAACCTGGTGCACGGCTTCGGCCCGGACTCGGCCGGGGAGTTCCTCACCCGCCACCCGGGGGTCGACGCGATCACCTTCACCGGCGAGTCGGCCACCGGCGGCGCGATCATGCGGGCCGCCGCCGACGGCGTGAAGGCCGTCTCCTTCGAGCTGGGCGGCAAGAACGCCGGGCTGGTCTTCGCCGACGCCGACCTCGACGCGGCCGTGGCCGGATCCGTCCGCTCCAGCTTCACCAACGGCGGGCAGGTCTGCCTCTGTACGGAGCGGATCTACGTGCAGCGCCCGGTGTTCGAGGAGTTCACCGCCCGGCTCGCGAAGCGGGCTGGGGAGCTGCCGTACGGCTGGCCGGCCGACGAGGCCACCGTCAACATGCCGTTGATCTCGCACCAGCACCGCGCCAAGGTGCTCGGCCACTACGACCTCGCCCGCGCCGAGGGCGCCGAGGTGCTGGCCGGGGGCGGCACGCCCGCCTTCGGCGACGCCCGCGACGGCGGCGCGTACGTGCAGCCGACGGTGCTGACCGGGCTGGGCCCGGACGCCCGCACCAACACCGAGGAGATCTTCGGCCCGGTGGTGCACGTCGCCCCGTTCGACGACGAGGACGAGGCGTACGCGCTGGCCAACGGCACCGAGTACGGCCTGGCGGCGACGGTCTGGACGCGGGACGTCGGGCGGGCGCACCGGGCCGGGGCCCGGCTCGACGCCGGCATCGTCTGGGTGAACACCTGGTTCCTGCGCGACCTGCGTACCCCGTTCGGCGGGGTGAAGGCGTCCGGGATCGGGCGCGAGGGCGGCGTGCACTCGCTCGACTTCTATTCCGAACTCACCAACGTCTGCGTGGACTTCTCATGATCGATTACGAGGCCGCGGCCCGGGAACTGGTCGAGGCACGGGAGAGCGGCAAGCCCTGCCCGCCGCTGCGCGGGCGGCTGCTGCCCGAGGGGGACGTCACCTCGGCGTACCTCGTCCAGCAGCTCCAGGTGCGACAGTGGTTGCAGCGGGGCCACCGCCGGGTCGGCGCGAAGATCGGGCTGACCTCGCGGGCGGTGCAGGAGGGCCTCGGCGTCTACCAGCCGGACTTCGGCGTGCTGACCGACGCGATGGCGGTGCCGGACGGGGCCGAGGTGGCGATCGACCGGCTGCTCCAGCCCCGGGTGGAGGCGGAGGTCGCCTTCGTGCTCGGCGCGGACCTGCCCGACGAGCGGGTCACCACCGCGGACCTGGTCCGGGCGGTCGACCACGTGCTGCCGGCGATCGAGATCGTCGACTCGCGGGTCGCCGGCTGGGACATCTCCATCGTGGACACCGTCGCCGACAACGCCTCCAGCGGCCTGTTCGTGCTGGGCACCACGCCGCGCCGCCTCGCCGACGTGGACCTGCGGCTGTGCGGAATGGTCCTCGAACACGCGGGGGAGCCGGTGTCGGTCGGCGCGGGCGCGGCCTGCCTGGGCAACCCGCTGCACGCGCTGGAGTGGCTGGCGCAGACGCTGGCCCGCTCCGGCGATCCGCTGCGCGCGGGCGACGTGGTGCTCTCCGGGGCGCTCGGCCCGATGGTGCCGGTGATCCCGGGCGCGGCGTACGAGGCGCGAGTCTCCGGCCTCGGCTCGGTCCGGACGTGTTTCTCGTCCTCTGAGGAGGCGGCATGACTGTCGGGGTGGCGGTGATCGGGTCGGGCAACATCGGCACCGATCTGATGATCAAGGTTCTTCGTCTGAGTGACGGTCTCCGGATGGTGGCGATGGCCGGCATCGACCCGGCCTCCGACGGCCTGGCCCGGGCCCGGCGCCTCGGCGTGGCGACCACCGCCGAGGGCGTCGACGGGCTGGTCGCGATGCCCGAGTTCGCCGACGTCGAGCTGGTCTTCGACGCCACCTCGGCCGGGGCGCACCGGCACAACGACGCGGTGCTGCGGGAGCACGGCCGCACCGTGGTCGACCTGACCCCCGCCGCCATCGGCCCGTACGTCGTGCCCCCGGTCAACCTCGACGAGCACCTGCACGAGCGCAACGTCAACATGGTGACCTGCGGCGGGCAGGCCACCGTGCCGATCGTCGCCGCCGTCGGCCGGGTCACCCCGGTCGCGTACGGGGAGATCGTCGCCTCGATCGCCTCGAAGTCGGCGGGGCCGGGCACCCGGGCGAACATCGACGAGTTCACCGAGACCACCGCCCGGGCGATCGAGGTGGTCGGCGGCGCCGAGCGCGGCAAGGCGATCATCGTGCTCAACCCGGCCGACCCGCCGCTGCTGATGCGGGACACGGTCTACTGCCTCTGCCCGGACGCCGACGCTGACCGCGCCGCGATCGCCGCCTCGGTGGCGCGGATGGTGGCGACCGTCCAGGAGTACGTCCCCGGCTACCGCCTCAAGCAGGACGTGCAGTTCGACCGGGTCGACACGTACGTGCCGTCGCTGGGTCGGCACCTGACCGGGTTGCAGGTCTCCGTCTTCCTGGAGGTCTCCGGCGCCGGGCACTACCTCCCGGCGTACGCCGGGAACCTGGACATCATGACCTCGGCCGCGCTGCGCACCGCGGAGCGGCTGGTGGCCCTGCGCGCGGCGGTGACCGACCGCGACGCCGCCGTGGAGGTGACCGCATGACCGACCTGTACATCCAGGACGTGACGCTGCGCGACGGCATGCACGCCATCGCCCACCGCTACACCGTCGAACAGGTGCGCACCATCGCCGCCGCGCTCGACGCGGCCGGGGTGGCCGCCATCGAGGTGGCGCACGGCGACGGGCTCGCCGGCTCCAGCGTCAACTACGGCCACGGCGCGGCCAGCGACGCCGAGTGGATCTCGGCGGCGGCCGAGGTGCTGACGACCGCGAAGCTGACCACCCTGCTGCTGCCCGGCATCGGCACCATCGCCGACCTGAGGGCGGCGAAGGCGCTCGGGGTGACCAGCGTGCGGATCGCCACCCACTGCACCGAGGCGGACATCTCCGCCCAGCACATCTCCTGGGCCCGCGAGAACGGCATGGACGTCTCCGGCTTCCTGATGATGTCGCACATGAACGATCCGGCCGGGCTCGCCGCCCAGGCCAGACTGATGGAGTCGTACGGGGCACACTGCGTCTACGTCACCGACTCCGGTGGCCGGCTGCTGATGTCCGACGTGGCCGAGCGGGTCGACGCGTACCGGCAGGTGCTGGAGCCGGCGACGCAGATCGGCATCCACGCCCACCACAACCTGTCGCTCGGGGTGGCCAACAGTGTGGTCGCGGTCGAGCACGGGCGGATCCTCGGCGACGGCCCGCTCGGCGCGCCGCACGGCCGGACGGTGCGGGTGGACGCCTCACTGGCCGGGCAGGGCGCCGGTGCCGGCAACGCGCCGCTGGAGGTCTTCGTCGCCGTCGCCGAGCTGCACGGCTGGAAGCACGGCTGCGACGTCTTCGCGCTGATGGACGCCGCCGACGACGTCGTCCGGCCGCTGCAGGACCGGCCCGTGCAGGTCGACCGGGAGACGCTCTCGCTGGGGTACGCCGGGGTCTACTCCAGCTTCCTGCGGCACGCCGAGCGCGCCTCGGACAAGTACGGCGTGGACGTCCGGTCGATCCTGGTCGAGCTGGGCCGGCGCCGGATGGTCGGCGGGCAGGAGGACATGATCGTGGACGTGGCGCTGGACCTTGCCGGCAAGGAGGAATCGCTGTGAGCGCGAGGAGTGAGCCGGTTCTGCGAGCCCCGCAGTCGCGAACGGAGGTGGCACGGTGAGCGCGAGGAGTGAGCCGGTTCTGCGAGCCCCGCAGTCGCGAACGGAGGTGGCACGGTGAGCGCGAGGAGTGAGCCGGTTTTGCGAGCCCCGCAGTCGCGAACGGAGGTGGCACGGTGATCGGCCCGGACACGGCGGGGATCGCCGAGCGGTTGGGCGCGGCGGCCGACACCGCCACCGCGATCCCGCAACTGGCGGCCGAGGCCGGCCTGGACGTCGACGCCGCGTACGCGGTGCAGACCGCGCTGCTCCAGCGCCGGCTGGGCCGGGGCGAGCGGCTGGTAGGGCTGAAGATGGGCCTGACCAGCAAGGCGAAGATGGCCCAGGTCGGCGTGGACGAGGTGATCTGGGGCCGGCTCACCGACACGATGCGGGTGCCCGACGGCGGCACGGTCGAGGTCGGCGACTACATCCATCCCCGGGCCGAGCCGGAGGTGGCGTTCCTGCTGGACCGGCTCCCCGAGCCCGGCGAGCCGGTCGGCGACTTCACCGACGCGGTCCGGGCGGTCGCCCCGGCGATCGAGCTGATCGACTCCCGGTACGCGAACTTCACCTTCTCGCTGCCGGACGTGGTCGCCGACAACGCGTCGGCCGCCGCGTTCGTGGTCGGGCCGTGGTGCCCGGTGCCGGACGGGCTGGACAACCTGGGCGTGCTGCTGGAGGTCGACGGGCGGGTGGCCCAGGTCGGCTCGACCGCGGCGATCCTCGGTGACCCGCGCCGGGCGTTGGACGAGGGGATCCGCCTCGCGGGTCGGCACGGGGTGCGCCTCCGCGAGGGCTGGGTGTTCCTGGCCGGCGCGGCCACCGCCGCCGTGCCGCTGCGTCCCGGTGCCCACGTCCGGGCCGTCGTGGAGAAGCTCGGCACGGCGTCGCTGCGGGCTTCGTCGTGATCGGCGTCGGGGGTTCCGGGCAGCCCACCCGGCTCCGGGCGGTCAGGCTTGATCCCTGCGCCGGGCGGGCTGCCCGGAACCCCGTCGTGGTCGTTGCTCGCGCGTCGGTTCCGGTTGGTGCGTCATGAGCGGCGAGGCGCGCGTGGTGGCGGGGAAGGCCGTGCCGCGGGGGGCGTTTCCGCACGTCAAGGTGGCGGGCGGGTTCGTCTTCGTCTCCGGTACGTCGTCGCGGCGGCCGGACAACACCTTCGCCGGCGTCGAGGTGGACGAGTTCGGCACCACCAACCTCGACATCCGGGTGCAGACCCGGGCGGTGATCGAGAACATCCGGGACCTGTTGCGTTCGGTCGGCGCGGACCTGTCCGACCTCGTGCAGGTCACCACCTATCTGGTCAACATGAACGACTTCGGTGGCTACAACGAGGTCTGGGCGGAGTTCTTCGACGCGACCGGCCCGACCCGCACGACGGTCGCCGTGCACCAGTTGCCGCACCCGCACCTGCTCATCGAGATTCAGGCCGTGGCCCTTCTTCCCGCAGGAGGTCAGTCGTGAGTGAGATCGCCGAGCCGTTCAGCTTTCCGGGCTGGATTGCCGAGAACCAGCACCTGCTCAAGCCGCCGGTGGGCAACAAGGAGATGTTGCCGGGCAGCGACGACTTCATCGTCATGGTGGTGGGCGGGCCCAACCAGCGCACCGACTTCCACGTCGACCCGTACGAGGAGTTCTTCTACCAGGTCAAGGGCAACATGCACGTCAACCTGATGACCCCGGAGGGGCCGCGGACGGTGCACATCCGCGAGGGTCAGATGTGGATGCTGCCGCGCAACACGCCGCACTCGCCGCAGCGGCCGGAGGCCGGCTCGATCGGGATGGTCATCGAGCGGGTCCGCGAGGAGGGCACGCTGGAGAGGTTCCAGTGGTACTGCCCGGAGTGCAGCCACAAGGTGCACGAGGTCGAGTTGCAGGTCCGCGACATCGCCGCCGACCTGCCCCCGGTCTTCCAGGCGTTCTACGCCGACGAGAAGGCGCGCACCTGCGACAACTGCGGCGCGCTGCACCCGGGCAAGGGCTGATGGCGGTTCCCGCCGAGGGCCTGCCGGGGCAGGCGCGGTTCCCGGTGGTCGACGTGCACACGCACGTCGTACCGAGGGGGTGGCCGGACCTGGCCGCGGCGTGCGGCGGGTCCGGCTGGCCCTGGCTGCGGGTCGACTCCGAGCGCGCCGCCATGATCATGGTGGGGGAGACGGAGTTCCGGCCGGTCGGCGCGGAGTGCTGGGACGCGCCGACGCGGGTCGGCGACATGGCGGCGGACGGCGTCGACGTGCAGGTCGTCTCGCCCACCCCGGTCTTCTTCGGCTACGACCGCCCCGCCGACCAGGCCGCGAAGGTCGCGCGGATCTTCAACGACCTCACCCTGGAGGTCACGGCCGCCGGCGGCGACCGGCTGGTGCCGTTCTGCCAGGTGCCGTTGCAGGACGCGGACGCCGCCTGCGCCGAGCTGGACCGCTGCCTCGCGGCCGGGCACGCGGGCGTGGAGATCGGCAACCACGTCGGCGACCGCGACCTCGACGACGCCGGGATCGTGCAGTTCCTGACCCACTGCGCCGAGGTCGGCGCGCCGGTCTTCGTGCACCCGTGGGACATGCCGGGCGGCCCCCGGCTGGACCGCTGGATGGCCCGCTGGCTCACCGGCATGCCCGCCGAGACGCACCTGTCGGTGCTGGCGCTGATCCTCGGCGGCGTCTTCGACAAGGTGCCCGACACGCTGCGGATCTGCTTCGCCCACGGCGGCGGCAGCTTCCCGTTCTGGCTGGGCCGCGCCGACAACGCCTGGCACCGCCGGGGCGATCTGGTACGCGGATCCTCCGCCGCCCCGCCCAGTTCCTATGTCGACCGGTTCCGCGTCGACTCGGTCGTCTTCTCCGGGCCGGCGCTGCGGCTGCTGGTCGACACGATGGGCGCCGACCGGGTGCTGCTCGGCAGCGACTACCCGTACCCGCTGGGGGAGCGGCCGGTCGGGCGGGTGGTGCGCGAGGCGGACTTCCTCACCGACGACCAGCGCGCCAAGCTGCTCGGCGGCAACGCGCTGAGCTTCCTCGGCCGGTAACGGGACGGGGCAGGAGTGCCGTACGTCGCACGGGCGCGTTCGGCGAGGGACCGGCCGGTTCCGTCGTGCCGGGGGACATGGGCCCCTCGCCGGGCCGGCCGGTCGTGTCGTCCGGCAAAGCGGCGGCCGGACCAGGCAGGATGACGGGATGGCCGAGCCGCACGACCTGACCGCGCTGGAGCAGGCCGCCGCGATCGCCCGCGGCGAGCTGTCCAGCGTCGAGCTGGTCGAGCACCACCTCACCCGGGTCGACGCGCTCGGCGACACGGTCGGCGCGTTCGTCACGGTCACGCCGGAGCTGGCCCGCGCGGCGGCCCGCGCCGCCGACGCCGCGCCCGCCGGGGAACGCGGCCCGCTGCACGGCGTCCCGACGGCGATCAAGGACCTCACCCTCACCGCCGGGGTGCGCACCACCTTCGGCTCGGCCGCGTTCGCCGACTTCGTGCCGCCCGTCGACGCCGACGTGGTCCGGTTCATGCGCGCGGCCGGGCTGGTCAGCCTGGGCAAGACCACCACCTCCGAGCTGGGCTGCTCGCTCTACTCCGAGGGGCTGGTCGCCCCGCCGGCCCGCAACCCGTGGGACCTGGCGTACACCGCCGGGGGCTCCAGCGGCGGGGCGGCGGCGGCCGTCGCGGCCGGGCTGGTGCCCGTCGCCCAGGGCTCCGACGGCGGCGGCTCGCTGCGCATCCCGGCGTCGCTGTGCGGGCTGGTCGGCTACAAGCCGAGCCGGGGCCTGGTCCCCGGCGGCCCCGTCGGGTTCGGCGCCTACGGCCTGCCGACCAACGGGCCGGTCGGGCGGACGGTCGCCGACGTGGCGGCCCTGCTCGACGTGCTGGCCCAGCCGGTGCCCGGCGAGCCCTACCTGGCGCCCGCCCCGCCGGCCGGCGGCTTCCTCGCCGCGGCCCGGGCAGCGGAGCCCGGTCGGCTGCGGGTGGGCCGGTTCACCGCCCCGATGCTCGCCGACGAACCGGTCCACCCCGACTGCGTCGCCGCCGTGGACCGGGCCACCGCGCTCCTCACCGCTGCCGGGCACGAGGTGGTCGACGTCCCGGCGCCGTTCGGGCCCGCGGTGTGGCCGCTGTTCGAGATCGTCTGGTACGTGCTGGCGCTCGCGCCCGTGCCGCCGGAGCGGGAGGGCGACCTGCTGCCGCTGACCCGCCACCTGCGCGCTCGGGGTGCGGAGGTCTCCGCCGGCACCCTCACCGCCACGCTCGGCGAGCTCCAGGCGCAGGTGCGCCTCGGTGTCCGGCGCACCGCCGGGTGCGACCTGCTGCTCTGCCCGACGCTCGCCGCGCCCCAAGCCCCGGTGGGCTGGTTCGCCGAGGGCGGCGACCCGGCGGAGGATTTCGACCGGCAACGCCGGTTCTCGCCGTACTGCGCCGTCTTCAACGTCACCGGCGATCCGTCGGTTTCGCTGCCGGTCGGCGTCACCGCCGAGGGCCTGCCCGTGGGCGTCCTGCTCACCGGCCGGTACGGCGACGACGCGAGGTTGGTCGCCACCGCTGCGCAACTGGAGAACTCCAGTGGCGGGTGGGAACGCCACCCCGCAATCTGGCGGGCCGTCGGCTCCGCTAACGTGAATGGCAGCGGAGTCGGGCGGTCGGCACCATGATCGTCCACCCGACCCGGATGTTCGAGGTCTCTTCTTCCGCCTGGGGGCGTTGGGATTGTCTGTAACCGAGACGTTGCTGGTCTTCGTCGGCATCCCGGCGGCCGCGGTGCTGGTGATCGCCGGCCTGGCGTACGCCGGTAGCCGTGGTGGCGGTGGTGGCGGCGACAAGCGCTACCGGCCGGGCCGGCCCTTCGACTTCACTCCGGTCTGGTTCCTGGGCCGTCCGGAGCAGCTGGCCGACTCGGCCGGCACCGCCCTGGCAGCGGGCGCGCAGGCGCCGGCGCTGACCAGCCGCAAGCAGGAGCAGGCCGGCATCGAGGCGCCGGCCGGTGGAACCGGAGGCGCAAGTGACCGTTGGTGAGAAGCAGGTCGGGACGGGGAATCCGCCCGAGGTGCTGGACGGGCCGTTCACGACCCGACAGCTGCTGCGCATCGACGAGGCCCTGCGCCTGGCCGACCAGGGCACCGGCCTGGTCTTCTCGGTGTTCGTCGGCGGCCTCGACGAGCCGATCCGGGAGCACGCCGAGCGGCTGCACCGCCAGCTCGCCGAGCCGGACCGGTCGGTGCTGATCGCGGTGTCGCCGAACCAGCGCCAGCTGGAGATCGTCACCGGCCGGCACGCCCGCAAGCGCATCCCGGACACGTACGCCCGGCTCGCCGCCCTGTCCATGGTGGCGGCCTTCGGCGGCGGCGACCTGACCGGCGGCATCATCAACGGCCTCGACCAGCTCGCCAGCCACGCCGGCAAGGGCTGAGCGCCCCCGTTCACACCGAAGCCCGGTCCGCCAGTGCGGACCGGGCTTCGTCGTGAGCGGGCCCGGGACCCGCACGACACAGGCCGGGGCCGGCGCGGGTCTCCCCACGCCGGCCCCGGCCTGTCGGACCTGCTCAGGCGCTCCGGGCGTCCCTGGCGCGGGCCTTGAGGGCCCGGACGACGCCGTCGCGGCCCTCGGCGACCAGCCGGCGCAGCGGGGCCGGGTGCCCGTCGGCGGCCAGCCACGCGTCGGTCGCCGCCACGGTCTCGTCCTCCACCAGGTACGTCGGGTACGCCAGCTGCGCGAACTCCTGCGCCGGCTCGCTGTCCCGGCTGGCCCACACCTGGCCCACCGCGGCGAAGTACTTCTCCCGGTACGGCGCGGTCAGCTCGACCTGCGCCGCGTGGGTGAAGCCCTGCAGCAGCGCCCGGTGCCGCCAGTTCGGCAGCGCCTCCGGCCCGGTCAGCTCCGCCCAGACGGCGGCCTTGTTCTCCGCCGTCGGCACCAGCGCGTGCGCGTGCGCCGCCTCCCGGTCGCCGCTGGCCGTCCGGTCGGTGGCCAGCTCGGCCTCGATCTCGGCGGGACCGGCCGCGCCGTTCGCGACCAGCGCGTCCAGCACCGTCCAGCGCAGCTCGGTGTCGACGGTCAGCCCGGCGGGGACGCCGCTGCCGGCCAGCCAGCCGCGCAGGGTCGCCAGGTCCTCGGCGGAGCGGGCCGCCGAGGCGTACGCCCGGGCCCAGGCGAGCTGGAAGCCGCTGCCCGGCTCGGCGGCGGCTAACGCGGTGCGGGCGGTGCGGGCCAGCTCCGCCCAGCCGGTCGGCGCCCAGGCCGGGTCGGCGTAGACGGTGAGCGTCGTGGTGGCCTGCCGCAGCGTCGCGGTGACCAGGTTGATGTCGGTCTCGGCGGGCAGCCCGGCCAGCACCAGCGCCACGTAGTCGCGGGCGGCCAGCTCGGCGTCCCGGGTCATGTCCCAGGCGGCCGTCCAGCAGAGCGCGCGGGCCAGCGACGACTCGAGCCCGGCGATGTGCTGCACCACGGTGGCCATCGACCGCTCGTCCAGCCGCAGCTTGGTGTAGGTGAGGTCGTCGTCGTTGAGCAGCAGCACGTCGGCGGCGCGCACGCCGCGCAGCTCGGCCAGCTCCGTCCGCTCGCCGGTCACGTCGACCTCGAGGCGCTCGCGGCGGACCAGCCGGCCGTCGGTCAGGTCGTAGAGGCCGACCCCGATCCGGTGCGTGCGCAGCGTCGGGTACCCGGCCGGCGCCTCCTGGCGCACCACGACGTTCTCGTAGGCGCCGTCTGTCCCGATGGTCACCTCCGGCCGCAGCGTGTTGACCTGCGCGGTCTCCAACCACTGCGCGGCGAACTTGCGCAGCTCCCGGCCGGAGGCGGCCTCCAGTTCGGTGAGCAGGTCGTCGAAGGTGGCGTTGCCCCACGCGTGCTTGCCGAAGTACGCCCGCAGACCGGCCAGGAACGGCTCCTCGCCCACGTACGCGACCAGTTGCTTGAGCACGCTGGCGCCCTTGGCGTAGGTGATCCCGTCGAAGTTGACCTCGACGGCCTCCAGGTCCGGCATCTCGCAGTAGACCGGGTGGGTGGAGGAGAGCTGGTCCTGCCGGTAGCCCCAGTTCTTGCGGATGGAGAGGAAGGTCGTCCACGCCTCGCGGAACCGGGTCGCGTGGGTGTTGCACCAGTGGCTGGCCCACTCGGCGAACGACTCGTTCAGCCACAGGTCGTTCCACCAGCGCATGGTGACCAGGTCGCCGAACCACATGTGGGCCAGCTCGTGCAGGATCGTGTTGGCCCGCTGCTCGTACTCGAAGTCGGTCACCTGCGAGCGGAAGATGTAGTGCGCCTCGGCGTGCGTGACGCAGCCGAAGTTCTCCATCGCGCCGGCGTTGAAGTCGGGCACCCAGAGCTGGTCGTACTTGGGCAGCGGGTAGCGGACGCCGAACTGCTCGTGGAAGAAGTCGAAGCCCTGCTTGGTGATCAGGAAGAGGTCGTCCGAGTCCATGTACTGCGCCATGGAGGCGCGGCAGTACGCCCCCAGGTCGATGCCGTCGTGGCTGTCCCGCACCTCGTGGTACGGCCCGGCGCAGAGCGCGGTGATGTAGGTGCTCATCCGCGCGGAGGTGGCGAAGTGCACCGTCTTGAGGCCCTCGCCCGCCGGCTCCTCGCGCTCCACCGGCATGTTCGAGACCACCTTCCAGTGGTCCGGGACGGTGGCGTGCCAGGTGTAGACGCTCTTCAGGTCGGGCTGGTCGAAGCAGGCGAAGACCCGCTGCGCGTCCGCCGTCTCGAACTGGCTGTAGAGGTAGGTCTCGCCGTCGACCGGGTCGACCGTGCGGTGCAGGCCCTGCCCGCTGTTCGAGTACGCGAAGTCCGCGTCGACCACCAGCGTGTTCTCGCTGCCCAGCCCGGACAGCGTCAGACCCTTCTCCGCCGACCAGCCGCCGAGGTCGACCGGGGCGCCGTTCAGCGTCGCCGACCGCACCGAGTCGGCGGCCACCTCGATGAAGGTGCTCGACCCCGGCTCGGCGCACCGGAACCGGATCTCGGTGGTGGATCGGAAGGTGCGACCCTCGGCCGCCTGGACGGCGGTCGAGAGGTCCAGACTGATGTCGTACCCGGTCACGTCGAGCAGGCGGGCCCGCTCGGTGGCCTCGACCTGCGTCAGGTTGCGCACTCCCGGCACTGTTCGTCTCCATCCCGTCTCGCCGTACGCCTCGTTGGCGCCGTCACCGACCGCTCGTGACGGCCGGATTCGAGTCTTCCATGCACGAACACCCCGCGGTGGGCGAGGTCACGCTCTCATTCCGGTGCCGGTCGATGGCCGGCGGGGTGAAGATCGGGGAAGGCGCCGAAGGCGGCGCCACCTGTCGTGAAGGGACCCACCGTGAGCGAGCGTGTCGCCGTAGACATGTGGTTCGACCCCATCTGCCCGTGGGCGTGGATCACCTCCCGCTGGCTGCTGGAGGTCGAGCAGGTCCGGGACGTGGACATCCGCTTCCACGTGATGAGCCTGTCGGTGCTGAACGAGGGCCGGGAGGTGCCCGAGAAGTACCAGGAGCTGATGCGCACGGGCTGGGGCCCGGTGCGGGTCTGCATCGCGGCCGAGCAGCGGTACGGCCAGGAGGCCGTCCGGAAGCTCTACACCGCGCTGGGCACCCGGATCCACCTCGGGCAGGAGAAGCTCTCGCCGGAGCTGTTCGCGGCCGCGCTGGCCGACGCCGGGCTCGACCCGGCGCTGGCCGAAGCCGCCGAGAGCGCCGGTTACGACGAGGCGCTGCGGGCCAGCCACGAGGCCGGCATGCGCCCGGTCGGCACCGACGTCGGCACCCCGGTGATCCACGCGCCCGGCCCGGACGGCGGCACGGTCGCCTTCTTCGGCCCGGTGGTCACCCCGCGCCCGAAGGGTGAGGCGGCGGGTCGGCTCTGGGACGGTGTCCTGCTGGTCGCCGGCACCCCGGGCTTCTACGAGCTCAAGCGCTCCCGCGAGCTCGGCCCCATCTTCGACTGACCTCCACGGCCCGCGAGCCGTGCGCCGACCGGACCGGGCGCACGGCTCGCGGGGCCGGGTGCCGCCGGTCCGGCGCCGGGTGCCGGCGTGCGCGTTGCGGCCGGGTGCCGATGTGCGCGTTGCGGCGGGGTGCCGACGTGGCGCCGCGGCCCGGCGAAGCCGGGGCCCGGCGGGGCGCGGTCCCCGGCGTCACCGGGGGGCCGGCGGACTCGTTCTCTTCGGTGTCCGCCGCAGCGACCCGCAGGGCCGCACCCCGCAGCTCGTGGAGGCAATCCCGATGGCCAAGCACCGTGCTTCCGGTGACGATCCGCTGACCGGGGAGGAGGTGACCGAGGGCCCGGAGGCGGCGTACTGGTCGGTCGACGACTCCCGCTGGCCGGCGGTCCGCCCCGACCTTCCCGCACACATGGCGGACCTGCTCGCCCCGCCGATCGTGGTCGGCGTCGCCCGCGTGCCGGCCACCTCCCGACTCACCCCGCCGGCCGAGCACCGGCGGAACGCGCCGGCCGACCACCGGCTCGGCCCGCCGGCCGAGCAGCGACGCAACGCCCCGACCGAGCAGCGACGCAACGCCCCGGCCGAGCACCGGCCGGCGTCGGTGGCCGGGCCGCGGACGATCGTGCCCGCCGCGCCGGGCGGGTCGGGTCGGCGACCGGCGGGCGTTCCCGCGTCGGCCGGCCGGCACCGCCTGCCGGCGAAGTAGCCACCGGCGGGCGCGGACACGGCCTGCCGGCGGCGTGGCCGCCGCACCACCCGAAGCGGTGGCCCCGGCACGGCCGCTCTTTCATCTGGTGGACGCCGCGCGGGTCCCGTCACGCCGGCAGTCGCGTCGCCGGTAGCGTGGTCGCACATGACGGTCGTGCATCCGATCGCCCGGGCCTGGATCACCACTGGCGGCACCGGCGCGCAGAACTACGACGAGTTCGCCGACGACGCGGAGATCACCGCGATCATCGAGGCGAACCCGCACAGTGCCCTCGGCATCGAGATGCCGCACCGGGCGCCGGAGAGCCTGGGGAAGTCCTTCCTCGACGCCCTGCCGGACGCGGTGACCCGCCTCGCCGAGGCCAAGGCCGACGGCAGCTACACCCCGGCCGAGCAGGTCGTGGTCCTCTACCGGATCAGCGCGCCGGGGGAGGAGACGGCGTACGGGCTCTGGGCCATGACCGACACCGACCAGATCTCCACCCGGGCCGACGAGCCCGGTCTGGTCATCCGCAACGAGGACGTCTTCATCGCCAAGGTGCGGGAGCGGGTGGCGCTGGCCGAGGCGCTGGGTCACCTCCTCTCGCCCGTACTGCTGCTGCAGACCGGGCGCGGCGACGAGCTGCACGCCGCGCTCACGGCGGCGACCGACGCGGCCGGGGCGCCCGCGGCGACCGACACCGACCAGGCCGGACGCACCCACGCCATCTGGCTGCTCGGCCCCGGCCCGGAGCAGGACGAGCTGACCGCGCTCGCGGGCGGCGGGGAGCTGGTCGTGGCGGACGGCAACCACCGCAGCCTGGCCGCGCAGACCGGCGGGCTGCCGCGCTTCCTGTCGGTGATCACGACGCCGGCGTCGGTGGCGATCCAGCCCTACAACCGGCTGGTCAGCGAGCTGACCACCACCGCCGACGAGCTGCTCGACCGGCTCCGCGCCGCCGGCGCGGAGGTCGCCCCGATCGACGGACCGGTCGAGGTCCCGGCGGCCGGCGGCACCGTCCACCTCCGCCTCCCCGACCGGGGGTACGCCGTCACCCTGCCGCAGGTGGGCGGCGGCCGGCTGGAGAACCTGGACCACGCGCTGGTCGAGCGGCTGCTGCTGCGCGACGCCCTCGGGCTCGACCCGGGCGACAAGCGGATCACCTACGTCGGCGGCGACTACCCGGCGAGCTGGCTGACCGGGGAGGTCGACGCGGGTCGGGCCGAGCTGGCCGTCCTGATCGCCCCGGTGACCGTGGACGACTTCGTGGCCGTCAACCTGGCGCGGGAGAAGATGCCGCGCAAGAGCACCTGGTTCACCCCGAAGGCGCGCGGCGGCCTGGTGGTCGCCGAGTTGTCCCGCTGAGTTGTGACGAATCCGCCCCGGGGCGCCGCCCGCGCGGCGTCCCGGGCGCGCGCCCTGACAGACTGCGCGGTATGCGCGTCTACCTGGGATCCGACCACGCCGGTTTCGAGCTGAAGGTGCACCTGGTCAACCACCTGACCAAGGAGGGGTACGACGTCGTCGACGTCGGCCCGCACGCCTACGACCCGGACGACGACTACCCGGCCTTCTGCCTGCACACGGGTGACCGGGTGGTGGCGGACGCCGGCAGCCTCGGGGTGGTCATCGGCGGCTCCGGCAACGGCGAGCAGATCGCCGCGAACAAGGTGACCGGGGTCCGCGCGGCCCTCGCCTGGAGCATCGAGACCGCCCAGCTCGCCCGCGAGCACAACGACGCGAACATCGTCGCGGTCGGCGCGCGCCAGCACACCCTGGACGAGGCGACGGCCATCGTCGAGGCGTTCCTGACCACTCCGTTCTCCGGCAACGAGCGGCACGCCCGCCGGATCGGCCAGATGGCCGACTACGAGCGCACCCGCCAACTGCCCGCCCTTCCCTGACCCGCCGCCTCCCACCTGCGCCATCCCTGCCCGGCGCACCTGACGGCGCCTGTCCCGGATCCTGGTGCGGAGCGGCCCCCGTGGGGTCGCCTCCGTACCAGGATCGCCGGGCGGCGCGGGTCGGCGTCAGTTGCGGTTCGGCGTCAGCGGCGGGGAAGGTCCTCGCGGGGCGTCCAGTTCCGGCGGATGACCACCACGCGTTCCTCGGCCGCGGCCAGGTCCTCGTCGGTCGGCTGGGCGGCGTCGCGGGCCCGCATCGCGGCCGTCACGCTCACCTGGGACGAGCCGGAGCCGACCAGGCCGCGCAGGCCGCGCTCCCCCTCGTCGCCCGGGCCGCCCCGGCGACCGCGCGAGGGCTCGGCGCCGCCGTCGTGCACGCCCGGGGTCGTGGCCTGCGGTCCCTCGGGCGGGCCCGGGTCGCCGCCCGAGTGCCGTAGCCGGCGGCGCCGTCGCTCCACGTCCCCCATCAGCCGACCGTACCGCCCGAGGCCCACCGCCGCCGGCCCGCCCGCGCCGGTGGCCTGGTGGTCAGAACACGTCCATGCCGGCGGGGGCCCGGTGCCAGCCGAAGGCCGGACCTGCGGCGGCCAACGCGCCGGGACGCAGCTCGCGTACCCGGCCGGCGGCGGCGAGCGCGGCCAGTCCGGCGCCACCCAGGTACAGCTCGCCGAGGCAGCGCACGTCGCAGGCCAGCTCGGCCGGCCGGTCCGTCGGCGCGCACCCGGCCCGCCCCGGCCCGCCGCTCAGGTGCCAGCGGCCGGCGTTCTCCGGGAGCAGCTCGTCGGTGACCTCGATCACCACGTCCACCCCGGTCGCGTAGCGGCGGGCGGCGAGCGCGGCGGGCACGTCCACCACCCGCAGCCAGAGCGCGTCGACCAGTTGTGCGCCCAGCCGGCGCGGCTCGTTGACCAGCCGCAGCAGCGGCTCGTCCACCGCGCCCGCCCCGAAGGAGAGCTGCCCGGCCAGGTCGAGCGAGAGCAGCATCCGCCACATCGCCGCGTACGCCGCCGGGGTGGCGGCCACCACCTCGTCGACCGTGGTGATCCCGTTCGGCCCGACGCTCTCCCAGTTCGCGCGCGTACGGAAGAGCCCGTACCCGTCCACGCCGTCCGGCCCCTCGTGCAGCACCGCCCGGCGCTCGGTGGCGCCGCCCCGCCGGTCGGCCGGGTCGCCCAGCACGTACCGCCACCACGCCTCGTCGCGGCTGGACCAGCCGGGACGCTCGGGGCGCACCCGGTCGTACACCCCGGCCAGCTCGGCCCGGCAGTCGGCAGGCGCGGCCAGGCGCAGCCGGCCCTCCGCGGGCGTACGGTCCGGCATCCGCAGCGCGACGGTGGCGCACTGGACGGAGAGCCGCTGGGCGGCCAGGCCGTAGCCGAAGCGGGGGTAGATGCCGCCCTCGCTGGCCCACAGCACCGCCACCGGTTCCCGGCCCTCGTCGCGCACCTGCCGCAGCTGTCGCACCATGAGCTGGGTGAGCAGTCCCCGGCGTCGGTGGGTGGGTGCGACGCCCACCCCGCTGACGTGGGCGGCCGGCACCCGTGCGCCCGGCACGGTGAGTTCCCGGGTGAACGCCCGTGCGGTCGCCACCGCCTCGCCGCCGTCCCGGATCAGCAGCGTGCGCTCGGGCTCGAAGAGCGCCCGCTCGATCTCGTGCGCCTCGGGGTCGGCCGGGGCGTGGAAGAGGTGGCCGAGCAGCCGGGCCAGCTCGTCGAAGTCATCGGCGCGGGCGGTCCCGGCCGCGAGTGGGGGTTTCGTCACGCCGCTGTGTCTAGCCGATCGGTGCGGGCTCGGCGACCGATTTGCCGGCTGGCTACCCTCGAAGCCGGACGGTGGCCGGTGGTCGCCGTCGGTCCAGGGAGGGACGAGATGGCCGACCAGACACAGCCGTGGGCCGAGCGAACCGTCGAGGTGCCGCCGCAGCCCGGTGTCGGGGTGCCGCCGCAGCGCGACGCGTACCGGCGGGGGGTGGCCTCGGTCGGGCAGCCCCGGGCTCCGCGCACCGAACCGTTCCCCGTGGTCGGGCAGGAGCCGACCGGCACGGGCTGGCCCGACGGGCCGGCGCCGCGGCGCCCGCTGAGCTGGCACGTCGCGCAGCTCAAGCGCGGCGGCGAGTGGAGCGCCGCCGGGGCGCTCTTCGCGTTCGTCTGCTGGGGGATCTGGGCGATCTCGGGCGGCGGCGACCTGGCCGGGCCGCTGCTGATCTTCGTGCTGAGCCTGCTGGTGGCGGCCGGTCTCTTCGCGTTGGCCCGGCTGCTCGGCCGCGTGGTGCTGGAGCGGCAGCTGGGCCGGGTGCGCCGCAGCGCGCGCGGGGCGCACCTGGTCACGGCGGTCTTCCTGGCCGGCCTCGGCATCGCCTACCTGCAGCAGACCGAGTGGGTCGTGTCGGCCTGGAACTGGATCACCGGGAACTGACCGGACCGCGGGCATCACCCGGGACTGACCGGAGAAACCGCATCACCCCGGGACTGACCGCACGCCCGGGCGGGTCGGCGTCCGCCGCCCGCCCGCGCGCCCGGTCGCGTGTCGCGACCCCGGTCGTTCTCCACTCCACCAGGTCGGCCGCTGCTTACCCGGCGGGTCGCGGTTCATCCGCGCCCGGGCCGGCCTGACCCGGCGGTCAGTGCTTGCCGCCGTGGCCCTCCGCGTCCGCCTTCGGGGAGGCCACCCGGGCGGCCGGGTCCTCGACGCCGGGCTGCCCGCCGTCCGGCGCAACCATCCCGTCGTAGTTGTAGATCGTGCCGTCCTCGCCGTGCTGCCTGGTGGTGCGGATGTAGCGGTGCATCATGCCGTCGATCTCCACCTCCACGAGGGCGTCGCCGCCCGCGTCGATGGTGCTGCCGTCCCGGGGGCCGCCGACCAGGTGTGCCTTCGTGTTCGTGTCCATGGGGCTGCGGTACCCGGGCGGTCCCGACGCAAAACGGGCGGTCTCCCGCGGGGAGGTCGCCGCCCGGTGCGCGGCGGTATGACCGACGCGGGATGGGCCCGAACATTGCCGATCATCGATATATGTCCATAGGATCCCGCCATCGGATGCCGGCGCGTCGACCCCCGCGCGCCGCGAAGCTCGGGGAGGCTCCCATGGTCCGTTGGCGCAGACTCATCGGCCGGTTGGCCGCCGCGTTGGTGGCGGTCACCGCCGGCTCGTTCGTCCTGGCCGTTCCGGCCGGTGCCAGGCCCGCGTCGGACGTGACTCCGTACGTCGTCGGCGGCACCCTCGCCGCACAGGGCGAGTTCCCCTTCATGGTCCGGCTCTCGATGGGCTGCGGCGGCTCCCTCTACAGCCCCCGGCTGGTGTTGACCGCCGCGCACTGCGTCGGCGGGACCGGTGCGAACACCAGCATCACCGCCACCCTCGGCGTGGTGGACCTCCAGTCGTCGAGCCGGATCCAGGTGCGGTCCAACTACGTCTACCGGGCGCCCGGCTACAACGGCAACGGCAAGGACTGGGCCCTGATCCGGCTGGCCACCCCGGTGACCACGCTGCCCACGCTCAAGATCGCCACCAGCACCGCGTACGACAACGGCACCTTCACGGTCGCCGGGTGGGGTGCCACCCAGGAGGGCGGCGCGCAGCAGCGCTACCTGCGCAAGGCGACCGTGCCGTTCGTCAGCGACGCCACCTGCAACTCCTACTACGGTGGCCAGATCATCCCGAGCGAGGAGATCTGCGCGGGCTACGCCAGCGGCGGGGTCGACACCTGCCAGGGCGACTCGGGCGGCCCGATGTTCCGGCGGGACGCGACCAACGCCTGGATCCAGGTCGGGATCACGAGCTGGGGCAACGGCTGCGCCCGGCCCAACTACCCCGGCGTCTACACCCAGGTGAGCACCTTCGCCCCGGCGATCGCCTCGGCGGCGGCGAGCCTCGGCGGCTAGTCGCGGGAACGATGTGCGGGGACCCGGCCGGCCCGTCCGGCCGGGTCCCCGCGCGTGTCCGCCCTCGCGACGCCGACTACCGGGCGTGATCCGCCCTGCCCGATCGGGTGACGAGAGCGTGCCGCGCGGCCCCGTCCCGGCCCCGGCCGCCCGAGCGGCGGCGGGTGCGGAATCGTCGTGCCCGGCCGGCGGGGTCCGGAGGATCGGCTGGTCGCGGGCCGGTTTCCCGGGCGGTCGCGCGTCCGGGGGGCGCGGCGACCGCCGCCGACGCAGGCAAGTGACAACCATCGATGTAGCAGAAAGTTGCATATTCCCTACCGTCGATCAGCCCTCTAGTGTCCATGACCAGCGGCCGTCCATCGACCGACGCCGATCACTGTCGGCGTGCGGCGGGTCGGCACAGCTCCCTCCGCGGCTGCGACCGACGGCCGCACGGGCTCGGGACAGGAGGCGCGATGAGGTCGGGCGACAGCGGGTCCGCGGCACCGGTTCCCGTCTCGGACGGGTCCACGTACCGGTACACCGCCACCCGCCCGGCGACCACCGGGCCGCACCCCGCGGCCGACCCGGGCGGCGCGGCCGGCGGCAGCCGCGACCGGGTGTCCACGGCCGCCCTGGCCGCCGTGGAACTGCTCGACCGCCTGGGCCGCCAGGCACCGGTGCGGGTCCGGGCCGGCGCGGAGGTGCTGGACCTGCCGGTCTGGCCGGCGGACCTGCACCGGATGCCCGGCGACCGGGCGCGCGCCATGGTCCGCGCGTGCGCCGCCGCGCTCGACCACGAGGGCGTCGACCACGTCCTCGTGCTCCTCGACGGAGGCTCGCCGGCACCGTCCGCCGGCGCGCCACCCGTGCTGCTCACCGCCGACGTCACCGACACGACGGTCGCGGTCGTGCTCCGCTGCGCCGCCGACGATCCATGGTCGGCCGACGCCGCCGCCGTGGCGGAGATGTACGCCGAACTGCTCGCCGCCCTGCTCGCCGACCCGGCGTCGCCCACGTCGGCGGCGCCGGCCCTCGGGCCCGCCTCCCGGGCGCTGGTGGAGCGGGCCGGCCGCCGGCACGACGACGGGCCCTTCGTGGCGGTGCCGCGCATGATCGAACACCGCGTCGACCTGCATCCGCAGCGCCGGGCGGTGTCGTTCCGGGGGCGCTCGCTGACCTATCGCGAACTGGACGACCTGGCCAACGGCGTCGCCGCCGCCCTCGCGGGCCGGGGGATCGGGCGGGGCGACGTGGTGCCCGTGCTCCTCGCCGACGGCCTCGAACTTCCCGTCGTCGACCTGGCCCTGATGAAGCTCGGCGCGGCCTTCGTGCCCGTCGACCCCGGCTGGCCGGCGGACCGGCTGCGCGCGTCCCTGGCGGTGATCCGGCCCCGGCTCGCCGTGGTCCGGGGCGGCGACCCGCGTCCCGACACCGGGGGCGTTCCCTGCCTGCCGGTGGACCTCGACGACATCACCCCGACCCGCCGCCGGCCCCGGACGCCCGTCGGCCCGGGCGACCTGATCTACGGCATCTTCACGTCCGGCACCACCGGCGCCCCGAAGTGCGCCGTCAACCGGCACGACGGCATCGCCAACCGGTTCCGGTTCATGACCCGCTACTTCGCGGCCACCGGCGCGGAGGTGGTGCTACAGAACAGCCGGCACACCTTCGACTCGTCGGTGTGGCAGATGTTCTGGCCGCTGACCACCGGCGGCCGGGTGGTGGTGCCCGTCGAGGGCGGCTTCCTCGACGTCGAACGGACCGTCCGCACCATCGCCGACGAGGCCGTCACGATGACCGACTTCGTGCCGAGCGTGCTCGGCGCGCTGGTGTCGGTCCTGGACCGGGACCCGGCGGCCCGCCGCGCCGTCGCCACGCTGCGGCACGTGATCGTCGGCGGCGAGGAGATCGACCCGTGGGCGGTGCACCGCCTGGCCGACCTGGTGCCGGGAGTGTCGGCCACCAACGGGTACGGCCCGACCGAGGCCTCCATCGGCATGGTCTTCCACACCGTCACCCGGTCCGACGGCGACGTCATCCCCATCGGCCGGCCCATCGACAACTGCTACGCGGCGGTGGTGGACGCCGGGCTGCGCCCGCTGCCGCCCGGCGCGACCGGCGAGATCGTCATCGGCGGGGTCTGCCTCGGCGGGGGATACCTCGGCGACCCGGCCCGCACCGCCGAGGTGTTCGTCCCCAATCCGCTGCCCGGCATCCCCGGCACCCGGCTCTACCGCACCGGGGACCTGGGCCGTCTCGCCGCCGACGGTCGACTGCACTTCGTCGGCCGGCGCGACTTCCAGCTCAAGGTGAACGGCGTCCGGATCGAGGCCGGCGAGATCGAGACCGCCGCCACCCGGCTGCCCGGGGTGCGGCAGGCGAAGGTCCTCCTCGCCCGGGAGGGCCGGGGGAAGTCGCTGGCTCTCTTCGTCGCCGCCGACCCGGAGGTGACCGAGCCGGCGCTGCGGGCGCACCTGCGCCGGCTGCTGCCCCGGCCCCACGTGCCCCGGCACGTCGTGGTGCGGGACGCGCTGCCGCTCACCGGCAACGGCAAGGTCGACCGGCGGGCCCTGGAGACCTGGCTCGACCGTACGCTCGCCGAGCGGGCGCGGGCGGCCGCCGCGCGCGCCGAGGCGCGTACGCTGCCGGACCGGGTGCTGGCCGTGTTCCGGACCGTTCTCGGCCGGCCGGACCTCGACCCGGACACCGACTTCCTCGACGCGGGCGGCGACTCGCTCCAGGCGCTCGACGTGGTGACCGCGCTCGGCACCGACCACCACGTCCGGGTCGGCGTCCAGGACCTCTTCGCCCACCCCACCGCCGCCCGGCTCGCCCGGGTGGTCGCGGCGCGCCTGCGCGCGGCCGACCCCGCCGAGACCGAGGCCGAGCTGGTGGAACGCGACGCGGCCGTCCCGGCCGACCTGCCGGTGCGCCCCGTCGCCCGGCGCCGGTCGCCGCGCACCGTCCTGGTCACCGGCGCCACCGGGTTCGTCGGCGCGCGGCTGGTCCACGAACTGCTCGCCACCACCGACGTCCGGGTGCTGTGCCTCGCGCGGGCCGCCGACGACGCCGAGGCCACCGCCCGCGTCGTCCGGGCGTTGGCCGAGCGGGGCCTGTGGCGGCCCGGCCACGGCCTGCGCCTGCACGGCTACGCCGCGGACCTGGCCCGCCCCGCCCTCGGCCTGGACCCGGAGACCTGGGCCCGGCTGGCCCACGACTGCGACCTCGTGCTGCACGCCGGGGCGCTGGTCAACTTCCTGTTCGACTACCGGGCCCACCGCCAGGCGAACGTCCTCGGCACCGCCGAGCTGCTCCGGCTGGCGCTGACCGGCCGGCCGAAGCCGCTGCACCACGTCTCCACCCTCGGCGTCCTCGACACCGAGGCCGCCCGCCGCCCCGACCCGCTGCCGGAAGGGTGCGACCCGGCCCTCGTCGTCCCGCCCACCAGCGGCTACAGCCGGTCGAAGTGGGTGGCGGAGCGGTATCTCGCCGAGGCCCGGCGGCGCGGCGCGACCGTCACCGTGCTGCGTCTCGGGGAGGTGATGCCCGCCGCGGACGACGGGCAGCCCAACCCCCGGGCGCTGACCCACCTGCTGCTGGCCGCCTGCCACCGGCTGCGGATGCGTCCCGACGCGTCGGTCCGCTCCGACTGGACGCCGGTGGACTGGGCCGCGCGGCGGATCGTCGCCGCCGTCGTCGACCCGCGGCTGTGGGGCGGCGCGCTGCACGTCCTGCACCCGGTGAGCGTCGACTTCACCGACCTGCCGCTGGCCGGCGCGGACGCCCTGCCCCGGGTGAGCTGCGTGCGCTTCGTGGCGGCGCTGCGCGAGGCGGCGACCGACGGCGACCGGGCCGCCGCCGTGCTGCTCGCGCTGTTCCCGGCCGGGGCCGGCGCCGACGAGGAGCGGCTGCGGGCGGTCTTCGCGACGCTGCTCACCGACAACCCCCGGCTGTTCCGCCGCGACGGCTGCGCCGAGTTGGAACGGCGCCGGGGCTTCACCGACCACCGGCTCGGGCCGTCCGTCGGCGCCTACCGGGCGTGGCTGGGCGAGCACGAGCGACGGGCGACCGACCGGCTGCTGCTGCCGGCCGGACCAGGGTGACCAGCCGCGCGCGGCGCGGCGATCGGCACGGACGAGGGAGTGGAATGCGATACCGCAGGATGGGTCGGCTCGGCTGGCAGGTCAGCGAGGTCGGGTACGGGATGTGGGGCATCGGCGGGGGACCGGGCGGCTTCACCGGCTGGGACTACGACACCGCGCCGGCCTGCCTGGACGAGGCGGTGGAACGGGGCTGCAACTTCTTCGACACCGCCTGGGTCTACGGGCGGGGCGTCAGCGAACGGTTGCTCGGCGCCCTCGTGCGCCGGCACCCGGACCGCCGGCTCTACCTGGCCACCAAGATCCCGCCGAAGAATCGGGAGTGGCCGCCCGGCCCGCAGGACACCCTGGACGACGTCTTCCCGGCCGACCACATCCGCGAGTACACCCGGCACAGCCTGGAGAACCTCGGCGTGGACCGGATCGACCTGCTCCAGTTCCACGTCTGGGAGGACCGCTGGGCGGCCGACGGCCGCTGGCAGGAGACCGTCGCGGACCTCAAGCGGGAGGGCCTCGTCGACGGCGTCGGGATCAGCGTCAACCGGTGGGAGCCGACGAACTGCCACGCCGCCCTCGACACCGGGCTGATCGACGTCGTCCAGGTCATCTACAACATCTTCGACCAGGCGCCCGAGGACGAGCTGTTCCCCCGCGCGCAGCGCGACGACATCGGGATCATCGCCCGGGTGCCGTTCGACGAGGGGACGCTGACCGGCACGCTGACCGCCGACAGCACGTGGCCGGAGGAGGACTGGCGCAGCACGTACTTCGGCCCGGAGAACCTGCTGCCCAGCGTGGAGCGCGCCGAGCGGCTGGCCGCCGACGTGCCGCCGGGGACGACCATGCCGGAGCTGGCGCTGCGGTTCATCCTGCACCACCCGGCGGTGAGCACGGTGATCCCCGGCATGCGCCGCGTCGAGCACGTCCGCGCCAACCTGGCCGTCAGCGACGGCGCGCCGCTGGACGCCGGGCTGCTCGACACGCTGCGCGACCACCGCTGGGACCGCAAGCCGACCTGGTGGTCCCAGTGAGGCCCGTCCACCACCTCGGCGGCGCGCCGGTCCGGCGGGCGACGCGGTACGGGGCGTCCGCATGCCGGTGATCGCCATGTGGGCGCATCCGCGGGCGCTCTCCACCGCGTTCCTGCGCATGATGATCGCCCGCGGTGACGTGACGGTCGTGCACGAGCCGCTGGTCACCCTCGTCGACGAGGGGCACGTCGACCTGCCCACCGCCGACGGCGGCGCCGTCACCGTGACCGACCCGGCCGACGTCGTCGCGCACCTGACCGGGCTGGGCCGGGACCGGACGGTCTTCGTCAAGGACACCCTCGAGTACCGGTACCGGCACCTGTTCGACGATCCCGAGGCGATCGCCGACGTCACGCACACCTTCATCGTCCGGGAACCGGCCCGCACGATCAGCTCGCACTACGCCATCAAGCCCACGGTGACCTGCCCTGAGATCGGCTTCGAGCACCAGTGGGAGCTGTTCGACCTGGTCCGCCGGACCGCGCGCCGGCCGCCGGTGGTGATCCGGGCCGAGGACCTGCTGCGCCGGCCCGCGGACACGGTGGCGGCCTGGTGCGCCGCCGTGGGGCTGCCGTTCCGGCCGGAGGCGCTGAACTGGGCGCCGGGGGAGCGCGCCGAGTGGCGGCGCACCCGCAAGTGGCACCTCGACGTCGAGCGCACCTCCGGCTTCTCGCCGGTCGCCAAGTCCTTCGCGGTGACCGTCGACAACGACGACACCCTGCGCTCGTACCACGACCATCACCAGCCCTTCTACCAGCGGCTGATCCGGCACGCCATCGCCATCGGGGAGGATTCATGACCACCACCGCCGCGCCGCCCGTGACCGCGTCGTCGACCCTGTCGCCCGGCGAGGTGTTCGCCCGCGCGTACGCCGCCGACCCGGCCGGCGCCGAGGTGCGCTTCGACTACACCATCACGGACGCCTTCCAGCCGACGAAGGAACGCCCCCGGGTGACCGTCCGCAACCTGTTCCGCAAGCGGTCCGTGGGGATGGACCCGGTGCGGTTCTGGTGCGAGGGCCGGCCCGACGTCGGGGAGGCCGCCGCGGTGCACGAGTCCGGCCTGCGCCGCGAGGCGGCCTTCCGGTTCGGCACCGCCTCGGCCGCCGTGCACCCGATCCGCGCCTGGGTACGCATCCCCGAGGAACTCGCCGACGACCCGGAGGCGTTGGCCGTCTTCGTCGACTACCGGCTGCTGGTCCGCCTCGCCACGGCGGAGAACCAGGCGCTGACCATCGGCGAGCACGGCCTGCTGCGGCACCCCGAGATCGGGCGGCTGCCGTACCGGCACGACTGGCTGACCGGCCTGCTCGCCGCCTGCGACGAGATCGAGCAGACCGGTGCCACCCCGCACGCGATGATCGTCAACCCGAGGGACTACTACACCCACCTGCTCGGGCGCGACGCGCTGCTGGCGGACCTGCACCGCAACGGCGTCCTGATCAGCCGTACCCGGATGGTGGCGCCGGGTGAGGCGGTGGTGGGCGACTTCGCGATGGCGGCGCGCCTGCTCGACGCCGGGCGCTCCGCGATCCGCGTGGCGACCCCGCCGCCGGGCACCTTCGCCACCGACGGCCCGGCCGTCTGCGCCGAGATCCACGAGGGCCTGGCCGTGCACCTGCCGACCCACTTCTTCCACGTCGTACCGGCCTAGGAGCGTCACCGCATGACCACGACCGGCGGGAAACTCGCGTTCTACCGGCCCATCGTGCCGCTCTTCGGCGCCATCTTCCTCTGCCTGCTCGGCGTCGGCGCGTCCCTGGCCGTGCTGCCCTTCTACGTCCTCGACGAACTCGACGGCAACCGGGTCGAGGTGGGCGTGGTGATCGCCGCGATCGCGGTCTCCGCCGTGATCGCCCGGCCCGTCGCCGGCCGGCTCGGCGACCGGCACGGGTACCGGACGGTGATGCTGGCCGGGGCGGCCGTGTGCGCGGCCGCCGCCGCGGCCTACCTGGTGGCCGGCAACGTCGGCGTGCTGGTCGGCGTCCGGGTCCTGCACGGCGTGGGGGAGGCGGCCGTCTACACCGCCGGCGCGGCCTGGCTGGTGGCGCTCGCGCCGGCCGACCGGCGGGGCCGCGTCGTCGGCCTGTACGGCATCCACATGTGGCTGGGCATCACGCTCGGCGCGCTGCTCGGCGCGGTGCTGCTGCGCACCTCGGGCGGCTATCCCGCCGTGTGGCTGTTCGCGATCCTGGCGGCGCTGGCCGGGGCCGCGCTCGTCGCCGTCCGCCCCCGGCCGGAGCAGCCGGAACCGAAGGGCCCGGCCGGCATCCTGCCGCGCAGCGCGGTCGCCCCGGGCGTCGCGCTCTCCCTGGCCGGGTTCGGGTACGCCGCACTGGCCGCGTTCGTCGCCCTGCACCTGGCCGACCGGGGCATCGAGAACGGGATCGCCGCGTTCAACGCGTTCGGCTTCACCTATGTCGGGGTCCGGCTGTTCGTGGGCGGGCTGCCCGACCGGCTCGGCGCCGGCCGGGTGGCGGTAGCGTCCGCGCTGGTGGAGGCGGTGGGGCTGCTCCTGGTCGCGGTCGCGCCGAATCTCGTGGTCGCGGTCGTCGGCGGGCTGGTGATCGGCGCCGGGCTCTCGCTGCTCTTCCCGGCGCTGGCCCTGCTCGTGATCAACCGGACCGACCCGGCGCACCAGGGGGCGGCGCTCGGCGCGTTCACGTCGTTCTGGGACCTGGGCCTGGTGGCCGGGGCGCCGCTGGCCGGCCTGGTCGCCAGCGTGGCCGGCTATCCGGCGGTCTTCCAGGTGATGCTGCTGGCGGCGCTGGTGTCGGCGGGCATCTCGGCGTGGACGATGCTGCCCCGTCGCTCGCTCGTCGGCCAGCGACCCGGCCATGCTCCTGAACGCCCGTCAGGTGAAAGGAAGGGCCCCTTCCTAACGCCTGGTGCATAGGAAGGGGCCCTTCCTTTCACCTGACCAGGAGGGGACGCGCGGGTGAGTAGGGGGCGGGGTCGACGGGTGGCGGGGCATCGACCGCCAGCGCGGCGAGCAGCGCGCCCGCCGCGGGCGCCGTCTGGACGCCGTAGCCGCTCAGCCCCGCCAGCCAGAGGAAGTCCGGCGCGTCGGGCGCCGGGCCGATCACCGGCACGTCGTCCGGGGCGGCGGTCCGCAGACCGGCCCAGGCCCGGTGGACCCGGCGGAAGCTCAGCGTGGTCGCCTCCTGCACCCGCTCGGCGCCGATCGCCACGTCGAGGTCGTCGGGGCGGGCGTCCCCGGGCGGCGCCGGGGTGGCGTCGGACGGGGAGACCAGCAGGCGTCCCGACTCCGGCTTGAAGTAGAAGGTGCCGGCCACGTCGTTGACCATCGGCCAGTCCGTCGCCGGGACGCCGGCCGGCGCGTCCACGAGGAAGGCGGTGCGCCGCAGCGGGGTCAGCCCCACCGGTCGTACGCCGGCCGCCGCGGCGACCTCGTCGGCCCAGGCGCCGGCCGCGTTGACGACGACCCGCGCCGTGAACTCGCCGGCGTCGGTGGCGACCCGCCACGCCCCGTCCGCCCGCCGCAGCCGGCGGACCCGGGCGCCGCACATTACCCGGCCGCCGGCCGCGCGGATGCCGCGCAGGTATCCCTGGTGCAGCGCGGCGACGTCGAGGTCTCGGGCGGCCGGCTTCACCATCGCCCGCCGGCACCACCCCGGCCGCACCACCGGGCAGTACGCGGTCACCTCGGCCGGGTCGATCTCGCGGGCCGGCGGGTCCACGTCGGCCCCGTCGCGCAGCGTCGCGTCGAACTCGTCCTCGGCACCCGGCGGGCAGAGGCTGAGCACGCCGCGCGGGGTGAGCAGCGGATGGTCGGCGAATCCCGGCGGCGGGGCGGCGAGAAAGCCCCGGCTGGCCCGGGTCAGCCCGCGCACCACCGGCCCGCCGTAGTACTCGGAGAACAGGGCGGCCGAGCGGCCGGTGGAGTGCTGGCCGGGGACGCGTTCCATCTCGGCCAGCAGCACGCTGCCGTACGCGGCGAGGTGGTGTCCGGCGCTGGCGCCCGCGATGCCCGCGCCGATGACCATATAGTCGATCGTCACTGGATTCGACGGTAGCCGCAGACGCCTCCAGCGACAAGCATCGATGTTGCGTGCGGCCGTCACCGCGCCGCCGGCGAGGCGTACCCGGTGTCCGGCGGGCGGCCCGCCGCCGTGCCGGAGGTGCGACCGTCCTCGTGCCGCACCGCATCGACCCCGGCCCGACCGCCTGTGTCGACCGTTCGGGGCGGACGATCCGCCCGCGCGGCCCGCCGGATCGACGGGTCGCGCGGGCGGGCGCCGGGATGCCCGGTGCCCGCTCAGCGTCGGTGGCCCCGGCGTTCCCGGGTCAGGCGCCGCAGTAGAGCAGGCGGTTCGGCGTGCCGGCGACCACGCCGCTGACGACCCCGGTGGTCGCCCTGCCGGTCAGGTAGGCCGCCACCTGGGCGGGAGTCCAGGTGGGATTGGCCGAGAGGGCGAGCGCGGCGCACCCGGCGACGTGTGCGGCGGCCATCGACCCGCCGCTGAGGGTGGCCACCGCCGTGTCGGTGGCGTGCCAGGTGGAGGTGATGTTGGCGCCGGGGGCGTACAGGTCGAGGCAACTGCCGTAGTTGCCGCTCGGCATCCGGCCGTCGGTAATGGTGGTGCCGGCCACGGTGAGCGCCGCCGGCACCCGGGCGGGAGAGTAGTTGCAGGCGTTGGCGTTCGAGCTGCCGGCCGTGACGACGTAGGTGACGCCGGACGAGATGGACCGGTTCACGGCCGAGTCGAGGGCCGTACTGGCCCCGCCGCCGAGCGCCAGCAGCGCCACCGCCGGCCGGACTGCGTTCGCGGTGACCCAGTCCACCCCGGCGATGACCTGGGAGAAGGTGCCGCTGCCGGCGCAGTTCAGCACCCGCACCGGGCGCAGCTGGACCTCCTTCGCCACCCCGTGCCGCGTGCCGCCGACGGTGCCGGCCAGGTGGGTGCCGTGGCCGTTGCAGTCGTCCGCCGGGCCGCCGTCGACGAGGTCCACCCCCACGCCGGCCCGCCCGCCGAAGTCGGTGTGGGTACGCCGCAGGCCCGTGTCGATGACGTACGCGTGCACGTTGTGCGCGGTGTTCGGGTAGGCGTACCGGCCGTCGAGCGGGAGGCCGCGCTGGTCGATCCGGTCCAGGCCCCAGGACGGCGGGTTGAGCTGGACCCCCGGCCCGACGAGGGTGACCACCCGGTCCCGCTCCACGTACGCCACGGCCGGGTCGGCGGCGAGCCGGCGGGCCGCGCGCTCCGGCAGGCGCGCCGCGAAGCCGGTGAGCGCGTGGCCGTAGACGTGGCCGAGGGCGGCGCCGTAGCGGTCGGCCAGCCGGTCCGCGACGTTCCTGACCGCAACCTGCCGGTCGCCGCCGTGCCGGCCGACGCTGTCGTCCCGGAGCACCACGACGTAGCCGTCGGTCACGGCGTTCGCGTCGTCGGCGTGCCGGATCTCGCCGCCGGAGGCCGCGGTGGCGGGGGTGCCCACGGTGGCGACGAGCGCGGCGGCGAGGGCGAGTACGCCCACCGCGCGGGCCCGCCACCGCCGGGTACGGGGAAGTGTCATGCCGGTCCTCCTCCTGTCGGGCCCGCGCCGGCTCGTGGCCGGACGCGGGGCGGCCTGGCCGTTGAGAGGAGGTTATCGGTTACATAGATCGATCTGAATGGCTGTCGGGATTCGGCTAGCGGTCGGCGAACCGGTAGATCACGAAGTCCTCCTTGGCGCCGCAGACGATCACGCTGGTGTTCCACGAGCACGTCTCGCTGCGTACGTCCTCCAGTTGGCCCATCTCGGTCACCTCGCCCGAGCCGGCCGCCACCCCGGCGACGCTGCGGTCGTCCTCGACCGAGCTGGGCGGATCGGCGAAGACGAGCAGGTTGCCCCCGTCGAGCCGGACCGCCACCCCCTTCCGGTCCCGAAGCACCGCGCGACCGTCCGGGTCGAACAGGGTGCTGACCGATTCCGAGGAGGTCCGCTGGACCAGCAGGTGCTCGCCGAGCGGCACCAGCCGGGTCGCCTCCGGCGCCGGCCAGTGGGCCATCTTCTCCTCGGTCGCCGCCACCACCTCGGTGCTCTCGTCCTCGCCGCCCGTGGTCTCCAGCAGGCAGGCCCGGTGCTTGCCGCAGGGCACCAGCGCCTCCGGCCGCTTGCGGTCGTCCGTGGCCGTGTACAGCACCTTCGGCTGGGCGTCGGTCGTCAGGTCGTACGCCAGCAACTGGTAGCGGGCCTCGTCGCGGGCGACGTAGAGGCGGTCCTCGTGCGCCACCACCAGGTCGTCCTGGTCGGCCACGCCGGCATGGCTGTGGACGATGCGGCCGCTGCCCATGTCGACCACCCGGACGGAACGGTCCGCGCCCACCTGCACGAGCCGGCGGACCTCGCCGCGCCAGGGGTCGCGCGGCGAGCCGTCGACGAAGGCCGGGCCGCCCAGCGCCTCGTCCGTGGTGACCGGGTGGACGCTGGTGCGGGCCCCGCCGTACTCGTCCTGCGGGCTGGGCTGCGTCCACGCCTCCCCGCCGTCGCTCAGGCGCAGCCCGACCAGCCGCTTCTCGGTCTGGTCGACCAGCACCGCGACGTCCTCGCCGAAGAAGACCTCGTCGTTGCCCAGGATCGGCCGGCGCCACCGCTCGGCACCGGAGGCGCCGTCGAGCAGCACCAGGTCCCGGGGGGTGTCGTCGCCGATGGCGTCGGCGAAGGCCACCACCGCGCCGGGCAGCGCGACGATCCGCTCCCACCGCTCGGCGGACGCCCCGGTCTGCTTCCGCCACTCGACCCCGCCGGTGTCGGCGTCGACCGCCACCACCTCCAGCCGCCCGTCGTCGAGCGGGTGCGCGAGGTACGCCCGTCCGCCGAGCACCGCGGTGAACATCGCCTCCGGCCGGTCGTCCCCGGCGGCCACCTGCTCCACCACGGCCACGGCGGCCCGGAACTCCAGGGCGGGGTAGCGGTCCCGGGTCAGGTAGAGCACCGCCGCGGTCACCACGCCGGCGAGGGCGACGACGGCCCCGGCCGCGATCCACAGCGCCCGGCGGCGGGGGAACGCGGGCGCGGCCGGGCCGGCGCCGGGCGGCGGCGACACCGGCGTGCCGGAGACGGGTACGCCCGGCCACGCCGCCGGCGACGCGCCCGACCCGGCGGACAGGCTCGCCGGGGGTACGCCGGGCGCCCATCCGCCCGCCTGAGGCGGCCCGGGCACGCCCGACGGCTGACCGCCATGACCACCGTGCCGGCCGTGTCCGTCGTGACCGCCGTGCTGGCCGTGTCCGGCGGCCGGCGGCGCGCCCGGCACCGGGCTCCCGGGCGGGGCGGCTCCCGGCGGTCCGTACGGCGTGGTCGGGGCCGGCGCGGCGGGCACGGTCGGCGTGGCCGACGCACCCGCGACCAGGGTGGGCGCCAGTCCGGCGGGGATCGCCGGCGTGACGCCCTCCGGCCCGGCGACAACGGTCGGCGTGGGGCCCACGGGCCCGGCGGGCTGGGGCAACGCCGGCCCGGCGGCCTGCTGCGCCGGTATGCCGGACCCGGCCTGCGCCGGGCCCGTAGGCCCGGCCGACGCCGGCGCGGCGGCTGCGTCCTGCGGCGGTGCGGTCGGTCCGGCCGGCGCGACCGGTCCTGGCTGCTGCGCCGGCGCTGGTCCTGGCTGCGGTGGCGCGGCGGATCCGGCCTGCGCGGGCGCGGCGAAGGCGGCGGCGCCGCGGGGGCGTCGGGGCAGGGGCAGGTCGGTGAGCGCCCCCTCGGCGACCGGCAGCTCCGGCTGCTCCAGCACGGTCGGGGCGATGCCCAGCTCGGCGTGCAGGAGCCGGGCCACCATCGGCATCCGGGTGGCGCCGCCGACCAGGAACAGGCCGGCGAGCTGCTGCGGGTCGAGGCCGGCCGCGCCGATCACCTCCCGGGCCACCGTCACCGCCCGGCCCAGCAGCGGCGCGGCCACCCGCTCCAGGTCGGCGCGGGTGAGGGTGACGACGGCCTCCACCCCCGGCACGGCCACCGGCGCGGCCGTCGCGCGGGACAGCATCTCCTTCGCGCCCCGGGCGTTCTCCCAGAGTTCGTGCTGCTCCCGCCGCTGCGTCGCCGACTGCGGGTGGACCAGCCGCTGCCACTGCGCCGGATGGTCGCCCGCGACCAGCTCGCCGAGCCGGCCCAGCAGCGCCGCGTCGACGTCCAGGCCGCCGAGGTCGTCGGCGCCGCCCGCGGCGACCACGCTGAACCCCGAGTCGCCCCACGGGTCGGCGCCCTCGTTGCGGAGCACGGCGACGTCCAGGGTGCCGGCGCCGAAGTCGAACACGGCGATCGCCCCGCCCACCGGCACCGGCCGGCGCAGCACCTGGGTGTAGTAGCGGGCGGCGGCGACCGGCTCCCGCAGCAGCCGAGTGCCCGGTGGGGTGGGGCCGGAAAGCGTGTGCTCGGCCGCCGACGGCCACCCGGCCACGGCCAGGGCGTCGGCGAGCACCTGCCGCCGGGCCGCGTCCCAGGTCGCCGGGCAGGTGAGCACCGCCGGGGGCAGAAAGCCGACCGCCTCGACGGCCGCCCGGGCCACCGCGTGCAGCGTCGCGGCCAGCAGTTCGGCCGGCGGATACCGGCGGTCGCCCAGCGACACCCCCGGCTCGTCGATGCGCCGCTTCGGGTTGGGCTCGTACCGGCCCGGATCGGTGCGGGCCAGCCGCTGGGCGTCCCGGCCGGCGTGCAGCAGCCCGTCCGCGTCGGCGTACACGCCCGAGGGGATGATCGGCTGGCCGTCCACCAGCAGCGGGCGGGTGTGCCCGTCCGGCCGGCGCAGCACGGCGACGGTGTGCGACGTGCCGAGGTCGACGCCGAGGGCGTACCCCTCGTGCTGGCCTGCCATCTGCCGATACCTCCGCGGGACGAGGGGATGCCCGGCCCCGCATGGTACGCAGCAGCCGCACCGGCGCCGATCTCGCCCCGAGGCCGCCGGCGCGGCGGGCCGTCGCGCGGCTACAGGCCGGCGCTGCCGCCCATGACCACGCCGGTTGCCGTCATTCCGCCAGGTAGCCGGTAGCGGGATCGATCTGGGCGAGGAAGTCGCGGATGGCCTCCTCCATCTCGGGCCGGCTCATCGCGGAGCCGTCAGACCGGGAAAGGCCAAAGCCGTAGTCGTGCGGCCCACTGAGCCAGTCGAAGTCGTACGTGCCGGGCTCCCCGACGCGTACGCGAACACGGAAGTCCTGCCCGTCGACCGTCACCATGATGGGATCACCGGCATAGCCGGGCCGCAGGTGCTCGGGCGCCAGGCCCGGCTCCGGCTCGCTGGACATGGCTGCTTTCTATCGCTTTCCCCGCCGGGACGTGCTGGCGATTCGGAAAAGGGGCTGGGACGAGAACGGCCCAGGCTCGGCGGCAACGCCGCTGACCTGGCCGGAGTTCGTGGAGCGGGCGACGGGAATCGAACCCGCACCGTCAGTTTGGAAGACTGAAGCTCTGCCATTGAGCTACGCCCGCGTGCGCCCCGACGTTGCGGGACGCGCCGACAGCGTACCCAATGGCCCACCCCGTCCGCTCAGCCGTATCCCGGCGCGGCGCGTGCCGTCGCCCGGTGCAGGGGTGGCCGGCGCACGCGGTGTCCGGTTGGTCCCCGTTCGGCGCGTTGGGTGACGCCCCGGCACGTCGCGCGGGCCGCGACCGCATAGACTGCTCGTCGCCACGGGGTGTGGCGCAGCTTGGTAGCGCACTCGCTTTGGGAGCGAGGGGCCGTGGGTTCAAATCCCGCCACCCCGACTGTCGTCCGCGGCCGGTCGCCGGGGTCGCCCTCCGCGCGGTCCCCGGCCGCTGCCGGTGCGCCCGGCCGGCTCGCCTACACTCGATGGGCTTATCACGCCCAGACTAAAACCGAGATCCGTCAAGGAGTACGCCTGTGAAGAGCACCGTCGAGACTCTGAGCCCGACGCGCGTGCGGCTCGCCATCGAGGTGCCGTTCGTCGAGCTCGAGCCGAGCCTCAAGAAGGCGTACCGGGAGATCGGGCAGCAGGTCCAGGTTCCCGGCTTCCGCAAGGGCAAGGTTCCGGCGGCCGTGATCGACCAGCGGGTCGGCCGGGGCACCGTCCTCAACGAGGCGGTCCAGGAGGCCATCCCGCAGAACATCCTCGCCGCCGTCCGCGAGCACGACCTGAAGACGCTCGGCCGCCCCGAGGTCGAGATCACCGAGTTCAACGACGGTGACTCGCTGAACTTCACCGCCGAGGTCGACGTCCGCCCGGAGATCACCCTGCCGGACCCGGCCACCATCGAGGTGACCGTCGACGAGCTGCAGATCGACGACAGCGAGATCGACGAGCAGGTGAAGAACCTGCGCGAGCGCTTCGCCACCCTGAAGACCGTAGAGCGGGCCGCCCAGGAGGGCGACTACGTCCAGATCGACCTGAACGCGACCGTCGACGGCGAGGACGTGCCGGGCGGCCAGGCGAGCAACATCTCCCACGAGGTCGGCAGCAAGCAGCTCCTCCCGGGCCTGGACGAGGCCGTCGTCGGCCTGTCCGCCGGCGAGAGCACCTCCTTCACCACCCAGCTCGTCGGCGGCGACTTCGCCGGCCGCGACGCCGAGGTGGCGGTGACCGTCCGCACGGTCAAGGAGAAGGAGCTGCCGGAGCTCAACGACGAGTTCGCCCAGATGGCGAGCGAGTTCGACAGCATCGAGGAGCTGCGCGGGGACCTGCGCGAGCGGGTCACCCGGGGCAAGCGGGTCGAGCAGATCTACGCCGCCCGCGACAAGGCCCTGGAGCAGCTCGTCGCCGCCGCCGAGGTGCCGGCGCCGGAGGGGGTCGTCCGCGAGGAGGTCGAGAGCCGCAAGCAGGCGATGGTCGACCAGCTCGAGCGCATCGGGGCCTCCCTGGAGGAATACCTGGCGGCCGAGGAGAAGACCGAGGAGCAGATCGACGCCGAGCTGACCGAGGCGGCGACCGAGGGCGTCAAGATCCAGCTGCTGCTGGACACCCTCGCCGACGCCGAGGAGGTCCAGGTCAGCGACGACGAGTTCGGCCACGAGATCGTGCACCGGGCCCAGCGCGCCGGGATGGCCCCGCAGCAGTACTACGACCAGCTGGTCCGCTCCGGCGCGGCCGGCGCCGTCTTCGGGGACGTGCGGCGCGGCAAGGCCCTGGCCTCGGTCATGGAGCGCATCAAGATCAAGGACTCGGCCGGCAACGAGGTGACGCTCGACGCCCTCCGCGCCGAGAGCGAGGCCGAGCACAACCACGAGCACTGATCGTCGGGTGAGGCCGCCGTCCGCCGCCTGCGGTGGGCGGCGGCCCGATCCCTTTTCGGGGTACGTCTCCAGGGCTGCGCTGTTAGCGAACACTGCCCGGACCGGGACTCTGCCACCCGGCTGAGCGGTTAGTGTCGGGTAGGACGGTACGGAGAGCGAAGGGCTGCCATGACCGACATGCACATGCAAGCGATGCCGCTCCGGGCGATCGAGGCCCGCGGTGGCGACAACATTGGCAACCTCGATGACTCGGTCTACAACCGGTTGCTCAAGGAGCGGATCATCTTCCTGGGCAGCGAGGTGACCGACCAGGTCGCCAACCGCATCTGCGCGCAGCTCCTGCTGCTCGCCGCGGAGGACCCGGACCGCGACATCAACCTGTGGATCAACTCGCCCGGTGGCTCGGTCTACTCGGGCATGGCGATCTACGACACCATGCAGTTCATCGACAACGACGTGTCGACCGTGGCGATGGGCATGGCGGCCTCGATGGGCCAGCTGCTGCTCTGCGCCGGCACCAAGGGCAAGCGTTACGCCCTGCCGCACGCGCGGATCATGATGCACCAGCCGTCCGGCGGCATGGGCGGCACGGCGTCGGACATCGCCATCCAGGCGGAGCAGATGCTCTACACCAAGCGGATGTTCCAGGAGCGGGTCGCCTTCCACACCGGGCAGAGCCAGGCGCAGATCGAGGCGGATTCCGACCGCGACCGCTGGTTCACCGCCCAGGAGGCCACGGACTACGGCTTCATCGACAAGGTGATCACCGGAGCCACGCAGGTTCCGGAAGGCGCCGGGACCCTGAGCTGAGGAGCTGACGATGACCGACCTGAGCCTGCCGCCGCAGTTCGCGGCCGTGCACAACCGCTACGTCCTGCCGTCGTTCGTCGAGCGCACGTCGTACGGGGTCAAGGAGTCGAACCCGTACAACAAGCTCTTCGAGGACCGGATCATCTTCCTCGGCGTCCAGGTCGACGACGCGTCGGCCAACGACGTGATGGCGCAGCTGCTGACGCTCGAGGGCACCGACCCGGACCGCGACATCATCATGTACATCAACTCGCCGGGTGGTTCGTTCACCGCCATGACGGCGATCTACGACACCATGCAGTATGTCCGGCCGGACATCCAGACGGTCTGCCTCGGCCAGGCCGCGAGCGCCGCGGCCGTGCTGCTGGCCGCCGGCACCCCGGGCAAGCGCATGGCGCTGCCGAACTCGCGGATCATCATTCACCAGCCGGCCACCGAGGGCGGCTACGGGCAGGGCTCGGACATCGAGATCCAGGCCCGGGAGATCCTGCGGATGCGGACCCAGCTCGAGGAGATGCTCTCCCGGCACTGCAACCAGCCGATGGAGAAGGTTCGCAAGGACATCGACCGCGACAAGATCATGACGGCCGAGGAGTCCCGGGAGTACGGGCTGGTGGACACCATCCTCACCAGCCGCAAGAAGGGCCTGCTGGCGGCCAACGCCGCCAGCTGAGCAGTTTCACGTCGAGGTCGGCCGGGAGTCCGCTCCCGGCCGACCGTCTGACACACCCGTTTTGGGGGTCGGAGAAAACTCCGCCAGCGGGTAACGTCGGGTCTGTACCGCTCCGCCGGTCCTCCGGCTGGGTGAACGAGGCGGGCGGCGTACCGTCCGCAGGTCAGGGCCGGGTCTCCGGCCGATGAGTGCAGGGAGAACGTAGGTGGCACGGATCGGTGACGGCGGCGACCTACTGAAATGCTCCTTCTGCGGCAAGTCGCAGAAGCAGGTCAAGAAGCTCATCGCGGGCCCAGGGGTCTACATCTGCGACGAGTGCATCGATCTCTGCAACGAGATCATCGAGGAGGAGTTGGCCGAGTCCGGCGAGGTGAAGTGGGAAGAGCTTCCCAAGCCGATGGAGATCTGCCAGTTCCTCGACAACTACGTGGTCGGGCAGGACCAGGCCAAGAAGGCGCTCGCCGTCGCGGTCTACAACCACTACAAGCGGATCCAGGCCGATGCGGCCGGCGCGCCGGGTTCCGGCAGCGACGCCGTCGAGCTGGCCAAGTCCAACATTCTGCTGCTCGGCCCGACGGGGTGCGGCAAGACCCACCTGGCGCAGACGCTGGCGCGGATGCTGAACGTGCCGTTCGCCATCGCCGACGCCACCGCGCTCACCGAGGCCGGCTACGTGGGCGAGGACGTGGAGAACATCCTCCTCAAGCTGATCCAGGCGGCGGACTACGACATCAAGCGCGCCGAGACCGGCATCATCTACATCGACGAGGTCGACAAGATCGCCCGCAAGTCGGAGAACCCGTCGATCACACGGGACGTCTCCGGCGAGGGTGTCCAGCAGGCGCTGCTCAAGATGCTGGAAGGCACGGTGGCCAACGTGCCGCCGCAGGGCGGGCGCAAGCACCCGCACCAGGAGTTCATCCAGATCGACACCACCAACGTGCTGTTCATCTGCGGCGGTGCCTTCGCCGGGCTCGACCAGATCATCGAGGCCCGCACCGGCCACGGCGGCACGGGCTTCGGCGCCCGGCTCCGGTCGGTCAGCGAGCGGTCGACCGACGACATCTTCAGCCAGGTCATGCCGGAGGACATGCTGAAGTTCGGGCTGATCCCCGAGTTCATCGGCCGGCTCCCGGTGATCACCAACGTGCGCAGCCTGGACCGCACCGCGCTGGTGCGCATCCTCACCGAGCCGCGCAACGCCCTCGTCCGGCAGTACCAGCGCCTCTTCGAGCTCGACGGCGTCGAGCTGGAGTTCGAGGAGCCGGCGCTGGAGGCGATCGCCGACCAGGCGATGCTGCGCGGCACCGGCGCCCGCGGCCTGCGCGCGATCATGGAAGAGGTCCTGCTCTCCGTGATGTACGAGGTGCCGAGCAACCCCGACGCCGCGCGGGTGCTGATCACCCGCGAGGTGGTCCTGGAGAACGTGAACCCGACGATCGTGCCCCGCGAGTTCACCGGCCGCCGTGCCCGGCGGGACCGCGAGGAGAAGTCGGCCTGAACCACCGCCACCGCCACCGCGCCCCCTCCGCCGAGGTCGGGCGCGGTCGGCGTTTCCAGGGGGCGGTGAGCGTCGGCAGCGGATGAGGCGTGACCGGGGCGCAGTGTTCGACGGTTGCCGCTGTCGCGCCGTGGCCCGGTCCGGTCGTACGCTGATTCCCATGCGTGTCGCCGTCTGCCAGCTCAACGCCCGGGACGACCGTAAGGCCAACCTCGCGGCCGCCGAGGCCCTGCTGGAGCGTGCGGCCGCGGCCGGCGCGGACGTCGCCCTCCTGCCGGAGTACGTCGACTACCTCGGCCCCGCCGCCGGGCTGCCCGAGCCGGAGCCGGTGGACGGCGAGGTGGGGCAGTTCTTCGCCGGCGTCGCGCGCCGGCTGGGCATCTGGGTGATCGCCGGGTCGATCCACGAGCGCGGGCCGGACGCGGCCCGCACCTGGAACACCACCCTGGTCCTCGACCGCTCCGGAGCGCTCGCGGCCACCTACCGCAAGATCCATCTGTACGACGTGGAGATCCCCGGCCGGGTCTCCTACCTGGAGTCCGCCACCGTCGCCCCCGGCGACCAGCCGGTGGTGGTCGACGTCGAGGGGCTCCGTGTCGGACTGTCGATCTGCTACGACCTCCGCTTCCCGGAGCTGTACCGGCAGCTCGCCACGGACGGCGGCGCCCAGTTGCTGGTGGTGCCGGCGGCCTTCATGCTGCACACCGGGCGGGACCACTGGGAGGTGCTGCTGCGCGCGCGGGCGATCGAGAACCAGTGTTTCGTCGCCGCGGCGGGGCAGACCGGCGACCACGACCCGGGCCGGACCTGCTTCGGGCGCAGCATGGTGGTCGATCCGTGGGGGACGGTGCTCACCCAGGTGCCCGACGGCCCGGGTGTCGCCGTCGCCGACCTCGATCTCGACCGGCTGCGGACCATCCGTGCCGAGTTGCCGAGCCTGGCGAATCGGCGCCTGTAGGACCTCAGCCCTGCAGCAGCACGCCCACCACGGCGAAGCCGGCGATCGCCGCGGCCGTGACGAGGAGGGCCGTCGTCATCCGGGACCGCCCCCGTCGGGCCAGCCGTGCCACCGACACCACCAGGACGAAGAGCACGAAGGCGCCGATGACCAACTGCCAGAACGGCAGCAGCAGCCCGAGCAGCGCGTCCTCGGCGAGCACCGCCGGCCGGGGGCGGGTGAGGTCGTCCATGACGAACACTCTGGCACGGCGGAGCCCCGTGCGGACCCTGTGCCGCCATCACGAATGCGGGACCCCTCCGCCGGCGAATCCGGGCAGTGACCGACGCTGATTTGCCTTCCCGGGGCAGTCCGCGTAACTTTCTCTCTGCACGCGGGAGGCCGGACAAACCGGCTGACAACGGGCACCAGGCTCGTGGCGGAGACGCCGAGCGAGACTGGGGATCGGGCGGTGCGAAGACACTCCGAGGCGGGGTTGTGATCGCGAGACTGACCGGGTAGAGTGCTGAAGCCGGCAGGAGCCGGGCGGATAGCCGCAGAGCGGCGATCGGCCGGTCTGCGGTTTCCCACGACGGAAGCGACCGCCGTTACGGCGTGCGTCATCGTGGATCTGGAACACCGAACGTTGATCATCTCGGACACGAGGTTGACAACGGGAAGTGAGCCGAGTAAGTTAGAGGAGTTGCCCCAAGCGGGATCCCACGACGTGGGACGCCTGAGTGGTGTGTGGTTGTTCTTTGAGAACTCAACAGGGTGCTTGATAAGCCAGTGCCAAATTGATTTATATCCCGGGACTGGTCAGGCCTATTGGTTTGGCTGGTTTTGGATTCCTTTGGCAACACATGTTGTCGGGATGACTGTTTCAACAGGTTTTTGTTGGAG